>JAUIHW010000072.1 GCA_030431775.1 Gammaproteobacteria bacterium
TGAAAACCGAGCGCTTCAACTCCGCACCAGTCATGGCACCGGGTGAAATGGACGCCTTGTGCAACAGTTTGATCGCTGATTTCACAGGCAACTCTGCTAACGATGCCGCAACGGTTAAAAAATACTGCAGACTTCTGGATGATTTATGCAAAGACTGGCGCGAGCTGTGGCATCTGCATGGCATGGCCCCAACAGGGTGGCCTGCTTACCGTAAACTGCTGGATAGAACCGCACAACAGTTAACGCCGGGGCCGCGTGCTCTGGTTACACACAGCAATGATGTGGGTGTAAACCCGATCATCATGCAACGAATTCTCCGTGCTGCACTGAACCCGGAGGAGCATGCACGGTTTACTCAAGCGTAGTGGAATAACCCAACAGCGCAAAGTCCTGGCGATAGAACTCGCTCACCAACCGCAACAACTCCTGGTCTTGATAGTATTCCTGATAACACGCGTGTTCAGAGGTGTTTTTTTGTGGCAGACGGGCTTCGCGGAGCCCAAGTTGTTGTAGCAGTTTATTCATTTCTTCATCGAGGCGCTCGTAGCGCAGCAGGGTGTCCATCGCCAGCGAGCCCTCAGCATCACACAATTGTGCACACTGAGGACGCACCAATACCCGCTGGCGAAAGCGAGGCCGCCGCAGAGCCGCTTTCATCCACTGTATCGGGTAACGCGCAAACTCCGGGTTATCCCGATTCAGAAAGGCACAAATCGATACAAAGCGATCCAGCGGATTGCGCACCACGGCAAACTTGTGCATCGCCTGCCACTGTTCGTCTGCCACGAACGGGCGAATATCCTGCAAGCTGATATGCCCATGCCCCAACGCAGCAATTTCAGCGATGGGGGACAGCATTTTCCCGTACAAAAGCTGTTGCTCCCAGTCTTCTTCGCCCAAATGTGGGCGCAGCACTTCTCGAACGGCGTGAGTAGCGGTTTTTGGCACGGCGAAGAAGATGAAATTGTTGCTCTGCGAAAAAATCAAGGTCAGATCGGATAGCGGGAAAGCACATCTTCACCCAACGCCTTTTTCAATGGATCAAGGTGTTTTTCATAGTGCTTCCATTGTGCCAACGCGGTGGTGAAGATCGGTTGGCGTACCTGCTCGGAACTGGGTGTGCGGATGTTGCGTTCGGTTTTATGGTATTCAACACAGGACTGTTCAAACTCGAGGCCACAGAAATCCAACATGCGCCGCACCTGGCCTTCCAGATCGGCAACGACATCCTCATGTTGTACACGCAACACAAAGCCTGGCAATACATCGTCCCAATGGTCCATTAGTTCCACGTAGGCTTTGTAATACGTGCCAATTTCTTTAAGCCCGTAGGTGAACTCCTGACCTTCGGCAAACAGTTGCTTAAAGCCGCTGAAGCAGCAGGACATCGGGTGACGACGTGCGTCTATGACCTTGGCATTCGGCAGGATCAGTTTGATCAGACCAATGTGCAGGAAGTTATTCGGCATTTTGTCAATAAAGAATGGCGCATTCTGGCGAAATACGCGGGTGTCATTTATGTACTGCTCACCAAAACGACGAAAATAATCTTCATCAAGCTCTGCCAGTATCCGCGGGTACTGTGGTTCCTCCCCTGGCTTGGGTACTGCCCTACCGCGAAGGCGACGGGCCAAGCTTAGAATGTTCGGTAATTCAAGCGTACCATCCACTTGGGAATGTGATGCCAGAATTTGTTCCAGCAGCGTGGAACCAGCACGCGGCAGGCCCACGATGAAGATCGGGTCCGCGGCCGTACAGCCTGCATGCGCCCGCTCTTCGAATAAAGCTGCGGTGCAGTGTGCACGCTGCCGGTCCGCTCGACGAATAATATCAGGCGCACTGTATTGAAGTAATTTTCGATTCAGTTCATTACCGCGCTCATAGTATTGGAATGATTCAGCAAATTCCTTGCGATCTTCAAGCGCTTTACCCAGCGCAAAAGAAAAGTGCACTTTATCCACAGCCGCGGTTGCAGAGTTCTCAGCATAGTCGCGCATATGCGCCAGTTCGTCATCCGTGAATTGATAGGTTTTGGTATTGGCCAGGCTCCAGAAAGCGTCACCGTAATCCGGCGCATGCTGATACACTTGTTGGTACGCGGCCACGGCTGCCGAAAGGTTGCCAGCTGTTTTGTAAGCGTGGCCCAACAATAAGTAGGTATTCCTGAGCTGATAATTGGCTTCGGCCAGCTCTTCATACAAAGTGATGGCTGCCGACGTATCGCCGACCCCTAAACGCGCAGAAGCCAACAGCGTTTTGCACTCCAGATCCTGCGGGCGCTCGCTAAACAGCGCATTGGCAGTTTTTTCCGCCGCACCGAACTTCTGCCGCTTCAACTGCACACTGGCCAGATCAAAACGCGCGCCAATGTGAGCAGGCTCAAACTCCACCGCGCTTTCCAGAATAAACTCGGCGTCATCCAGTATTTTTGCTTCCAGGGCGATTTGTGCAAGCAAACGCATACCTTCAATGTGTTGCTTATTCTTCTGCAGAAACTCCCGACAAATTGCCTCGGCTTTCTCCAGGTCTCCCTGGTTTAAAGCGCTTTTGGCAGCCCGCAACGGCGGAGGCATTTGCTCCAGTGTGGCAAGCTGTTGCTGGGCCATCTGCATTCCAGCCTGGTCGCCCGCCATTTTGTACAGTGTGACCAGTGGCTTCCAACTGGATAACAGTGCCGGATCTCGCCGCACGGCTTCGGCATAACCTTCGATGGCTTTCGTGGCATTCTTCGCCGCTACATGCACATGGCCTATTTCCTGATAGGCGCGCACATGACCCGGATCCTGTTGCAGCAACACCTTGAGTGTTTGCAGGGCCTGAGCACGCTCATCCTGCGCTCTCAGACAAACCGCTTTGATATACAGTGCGTCGACTTCTTGTTGCAAGGCAGAGTCCAGCGTCTGCAATTGTTCCAGTGCAGCCGAGTACTGCCCTTGCATCGCCATGTTTTGGATCGCCGCGACATCCGGGTGCATAGGTATCCAGATCAGAGTGCTAACTTAAGCCATATACTAGCAAACACAGAAAGAAAAGGCGGGCATTGCGCCCGCCTTTGCAGTGCTTAATTCAGTACCTTATTCGCAGTACCTTATTCGGCAAAGTCGTAAGACACTCGCAAACCGACAGTACGCGGCCGGTTGGTGGTGACTGTAGGTACGTAGTCGAACGTCGAGATGAAGTTCTGAGCGCGTTCATCGAACACATTGTCTACGTAAAGCTCAACCCCCAGGTTATCCTTCTGGAACCCGGCGGAGAAGTTCACCAGCGTGTAGGCTTCCTGCACGTAACGCCCGTTACGGAAGTTTTGCCCATCAGCGGTTAACCCGAAGGTATTCGGCAGGTTGGTTGCCGTACGTGGAGCACCAAAGGTACCTCCTTCATCCGCTATTTCTAGGCCACTAGAGCGACCGTAAACGCGACGGGTTACATCTTCCGCCAGGAATGCATTACCGACGATACCGGCTTTGCTGTCGCCGGTGTAAGCCAGTGCCACCTGGGTGTAGCCGTCTGCACCCAAGCTGTCAAGAGGGAATTGGTAGCGTGCCCTGACATTAAATGAGAAATCTGCGGTATAAGGCAATTCACTACCTACCGGCACGGCCACTCCGACCAGCTCATCGTTCAAACGGGTCAGCTCAGAGTCTACCCAACTGGCCGCACCGGAAATCGTCAGACTGTCGGTGGCTGCCCAGGCAAAATCCATGTCGATGCCCTGCACTTCCGCATCACCGATATTATCGATGAATACCAGGAAGGCCACATTTGATGGGTCAAAGCGTGTAGTCTGCAACTCATCGATTTCGGAGTAGTAGTAGGTCGCGTTCAATCGCAAGCGGCCATCCAGAAAATCGCCTTTAATGCCTAACTCATAGTTGGTCATTTCGTCGGTTTCGGCAATCGCTGGCACAATGAAGCCTTCAAAAGGACCGCTCTGGTTCGCCGCTGGTTGGCCTGCATTGCGGTTGGTCACCTGTGGGCGAAAGCCCTCGGAGAACGTTGCAAAAAGCATCGAGCTGTCGTTGAACTTCCAGTCTGCTGATATTCGGACTATGGTGTCCGACTGGTTGGCTGTGCCATCTGATTCCAAGTTTGCCGTTGTGGGTGCCAAGTCGATTAGACGCTGAGTCACATGGTTATCAAATGAGTTTCCGTCACAACCAATGGTGCCATCTGGACGAACTCCTTGAGTAGCACCCGCCAGCCCTGGTGAGCCTGCAGGGCGGGCCGCGGGCAGGCCTGCAGGATCTGCGCCTTTACAGCCAAAAGACGAACCGGTAGCTCCTTGGAACAGAAAATCCAGATCGTACCAACGCGCACCAACACGCACTCCAAAGGTTTCCGTAATATTGAAAGTCACTTCACCAAAAACAGCTACCTGATCTTCAAAACGACTGAAATCATTAATAAAGATTGTGTTTGCATCTCGCGGATTAACATTCCCGACACCTCGACGCGGGAAATCGGTAGCAATGGCTCCACCGCCACCGGGCGTAACTGCAACATCGAACCCGGCATCTCTTGCACCGAAATACTGGAATGCACCGCTTGAATTGGTCTCAATATCGTCTACGAATACCCCCGCTGTGACGCTAAAGCGTTCGCCAATATCGGCGTTAATACGAAACTCGTTGGTGAAGCGCTCGCTGGTGGTGTTGTCCAGGTACTGTTTCGTAAAGTCGTGCAATACCTCCGCACCAGCACCATACGAAGCCGGACTTCCCAGGTAATAGGCTTGATAACCACCGCCGAAGGTATACAGGGTGTAGTCCGTGATGTTAAACACCTCGCGATCCAGGAAGCCGCCGGTATAGATCACATCCAGCGCACCGATCCGCCCGGTCAATGTCCAGGTCGTTAGGCCAAACTCGTCTTCATTTTGGTCAGGAGAGTACAGCTGAGATGACTCCTCGCCACCAAGAACAGGGCTGTAGTCCCAGGTACCTTCGGTGTTAAGTTCCTGCTGGGTATGTTGCAATAACAGATTCCAGTCATCATTAATGTCCCAGGAAAGACCGAACCGGCCACCGCGATAACTGGCATCGTTCCAGTCGTCCTGAACCAACTCGCCGTTTTCCGAACGCACTACTTGAGCGTCTGGCTGAATAAAGGAACTGCCCAGTGCGATCTGGTTTCGGTTCACGACATTGATCAACTCAGAATCATTCGGGTTCCAGATGCCCGGCTTGTTGTCGATCCAGCCGCCCTGGTTATCGCTGTAGACAACCGCACGAAATGCCAGGTTATCCGTAAACGGCACATTGACATATACCTCGGCCGATGTGCTGGCTTCACCGCCAGCCGTCGAACCGAAATCTCCTCGCGCGCCGAACTGAAACTCGCTGTGCACAGGCTTCTTGGTAATTAAACGCAAGGTACCGGATTGGGAGCTGGCACCGAACAGCGTACCCTGAGGACCGGGAAGAACCTCGACACGCTCAATATCTGCAGAATACACATCAAGGTTACGCCCGCCGAATGCGACCGGCTGCTCATCCAAATAAAGAGCCACTTGAGGGGCAGAGCCCTGAACAGAAGAAACCGTGGTATTGGATTGCTCGGTCGCCACACCGCGAATGTATATCTCGTTCCGGCCAGGCCCTCGTCCCTGCTTGACAACATTGGGCAAAAATTCAATGTACTCATCAAACGTAGAAACACCGAGCTGGCGCATTGAATCCCCATTCATCGCCTGAATGGCCACAGGAATATCCTGCATGCTCTCAGCGCGTTTGGTGGCGGTCACTACAACTTCTTCCAGCATTTGTGAGTGGGCCAAGCTACTGGTCATTCCTACGGCCAGCGCAGATGCAACAGCTGTAGTGAGTTTTTTTTGTTTAAACATAAACAACTCCTCGGTGGTTTGACGAAATAAATCAGATCGCAGCAGCGTAGCTGTGCGTAGAAAGCAGTATGCGCTGCTTGGCTTGTGCTTCAGGCTCCCTGCATTTCGCAGAGGCTGACGTATTGTTTTGATCGCGCTGAGAAGAAATAATACTCTCTCAAGGTTTCCGACGGTTTATATGCACTTGCAGCTTATTGGGCGAAACCCAAATCGCACACTGATGCAAGACTTAAGATTCGCTCGCAAGAATCAAATCATAGTCAAAGAAGAGGTATGGCTGGGCCTTATTGGAGTCATTAAACCCCTTAAAATGAGCCCACCAGCCTTTTCTGCAACGCGCATCCTAACACAACAAGGGTATCGAATATAAGCCCAAAGGTCGCAATCGGCCATTTTTGGGTCGGTTTCAGGGCGAAAACCGGGTTTATTTCACAGTGTTTTACTTATTCGCTGTGCACCAGCTCTAACACTTAGCCTCTTTGTCAGGTGATCATCGCGTCTGAAGGTTCGCACGGTGAGCCCATGAACGGCGCGTACGACGCCGGCTGATTTCCATCGACATCAGTGACATTGAGCGCTTGAGCCAGCTCAGAATTCCACCAGGCACGGCCGCTGAAACGCATGTAGTCTTGTTGGTTTGCGATTGCATCGATAATGCGCCCGGGAAATTCAGCCGACTCCATTCCGGGTTTAAGTGGTTCATAATCAGCCGGTAATGCGTCTGCTTCCAGTGCTGGCTGCAGGCGTTCGGTTTTTACAATGCCCGGCCACAGCGAGAACGCGGCTACATGGTAGTCCTTCAATTCTTTGGCCATGTCCTGAACCATCTTGTCTGCACCGGCCTTGCCAATGCCGTAAATCACTGAATGCAGGTAGGCGCGCGCTCCTGGTGAGGATATATTGACAATCATGCCTGAGCGTTGCTCCACCATGTGTGGCGCAGCATGACAGGCGGCTACGTAATGTGCCCGCATACCCACATCCACCATCATCCGCCAATGCTCAGCAATCGGCCGCTTCCAGAACGGCTGCCAACTCTGCAGATCATCCGGCACCTGAAAAACATTGTTGACCAGAATATCCAGGCGGCCTTGTTCAGCGACTACCTGTTGCATCAGCGCCTCTATCTGCGCATCGTCGCTGTGATCACAGGCAACCGCCACCGCCCGAGCACCGCGCGCTTCAACCTCTTGCGCGGTAGCATCAATAGTGCCCGGCAAGGATGAGGTTTGCCCCTCCTGGCGCGCCCTTCCGGTGATGTAAACAGTATCCCCAGGCCGCGCCATTGCCAAAGCAATTCCTTTGCCCACCCCGCGGCTGGCACCCGTTACTACGACAACGCGCTCAGTCTGCAAGCCCATCGCTAACCTCCACTGCAAGAAAAATCTTATTCGTTGTGTTCATGGTGCGACGGCTTCCCAGCTGTCAAAACCAAACGGCTCATAAATACCAAACACGCAATTCTCATGCATACCAAAACCAACATCCCCATTGGAACATTCCCAACGGCACAGCATTTCATTCAGCCCCTGGATCTGCGCAAATTGTTCCGGGTCGTTCATATCCCAGCGCTCACCGGCGACAACCAGTGATCCCTGGTAACAACCGAGCGCATGCGGCTCACCCGGTCGATAGCCCGAGCCTCCCAATAAATAGTTGGTCCGCAATGGCGTGCCTTCAAGCCGTAAATCGGAATTTGCAAAAGTGATAATGGTTTTACTGATTTCTCGGGTACCAGACTTATAAGTGAAATCCGCGATCGGGCTTCCCAGATGAATAACCGGCTCATCCAGACCGAGGCGGGGCACTTTCACCGCCTCCTCCTGCATGCGATTACCCTGCCCGTCTTCATCAAAATACACCTTGATCATGTAGTCAGGAAATTGTGCCGGAATCCAGTTGTGGAAATGCCCGAAGGTCGCAAAGTCACGATACTTGCTTTTGATACCCTCGGGTTCCATTTCCCCAACGTTGGGCCGAATGCCCCAACTGTGATCGCGTGCCCCCATCCAGCGATCTGGCGTCACCTCATAGCGTTGACCGTCCACATTGATATAGCCGCTGTAGTTGCCCACCTGGGCGAAACGCTGGGTGTGCTCGGTCAGGCGGTTGCCGGTACGACGGTAAGTTACAGGCTCCTGCAGGGCCGGCACGAAACCATCAAAGATCAATTCGAAATCAATGCCGTGCTCATTGGGCGCACAACTTATACGCAGCTTTTGCAAACCTTCCAACACTTCCACTTTAAACGGCCCAACACTGGTGTCCAAGCGGTCGTTCCCCAGCTCCCGCGAGGCGCGAACACTGTAATGCGTGTGTCCGTGTGACACGGTGACAAAGGCATCAATGACCCCGAGGTTGGGATACTGCCCCATACCCGTGATCAAAAACAGCTCGTCGCTGCAACCGTGTACATTGAAATAGTAGCGGTCGTAAAAATTTCGGTCGCCAGTGTACACATGGTCAAAGGTGTCCGGTGTCTGGTGAGCCAGAAAATCGTCCAGCGGGCTTAACGGCATGATGGTTCCTTACAATGATTATCGATCTATTATGCGCAGTGTGCGTCGCCGCTTGCAGTAAATTAACCATCCCGTCATCTGGGCGCTGCCGCCGCCCCATCGGCCGATGGTAAGCTTGTGCGCAAACGAGCAAGCAAGGGGCCTGGTATGGGCAAGGCAAACCTGACTGAATACAGCCAGTTCACGCTGTCGCCATTGGAAAATGTGGGGGTAGAAGTGCTGGATTTTGACATCAATGCGCCCTTCACTGACGTATTGCAACAGGAGTTGAAAGCCGCGTGGTATGAGCACGCCATCCTGGTATTTCGCGGCCAGGATATAACACCCGAGCGGCAAATTGAGTTCTCACGCCTGTTTGGCCCACTGGAAATGCACCCGCTCAAGGTTAAAACGTCGGCGGAGTTCCCGGAATTGTTTGAACTGGTCAACGGCGGCGACCAGGATCAGCACCAAACGGCATTCTGGCATGGTGAAGAAGTGGTTGGCCGCCTGGACTGGCATATGGACCTGCATTACACCGGTAAACCCAACCATGGAGCTGTACTCAGGGCCGTGACCGTGGCCAGCGAAGATGGCCAAACCGGATTTGGCGACCTTGCCAAAGCTTATGATGCGCTCAGTCAGGACGTAAGAACACGGCTGGAGAACATCGAAGTCGTCTACAAGTTCGAAATGCAGAGGGTGAAATGGCGATTCATTGACCTGGAAGGCTATGAGCCCGGTCCTAATCTGGCAAAAAAGCCTGCCGACATCGGCTTTCCGGACTTTGACGATTCGGTGTACCCGGCTGTGGTCACTCACCCCATATCCGGTCGCAAGGTTCTGGAAGTGGTCGAGCAGTTTCTCGACCGCGTGCTGGAGCCACAGTGCGCTGGCCTTAGCCCCGCCGAGGCAGATGATTTGCTCCGCGAACTGGTGGCGCACACCCGCAAACCGGAGTTCCACTATTGGCACCAGTGGCAGGAGGGCGACATGGTGCTATGGGATAACTGGCGGGCCATGCACTGCGCCCGAGGCACGCCACCGGGTGTTCAGCGGCGCATCAATCGCACCACGATCGAGGGTGATGTTCAACTGGGCCGCCAAATCGCTGCCTGAGGAGAATTAATTTGTTTCAAGGACTTACATTCGATTATTCAAGTGCTTCCGTACTTATTACCGGTGGCACCAGCGGCATTGGCCGAGCAATTGCCGAGGCCTATCTGAACGC
Organism: Gammaproteobacteria bacterium; assembly: GCA_030431775.1. GTDB lineage: Bacteria > Pseudomonadota > Gammaproteobacteria > Pseudomonadales > JAUIET01 > JAUIET01. The sequence continues at coordinate 9,572 of JAUIHW010000072.1, forward strand.
TGGCGCTGCCGTGCATATTACCGGCCGCAAAGCGCAGTTGAGCGACTACGAGGCATCCGACACTTTAAGTGCCTGCGCCTACACGCAGCTTGATGTGACAGATCTCGCGGCTCTCCAACAGCTGGCAGCCACACTGAACAAGCTGGATATTCTGGTCGCTAACGCCGGCGGCACGCTGATGAACGAGTGGGAACCGGAAGGATTTGATGAATCCATCATGATTCATTTGAACAGCGTCTACCACCTGAGTGCGGCCTGCAAGGGCCTGCTCGCGGCCAGCGAGTTCCCCGGTGGCGCCAGCATAATGGGTATTGCCTCAATGACTTCGTATTTCGGCTCACGCTTTACGCCCGCCTACGGGCCCGCCAAAGCCGGTTTAGTGCAAATGATGAAAACCCTGGGCATTTGCTGGGGTGAACTGGGCATTCGCGCCAATGCCGTGGCCGCTGGCCTGGTGCACAGTAATCTGACCTCATTCACTTTTGAGCACATGCCGGACCTGGTCAAAGACACGCTCGGCCGTCAGGGAATCAAACGCTCCGGCCAGCCGGAGGACATTGCCGCAGCCGTGTTGTTCCTGACGTCGCCCGCGGCGAGCTGGATTACCGGGCAGACACTGCCCGTGGACGGTGGTTTTTCGGTGGGAATGTAACCTCAGCTGCCGCGCGCGGCGGATTGTCCAGCCAATCGCCCAAAAAAGGTTGCATCACCAATACTCATGCCGCTGGCATAACCCGCGGCACAACGCGGTATACCGGCGGAATTACGCCCGGCGGCGTAGAGTCCTGGCACAATATTACCCTCGATCGTCAGCACCTCGCCGGTGGGCAAGGTATCCAGCCCACCAAATGTCATGACGGGAAATAAGCCACCGGCACCGAGCGAAAAATCAAAAGCTGCATACGGCGGCTGATCCAGCGGTTGCAGGTATTTGGCTGCCTTATGGAACAAGGGATCTTCACCGCGTTCAGCGTAATGATTGAATAATTCTACGGTTTTTTGCAGTGCGGTTTCCGGCAACTGCAACTCAGCCTCCAGCTCCGCCAGCGTCTCCCCGGTGCCGGCAACCGGGTAGCCGCCCATTGGCGGGCGGTCGAGTACATCAAAAAAACGGCCGTCGAGTATCAGAAAATAGCGTTGCTCAGGACGGTCCAGAATCGCACTACCCATGCGGCCGTGATAGACGTCTTCATTAATAAAGCGTTGCCCACTGCCATCAACGAGAATAGCATTCAGAAATTCCTTGGGCGGATAGTACGGCGTGCAAATAAAACCCTCGTGCATATTGATTGTCGCCCCCCCGGCGCCGACACCGATTCGAATGCCGCCACCGGTATCATTAGGGTTGCCATTCGGGTAATTGCCGAGCGCCAGGCGCGGCGCATACCGCTGTACCATGGCTTCGTTGAGGATAAAACCGCCACCACAAAGGACGACTCCACGGCTTGCACGAAAGCAGCGAGCTTGTTGATTCACTCTGGCCACCACCCCACAAACCCGACCATTGTCGTCCACAGTTGCCGTCAGTGCCCGGGCGTCGCAAGTAATCTGTACCCCTTTTTCACGTGCAGAGCGAATCAGGTTTTCCATCAGAGGAATGCCGCCGTGGTCTCCCTTGATCAGTGGCTTGTGCCCACGCGGTGCCGGTCTGGCGTATTCAACATCCGGCCAGGCCTCTTCATTACCGGTTAGCATGAGGCCTGCGTAGTTGGGCGTATTCGTGTGTTTGCCTGGATAATATTCGGGCTTAAACTCCACGCCCTGGCGCGTCAGCCAGTCATAGTGTTCCAGCGAGCGTTCGCAATACAGGCGAACCTTGGCCGTATCAGCATTTGGCCCACTGGCTCGCAGCAGATAATTGAACATATCATCGACGCTGTCCTCGAAACCACAGGCTTTTTGCGTTGGGGTGCCGCCGCCCATATAAATCAGACCACCGGCCATTTGGGTAGAACCACCAGCAGCGCTGGCCGCTTCCAGAACAGTCACCGAGGCACCGCTGTCCACTGCTTCGATCGCAGCACTGATACCCGCTCCACCACCGCCGACAATCAATACATCGGTACTTGCATGCCAGTGCGACACCTGCGCCGCCGGCAGTGGATGATCGGCCTGATGCTTAAGGGGTGCTGTGCTCATGGGTCCTCCTGGGGGAAGCATAAGCGCTGCCTGAAAGGCTGTCCATGCAGCAAAAATTGCCAATGATTTAGCCGGAAAACCGGCCGAGTTCACTACAATACAGCCATGAATGAGGATCTGCGTACTTTCTGCGCACGCTTGCTGGCAAGAGTACAAAGTAATACGACAGACACTGGTGATGCTCACCAGGTACCTGTGGCGCATTTTATCGAGCCGCAGCACCTAGCCGCTGAGCGCGAGTGTTTGTTTATGCAAACGCCGCAGGTCATCGGCTTTAGCGGCGAACTGAGCACTCCCAACTCCTACAAAACAGTTACGGTTCTTGGGAAACCCGTGCTATTAACCCGCGATGGTAACGGTCAGCTTCATGCGTTTTTGAATGCTTGCCAACACCGTGGCGCCCTGCTCGTTGATGGCTGGGGTATCAATGACAGGTTCTCATGCCCGTTTCATGGCTGGACCTACGCCAACAACGGCCAGTTGATAGGCCGACGCGACGAGCAGGCGTTTACGGATGTGCGGCCCGTCGAACACGCCAGCCTTACCCGGCTGCCAGTGTCGGACCGAGCTGGTCTTCTGGTGGTCGGCATGGACCCAAATATGGCACAACAGCGAGTCGACAGCTTTCTGGAAACCATCGACGATGCTCTGCAGGCATTTGACTTTTCAACCATGAAAACCTTAGACAGCCGCAGGTACACAGTAAAAGCAAACTGGAAACTGGTGGTAAACCTCAGTAATGAGGGCTACCATTTTCAGTCTCTGCATCGTGACAGTCTGGCACCGATGATGAGCCACCACGGGGTCGTCGATTACTATGGAGAACACACACGGTGGGCGTTTGCCCTGCACGACATCGGTAAGCTCACCGACCTGCCTGAGCACAATTGGCCGGATCACTTTCCGGGCGCCATCAATCACACGCTGTTTCCCGGTACTGTGCTGGTCGCAGTAGCCGGTGGAGCTCAGCTGATTCGGGCTGAACCTGGGTCGCTTCCGGGCGAAGCAGTCGTGCATTACAGCGGTGTGTATGTTGGCGCCGAAAACTCAGAGGAAGACGCTGCACGGCGCGAGCAGGCAATGCAATCCTTTCGGTTTGGCGAGACAATATTTGCCGATGAGGATTTACAAGCGGCGGAGCTATGCCAGCGCGGGCTGGAATCCGGTGCTCTGACCAGCCTGGTAGCGGGAAGCAACGAGCCTCTGGTAGGCTATTGGCACCGGCTTTGGAACGAGGCCCTGACTCAACACCTGGCTCAGGCAGACGGTCAGCCTTTCACAGAGCCTGAGTCATAGGCTAAGACATAGACGTAAGTACAGAAATATGAGCAGACGGACACTTTAATGGACTCAATCATTCAATGGTTTTCAGACTACTACAACTGGGGCGCAGCCTTAGTATGGCTGGTAACGTCCATCGCGTTAACAAAAGCAGGCGTATGGCTGGCATTCAGGAATGCTGACGTCGCGCGCATGCGACAATGGAACCGCGAGCAGGATAAGCCTAAAATGGCTAATCCAAAATGGAAGCCCATCGCCAAAGCAAATATGAAGATCGGCAGTGGCGTTCACCTTTTTCTATTGCTGGTCGCCGCGCCGTTAACCCTGACGCTGTCGGCCCTGCCGGCTTGGCGATATCTTGCCGATGTGATTGTGCTCCTTCTGGTTTACGACTTCATTTATTACCTCACACACCGCTTCTGGTTCCATGGCAACTGGATGCCAATGCGAAAAGTGCATGCTCTGCACCACCAGGCGCGTGATGTTTCCTGGTCCGACTCTCACTACGTCCACCCGACCGAAACCTTTATCGGCCTGGCTATTTTTGCATTGTCGCTGTTTCTAACCTACGGATTAATGGGTGAAATACATGCTGTGGTGGCCGCACTGGGGTATGTAATCTGGACTCAGCTCAATACCATCAATCACACCAAATTCAATCTGGACAGGTTTCCGTTTAAAACCGTGGACTATCTGACAACCAAACACCATATCCACCACATTGACATGCACCATGGTAATTACGGCAGCATTACGCCGCTGTATGACTGGATGTTCGGCACATTGGATTAATGCTATTCGCGGTGCACCACAATCTGGGGAAAGGGAATCTCCCAGCCGAATTCATTGCAGGCCTCCAGACATAAACGAGTGAGCGCGCGCTCCACGTCTTCGTACTTATGGGCTGCGTCACCGGTGATGTCCGCTTCCACTTCGTAGTCAAGTGACGATGAGTTACACTCCATCAGCTCGACGTTGACGTCCAGCAACTCATCCTTGTCCAACAGACTTTCGAGCAGACCTGTTTCCACAAAAGCGATCAGCTTTTGGGGGATTTCCCGCGCCGCAATGGCCTGGTGTTTGTAGGAAACTCCAAACACAACTTCCACGCGCGCATTGGACGAAAGATTGGTAGGTGCCGACTCAAAAAATGCCGGTGCGGTCATTGTTTGACGCGCCCCTCCCAGCTCAACCAGTTGAACAACTTCCGGACTTTGAAACACCACTTTCGCAACAGTCCCGTCTTCCATCTTTACCCAGTCACCGGTTCGGCTGGGAAACCAAACCTCCTCATCGCTGGCCGGCCGGGAATGCAACCCCAGCAGTTCACGAACGGGCAAAGTAAACTGCCCGCCGGTTAATGCCGGGTTTTCCAGGTCGGTATAGAAATCCAGCTTTTTCACGTGCCAGGGAACACCATTAAACAGCACCCGCTCCCCTTCCTGCACGGCACCCAGGTTGAGAAGCAAGGTTATTTGCTCAAGCATTTCCGGAATCATTTTCAGGCCCATCCACAAGAGCGCGATAACAAACAAAACTACCAGGCCGAGCAACAGCCAGTCATTGCGTGCATTGAATACGTAGAGCATCGCACCAAGCGATATCGCTACACTCAAGGCATTAAAAATCAGCGCGCTGAGACGAACTTTGAACGTACGCGTGACCCCACTGCGCTCGCGAGCATAGCCAAATAGTGAACCCAGCAGTTTCATCAGAGTAAAGGCTACGATAGCGGCCCCAATACCCATCACCAGGCTGAGGCCGCGGTCTTGGAAGAAATTGCCGAAAACCGAATCGCCTTCCTCTGCCTCCTTTTTGCGAGCCTGGAGCCTTGCTTCCAGTTGGTGTTGCACAGTCGCCTGCAAATCGGTGGCTTCTTCAAGCTTTTCCTGCCAGAAGCGGGTGATTCCAGACAGCTCACTGCTGACCTCTGTCGTTTGTTCAGCAGCACTCAGTGGCGCTATACCTTCCAGGGCCTTTTCAGCTATCCCAATGTGGGCTTCAGCGGTTAACAGCTTGTGGCGTAGCTGCTC
>JAUIHW010000073.1 GCA_030431775.1 Gammaproteobacteria bacterium
CAACACCAAATCCGTATTCGCGAACTCCTGGACTGGACAGCCTTCGACGCCGACAGCGCAGCGTACATCGCCAGGCATGTGCAACTACAGGCCGAGCAGCAGATCAAACCGGAACGCATATTCGCTGTAGCCGTCGACTTTTGCTGGCAACAGCGTATCGAGATCCCGACACATCATCAACTGGCTAACCTTATCACCGACAGTTTTAACATTGTGGAATCTGCCTGGCTCGAACAGCTAGAAAATGGCCTTGAGTCAGGTGACTGCGAGGCCCTGGATGCAATGCTCGAAGCGGCAGACGGACTACCTGTCCTGCTGGGTGAGGCAAAGACGATCAGCCAATCTCGGCAGACCAAGGGGATCAAGAAAAACGTGAAGTCTTGCCTCGCATTCGGCCGTTACTTTGCGCAATTCGAGTCGGCGTACACATTGCTTGATCTCCCGGAAAAAGCTACCGAGTACTATGCCACCTGGGTGCAAAAGGCCACACTGGCACAGCTCAAGCAATTCCCCAATCGCTGGAAACGATACCTCCATTTACTCGCCTTTATCAAACACCAGTACAGCCTCCGTCAGGATGTGTTGATGGATACCCTGCTCAAGAGCACCCAGTCGGCCATCAATGCCGCTGCCAATGCGGAGGACCGGAGCGATCTGCAACAACGGGCTGCCCGGAAAGAAGCCATTCGTATCGTTACCAAGGCCCGCAAGAGCGCACAGCATGTGCTGGATGAGATTACCGTCATTACGCGCAATGAGAGTTTATCCGCATCCGAGAGGATAGCGAAGATCGAGCAGCTGTTGACGGACTACGAGGCATTGCAGAGTGATCAGGTACGAGAAGCGCTACAACAAAGTGAACTCTTTTTGGAGCAGCAAACGGACACGGCACGAACCTACGATGAACTGGAGAAAAGGTCCGTCAGCTTGCAGCTCAAGGCGTCGCCGATTCTGAAAGCACTTGAATTCGATACGCCCTCGTCAGACGCCAACATACTCGCTGCCGTGAAGTATTTTCAAGACACGGACGGCCTGCTGGGTAAGAGCGCCCCGCTAGACTTTCTTTGTCCAAAAGAGCAAGCCCTCTTCCCCGAAGGCGAGACGCTGCGGATCTCGCTGTACAAGATCCTGTTATTTAAATCCGTGGCTACGGCGGTAAAGGCTGGCAAGTTGAATTTACGACACTCTTACCGCTACCGTGCCATTCAGGACTACTTGATACCCCTAGAACAGTGGTTGAGAGAGCGCGATTACTTGTTGTCCATGGCCGGCCTGACGAAGTTTGCAGACGGCCCTGCGGTGCTTGCGGAGCTGAAGGAAACACTCGATGCCAGTTATCGGTGCGTCAATGACCGCATCCGATCCGGTAACAACGAACACCTTCGTTTCGACAGGAAAGGCACTGCAAAGGTACGTACGCCAGAGACCGCGTTCAGTGAGGACGGCTTCGTGGGTCAGACACTCGTGGATAACGGGATCGTATCAGTGCTGCAGGTGTTACGAGAAATCAGTCAAATTCGTAACTTCATTTCCTGCTTTAAGCATCTGAGCCCCAAACACCATAAACTAAAACCCAGTGACGACACAGTGCTCGCTGGCATTCTGGGCAAAGGCTGTAACATCGGCATCCACAAACTGTCGCAAATTTCTCAGGGGATTAACCAAAGCACGCTGAAAAGCACCGTCAACTGGTGTTTCAGCCTGAAGAATATCCAGGCAGCCAACACACAATTGCTACAGGTCATGGACAAATTACCCCTGTCCAACGCATTCCAGCACGAGCCCGGGCAACTGCACACCAGTAGCGACGGCCGCAAGGTCAATGTGGCCGTTGACTGTCTGCATGCCAACCATTCATTCAAGTACTTCGGAAAGGACAAGGGGGTCACGCTGTATACGTTCATAGACGAACGGCATGCCCTGTTCCACTCAACGGTCATCAGCGCATCGGAACGCGAAGCGGCCTACGTGATCGATGGGCTGATGCAAAACGAGGTGATCAAAAGCGATATTCATTCGACCGATACCCACGGCTATACCGAGTGTATCTTCGCGGCCACGCATCTGATCGATACGGCGTTTGCGCCGCGACTCAAGAAAGTTGGCAAGCAAACGCTGTCCAGCTTTTCCAGTAAGGGCGTGCATCAACGCCGGGGCGATGTCATTCTGCCGGGTCACACGGTCAACAAAAAGCTCATATTGTCCCACTGGGATGATATTTTGCGTTTCATGGCCACCATCAAGCTGCGATACAGCAGTGCCTCGCAGCTGTTCAAACGACTGAGTTCTTACGCGAATGACCATCCTTTATACAAGGCGCTCAAGGAATTTGGCCGCGTGATAAAAACCCGGTTCATACTGACCTACTTCGATGATCTGGAACTGCGCCAGCGCATCGAGAAGCAACTCAACAAGATTGAACTCGCAAACCGCTTCTCGAAAGCGGTATTCTTCGATAACAATCAGGAATTCCAGGATGGCAGCCTTGAGGACCAGGAGATCGCCACCGCTTGCAAGGTGCTCATCCAGAATGCCATCGTCTTATGGAACGCCCTATATCTGTCACAGGAATTACTGAATACGAAAGACAGAGAAGAGCATGACGATATGCTGGCCGCCATAAAAAGTGGATCGTTGATCACCTGGCGTCACGTCAATATGCAGGGCGAATATGACTTCAGGCGAGTTGCAGCCAATAATCCCGTCTTTGATATGGGGAAAATTCTGGCGCTCCAGGTGGCTTGACATTGAAAGTTGAAAACTTCGGCCTGAATTCCAATGTTTTCAACAGGTTAAGCCACATGAACGGTAATTTACACCCGCTTATTTTCCGAGAGCCAGTTAACAATTCGCGCCAGCCAAGCCCCATTTAATGCTCACCGCATTTCTTATACTATGGCAGCGACTCGTTCGTTGATGGTTTGCGGTAGTCGACGTGCACTGAGCATATTGTTTGTCAGTTAACTGGAGAAAGTCTTGAGCAATTTAACTGGTCGTGTTTGCGTGGTTACCGGCGCAGGTAGCGGTATTGGTTCTGGGCTGGTGCGCCATGCTGTCGGACAAGGTATGCAGGTCATCGGAGCCGATGTAGATGAAGCTGGGCTTGCGCGTGTCAGTAAAAGCCTTGGCGACGACGTCGGCTTGTTCACCGCCTACCACTTGGATGTGCGCGATGCTGACGCCGTTGGTGAGTTTGCCGAGCAGGTTTATTCAAGTCATGGCAAGGTACACCTACTGTTCAATAATGCTGGCGTGCTGGTAGACGGCAAGAGCTGGGAACGCCCATTGGAGGATTGGCGTTGGATCATTGATGTGAACCTGATGGGTATTATTCACGGCTTGCACCATTTCGTGCCTCGCCTGCTCGCTCAGAGCGACAGCGCCCGCATCATCAATACCGCGTCCATTGGCGGCCTGCTCGGCGGTGGCACATTCATGAGCCAATACCAGGCAACCAAACACGCGGTTGTTGCGCTTACTGAAAGCCTATACAAAGAACTCGCACTCGAGGAGGCTGAAGTCACGGCGTCAGTGCTCTGCCCGGCTGAAGTGGCCACTAAAATTTGGCAATCCGATCGCCTGCGGCCGGATAGTAAGCAATTTACTCTGGGTGTAGAAGAGCAACAATTCCATGATGCCGTCGCCGGCAACGTCGCTGCGGGTGCCAATCCAGATTCGTTCGCCGCACAGGTATTTGCCGGTATTGAAGCGGGTAAGTTCTGGATAATTCCCGATACGGCATTCATGCCCTTGTTGCAGCAACGCAGCGACGACATTGCCCTTACCCGCAATCCGGACCTGGCCACTCCGGTTGATTTTTAGTTAAGGCGCTGATTACAGGTTCGCAAAATAGGCCTGTTTGCACGAGTCTGCTCTGCACTGGTGGTGGTATGCTTCGGCCAGCCGGGCCAGAAGAGAGAGAATAATGAAACGCCGATCCTTTGTTGCGGGATTGACCGCAACCGCTGCCGCCGCACCACTGCTGGAAGCTCACGCTGAGCCCGGCGAGCAATTCGACCGTGTGGTCGATCTGGTCGTGGTCGGTTCAGGAACCGGCTTGTGCGCGGCTCTGCATGCGGCACGAGCTGGGCTGAAGGTTTTGGTGCTTGAGAAGCTCAATACGCCGGGCGGCACCACCTTGGTATCAGGTGGAGTATTGTGGGTTCCCAACAATAATGTACAACGTCGCGAAGGGCTTGAAGACAGCCGTGAAGGCGCTCTTCAATATTTGCGAAAGCTCTCCCAGGGGCAGGCCAGCGATGCGTTAATTGGCGCATTTCTCGAGCATGGCCCACGCATGCTGGATTTTATTGAGTCCAGCACGGACATTCGCTGGCAGGTGTCTAAGCTACTTGGCAAAGTGTCCGACTACCATCCGGAGTGGCCAGGTTCCAATGTGCGTGGGCGTTCCATCGAGCCAGAGCAGGCCGGCGGAGGCATGGCCGGCGGTGTATTGATCTCTATGTTGCTTTCAGCATGCCAAGAAGCGGGCGTTGAAGTACTGACCAATTCCCCTGCCCGGCGGCTTATCGCTACAACAAGCGATAAAGGCACCCGGGTAACCGGGGTTGAATTCACCAGCAATAATCAATTGATTCGGGTTGGCACACGCTGGGGCGTGCTTCTGACCACTGGCGGCTTCGAGCGTAACCCGGTGATGAAGCAGCACTTTTTGCGTGGCCCCTGCCCTTACACCTGGGGGTGTGAGGGCAACACCGGCGACGGAATCCATATGGCCATGGCGCTGGGTGCCGATTTGCGCAACATGAATGAGGTCTGGCACCAAGTGGCTTACCGGGAAGATGCGGAACGCAATGGCCATTTGCGCGGCGGTATATCCCTGTCAGCACAAATAGAGCGGCGCCATCCGGGCGGCATCTGCGTTAACCGCTACGGCGAACGCTTTGCCAATGAAGCAGCGGCATATGATGTAACCTGGCAGAGCTTTTTGGCCTGGGAGAATTGGGGAGACCTGGGATACCGTAACCTCCCAGCCTTTGCGATATTCGACGCCAAGGTACGGCAGAATTACAGCATTGCCGGAAAAACCGCCGACCAGGCTTTGCCCGACTGGGTCATTCAGGCCGACTCACTGGCCGAATTGGCCAATAAAGCCGGCGTCGATCCAAGCGGCCTCGCGAATACCGTGCAGCGCTTTAATCAATTTGCCCGCAAGGGTCAGGACCCCGATTTTCACCGCGGCGAAAGCGCTTATGATCGGCATGGCGAGGCCAGTCCCAAAACCACCCTAGCCCCATTGGACACCGGCCCGTTTTTTGCTGCCGAAGTGGCACCAGGGTGTCTTGGCACCTGCGGCGGAATTCGGGTCAACGAACACGCAGAAGTTATCGATGTGTTTAACCGGCGCATCGACGGCTTGTACGCCGCCGGTAATACCGCGGGTGTGGGTGCTCCGGGTACTCTGTACGGCGGCGGTGGTGGAACTTTAGGGCCGGCGTTTACTTTTGCATATATTGCGGCCGAGAGCTTGGCAACACGAGCAGGCGCGTAGTCTCAACTAACAACGCGAACATGTTCCGCGTTTTTTATGTCCGCTGTCTCAGTAGACGCTGGGATATTCGCCAGTAGCTGCAATTGCGACTATAAATTAAAGGTGGCGAATCAAAATAGATCCGGCAGCAAGGAAGGTTGTAAGCGTTCAGTACTGACAAATTACTGGCGTTTCAGCAGGTAAGGAATACTCGAGCAGTATAAATGGGCAAGTTTGTCAAAATTCCGGCATTTGAGGTGGGCATCGGTATGTTCGTCGCGGAATTGGACTGTCCATGGCAGGACTCCCCTTTCCTACTGCAGGGGTTTACCGTTCAGGACGACCAGGAACGGCATACTTTGATGGAGTTATGTGACTACGTAATCATCGACTCCGGCAAATCTCCAAGACTGCCTGACTCAGTCGTGGCAAACAAAGCACGCGAGAAAACGCCAGTACGTCGCCAAAAATACACTGACCAGAACACTTTCGATCAAGAAATTGTCAATGCGAGAACGGTTTTTGAAAGTTTTGAAAGCTCAGTCAGTCAATTATTTGTAGATTTGCGAAGCCGGCGGGAAATCAATATGCCGGCAATCCAAAAGTCGGTGGAAGGCATCGTCTCCAGTGTAATCAGCAACCCTGATGCGTGCATGCTGCTGCAAAAGATGCGCGGACGTAAAGACTATCTCTTTGACCACGCGACGGGAACCGCTATTTGGACAGCTGCATTGTGCCGCCAGCTGGGAATGCCAAAAAGAGAAATTGCGGCTTGCAGTATGGCGGGTCTGTTATGCGACACCGGGATGGTATCGGTACCGGATGATGTGTTGCATAAAGCAGACCGGCTTACAACGGAAGACAGAGAGTTGGTTAAAGGGCACGTCGTTCAGAGCCTGAACCACATCATAGAACAAAAGCACATGTCTAAAACGGTGCTCATCGCGGTGAAGCATCACCATGAGCGTTTTGATGGTACTGGTTATCCTGCGGGTTTAAAAGGCGAGGATATTCCTTTTGCTGCCCGCGTGCTTGCGATCTGTGACAGCTATGATGCCATGACCAATCATCGAGTCTATTGTGCGGCCATGTCGCCAGCGGAGGCGGTTCGTGAACTGAACTCCCTGCGTAACATTGCCTACCAGGATGTGCTGGTCGATGAATTTATTCAGGCTGTGGGTCTCTACCCTGTAGGAACCTTGGTAGAGCTAACGAGCGGTGAAGTTGGCATGGTTGTGGCCGAGTATCGATATCGGCGATTAAGGCCACGAGTCGTTTTATTGGCGGACGCTGACAAAAATCCGATCGAAGAAAACCGTCATGTGGACTTGTCTGAAACTGGAGGCGACAACGGCCAGCCTCCGGTAGAAATTGTTCGCAGCCTAGAAGAAGGAGCCTACGGTTTAGAAACCGATGACCTCTTTATCTAGCCCTAAAATTGATAGCATTGTTCGCATCAATCGGGAGCGGCTTTTCACGTATATTGACAGCCAGACCAGTGCTTTAGCAGAAGGCAGCTTGCTGGTGTTGATTGTCATTGAGTTGACAAATGTTTCAACAATTGATCATTCACTGGGTTATCGAACCGGGGATATCGCAGTCTCTAAACTCCAGGAGCGAATTAAGAAATCGCTGAAGAAAGCAAACTTTCTGGTTCAAATGGACCGTACAAGGTTCGCACTGGCGATACCCGGACTTAAATCCAGAAAACTGATACCTGTAGCGGCCGAGAAAATCAATCAGCTTTTGCAAGAGCCGCTGAATATTGATGGGCAACTTGTCTCACCAGTTTGCGTATTTGGGATTGCCACCTCACAGAACCAAGGCCACAGTCCTCCGACCCTGCTGGCAAAGGCAGAGACTGCGACCCAGACAGCACAGATTTCTCAGGAAAACTACCGCTTCGATAATGGAAGCGAAAGTGGCCTGAGCACAGCGGAGTCCTCGCTACCCGACCTGGATCGGACATCAATAAACCGCGCATTGGCCGAAGGGGAAATCAGCTACGTTTATCAACCGAAAGTAGATCTCGCGACTCGGCGGCCCTGCGGTTTAGAAGCTTTGCTTCGTTGGCAACCGGAGGGCCGGACAAAGCCGGTTGATACAGAACAACTGATGGCCATGCTGGAGAAGCAGCGATTGATGCAGCCAGTCACCGAATGGACTGTTAAATCTGTAATCCGTGAGTTGCGTTCATTGAGTTTTTTAAAGCAACCGCTCGGCGCATCGGTCAACGCATCAGCATCAGATCTTCGTTTCAGTAGCTTCGTGGATATTGTTCTCAATGCGCTAGCGATCTGGAAGATGCCAGCTGAACTGCTAACCGTGGAAGTCACTGAGAGCTTACTGTTGGAAGACCCGGAGTTGAGCTACGCGATACTGCAGCGCCTGCGTGAGCACGGTATCAGAGTGTCAATTGATGATTTTGGTACCGGTTATTCATCGCTGGCCTATTTCAAAAATATCCCGGCTGATGAGATCAAAATCGATAAGTCCTTCGTCGAAAATTTGGAGCATTGTGCAGACGACAGAGCGATTGTTTCCACCGTGATCAGCCTCGCCCATCGTTTCAAAAAACGCGTTGTCTGCGAAGGCGTGGAAAGCCTGGCCGCATTACGGCTGCTTGAGTCCATGGAGTGCGATATCGTCCAAGGGTATTTGTTCTCCAAGCCACTTAAGCTTGATGAGCTGAAACCCTGGCTTCGCCGCTTTGATTTTGCCAAGGACTATGCGTCAAACACTTAGAAAGACTTCAAGTAAGCGTAAAACAACAATGACAAGTATGCGCGTCCCATCGCGTAATTCATTTGTTCTGCAACTCTTTAATACTGCGGCTCAGTACCGTCCAGTCCAAACTCAGGCCACGCACCGTGCACGTAAGTCTGGCAATTGCCATAACCGATGCCACCGCCTACCGGATCTTCCACCCGAATCATGCAATCGCGAAACTGCTTATAGCGTTCAAGTACGCTGGCCTGTGTCGCGTCAATGACGTGGTCGCCATCAAGAAACTGCTTGCCTCGCCAGCTGCCATGGAACTGCCCATCACCGCCGTGGTAGTGGCCAGCACCCAGGTAGAAGCCGGTTTCGGACAGCTTGCTGAAAGTCATCTCCCGTTGACTGCCATCAGCCATGTCAAAACAGAAACAGCCCTGCTGCAGGCGCTTGCTGGCCGGGTCAAAGCTCAGCTCAGGTCGCATGCCGGTGATAAGCTCACTTTGGCCCTGTTCGTTTTCTACCCCACCCTGTACTTTGCGGTGCATAAAGCCTGGGCCGGAAAACTGCAGGAAGTAATGGTGGAAGGCGTAGCGGCTGCCATCTTCCCGAACAAAAAGTAATGGATTCCAGATGGCCAGCGCTTGAGGTACCTGCTGATGAAAATCGGGCTCCATATCGGGAATGGGTACACCAACTTGTGGCCGAATGCCCCAAGATTTATCGCGTGTGGAAACCCAGCGGTCAGCGGTAATTTCTGTTCGCTTCCCAGCAATTTCCAGCCAGCCGCTGACAACCCCGGTTTGGTGGTAGCGCAATTGATCCGTCGCTTTGCGATAACCATGCATGTCACGACGGTCTTCGCGCTGTTCCATGACACAAGGAGCAACCGACTCGAACAGAATATCAAAGGCAATGGGTTGCGCTTCATTGGCTGCAAGCGTAATGCGAACCTTATGCAAAGGTTCAATGATTTGGTAATGAACAGGGCCCGCATTAACTGTGCCCGGATCTTCATTCAGTGCGCGACTTGCGCGAACGACCCATTGCTCCTTGCCGCGTGAAATGCCAGCGTAGGCGTCCACTACGTTACGATTGGTGTATTTACCGAAGCCAAAGCCGATCTGCAGGGAACCATCAATCGCTGCGGCCATACCACAAACTTTTTCAGCCCAGGCCGGGTCACTTTGACCCACGCTGGCAAAGGTTTCAACCACCTGGTGATTAAATTCTTCATCGGCCGGCAATAAGGGGCCTATTGATCCGCTCAAAATACTCTTCCGATCCGGTAGTCGCATGGCATGTTCATGGGGCGTCAGCTTATCATAAATGCCACTGGTATAAGTCGCGGTTGGATCAGCTATTAGACTATGTAATTAAGCCAAATTTCGTTGCTCTCCTGACAAGGGCTTTCTACCATGACACAACCCTTATCACGGTTTTCATCACGTGCCTTTTGCGTTACTGAAATACGGTTTCAAGCGAAGTTATCCAGCTAGGCGGCACATGACTCCGCGCACCACTGAGTTAAAAAAACACTACGATGTCGTGATCATCGGTGCCGGTGGTCACGGCTGTGCTACGGCGTACTATCTCGCCAAATACCATGGTGTGCGAAATATAGCCGTGCTCGATAAATCCTACCTGGGCGCGGGCAATACAGGGCGCAACACCGCCGTGATTCGCTCCAATTATTTAACCGAGGAAGGTGTCCGTTTTTATCGAGAGTCGGTCCGTCTGTTTCAGGACTTGAGTAACGAATTCGGTATGAACATCATGTATGAGAACCGTGGCCAGTTGACACTTGCACACAGTGACGCCGCGGTGCGCAGTTTTCGGTGGCGCGCCGAAGTAAATCAACACCTTGGCGTTCGCTCCGAATTGGTGGATGTAACAACCATTCGTGAGCTGGTACCGCATTTACGCGTTGAGGAAGACTGCCGCTACCCCATACTCGCCGGGCTCTGGCATGCCGACGGTGCGACAGCCAGGCATGATACCGTCGCCTGGGGTTACGCCAAAGGCGCCTGCGATCGGGGCGTGGAAATTCATCAGCTGACCGAAGTACAGGGCATAGAGATCGCTAATGGCGGAGTCAGCGCGGTACGCACCAATCGCGGTCGCATCCACTGCGGCGCAATTGTTCAGGCGGTAGCCGGGGCCAGCAGTGTGGTGGCAAACATGGCGGGCATTTCCCTGCCGATTCAATCCTATCCGCTGCAGGCCATGGTCACTCAGCCTTACAAACCTCTGCTGGACCCGCACGTCAGCTCCCCACATTTGCACGTCTACGTGCACCAGACCTCACGCGGCGAGTTCGTGATCGGTGGTGGCTCAGACCCCTACCCCAGATATCAGACACAGGCCACTCTGGAACAGAAGGAGGCGTTGGCTGCAGCGGCCCTGGAGCTGTTTCCCTTCCTGGCGCAGGCAAAAGTGATGCGACAATGGGCCGGTACTACTGACATGACTCCTGACTACAGCCCGGTCATGGGTCTGAGCCCGGTGAAGAATTACTACCTGGACGCTGGCTGGGGTACCTGGGGTTTCAAAGCCACGCCCATCAGCGGCAAAATGATGGCGGAACTGGTTGCCACCCAGCGGGTACCCGATTTAATCGCTCCATTTGACCTGGCGCGCTTTCAGCGCTTCACGCAAGTCAATGAAGCCGGTGCAACGGCTGCGAGTCACTGAGCTACGGAAAGCCTGGCATGAAGATTCTCAACTGTCCCTTAAACGGCCCTCGTAACATCAGCGAATTCACTTACGGCGGCGAGTACCATGCGATGCCGGACGCGGCGAAGAGCAGCAGAAGCGATTGGGCCGAGTACATCTTTTTTCACCGCAATCCGGCAGGCCCGGTAATTGAGTGGTGGTGCCACACTGCCAGCGCTTACTGGTTTCTTGCCGAGCGCGACACGCGAAACAATGAAATCCTGCGGACGATGCCAGTTGCGGAGTATCTCTCGGAGCAGCAGGCATGAGCAACTCGGCGGAGATGCGTCTTGATGCGCCGTATGGCAGCCGTTTAAACCGCCAGCAAACAGTGGATTTTCACTTCGACAGCCAGCCTTTCACGGGGCTGCAGGGTGATTGCATAGCCAGCGCTCTGGCGGCCAACGGCTGCAAAGTACTTAGCAGGTCCTTTAAGTACCATCGGCCACGCGGCATTCTCTCCATGGCCGGACAGGATTCCAATACATTGGTTCAGCTACCGAACCATCCGAACGCCCACGCTGACCGTGAACTCATTCAGCAGGGTTTGCGGGTGCTGCCGCAAAATGTCTCTGGCAGCCTGCGACGCGACAGGCTGGCCTGGGTCGGCAAGCTGGCCCGCTTTCTGCCGGTCGGGTTTTATTACAAAGCATTTTTTCGGCCACGGGGAATGTGGGAAAAGTGGGCACCCTTCTTTCGGCGCCAAACCGGCCTCGGCATCCTGGACACCGCGCACAAACCGGCTTTCTTCGACAAAAAATATCGATTTACGGATGTTTGTGTCGTGGGAGCCGGCCCCGCTGGAATGCGCGCTGCGCTGAGTCTCGCTGATGCCGGCCTGCAGGTCACTTTGGTAGATGAAAACCCTGAACCGGGCGGTTCTCTATGCTATGCGCGCTTTGCGGTAGACAATGACGTCGCCACCCAGCAGCTACAATCGCTGGTGGCGGCCATCGTCGATAATGAGAACATCGAGCTCCTGATGAATGCCACGGTCAATGGCCTGTATGAAGATAACTGGCTGGCAATCGTGCAAGCGCAACGACTGCACAAGTTGCGCTGCCGGCAGTGCATTGTATGCGCCGGCAGTCTGGAGCAGCCGGCCTTGTTTCACAACAACGATTTGCCCGGCATCATGTTTGCCAGCGCTGCGCAGCGTCTGCTGCGGCTGTATGCCGTCAAGCCAGGGCATCGCGCTGTGGTATATACCGGCAGTTCTGAAGGTTACGCTCTGGCTCTGGACCTGATTGATGCCGGCGTTGATGTCCGTGCAATTGTAGACTCGCGCCCTGAGCCACCAGCGGATGGATGGCAGGCTGCGGTCAACCGCCGAAATATTCGAATCGTTGAAAACTGCCAGGTGACGGCGGCGCGTGCGAGCCGGGATGGTATGCATCTGGCGGCTGTGGAGTTCAGCAGAGTTGATAGGCCAACAGGTGAAATAGAGTGCATTGATTGCGATTTGTTGTGCACGGCCGTTGGCTACACACCGGCTTACCAGCTGCTTTGTCAGAGAGGTGCCAGCTTGTTATACGATGACAGCAGCGCCACCTTCAGCCTGGAAAGGCTGCCAACCAATGTTCAGATTGCGGGCTCTATTAATAACCGCTGGACCATTGAAGAGGTTCTAAAGGATGCCGAAGTGGCAGCAGCGAACGCCATCAACAGGATTCATGGTGGCCAGCAGTCGCCTGTTCAGGCATCTGCCTCGTCACCCGTTCCCAATAGCGCCTGGCCTATTGTTGAACATCCGAAAGGAAAGGAATTCGTTGATTTTGATGAAGACCTGCAGATAGCCGACCTGGTAAATGCCACTAAAGATGGCTTCGAACACATTCAGCTGGTAAAGCGCTACTCTACCTGTGGAATGGGCCCGTCGCAGGGTCGCCATTCGGCTCTGGCCGCGGCTCGTGTTGTCGCCAAAGCCAATGAACGCAGTGTATCAGAAACTGGCGTGACTACTGCACGCCCGCCTTTTGCCGGCGAGTTTCTGGCACACAATGCTGGGCGCAGCTTTTATCCAGCACGTCGCAGCTCTATGCATTATCGGCACCTCGAGGCCGGTGCACAAATGATGCAGGCTGGCGCCTGGTACCGGCCGGGTTACTACGGCGCACCTGACGCGGCGCGCGAATGCATACAGCGCGAGGCTGGCAATGTGCGGCGCAATGTTGGCATGATTGACGTGTCGACGCTTGGCGGAATAGAGATCCGGGGGCCGCAGGCAGCGGAGTTCATGAATCGTTTATACACTTTCGGTTTTCTGAAGCAGGAAGCCGGTCGGGCCCGCTATGCGTTAATGACCAATGAGGCTGGCGTGGTAATCGATGACGGGGTTGCCTGCCGGCTGAGTGAGCAACATTATTACGTAACCGCGACAACCGGTGGGGTCGACCGCGTCTTTCTGAGCATGCTGAAGTGGAATTCTCAATGGCAGCTGCACGTTGACGTCAGTAACGTCACCTCAGCCTGGGCCGCCGTGAATGTCGCGGGGCCCAATTCACGGAAGCTGCTTGCTCCTTTATGCAGTGATATTGATCTGAGCGCGCCGGCATTCCCCTACATGGCCGTGCGCACGGGGCACGTTGCTGAGATTCCCGCTCGTTTGCTGCGAGTTGGTTTCGTGGGTGAACTCGGCTACGAAATCCACGTGCCACAACTTTACGGCGAAGCCTTGTGGGACCGAATTATGGACGCTGGCAAATCCTTTGACTTGCAGCCATTTGGTGTAGAAGCCCAGCGGCTGCTGCGCCTTGAGAAAGGCCACATCATCATCGGCCAGGACACCGACGCAATGAGTCACCCGGCTGAAGTCGGTATGCAATGGGCGGTGTCATCCGGCAAACCATTTTTTGTGGGCCAGCGTTCCATTCAGGAGTTGCAACAGCAGGATCAGCAGCGAATGCTGGTCGGTTTTACGCTACCGGGCAGCTTGCCGTCCGGCCAGATCCCCAGGGAAAGCCACCTGGTCCTGGACGGTGACCGGATGGTTGGTCGGGTAACCAGTTGTGCTTATTCGCCGGCTACCGATCAGGTGATTGGCCTGGCTTACGTGCCGCCGCGATCACAGCAGGAAGGGCAAACCATCACGATCAAAGTAGATGGAGGCCAACGAGTGAGCGCTACCGTTGCAGCGCTGCCCTTCTACGACCCGGACAACAGGCGTCAGGAGCTGCAGTAAGCATGAATCCATTTACGATCACCGGTGGCGCGGGTATACGCAGCCCGCTGCAACGCTGGCATAAGAGCCAAAACGCCGTGTTCGACAGCGCAAACGGCGCCCAATTCGTGTCCCGCTACCAGGCCGTTGAACTGGAGGCGAACCGTGCCAAAAACCTGGGCCTTGCCGACCTGACCACGTTTCCACGCTGTGGTATCAAGGCGGGTCATGATGGGCAGTATCTACGCACACAGGGGTACAATTTGCCAGGCGGCGCAAACCTGGCGGCTTTGCAGTCCAGCGGCTCTCTCCTGTTGCGCCTTTCCGATACAGAATTCTGGTTGCTGAGCGACCTGCAGCAGCAGGCTAAGGTTTTCGCGGCAGACTTAGTCGATCTGCCTGCGACGTGTTATGACCTGCCGCGCCTGCACAGTCACTGCTGGTTGGCCTTAAGTGGCGATATGGCGCCCGATGTTTTAGCAAAGCTCTGTGCAGTTGATCTAAGGTGCTCAGCATTCGCTGTCAATCACATCGCGCAAACTTCGCTCGCGCGCGTCAATGTCATTATTGTACGCACAGATACCGCCAGTGGCGCCCCCCGCTTTTATCTGTTGAGCGACATCAGCAGCTGTGAGTATTTGTGGCACTGCCTGCTGGATGCCATGCAGGAATTCTCAGGCACGACTATCGGGCTCAACGCGCTGCAGCAACTTTAACAGCTAGGAATTTCTATGGCTATTCCAAAACACTCACCCTACGTGATCATTGGCGCCGGCATTCACGGCCTTAGCACGGCCTATCATCTGGCCCTTGAACTGAAGTCCAGTGGACGCGGTAGTGGTTCTGACATTCTGGTACTGGATAAAACCTCGATTTGCGCTGGCGCCTCCGGTATTGCCTGCGGCGTTGTGCGAAACAATTATTTTCAGCC
>JAUIHW010000074.1 GCA_030431775.1 Gammaproteobacteria bacterium
TGTTCAAGGTTTTGGTATCATCATTCATGGTGGTTCCTTTTGTTGATGGGATCAGATTTCGCAACCTAATCGTATCAACTTGAGGGCCACCGCCTCAAAAAATGTGCGAAAGATAATTTACGTTATCTCATCAAAAGCATAATCCCGCGCATCCAACACCACGCTACCAGCCCTGTTTCGAAAATACCATTCGCCGGAATAGTCCTTCTGAATGGTAAACCCGCCTTCATGCAGCAGGCGATGGTGGCGCGAGCAGAGTAATAGTGTGTTGTCCAGGCTGGTGTTGCCGCCGTCTATCCAATGCATCACGTGATGCGCGTCCAGCCACTTGTCGTGAGTGCAACCAGGGTAGCGGCAGCATTTGTCGCGAGCGAGCAGGGCGCGTTTGAGGGCAGGTTGCACCATGCGGTGTTTGCGGCCTACGTTCAGCGGGTTGCCGTTTTCGTCTTTGGTAACGGGAGTAATACTCGAGTCACAGCACAGGCGCCGAACAGATTCCAACGGCAGGTCGCTTTTGGAGTTGGCGCCGGGCTGTTCGCGCAGGGCGGCTTCGTCCACGTGCACCATTACCTGGTAGTGGTCTGCTGTGGAGGTGGGCTTGGAGTCGTTGCCAGCAAGGTAGGCTTGGGCAATGCTCACCAGTGCGTCAGCCTGCTGTGCCATAAGGTGTTCTGAATTTAAGTCGCTGCTGTTGCGTTCCAGTTGTGCGGCTGCACGTTCGATGGCTTTCATCACCAGATCGCCGGCTTCGCGGGTAAGTTCAATGCTGATGGTCATACTGCCGTCGTTGTGGCAGTTTCGGCTAAGGTAGCGCTGCGCGTGAATGCGGTTAACGTCCGCGGTGGATTCGCTGCGTTGCACATTGCGCAGTTTGCGACAGTGCTCTTCCACCTGGCGGGCCGTGGCGGGAATGGCGTAATTGAGCAACTCTTTTTCGTTCTCCGTTGTGGCCAGCCGGGTAAGCGCTCTGGCTTTTGAGTAGGAGAGTTCACCGCTTTCAAAAGCGGCAGAGATTTCCGGTAAATCAAACAAGGCGCGAGCCACGCGAACTTTCTCTCTGGCTGTGTCGTAAGTAATGCCGCACTTCATGTCCAGCCATTCAGCACAATTGTTGAAGTGATAGGGTTTCCAACCCTGGCGGATATCAAACTCGCGCACCATTACCAGCAGCTCGTACTCGGCGCAGTTGAGTTGTTGTGAATGGCGAACTATCTTGGCTTCCAGTTCGTCGATTGAGGGGGTGGTGACAAGTTTGTGCATGCGCATCGCTGAATCCTTGCTGGTTTGCATTCTCTTATTATACTGTACAAATATACATACTTGCAATCTAAGCGCTAAAATAAGAGGCATCTCTTGGCCGCTCTAACGAATACAATGGTTAATAATATTGTACTAACAGATCAGGTTGTATAAGATTGGCTCGAACAGTTTGTTTATGTGATTGAAGCAAATATTCGTCGGGCAATTCTGGGAGAGTTGAAATGGAAGCGTATTTTATAGGTAACATCCTGGGAAGACTGTTTGCCAGTGTTCTGGTCGTGTTTTTAGTTCTGTTGTTGTTCAACAAATTTAGCCCGGCTAAATCCTTTCAGAAGCTCAAAAGTCCTTTTTCAATTGTCTCAGTTGTTCTGGTTTTTGCAGTTGGGCTGGCCGCTACTGCTATTGATTGAAGAGCCTGCTGGGCAAAAGTAAATGCTAGTTCTGCGTGGCGTTGTATTGCCAGCCAGGGCTTCATCTGAGTGCGGCAAGTAGGCGTTGTGACTTGCGCGTGCCTTGGAAACTGCACTTAAAACGTTTGTCATTAGTCCAATTTGCAGTGGCTGCGATATAGTCTGCGGGCAAAACAACACAGTCTGCTTGTGCAGTAAGGTTATTGGCCAATGAATACCAAAAAAGTCATCGTCTGGGGTACCGGAAACGTAGGTCGGCCTGCTATTCGCGCGGTCGCGGCACATCGGGGGCTAGAGCTTGTCGGGGTCGTCGTGCACAACCCGGACAAAGTTGGAAAAGACGCAGGAGAATTGGCTGGCATTGCGCCTTTGGGCGTGGCGGCCACGGATGATCACAACACGCTACTAAAACAGGGCGCTGATTGCGTGGTATACACCGCCAGTGCCGACACTCGCGGTGAAGCGGCCTTTATGGATTTACTGGCTTGCCTTAACGCAGGTATTAATGTGGTGTCTACCTCGTTTTACCCGCTGCTGTTTCCGCAAGGTGAAGGCAGTATTCGCGAAGCTATTGAACCTGTGCAGATGTTGTGCGAGCAAAACAACTGCTCCGCGTTTGTATCCGGCGTAGACCCGGGCTGGGCGATGGACATATTGCCTGTGTTTCTCAGTGGCGTTGTTTCCAACATTGAAGAAATACGTATGCAGGAAGTATTTAACTACGCCCTGTACGACCAACCAGAAGTTGTTCGCGAAGTGATTGGTTTTGGCCAGCCCATGGATCAGCTGCCGCGTATGCTCGAGGAAAGTTCGCTCAAGCTGGTCTGGGGGCCCATGGTCCAAATTGTTGCGGCCGCGCTGGAATACCCGCTGGATAGTATTGA
Source organism: Gammaproteobacteria bacterium (assembly GCA_030431775.1). Taxonomy (GTDB): domain Bacteria; phylum Pseudomonadota; class Gammaproteobacteria; order Pseudomonadales; family JAUIET01; genus JAUIET01. The sequence goes on from JAUIHW010000074.1 coordinate 2,555, forward strand.
AACAGTAGTGGAACGCAGGCCGCTTGAGGAAACTATTTATGTAGCCGGTATGGGAACGTTCGAAGCCGGTACCCAGGGTGCGTTCCGCTTCCAGGTAATGGGCATGCGCGCCGGCATCCCTCGTATCGTGGTCGATCACATCACTCGTATCCATAATAACTGTGCCACAGACTGGCCCTACCCACCGGAAGGCGAGGGCTGCCATCAGTGCATTATCAAAGGCAACCCAGAGCTGGTCGTCAGCTTTCATGGGCACGACCCGGTGGAACCCGGCCCAGCCGGTGGTGGTAATTGCTCGGCGGCCAACCGTGTGGTGAACGCAATTCCAGCCGTGTGTGCTGCGGCTGCCGGCATCGTCACACCGTTGGATTTGCCCGCCATTCACGGCGGTGCGCAAATGCAGCGTTAACAACGGCTGAGAAAACCGAATGTGCCAGCCCATAAACTGGCACAAAGGCTGCATTGTCCTCCTCGATAAGGCGTTTTGCTCCGCTAAGCGTTAAGCAAAGCGCCTAATACGGTGCAAACAAAGGCAAACTGCGGTGTGGCGCCCAACTATGGTGCACACTGAGCTTGCCGAGAGGACACGGCGATAAACAAGATTCTGGTGTTTACCGATCTGGATGGCAGTTTGCTGGATCATGACAACTATGATTACAGCCCCGCCATACCCACACTGCAACGGCTCAAGCGCCACAACATTCCACTGATTCTTTGCACCAGCAAAACCAGAACTGAAATCATTGCCATGCAACAGCGATTGGAGATCGTGCAGCCTGCGGCCGTGGAAAATGGCGCCGCGGTCATTATTCCTACGGGATATTTTGCACGCCGTCCCAGTGGCGCATTCATTGAAAGTGGCAATTGGATTAAGCGCTTTGGCAAAAAACGTGAAGAAATACTCTCAAAACTCAAGCAATTAGGCCATGACTTCCCAGGCTGCTTTCGCTCGTTTACTGCCATGGGCGTTGCAGGCATCGCCGAGGATAGCGGATTAAGCCTGGAAGGCGCCCAGTTTGCCAATTCACGCGAGTACACCGAACCATTGCTGTGGCTGGATACCGATGAAAAAAAACAGCGCTTCATCAACCAGGCATTGCGACAGGGCTTACGTGTCCATCAGGGCGGGCGTTACCTGCATTTGTCCGGTGCCGGAGACAAGGGAGAGGCCATGCGATGGCTGGTAGAAGAATACAGCAAAGCCAATTCGGCATGGAGCCAGGTGAGTATTGCTTTGGGCGATGCGCAGAATGATGTGCCGATGTTGGACGCCGCGAACTACTCCATTGTCATCCGTTCAGCCTCCAACCCCTTGCCTCGACTCAACCGGCGCCATAACACCGTCATCAGTGCAGAGATTGGCCCGGTCGGATGGAATTTTTGTTTATCACACTTACTTGACGAGCTCGGCGTGCCCGCCTGAGCAAGGACATTATTATGGCTGACTTCTACCAGAACGGCGTTATCACCACACTGCATAAGCTGTGCGACCGGCCCCTGGCGAATTTGGAACGCGAGCTCTATCAGTTCTCCGAGCAGCGGCCTATGGCATTGATATTGCCTTCTTTGTACTCCGAGCTTGAAGGCGATGCCTTGCCGCATATTGTAGACGAACTTAAAGGCGCGGGCTTCATCTCTGAGATCATCATTGGTCTGGACAGGGCAGATGAGCAGCAATACCGGCAAGCCATTGAGTTTTTTTCGCAGTTGCCACAGCCGCACCGCGTACTATGGAATGATGGGCCGCGCCTGAGCGCCATTGATGAAGAACTGAAAGCGCTTAAACTGGCACCCCAGCAACTCGGTAAAGGGCGCAACGTATGGTATTGCATGGGCTATGTGTTGGCGGCCACCAATGCGGAGGCCATTGCGCTGCACGATTGCGATATAACCACTTATGACCGTGAGTTGCTGGCCCGTCTGATTTACCCGGTTGCTAACCCGCAATTCAGCTACGAATTTTGCAAGGGCTATTATGCTCGCATCGCCAACGGCCATATCAATGGTCGGGTGTGCCGTTTATTGGTCACCCCTCTGTTAAGAGCGCTTAAAAAAGTATTTGGCGAGCTGGAATACCTGCAGTACATGGACAGCTTCCGTTATTCACTCGCTGGAGAGTTTTCCTTCCGGCGGGATGTATTAATGGACCTGCGTATTCCCAGTGACTGGGGGCTGGAAATTGGTGTGCTCTCTGAGATGCACAGAAACTACGCCAATAACCGGTTGTGCCAGGTGGACATCGCTGACAACTATGACCATAAACACCAGGATCTTTCCGCCGAAGATGCGCAAAAAGGCTTGTCAAAAATGTCTATCGACATTTGTAAAGCGCTGTTCAGAAAACTCGCGACCCAGGGGGAGACCTTCAACTCAGGGACTTTTCGAACCATCAAGGCCACCTATTTCCGTGCGGCGCTAGACCTCGTGGAAACCTATCGTAATGACGCGCTGATGAATGGCCTGGACCTGGATATTCACATGGAGGAGAAAGCTGTTGAGCTGTTTGCGCAGAATATTATGCATGCAGGCAGCACCTTTCTGGACAACCCCATGGAAACACCGTTTATTCCAAGCTGGAATCGAGTCATCAGCGCGAAACCTGATGTGCTGAAGAAAATGGCCGCCGCCGTTGAAGAGGACATGCTTCAATACGGCCCTGCACCGGCAATTCCTCTGGACCTGAATGAGCACTATGCAGTCAGCGAAGCAACGGCTTGAAGCTCGCCTCTTAAGCCACCTTGACAACATTTATCAAGGAATACTCGACGAATCAGAACAGAGTGCTTTAGCAGGCTCGCTGATCTCTGAAATGCGCCTGGACTATTGCCAGAAAGTGGCGGGCCAACACGAAAACCATTGGTCAGAGCAAGACGTACTCGTTATCACCTACGCTGACAGTATTCTTGGTTTCGAAGAAAGACCACTGCAAACCATGCGCTCGTTTTTCTGTGAATGGTTGAGTGACGTAATTTCAGGCGTACACATTCTGCCGTTTTTTCCTTACAGCTCAGATGACGGCTTTGCAGTTATCGATTATTCCACTGTTAATGAAGCGTTGGGGGACTGGGCCGATGTGCAGGCTATCGCCGGTCAATTTGACCTGATGGCCGACCTAGTGATCAACCATTGCTCGTCGCGCAGCTACTGGTTTCAAAACTTCATTAAGCAGGAAAACCCTGGTAAAGACTATTTTTACGTGGTTAATGGCAATCCGGATCTCAGCAAGGTGGTCAGGCCACGCAGTAGCCCATTGTTGCAGGCTGTACAAACGAATGATGGCGAAAAGAAGGTCTGGTGTACCTTCAGCTTTGACCAGGTAGACTTTGATTTTCGCAATCCCAAGGTATTGCTGGAGTTCTGTCGGGTAGTGCGGCTGTATTTGGACCAGGGCGTTCGCCTGTTCAGGCTGGACGCCGTGGCTTTCCTGTGGAAGCAGCCCGGAACGAACAGCCTTAACCTACCTCAAACCCATGAAATCGTCCGTCTGTTGCGCACGCTGATCGAGCACACTGAACCAAAAGCGATTATCGTTACCGAAACCAATATTCCCACTCGAGAAAATCTGGACTACTTCGGCAATGCCAATGAAGCTCACTGGATCTATAACTTCTCCCTGCCTCCGTTATTGGTGCATACCCTGGTTAATGGCGACTGTCGCTACCTGCGGCAATGGATGATGAGTATGCCGCCAGCACAGAATGGCACGGCATTTTTCAACTTCATCGCGTCGCACGACGGCATTGGCCTGCGTCCGGTGGAGGGCATTCTGGAACAGCAGGAGGTGGATGGGCTGGTCAGCCTAATGGAGCAATTTGGCGGGCGGGTATCATGGCGCAGCTTAAATGATGGCGGTCGCAAACCCTATGAAATAAACATTAGCCTGATGGATGCGCTTGCGGGTACTAAAGCCGGAAAGGACGGCTTGCAACTGCAACGTTTTCTGTGCGCCCATGCCATTATGCTGGGCATGGAAGGTGTGCCCGGTATCTATATACACAGCCTGTTGGGTACTGAGAACGACTATGAGCACATGGAACACGCTGGACACAACCGGGCTATTAATCGAAAGCGCTGGCCGCTGGCCGAGATCACAGCGCTCCTCCAGGATGAGGAGTCGCTACCAGCGAGAGTGCTGGCCGGCCTGAAACACCTGCTGAATACTCGCCGCGCGCAGCCAGCCTTTCACCCCAATGCCACGCAATTCACCCTGCAGCTGGAACCGCGCCTGTTTGGCTTTTGGCGGCAAAGCATGGACCGCAGACAAAGCATTTTCTGTATCAGCAATATCAGTCACCAGGCTGTGGAGCTCCATATTGCTGATATCAACCTGATTGCGTTTGAACAGTGGAAGGAGTTGCTATCCGGTCGTCTCATTGAAGACCTGGACCAGACAATGGTCGTGCAGCCCTATCAGACGCTGTGGATCACTAATGTTTATTGAGTAAGCGGACGAACCGCACGCAAAACCCCACATTTTTATGGCATCATCACAGCTCGGCGGCTTGAACGCCGCGCGTGGAGCCCGCTCATGGCGACAATAATAATATGGTTGTCCCGGCTGTTCTGGTTTTTTCTGCTGTTGCTTGGTTTGGCAGTGCTGTTGTTTTTTGTTTCCGCGCATGCGCCTCGCTGGTTCCAGCAGCAAGGCTTGCCGGAAGTATCGGCCAGCAAGCCCTATGTGATCACGAATGTTTCGCTATTGACGCCGCCCTATGAAGAGGTGATAGCCGATCAGCAGGTGTGGATTGCTAACGGGCGGGTAGAGGCCATACATCCAGCCGATATCGAACCGCCATATGGCTACAAGGTTTACGACGCCCAGGGCGCCTATCTGTTACCCGGTTTGATTGATGCCCATGTGCACATCACGGATCGGCATGAGCTGGTTGCTCATTTATTGCATGGCGTAACCACCGTACGCATTATGGATGGCTACCCAGCGCATTTACGCTGGCGAGCTGAGGTTCGTGCAGACCAATGGTTGGGCAGCGACTTGTTTGTTGCATCACCAATATTTCATGGCAGAGATTTTGGGCTACCGGTTGAGTTTCGGGTAGACAGTCCGCGGCGGGCTCGATCCATGGTGCTGAGTTTTCAGCGCGATGGCTATGATTTTATAAAGGTGTACAGCGGGCTGGATGCAAGCAGCTTTGAAGCCCTGGTTGATGAGGCCAAACGTGCTCGTATCGGGGTAACAGGGCATGTGCCTTACGAAGTGGCGCTGAATAACTATCTGGGCGCCGAAAACATGAAGAGTTATGAGCATGTGGAAGAGGTTTTTCAGGGGCCTTTACAACATGAGTTTGATGAGCTGCTCTTGAACACTGTGGTTCAGCGGCTGGCAGACTTGCAGGTGCCCGTCAGCACAACCCTCGCGACCTTTGAGCGCCTCACACGAATAGCCAATGAAAAACAGGCCTACCTTAACACCCTGGACATCAGTGGCTTTCCGCCGGCAGCAAAGAAAGTCATGTTCGATACCAGTGTTAAACGCTGGTTGGCAGCCAACGATGAACGTGCCGCTTACCTGCAGCGCGAGCTGGGCTTTCTGATGCATATTACGCAGCAGCTGGATCAGGCCGGTGTTCCCTTATTAGCTGGGTCCGACATGGGCACCAATTATCTGTCAGCCGGGAATGCTCTTCACCACGAGCTGCGCCTGCTGCAAGAAGCCGGAGTGCCCGCGTCGCGGATTCTGGCCGCCGCAACTATTAATCCGGCGCGCGCCTTGAATGCCGAGCGCGTGCTTGGTGAGGTAAAAGCGGGTAAACAGGCTGACTTGTTGCTAGTGCGTAACAACCCCCTGGATGACGTGACGGCTCTGGCCGAACCGTTTGCCGTAGTAAACGACGGCCAGTATCTGAGCTCTCAAGCGCTCAAACGTATGAACGCCGAAGAAAAGCCGGTTCGAGGCTGGTTTTTGAGTATCGGTTTTTATCTCGAGGGAATTATTCAGCGCTGGAGTGCTTCCAACCTGTAAGTAAGGCGCACCTGCTACGCGCCACGCTTGCGGGCCGCCAGCCAGCGATCCAGCTGCCCGGCAAATTCCTTGCGCTCAGTGTGGCCGATGGGCGGAGGGCCACCGGTTTGAACCCCGCTGCTCCGCATGGTTTCCATAAAGTCACGCATGTTCAGGCGAGCTTTGATGTTTTCCCGGGTGTAAAGCTCACCTCGTGGGCTCAAAGCTGTGCCCCCTTTGGCAATGACCTCGTCGGCCAGCGGAATATCACTGGTAATCACCAGATCGCCTGCGGCCATGCGCTGCACAATTTCATTGTCGGCCACGTCAAACCCTGAACTCACCTGCAAGCTGCTGATAAATCGCGATGGTGGAGTACGAATAAACTGGTTCGCCACCAGGGTCAACTCGGTTTCTGTGCGCTCAGCAGCGCGGAATAGTATTTCCTTTATAATCACCGGACAGGCGTCCGCATCGACCCAGATCTTCATGTTATGAAACGAATATTGTTGTTGCCATTGCCGGTATTGATTCTGTCTGCACAAACTTGTTCAGTTGACGACAGCATAGCAGAGAATTTTTGTGACGCCTTATGGGCCGCTCCGTGAGCGAGCAAGACCGTATTCGCTGGAATCAGCGCTTCGCGGAAGGCGCCTACCGCCAGCGTAATCACCCCAGTGCGCTGTTGGCTGAACAGGCCGGTCTCCTGGGCAATTCAGGCCAGGCACTGGACATTGCCTGTGGAGCCGGGCGCAACAGCTTGTACTTGGCACGCCTCGGATTTGCAGTAACCGCTATCGACATATCAGACACAGCGCTCGCGCAGTTGAATGCGTGCAAACCGGCCAGTGCTGCCATACGCAGCATCTGTCACGACCTCGATGACGGGCTTCCGACATTGGACCGTTGCTATGATCTCATCATCAAGATGCGTTTTTTGAAGCTCGACCTGCTGGATCAGCTCCTTCAGCTGTTATCTCCGGGTGGTGTGTTAGTGTGCGAAGTGCTGTTACAAACAGATGCTGCACAATCCGGTGTTGGGCCACGAGAGAGCCGGTTTCGAGCCGCACCCGGCGCGCTTCTGGGTCACGCCAGAGGGCTGGAAATACTGTATTCCTATGAAGGCCTGGTGACTGACCCGGACGGCCGGGACGCTGCAGTGGCACAGCTGGTGGCCCGGCGAGACGGTTTCGGCTGAGCGTCGAGTGCGCATTAGATATTTCCAATCAATACAATAGGAATAAACAATTTCACAAGCGCCCAGGCAATCGATAGGGTAGTACATACGATTAATAGTGTTCCCGGCTGTACTGACGCCCAGCATTCGTCATCAATCGGCTTTGAACAAGTAAAAACGCCGCGCCCAGCGGCAACATCCAAGGAGACTGGTTATGAGAACCCCTAAACTTATTATGAACACGGCGTTGGCTGGTGCCATGGCAATGGCCATCCCGTTTGCCGCCGTCGGCGCGGAGAGCAGCAAGCCGCAGGGCGCCCTCGGAATGGGTAAAGTGGCGCCAACTGCAGCCAAATCCAACCAGTTTTGGTGGCCGGAGCAGTTAGACCTGGCCCCCTTGCGCGACCATGATGCGCGCTCAAACCCGCTCGGAGCCGACTTCGATTACGCTGAGGCCTTCAGTAAACTGGACCTGGACGCTCTCAAAGCAGATATTGATCAAGTATTAACCACATCGCAAGATTGGTGGCCCGCCGATTGGGGTAATTATGGCCCGTTGTTCATTCGCATGACCTGGCACAGCGCTGGGACGTATCGGACGCTCGATGGCCGCGGTGGCGGTGGCGGTGGCCAACAGCGTTTTGATCCGCTTAACAGCTGGCCGGACAATGGCAATCTGGATAAGGCCCGTCGTCTGCTGTGGCCGGTTAAGCAGAAATACGGCGAGAGTATCTCCTGGGGCGACCTCATGATTCTCGCTGGCAATGTTGCGTTGGAGAACATGGGCTTTGAAACCTACGGTTTTGCTGGCGGGCGCGCCGACGACTGGGAGCCGGACCTGGTGTTCTGGGGGCCGGAAGTGGAAATGCTTGCCAGTGACCGCCACAGCCGAGAAGGCGAACTGCAGCGCCCGCTGGGTGCCACGCACATGGGGCTGATTTATGTAAACCCGGAAGGCCCTATGGGCAAGCCGGATCCGCTGGGCTCCGCCAAAAATATCCGCGTGGCCTTTGGACGTATGGCAATGAACGACGAGGAAACCGTCGCGCTGATCGCCGGTGGACATACCTTCGGCAAAATGCACGGTGCGCGTAAGCCAGGCGACTGTGTGGGCGCAGAGCCGGGCGCAGCGTCATTGGAAGAGCAGGGCCTGGGTTGGAAGAACAAGTGCGGTAAAGGTCACTCTGAAGACACCACTACCAGCGGCCTGGAAGGTGCGTGGACGCAAACCCCCACTCGCTGGAGCTCACTGTACCTGCAAAATCTGCTAAACAATGAATGGGAGCAAACCCGCTCGCCGGCTGGTGCCATTCAGTGGGTACCGAAGAACAAAGACCTGCACAAATCCGTACCGGATGCACATGTTAAGGGCAAGTTTAATCCGCCCGTAATGACTACTGCCGATCTGGCTGTGAAATTCGACCCGGAATATCGCAAGATCGCCGAGCGCTTCCTGGCCAACCCGGACGAATATCAAAAAGCATTTGCGAAAGCCTGGTACAAACTGACCCATCGCGACATGGGCCCCAGCGGCAATTTTCTCGGCAAGGAAGTGCCTGAAGAAGAACTGATCTGGCAAGATCCGGTGACAGCACCTGATTACAAGCTGATCAGCGATTCCGATGCGAACAAGCTGAAGAAGAAGATCCTGGATTCTGGCTTAAGCGTGGCCGAGCTGGTGCGTGTTGCCTGGGGGTCGGCGTCAACTTTCCGCGCATCGGATATGCGCGGTGGTGCCAACGGTGCCCGAATTGCACTGGCGCCGCAGAAAGATTGGGCGGCGAATAACCCAGCTGAACTTGCCAAAGTGCTGAAAGAACTTCAAGCCATTCAGGCTGATTTCAATGACTCGGCGCGTCGTGGTAAGCAAGTGTCTTTGGCTGACCTGATTGTGCTCGGAGGCGCGGCGGCGATTGAGAAAGCGGCTGAAGAGGCTGGTGTGGCTGTGAATGTACCCTTTGCTCCAGGTCGTGGTGACGCCACACAAGCGCAAACCGACGTGCAATCGTTTGCGCTGCTTGAGCCTAAAGCAGATGGATTCCGTAACTACTTCAGCGCAGCGAGTTATCACAACCCCGCCGAAGCCCTGGTTGACAAAGCCGACCAGCTGAACCTGAGCGTTCCTGAAATGACCGTACTGGTTGGTGGTATGCGCGCGCTGGGCGCCAATGCCGACGGCAGTAAGCACGGCGTGTTCACCGACCGGCCCGGTGTTCTCAGTAACGATTATTTCGTGAATCTTCTGGACATGTCCACTATGTGGCGCAAGGCGGAGACCGAAGGCCTGTACGAAGGCGTGAATCGAAACAGCGGCGAAGTGGTTTATACCGCTACTCCGGTTGACCTGGTGTTCGGCTCCAATTCGGAGCTGCGAGCAGTGGCTGAAGTATACGCTTACGACAATGCTAAAGAGCGTTTCGTGAACGACTTCGTCAAAGCCTGGACCAAGGTGATGCAAGCCGATCGCGTGGATCTGTAACAGCAGCCATCTACACGGGCTTGGAAAGCTGCAGCGGTTTCGCTGCAGCTTTTTTTACGCGACTGATTATCCAACAAACACACCGCACGCTTTTCGAGCTGCTTGCTCATGTCTGTAAGCGTTCAGTGAATTATTCCCGCAAAATCCCGCTCATTGAAAGTCTGTTAATACTGTATAAATAGACAGTGTCAGCAGTTGCAGGAGATCGGAAATGAGTAGAGGGCAATATCGCGGGCAGCGAACCCGCTTGAAAGTGGTTGTGTTGGATTCGCGAGAATTAACAGAGGCCCTAAACTGCCAGTCGCAGCAGCTGGAATCCGAGCTTAAGAAAAGAAAGATTCTGTTTCACAAAGATCTGCGCGGACGGATTTATGCGAGTTTGCCAGCGGCTTCGGGGCAGCAGTTTCAGTTGGAATTTGAGGCGGCTGGTTGCCGGCGGGAGTGAGTGGGGTGTGGTTTTTCTGTTAAATTTGGCGGTAGAACGGTAACACAAACCGGATGGTGCTGACTTTCCGCGACTCTACTTCAGTTGATTCCAGCTACTGGCACTCTTCTGCGGCCAATGGCTGCCTATGTTTGAATACGCAAACCCTGCGCGCCCGCCAGCAATATCGAGCGCCAGCAGAATCACCGCAGGTCGTACCAGACCCCACGACCACTGCCGCGCTGATTCAGGGTGCCGCGTTCAACCAGCGCCCGGAAGTGCTGCTTCAGCGTATTGCGACTGGCGCCCGTCAGCTTGATGGCTTCGCTCATCGTGACACGGCCATGCTCGCCGGTGAACTCGACAATCTGCAGGGACAGCTCCGGCAGCGCCGCCATGACGATCTTCTCGCGTTCCACCTTCTTCTCAAGACGCGCAACCTGTTCGGTTAGGGAGCGGAGAAAGAACACCAGCCACGGCTGCCAGTCCGGAGTCTCTGTACGGATCGTTCCCTGGGTCTGGCGCAGCGCCAGGTAGTAGGCCTCCTTGCTCTGCTCAACCACGCTTTCCAGCGAACTATACGGCACATAGGCATAACCCGCCTGGAGTAGAAGAAGCGTGGTCAGCACACGAGAGAGCCGCCCGTTGCCATCCTGAAAGGGATGAATTTCCAGAAACACCACGATGCAGATGGCAATGATCAACAGCGGGTGCAGTTGGCCGGCTTCACGCTCCTGGTTCACCCAGTCCACCAGCTCCGTCATCAGGCGGGGCGTGTCGAACGGGGTGGCCGTCTGAAATACGATGCCGATCTGAGTACCGTTTTCATCGAAGGCGGCGACACTGTTCGAGTGGGTCTTGTAGTTGCCGCGATGCCGTGTATCTTTCTCGCTGTAGCGTAACAGTATCTGATGTAACTGCTTGATGCGGTTTTCAGTAAATGGAATGTCCTGCCAGGAAGAGAACACCTGATCCATCACCTCAGCATAGCCGGCTACCTCCTGCTCGTCGCGGGTGTCGAAAGACTTGATCTCCAGATTGGACAGCAGCCGTTCCACCTCGCGGTCGGACAGCTTGCTGCCCTCGATCCGGGTGGAGGAACCGATGCTCTCAATGGTCGCCACGCGCCGCAGGGCTGCCAAGCGATCGGGCGCAAGCGTGCCCAGGGCGCGCCATGCGCCCTTGAATTCGTCGATCCTGGAGATGAGGCTCAGGATCTCCGGGGTGATCTGGAGTGTGTCCGTTCTCAGCATGACCCAATAATACACCCATTTGCACCCATTTTCGATTTGTATTCATTATTTCACCCATTTACACCCATTCCTGGTGACGCCCACCCAAACTGATGTTTCGACTTTATAACTGGGAGAGAGGAAGCGCTCCTGGCGAGAACAACGCGATGGAGCGCCTACTTTATATGGGGCTGATCGTCAATGCGGTGTGGAGTGAGTATGAATGCTCATATCGCTTTAATGGGATGAGAGCTGGTAAAGCCAGCTTTTTATGGTATGCCTAGTGGCAGGCTATAAAAACATATCCAGATATTGAAACTATTTTTATTAAATAACAATAGTTTTATATCTCTCTGGCGGAGAGGGAGGGATTCGAACCCTCGATACCTTTCGGTATACACACTTTCCAGGCGTGCTCCTTCGACCACTCGGACACCTCTCCGGAAGGTGCGGTACTTTATAGGAATGAGGGCCGCGAGGCAATCCGCATTGTTGCCAACGGTCGCTGAACGCCTAGCGGCCCGCTTGCAGTAGCTCCGCCGCGCGTTTGGCGTAGTAGCTTAAAATGCC
>JAUIHW010000075.1 GCA_030431775.1 Gammaproteobacteria bacterium
TTTTGCATTGGTGATTCGTGCCGAGCTGTTCGAGCCGGGCATGCAGATCGTAGCCCCGGAATTCTTCAACCAGATGACCACGATGCATGGCCTGGTGATGGTGTTCGGGGCAGTGATGCCGGCCTTTGTCGGCCTGGCGAACTGGCTTATACCGATGATGATTGGCGCGCCGGACATGGCCTTGCCACGAATGAATAACTGGAGCTTCTGGATACTGCCTTTTGCCTTTGCAATGATGCTCTCGTCGCTGTTTATGGAAGGTGGCGCCCCCAATTTTGGCTGGACATTCTACGCCCCGCTGTCAACGACCTATGCCCCACCGAGTGTGACCTTCTTCATTTTTGCCGTCCACATTATGGGTGCGTCCTCAATCATGGGTTCGATCAATGTGATCGCCACCATCATGAACCTTAGGGCGCCCGGCATGACTTACATGAAAATGCCGCTGTTTGTTTGGACCTGGTTTATCACCGCGTACCTGCTGATCGCAGTTATGCCGGTACTGGCCGGTGTTGTTACGATGATGCTGATGGATATCCACTTCGGTACCAGCTTCTTCAGCGCTGCCGGCGGCGGCGACCCGGTTCTGTTCCAGCATGTGTTCTGGTTCTTCGGGCATCCGGAGGTTTACATCATGATTCTTCCGGCCTTTGGGGTTGTCTCGGCGATTATCCCAACCTTCGCGCGGAAACCACTGTTTGGCTATGACTCCATGGTATATGCCACGGCATCCATTGCCTTCCTGTCATTCATAGTTTGGGCACACCATATGTTTACGGTTGGCATGCCTATCGCAGGGCAGCTGTTCTTCATGTGGGCCACCATGCTGATTGCGGTTCCCACTGGGGTAAAAGTGTTTAACTGGGTCACCACCATGTTTCAAGGCTCGATTACCTTCGAAACACCGATGTTGTTTGCGATCGCTTTCGTCATACTGTTCACAATCGGTGGTTTCTCCGGGCTGATGCTGGCGATCGCACCCGCGGACTTCCAGTATCACGACACTTATTTTGTGGTCGCTCACTTCCACTACGTACTGGTGCCGGGCGCGGTGTTTGGCATTATGTCGGCCGTTTATTACTGGCTGCCCAAGTGGTGCGGCAATATGTACGACGAAACCCTGGGTAAAACCCATTTCTGGATGTCCTTCGTCGGCCTGAACCTGACCTTTTTCCCGATGCACTTTGTAGGCCTGGCCGGCATGCCGCGGCGTATTCCGGACTATGCCCTGCAGTTTGCGGATTTCAACATGATTGCCAGTGTCGGTGCGTTTCTGTTTGGCGCCTCGCAGGTGTTTTTCCTGTTCGTTGTGATCAAGACGATCCGAGGCGGTAAAAAAGCGACCGGGCAGGTTTGGGAAAGCGCTGAAGGGCTGGAATGGACCCTGCCTTCACCGGCGCCTTACCACACTTTCTCAACGCCACCGGAAGTGAAGTAAGGAACAAGCATGCAGCGCGGTGTAAAAAAAACCATTTGGCAATCGCTCCTGGCCGTGGTCGGGATGTTTGCCTTTGGTTTTGCCTTGGTGCCGCTATACGACATTTTCTGCGATATTACCGGCCTCAACGGCAAAACAGCCGATACAGCCTATCAAGCAGTCGATGTTAGCGTTGACACCAGCCGGACGATAAAAGTCCAGTTCATCACCAGCAATAATGAAAACATGCCATGGGAGTTCAAACCGACCGTGCGTTCTATGGAAGTGCACCCAGGTGAGCTGGCGAGTACAGAGTTTTATGTGCGCAATCCCAAGAACGTCGATATGATTGCCCAGGCCATCCCCAGTTTGGTGCCGTTCAAAGCGGCTGAATACTTCCATAAAACAGAATGCTTCTGTTTCAACCAGCAGCCGTTGCCGGCGAAACAGGAAGCGCTGATGCCGCTGCGTTTTATTGTTGATGTGGATCTGCCAAAGGAAGTGTCGAAGATCACCCTGGCCTACACAATTTTTGATGTAACAGAGAGGTTCAGTGGCGCAAGTCAGCCGGAATCTTCACTGTTGACTCGGGTCGCCGGCCTGAATTGATATGAATACCAAATCTATGGAGCAAAATGATGTCGTCAAGCAATAGCGATTACGAGCATTACTACGTACCTGAAAGCAGCAAACTGCCGCTATTTGCGAGCCTGTTTTTGTTCATTACTGTCTATGGGGCGGCCACCCTGTTTAACAATATGAGCGGAATGGCGGCCACCTTCCAGGGCGACTGGACGCACTGGATTCTGATCTTCGGTTTCGTCGGCTTTTCTGCGGTACTGTATGTCTGGTTCAGCACCACCATTCGAGAGAACCTGCAGGGCTTGCCCAGCGCCCAGTTGAAGCGCTCCTATGTTCTGGGAATGTTGTGGTTTATTTTCTCTGAAGTCATGTTCTTCTTTGCCTTTTTTGGTGCGTTGTTTTACGTCCGAACGTTTGCCGGCCCCTGGCTGGGTGGTGAGGGTGACAAGGCCATCACCAACATACTTTGGGAGGGTTTTAGTTACGACTGGCCATTAATGACGACACCACAACAGGCAGTCGAAGCCGCAGGCGCTGCCCAGCCGGCCGCTGCTGGTGGCGAATTCAGCGGCCCTGACCGGCACATGGGCTTTCCAGGCTTCGGTACGATGTTCGCATGGTTGCCGCTGTATAACACTATTATTCTGCTGAGTTCCAGCTTTACCGTGCACGTTGCCCACCATGCGCTCAAAGAAGGCAACAAGGCCAAAATGAAACTGTGGCTGGGAATTACCGTGCTGCTGGGTATCATCTTTGTGATTCTGCAGGGCGTTGAATACTACGAAGCCTACGCTCATTACGGCTTAACCCTGGATGCCGGAATCTACGGTTCAACCTTCTTTATGTTGACTGGCTTTCACGGTTTCCATGTGTGTATCGGTGCGTTTATGCTGTTGGTTATGTGGCTGCGCGCCACCAACCGAGACCACTTCACACCGGAAGATCATTTTGGCTTCGAGGCAGCGTCCTGGTATTGGCACTTTGTCGACGTGGTATGGGTAGGCTTGGTCTTCTTCGTTTACATCCTCTAGGCTAGCCAGAACTTGTTCTGACTAGCCACGACCCACGGAAGGGTCCCATGGCACCGGGTTGCCGAGGTCCCCGGTGTATAGACCATACGCTGTTACCGCAAACAAAAGCACAGCGATCGTCAGCCGCACACCCAGGGAATGGAAGGTTCGGCGGGTACTCCCCTGATCCTTGATAAAGAATATCAATCCACTGAACAGGCTGATAATCAGCGCAATCAGCAATACGATTACAAGCGGCTTAATCCACATTGCCGGAGTATATCTCGAACCAGGGCTCTATGACGACCGCTTCCTCAAAACGAATTCGCTTTCGAACAGACTGGAAAACCAGCGTGTTCGTTATTCTGCTGTTTCCACTGCTGTTTTCTCTGGGACTTTGGCAGCTTGATCGGGAACAGGAAAAACGGGATATTCTGCGGCTCTATCAACAGCGCCAGGCTGCGCCCGCGCTTGATCTGGCCGACGCCTGGTCCGACTTAATGAACGCAAAGCAGGCCGCGTACCAGCAAGTCATCGTGCGCGGTAAGCTGATGGCGGACTATCGGTTGTTACTCGATAACCAGGTCCTCAATGGTGTGGTCGGGTATAACCTGATTCAAGGTGTTGAGTTGACGAACACCCGACCAAATCGCTATGCATGGATTAATCGGGGCTGGCTTGCCGCTCCAAAACTGCGCAGTGAGCGGCCCGATATTCCCAGTCCGAATGGAGTGATACAGCTTAGCGGCACGGTCTACGTGCCTCAGGGCAAACCGTTTCTGTTGCAGGAACAAAGTATTGCAACGCAGTTCAATAAGCAGCGTCTGCCTCTCATTCAGGCCGTGGATATGGCACAATTACGGCCTTTGCTAGCAGGCGACGCCACCTTTCCCCATTTGATTCGATTGAATCCGGAGTCTGACGCCGCCCTGCGGATTGACTGGCCACCGGTCAATACCCGCCCGGAAAAGCACCGAGGCTACGCGATTCAATGGTTTGCCATGGCCGGAGTTTTGCTGCTTTTCTACCTGTACCGCAGTATTGAAGTTGGAGTACGCCGCGAATGAATGAAACGACTGGCAATTTGACTCCCGCCAAGCGTGGGCGCTTTAAGCTGCTTGTGCTGATACTTATTCCGTTTTTGCTAATGGTTCTCGCCTGGTTGATGTTTTACACCGGAGTGGGTGTTCCACAGGGCACCCGCAACAAGGGACTGCTGATTAACCCGCCCATCCAACTGAATGATACGCTCGCGCAGACAGCGGACCCGATCGTGGTCGGCAATAACACCAAGTGGTTTTTCCTGCTAGTTGGCGGTACGGATTGCAATGAATTATGCCGTCAGCGCCTGTATCTGACCCGCCAGATTCGTACCGCACTTGGAAAAAACACACACAAAATTCAGCGGCTCTACCTTAAAGACAGCGGCGCTCAGCTGGCCCCGGAATTATTACAACTGATTGAGGAAGAGCATCCGGATTTGCTGATAAAAAACATTGATATCAACAAGTTTAAAGGCCTGTTGAGCCAACATTCGGCCGCCGGTAGCACCGACCCGGCTGTGGGCTACTATCTCGCTGACTTTCGAGGTTTTATCATGATGTATTACGGAAGTGAGCACAGCTACAAAGACACAATGACCGACGTCAAGTTCCTGTTAAAGTACGCGCCATAATGAGCAACCCAATACTTACCTCCCGCAAACCCGGGCATAAGCTGGCTCTGCTGGCTACGATTTTCTCCCTAATAGTGATTGGCCTGGGCGCTTTTACGCGTCTGGTCGACGCGGGGCTGGGCTGCCCAGACTGGCCGGGCTGTTATGGGCATATTCTGTGGCCGCAAACTGAAAGCGAGGTGGCCCGCGCAGAACAGCTGTTCCCGCATGCCCCGGTAGAGCACGACAAAACCTGGCCGGAAATGGTGCATCGGTACCTCGCGGCCAGTTTGGGGCTGTTGGCGATCGCGCTGCTGGTGATTTGTGCGCGCAATCGTTCTAAAGATCAGCCATTCCGGCACGCCGTATTTTTGCTGGCCCTGGTTATTGCGCAAGGTTTATTCGGCATGTGGACGGTTACCTTGAAATTGTGGCCCCAGGTTGTAACAGCGCATCTGCTCGGCGGGTTTCTGACGGCAGCGACCCTGTGGCTGCTGACTCTGCGTCTGTCTGGCCGGCGTTGGCGTACGCAAGGGCCGGACAAGCGCCGGCTGCGTAAGATTTACCCTTACGCGGTACTCTGTAGCTTTGTATTGTTGTTACAAATTGCTCTGGGTGGTTGGACCACCTCAAACTATGCGGCAGTGGCCTGTCCGGATTTCCCTACCTGCCAGCAAGCCTGGCTGCCGCCGGCTGACTTTGTCGAAGGCTTTAATCTGTTTCAGCACGTCGGCCCGAACTATCTGGGTGGGCAAATGGATAACGAAGCCCGCGTGGCCATCCATATAAGCCACCGGGTAGGAGCGGTGATTACAACCGTTTTTTTATTGATACTAATTCTACGCCTGTTCAGAGCCAGCAAGGTTTCACGCGGCTTGGCGGGTGGTTTGCTGGCCTTGTTATGTGCCCAATTGAGTCTGGGGGTAGGCAATGTGCTCTTGAATTTCCCGGTTTGGGTTGCTGTGACGCATAATTTGTTTGGCGCGCTTCTGCTGCTGGCTATGTTGACTGTATTGCATCGTTTGTTTTCAGTGGAGATACTGCGCTGATGAGCAATACCATGGACACACGCCAGCGCGCACTCTGGTTGGATTATTATGAGCTGTGCAAGCCGAATGTCGTGCTGTTGATGCTGCTGACCTCGGTGATCGGCATGTTCATGGCGGTGCCCGGCATGGTTCCTTTGGATGTTCTCTTGCTCGGCAATCTTGGCATAGCGCTGTGCGCAGGCTCTGCAGCGGCCATCAATCATCTTTTGGATCACAATGCCGACCGTCAGATGCGGCGTACTGAAAATCGACCGGTGGCACAGGGCAGAGTTGGTCAACGCCAGGCAGCACTTTTTGCTGCGCTGATGATGTTGTCGGGGCTTGCCATTCTGGTGTTGTTTATTAACTGGCTGACAGCGGTACTTACCTTCGCATCACTGATTGGTTACGCGTTTGTCTACACCCTATTTCTCAAACGAGCCACTCCGCAGAATATAGTGATTGGTGGGCTGGCGGGTGCCGCTCCGCCTCTATTGGGTTGGGCAGCGGTTACCAATGAAGTGCACCCTCATGCGCTATTGCTGGTATTGATTATCTACGCGTGGACACCGCCGCATTTCTGGGCGCTCGCCATTCATCGTCAGGAAGAATACGCGAAAGTGGACATTCCCATGCTTCCGGTTACTCATGGGGTTGATTTCACCAAGCTGCAGGTACTTCTGTATACGCTGTTGCTGTTTGCAGCGAGCCTGATGCCCTTTGCTACCGGTCTGAGCGGCGGCTTGTATTTGTTGGGCGCGGTTGTTCTTGGCTTGGGCTACCTCTACTGGTCGGTACAGCTTTGGCGCGGCAAGGAAAAGCAGTTTGCAATGGACGCATTCAAGTACTCCATTATTTATCTTATGGCGCTTTTTATGATTATGCTATTGGACCACTGGCTGTTCCCGCCTGCGGTTATTGTTGAATTCGGATGAACCAGAGCATCGAACAACGCAGAGGTATTCGTAATACCATCATTGCACTGCTGGCCATTATTGCGGTTATTTTTGGCTTGTTTTTGAATCGCCTGTTCACTCCCCAGCCGGTGTCAGCGGCAGAACTGAGCAACCTTGGTGTGCGGGTGTTTGAGCAGCCGCGCCGTTTTGAGCCGGTCAGCCTGCTCGACCACACGGGGAAGACATTTAGCTACGACCGGCTACAGGGACAGTGGTCGCTGGTCTTTTTTGGCTTTACCAATTGTCCGGATATTTGCCCTGCCACTTTGGCTCAGCTGCGCACGGTTTATCAACAACTGGAACCCGCTGAGCGGGATACAACCCAGGTGATATTAGCCAGCGCTGACCCGGCCAGAGATACCCCGGAGATATTGCGCCAGTACTTGCAATATTTTTCGGACGATTTTATCGGCTTGACGGGAGAGTTTCTGAACTTACAACGTTTTGCACGACAACTGAACGCCGCTTTTCAAAAGGTGCCTGGAGGAGGAGAAAACTATAATGTTGACCACAGCGCGCAGATAATGCTGATCAACCCGCGTGGGGACTTTCACGGTTTCATCAAACCACCCTTCACACCCTCACAGATCAGTCAGGCGATTGCGGCCGTGCGTAATAACTATCTGTTAAAGTACGGATCAGCTCCGTAACGGCAGGGAGAGAACAAAAACCACGAAAGCGGTTAAGACGATCGCAGGCCCCGTACTGACATCAATCGTGTAGGATGCGGTCAGGCCGCCTAGCGATGCCAGGCTACCAAACAGCATCGCCAGTATGGCCATCTGCCTTGGTGACCGGGAGAGGTTTCGGGCAGTAGCGGCGGGAATAATCAGCAAGGCCGTGACCAGCAGTACCCCGACTAACTTGATTGCCAACGCAATGGTTGCAGCGATGAGGACCATTAGCAAGCCTCGGTAAAGGCTTGTATTCAGGCCGTCGACTTCAGCCAGTTCCGCATTGACCGACAGCAGTACAAACCGGCGCCACCCCAAAAAGGTCAGCAGTAAAAGTGCTCCGGAAATGACAGCCATGCTTTGAACATCCGTCCAGCTGATCGATAGCAAGTCGCCAAAAAGGTAGGCCAGCCAATCTATATGGTTGTCTTCAACAAAGCTCAGCAGCACCACTCCGGCGGCAAGAGCCACGTGGGCGAAAATGCCGAGCAGACTGTCCAGCGAATAGCCATAGCGATTGAACAGCCAGGCCAGCACGATGGCGATGACGACCGCGCACAACAATACGCCGGTGCCCAACTGCACATGCAGCATGAGGCTGATGCCTATTCCCAGTAGCGCCGAGTGGGCAATGGTGTCGCCAAAATAGGCCATGCGATGCCAAACCACAAAGCAGCCCAGCGGACCGGTTAACACGGCGAGCAACAAACTGGCACTCAGCGCACGAAGCAGAAGTTCTTCCATTATTTATTCGTGGCTCTTTTCTATGATGTCGCCGTGCAGGTCGTGCTCATGATCGTGTTGATGGTGGTACACGGCCAATGTATCAGCAAAGCGATGACCGAACAATTCCAGAAACGCGGGGTCAGTACTGACGTGGTCAGGGTGGCCATGGCAGCAGATGTGGTGGTTCAGGCAAACAACGTTATCGGTATTTGCCATGACGATGTTTAAGTCGTGCGATACCATCAGCACACCACACTGATGGCGCTTGCGAGCCTGGTCGATCAGCTGATATAAGCCTGCCTGGCCAGCCAGGTCCACACCCTGTACCGGCTCGTCAAGGACCAGCAGCTCCGGATCGCGCAGCAGTGCGCGGGCAAATAACACCCGCTGCAACTCACCCCCGGAAACCCTGCTGACCTGGGCGTTCTCCAAAGTACGTATTCCTGACTCTTCCAGGGCATTTGTTGCCTCATCGCGTGAGCTGCCGTCCAGACGAAGGAAATCCACAACCCGCATTGGCATGTGCTCATTGATCTGAAAGCGCTGCGGCATATAGCCAATCCGCAGCTTTGCGCGACGTTTAATCTGCCCTTTGTGGATGTTCTGCAAACCCAGCACAACCCGCACCAGGGTTGTTTTGCCAGCCCCGTTGGGACCGATCAGGGTGACGATCTCATCTTCATTAATGGTCAACGACACGTCCTGAAGAACCGACCGCTGGCCGAGCCTGACGGCAATGTTTGCCAGTGTCACTAAAGGTTCATTCATGCGGCTATGATACCATTCGAGCCCCGGATAAAACCGACTGTATTCAAACAACTCAATGCCTCTTGCCGGTAAAATCACTCGCTTTATTTGGAGTCGCTTGCTGATAATCGCCGGTGTGTGCGTTGGTTTGTCGCTGTGTGCCAGCGCAGCTGAAAAACCCAGGGTATTGCATTCACTGAAGCCACTGCAGCTTATTTCCAACGGTCTTGCGCCTGAGCAGCTCGACAACCGACTGTTACTGCTCAGTCATCAGGATGCACACAGCTACTCACTGCGCTTTTCGGACATGCGGAAACTGCGCCAGGCCGACCTGTTCATCTGGCTGGGGCCAGACTTCGAACATTATCTGAGTAAACCGTTACGCAGCCAGCAGCCCGCTGTACTTGACTTCGCCTACTTGCAACGTGCTTCTCAATTATTGCCCGATACCAAGGCAGACGAGCAAACACATATCTGGTTGAACCCCGGAATCATTGCCAAGCTGGTACCGCTGTTAGCGGCCGCAATCAGCCAGATTGCGCCAGAGGAGCGGGTAGCGCTGAGTGAGCGCGCCAGAGGCTTTGCTGCAGAGCTCGAAGCCTTAGATATGGCCTTGGCCCGTCAGCTGCATGCCTACCGGGGCCAGGGTGTGATCTCTGACCACAAAGGCTTGGAGGTGTTTTTGCGGCACTATGGCCTGCGCCACTCAGGCAGTCTGGAAACGGCGAACCATGGCTCGGTAAGCCTGAAGAAAGCCGTGTCACTGAACAGGGAGCTGGAACTTGGAAATGCCCGTTGTATTGCCCTGACCGACCCGCATAATATGGCCGACGCCCAACAGATATTTGCTGGGCACCGTAAACGCATTGTAGTAACCGACCTGTTTGGTCGCCACGCGCAAAGCTACACCGAGTTGATGACCCAGCTGGCCAAGCAACTGTCTGGCTGTCTGCAGGATTAATCGACCGAGGCGACCCGGCGAGTGGTCAGACGCTGTTCAAGATCACGCTCATAAGCTTCGCTCAGGCGCTCCTGGGCATTGCGCATACGGTCTCTGGCCAGCAATTCCGCATGTTTATCCAAAGACAGCGGTGCGACCAATTGGGTTTGCGGTGCTTTTTCGACTTTGCTCAACGCCGGGGCGGTCTGCTCGTCCGCGCTGGCTGTTGAGGCTGTCAATACGGAAAAACTGAAGGCTCCTGCCAGCAGAGCCCTGACGTGCTTTTTCATCTTCCTTCCCTTGCTTCGTGTGAGTGAAATCGTCTACCTCTTTGTAAAAAACTAGCACAAAATTTGTACAGTTTCCGATTTCTGAGTTTTGCAGTGCACCATTCGGGACGTGGCGCACATTTTCGCTGACGTTCGCCTGATCGCGTAGGGCATTTTCTTTGGCCTGCACAGTACAAAGCAGTAGACTGTCCGGTTGTGAAAGCAGGAGCAGCCAATGACGAATAACACATCCGGTAGCACGGAACCCCTGATATTGGTGGATGGTTCGTCTTATTTGTATCGTGCTTTCCATGCCCTGCCGGCATTGCACAGCTCTAAAGGGCAGCCAACGGGGGCGATCAAAGGCGTGGTCAGCATGTTGAAGCGCCTGCAAGCTGATTACCCGGGCTCTTGTGTCACAGTGGTGTTTGATGCCAAAGGTAAAACCTTTCGGGAAGACCTTTACGCTGAATACAAGGCGAACCGTCCGCCAATGCCTGATGACTTGCGCAGCCAGGTAGAACCCTTGCATGCCATCGTTCAGGCCTTGGGTATGCCGCTGTTAGTGGTTCCGGGCGTTGAGGCTGATGATGTGATTGGTACCTTGGCCAGGCAAGCAGCCGAAGGCGAACAGTCGGTCGTCATTTCCACCGGCGACAAGGATTTGGCGCAGCTGGTTAATGAGCACGTTACTTTGGTGAACACCATGACCGACACGGTGTTTGACCGGGAAGGGGTGTTGCAGAAATTTGAGCTGCCGCCGGAGCGCATCATCGATTATCTGGCGCTGACCGGGGACAAGATCGATAACATACCCGGAGTGGCCGGAGTTGGGCAAAAGACCGCTTTGGCGCTGCTGCAAAACCTCGGCAGTTTGCAGGAAATCTATGACAATCTGGACAAGGTTGCCGAACTCAAGATACGTGGAGCCAAGTCGCTAGGCGACAAGCTTGCCAAAGAAAAAGACGCCGCCTGGATGTCTTATGAACTCGCGACCATCAATACCAGTGTGGAACTGGAGTTCGCCGCTGATGCGTTGCGGATGGTCCCGCCTGATAGTGAGCGCTTACTGTCACTGTATAAAGAGCTTGAATTCAAGAGCTGGACGGAAGAGCTGCTGAGCGGAGAGCCCACACAAGCTGGCAATGCGCAGCAGCCAGTGGAAACTCGGTTCGAAACAGTGCTGGATCGCGAGCGGTTTGCCCATTGGCTGGAGAAGTTGCGTCAAGCGCCCGGCTTTGCCTTTGATACCGAGACCACATCGCTTAACTATATGCTGGCAGAGGTGGTCGGGGTGTCATTTGCTGTCGACGCGGGCGAAGCGGCGTATGTACCGCTCGCGCATGACTATGAAGGTGCGCCTGAGCAGCTTGATCGGGACTGGGTATTAGACCAATTAAAACCACTGCTGGAGGATGCGGCGCTTCCCAAAATTGGCCAGCACATCAAATATGATATGAACGTGCTGGCCCGCTACGGTGTCGATATCGTTGGGCTGGCGGGTGACACGATGCTGGAATCTTATGTCTTAAACAGCACCAGCGGGCGTCACGACATGGACAGTCTGGCGCTCAAACATTTGGGGCACAGCACCATCCATTTCGAGGACATTGCCGGCAAAGGCGCCAAGCAGCTCACGTTTAACCAGATTGATCTGGAAACAGCGGCTCCCTATGCGGCCGAAGACGCCGACATAACCCTGCGCCTGCACCAGGCCCTGCTGCCACAACTGCAGCAGGAGCCGGAATTACTGACGGTGCTGCAAGAGATCGAGTTACCGCTGGTAGCGGTATTGGCTGGCATAGAGCGCAATGGCACACTGGTTGATGCTGATCGCTTGCATAAGCACAGTCAACAGCTCGGAGAACGCATGCTAGAGCTGGAGCAGGAAGCCTATGCAATGGCTGGCGAGGAATTTAATCTTGGGTCGCCAAAACAGTTGCAGGCCATATTCTTTGACAAGCTGCAATTGCCAGTGATCAAAAAAACCCCCAAGGGACAGCCTTCAACGGCCGAGCCGGTGCTTCAGGAATTGGCCTTGGACTACCCTTTACCTGCGCTGATTCTGGAATATCGGGGGCTGAGTAAACTGAAGTCCACATACACCGATAAGCTACCTTTGCAAATCAACCCGCAAACCGGCCGCATACACACATCCTACCATCAGGCAGTGACAGCGACCGGCCGCTTGTCCTCGAGCGATCCAAATCTGCAAAACATTCCTATTCGGACCGCGGAGGGAAGGCGTGTACGACAGGCCTTTGTGGCACCTGAGGGGCAAATGATAGTGGCCGCGGACTACTCGCAGATCGAGCTGCGCATAATGGCTCATCTGTCGCAGGATGAGGGCCTGCTGAAAGCTTTCAGCGAGGGCCAGGATGTGCACCGTGCGACGGCAGCGGAAGTATTTGATATCGACCTGGACGCGGTCAGCGACGACCAGCGTCGCAGCGCCAAAGCGATCAACTTTGGCCTGATTTATGGAATGTCGGCCTTCGGATTGAGCCGTCAACTGCAGGTGGGGCGCCATGAAGCGCAGGCCTATATCGATCAGTACTTCGCCCGCTATCCAGGGGTTGCCCGCTATATGGATGATATTCGCGCGCAAGCCAAGGAAACCGGATACGTGAAAACCTGTTTTGGCCGGCGTCTCTATCTACCGGAAATCAACGCGCCGAATGCGATGCGGCGACAAGCGGCTGAACGCACGGCTATCAATGCGCCGATGCAGGGCAGTGCCGCGGACATCATCAAACGCGCGATGATAGCTGTGGACGCCTGGCTGCGGACAAGTAACAGTTCAGCAAAAATGATCATGCAGGTTCACGACGAGCTGGTGTTTGAAGTACCCCAGGATGAGGTCACCGAGTTTAGCGGGGAGATTATCCGAATCATGCAGGGAGCCGCTGAATTGTCGGTGCCACTGTTGGTCGAGAGTGGCCAGGGAGTCAATTGGGACGAAGCGCACTAAGAGTCAGAATTCCTGCCCAGTTAGGGAACTTTATCCAATCGATTGGCTCTCAGATAGTGTGGTTGCAAGCAGGACCGCTGATGCAGCCACTCTTAGTGCTAGCCCCAAAAGCACTACACTTCCCCTGCACCCGGTTCCCCTGCCGGTGCGGGGGTTTTTATTGCGGCTTGCACCAGCCAATTGCTAACGACCGCTCCCAATTCTTCCAACCCGCTTTTTTTATGCGCGGAGAACAACTGCACGCTGGCCTGCTCGTTGGCGGAAAGCGCTTTCTGCACCTTGATGAGACAGGCTTTGGCCGCACCGTGGCTGAGCTTGTCCGCTTTGCTGAGTAATACATGGACAGGTAATCCGGCTTGCTGGCACCAATCCAGCATGGCCGTGTCGAAATTCTGCAGGGGGTGGCGGATGTCGGATACCAGAATAATACCGGCCAGCGAGCGGCGAGCGCGCAAATATCGGTCAAGCTGGCGCTGCCACTCGGCACGCTGGCTTTTGGCCACTTTGGCAAAGCCATAACCTGGCAGGTCCACCAGGCGGTACTCATCGCCCAGTGCAAAGAAATTTAACAATTGCGTGCGCCCCGGTGTCTTGCTGGTTCTAGCCAGCTTTCGGTTGGCGGTCAAGGCATTGATAACACTGGACTTTCCGGCATTTGAGCGGCCAGCGAAGGCTACTTCGGCGCCATAATCGGGCGGACATTGGGGCAAACCCGGGGCGCTTTGCAGAAAACTGGCCTTGTGGAAGTGGATATCGGACATGAGGTTTCAGAGTACCGGGCTGGCAACAAGCTGCTATGCTATTCAAGTTCAAAGAGACCATTGACTATTATGCCATGGACGGAATAATGCGGACCGCGACCGCGGACTGTAGGAATGGCCACGAGCATTCGCTATAATCTCGCGGCTCGAATTGTGTTACACCCCGCATTCACTTTTACACCACACCGAAGGAAATCGACGGTATGAAATTACAGCATATACTGGCGCTACTTTTTTCCAGCCTGCTTTGCTCAGGATCTGTTGCCGCCGGAGACGCCGCGGCTGGCGAGAAACTTGCCGCACCCTGTGCCGCCTGCCATATGGCTGATGGGAACAGTGTTGCACCCAACTGGCCCAAGCTCGCTGGAATGAGCGAGAAGTACCTTTTGAAACAATTGCAGGACATAAAAAGTGGTGCCCGCGCTATCCCAGAGATGACCGGCCAGCTCGATGCCATGAATGAGCAAAACCTGGCTGATATGGCAGCTTTTTTTGCCAGCCAGGAAATGACCGGCAGCGCAGCTGACCCCGAGTTGGTTGAGCTGGGGCAGGCCATTTATCGAGGCGGTATCAAGGAATCGCAAACCAGTGCCTGTATGGCCTGCCATTCGC
>JAUIHW010000012.1 GCA_030431775.1 Gammaproteobacteria bacterium
TGGTGCATGCAATGCGCACCCGAATAGTCTCTGATAGAGCGTTCGATGGCAGCAAAATACTGGGAGCGATTCTGTTTGAGAATACCCTGGACAGGGAAATCGGTGGTAGGCCTAGCAGTCAGTATCTATGGTTCGAACGCCAGGTGGTTCCTTTTCTTAAAGTCGATAAAGGTCTGGCTGAGGAGCATAACGGGGTGCAGCTTATGAAGCCGATTCCCCAGTTGGATGAGCTGCTGGACAAGGCTGCAGCCAAAGATGTTTTTGGGACCAAGATGCGCTCGGTGATAAAGTCTGCCAATTCAGAAGGAATAAAGGCGGTCGTAGACCAGCAATTTGAAATCGGCCGGCAGATTCTTGCCAAAGGCCTGGTGCCCATCATTGAGCCGGAAGTTGACATCAATAGCCCGGATAAGGCCGAATGCGAAAAATTACTGCTGGCGGCAATTCTAAATCAGTTAGATGGATTGCCGGAAGGCCAGCAGGTCATGCTTAAGCTAACCTTGCCCAGTGAAGCGAATTTTTATCAGCCCTGCATTCAGCATCCGAGGGTATTGCGGGTTGTGGCTCTATCCGGCGGCTATTCGCGTGAAGTGGCTAATCAGAAACTGAGCGAAAATCATGGCATGATTGCCAGCTTTTCACGTGCGCTCACTGAGGGGCTGTCGGCCCAACAAAGTGATGCTCAGTTTCATGAAATGTTGCAAGCCGCAATAGACAGCATCTTCGCTGCGTCCTGCACCTGACAGTGTTGCGACTGACGGTACGCTAATTTACAACAGTTTATTATCGGCCGTTGCTCTAACACCTAAAATACAGCATGCTCGATGTTGAAGCGTTACGAGAACAGCTGCAAACGTTAGATTTTGCCAGCCCGGTGGAGCCTGGTGCGGCGATAAAGGCGTATTTTCGATATTACGGCCTTGATTTTGAGGCGAGAATTGCGTCATTGGAGCACTACTTTGGTTTGCTGCAGATTGATGAAAGTGCGATCGCCTGTCATTGGTATAGACAACCGGGCGCAACCGCCTGCTGCGTAGTGGTCCACGGCTATTTCGATCATGCAGGGTTATACGGCAAGGTTATCGAGTTCTTTTTGCAGGCTGGGCGCAATGTGATCGCATTTGACCTGCCGGGCCATGGACTCAGCAGCGGGCCAAGAGCCAGTATCGAGGCGTTCCGCGATTACGAACTTTGTCTGGCCGGGGTGATCGCCCAAAGTAGCGCCGCTGACCCGAAAGTGATCGAATTGGTCGGTCAAAGTACAGGAGGAGCCGTGATAATGCAGTATTTGCTGGACAAAGCGTATGCGCCGGCAGCCCCCCCTGCAAATGTTGTGTTGCTGGCGCCATTGGTTCGCCCGGTACGTTGGCCGATATTGCAACTGCTGTTTAAGCTTAGGCGGCATTGGGTCAGTGACATTCCGCGGCGCTTTAGCAGCAATTCGCATGACCCGGAGTTTCTGGACTTTCTGCGTCATAAGGACCCCCTGCAATTCAGGCGCTTGCCATTGCAATGGGTAAATGCCATGCATCGCTGGATTCCAAGGTTTCTGGCATCAGAGCCTTCCTCAACCCAAGCACTGGTGATACAGGGCGAGCAGGATGGCACGGTTGACTGGCGCTACAATATCAAGCAAATACGCATGAAATTTCCGCAGGCGCACATACGGCTGTTGCCGCAGGGTCGCCACCACCTGGCCAATGAAAGTGCTGAAATTAGAGGCCAGCTCTTCGACGAAGTTTCGGCCTATCTGCAGCGCGAATCCTCGGGGTCGACCTGATGGTCCGCCCAACTTTATTAATCATTCTGCTTGTTGTTGCGCATGAGCTTAGCGCTGAGCCGGGTGCTTATGATGCGAATGAGGAACAAAAAGTACAGGCTTACATCAAGCAGCAGCAGAAAGCGGGTGTTAGCCCGGCGCCAAGTGGCCCAAATTGGAAGCCCGGCTACACCTGTGCTGATCTTAAGAAGTTTTCCTTTAAGGAATATTGCGAGTGTCGCTACTACTACGTCGTACACGGGCGTTACTACCCAAAGCAGTAATGATCGTCGAGTCAGGCTTTGATCGTTTTGAGGCCTCCGGCACTGCCCAGAATCAAATAGTCAGCGGGTCTCTTTGCGAACAGCCCATTGCAAACCACGCCGGTAATCTGGTTAATATCGCGCTCCAGAGCGACCGGGTCGAGTATGCGAAGGTTGTGCACATCAAGAATTACATTGCCATTGTCGGTTATCACACCGTCCCGATACACCGGATCGCCGCCCAGCTTAACCAGCTGTCTGGCAACATAGCTGCGTGCCATGGGCACTACCTCAATCGGCAGAGGGAAGCCGCCAAGCAGGTCAACCAATTTACTGTCATCGGCAATACAGATAAATTCATCGGCAACTGCAGCGATGATTTTCTCTCTTGTTAATGCAGCACCGCCGCCCTTGATCAGCTGTAAGTGCTGGTTGCTTTCATCAGCCCCATCAACATAAAACGCCACAGGACCAGCAGAATTGAGGTCGATGACGTCAATACCGTGTGCGCGTAATCGATGTGCTGTGTCGTCTGAGCTGGCGACCGCTGCGCGAAACCAGCTTTTACACCCCCCTAAAAAGTCGATAAAAAAATTGGTCGTTGAGCCGGTTCCCACACCAATCACCGTGTCATCAGTCAGCGAAGGCTTGATATAGTCCAAGGCCGCTTGGGCGGCCTGTTTTTTGTAGTCATCCTGGTTCATAGTGACGCAACTGCAGCAAATGGCAGGGGCAATATATTGCATGCATGAGCGTGGCACAATGCGTCTTCGGCATTTAATATGCGCTTTGAGTCTTCAAGCAGTGACCCAATGCTGAGCAGCTATCTGAAAAAAATTCTCCAGGCACCCGTTTATGATGTGGCAGAGGTGACACCCACACAGCCAGCTCCCGTGCTTTCTGAGCGTCTCGGCAATGCCGTTTTGTTGAAACGCGAAGACCTGCAGCCGGTTTTCTCGTTTAAGTTGCGGGGCGCCTATAACGCCATGGTGCACCTCAACGACGCGCAAAAGGCGCGTGGTGTGATCGCGGCGTCGGCTGGCAACCACGCACAGGGAGTCGCTTTAGCGGCCAAAAAACTGGGCATCCATGCCACGATTGTCATGCCCCGAACGACGCCGCAGATTAAAGTAAACGGTGTGCGCTCCTTTGGCGCCCATATTGTGCTTGAAGGCGATACCTTTGATGCAGCAGCCAAGCGGGCAGATGAATTATGCAGGCAGCAAGGCCTAAGCTACATACCGCCCTATGACGACTCACGTGTCATAGCGGGTCAGGGCACTATCGGTATGGAAATTTTACGCCAGGTTACCGGGCCTCTGGACGCTGTGTTTATTCCGGTTGGCGGCGGCGGCCTGGCAGCCGGGGTATCGGCCTACATTAAAGCCATCCGCCCTTCGATCAAGATTATTGCCGTTGAACCTGAGGACGCAGCGTGCCTGAAAGCTGCGTTGCAGCGAGGTCGGCGGGTTCGCCTTGCTGAAGTAGGGCTGTTTGCTGATGGCGTGGCGGTGGCACAAATTGGTAAGGAGCCTTTTCGAGTGCTCAAGCATACGGTTGACGATGTCGTTACGGCGAGCACCGACGAAATGTGTGCGGCGATCAAAGATCTGTTTCAGGAGACCCGGGTGATTGCTGAGCCCGCCGGCGCACTGGCTCTGGCGGGACTTAAGAATTACCTACAGCGCAAAAAGCTGAAGAGTAAAACTGTTTTGGCAATAAACAGTGGTGCTAATACTAATTTTGATCGCCTGCGCTACATTTCGGAGCGCACCGATGTTGGTGAGCAGGCCGAAGTTGTGCTGGCGGTGACGATTCCGGAAAAACCCGGCAGTTTCAGGGCGTTTTGCAAAACCATCGGCAAGCGCAATATTACGGAATTCAACTATCGTTATCATGCCGGTGAGGACGCCCACATATTTGTTGGCGTGAAAATTCAGCCCGGCGGAGATGATCGCCAGCAACTGCTGCAACAACTTCGGGCCAAACGCTACCCGGTTATTGATTTGACCGATGATGAAATGGCCAAATCACATATTCGGCACATGGTTGGTGGTCGAGCGCCAGCGGCCAGCGATGAAGTTCTTTATCGGGTCATGTTTCCTGAGCGCCCTGGAGCGCTGCTGGACTTTCTCAGCGGGTTAGACCCACGGTGGAATATTTCCCTATTCCACTATCGTAACCACGGGGCGGCCTATGGCCGGATACTGCTCGGCCTACAGGTGCCCCGGCCTGAACGTAAGGAGTTTGCGCGAATCATTGGCGCCAGCACCTACAATTATGTCGAGGAAACTGCCAATCTGGCTTACGAGCTGTTCTTGAAGTAAAAGCTTAACTGGCCGACATGGTTGATCGTTAGTTGATCAGCTTAGTGAAAATCTAGAAAATTACGCTAAATAATTGTGTGATATTCACATTTTGTTATACTGGGCCACCCTAAATTGCAGCACTGGGTGAAATAACAATGCAAAAAAGGCCCGATTTAGTTTTCGTACTGGTTTTGATTTTTGGTCTCGGCGTGGTTTTCACTGGGGTGAATGCAAACCAGTCCAAGCCGGTAGTACTGCCAAATGCTGGTCAGATGCCGGGTGTGATCAGCGAGGCTAACCTGCCACGGTAACCGTCCTGGCAGTTTAAAAATGTGACCCAGTTCGCATTGGGGTATTATTACCAAGCATTTCTCTGCCCGAATTTTGCCCACTGGCGAATCGCCGACTAGCGTTAAGTAATAACAAGATCGCCAGTCAGTACAGGGCTCACCATGCAAACCAAACCAGATATCGTAACGATCGTAGTGGTATTGTTCGTGCTTGGCACGGCACTGACCGCAACTGTGCACGCTTTTGCCTAATAACGATCAGACGTCGGCCTATCGGACTCTGCGATCGAGACGTCTCTCAGTGACCACATAATCCAATCGCACATCCCAACTTTTTCGGCGAATGCGCCCCGACCAATTCTGGCACTCATGCGCCAGGCCCAGCAGCAATGGCGGCCTGCATGGCGCTGAATGTTTAAACGAGAAGCAGCGGTCGTAATATCCGCCACCCATACCGATTCGATTACCGTACCTGTCAAAAGCCGTTAAGGGTACGCAGACCAGGTCCAATTGCCGTGGTTTGATCTTTGAGGCATGAAGCAGTGTTTGGCTGCTTTGCAAGGGATTCAATTGTGCCGCAGCCACCCGGTCAAGCGCCAGAAAATGCATACCGTCGTCCCGGATGACCGGCGAGTACAGTTTTCTGCCACGCCGCCGTAACGCTCTGATCAGATCTTTTGTCGGTAGCTCTCCGTCAAAATCAAGGTATAGCGCGACGCGCTTTCGGCCTTGCAGCAGGTCTGCCTGCTGCAGCACACGCTGGCAGACCGCACGACCATTGCGCATCCTCCGCCAAGCAGATAGCTGCCGTCGGCGCGTGCGCGCTTGTCGACGAATGGTGTCAGCGGCCAAGGGCTGTTGCATTGGGTAATGAAGCGGGGGCAAGCAAAGGAGAGAGGAATAAAGCGCCCCAACACACCGTTAAGCAGCGTGGCCCTTGAACCCGATGGTTCAAGGCGGTGGTCTCCGTAATGGATTGGGCTTCCCGTCTTGCGGGCCTGCACGCCACCATTCGCTGGAAACCCCCTGGTTTCAATATATCGGCTCGAGGACGAACTGCATCGCGTATGTACCAGGGCGCAGTTAAAGTATAGCTCAATTTTTCTGAGCTGCCCTAGATTTCCAGCTGACGGCAGAAATGCAGGGCGTCGTCAATCTTGCCCGACAAACGAGAAAGCTTGTCACTGGAGCCTTCGCTGGATTGGGCCTCTTTTTCCTGAACTTTGAGCAGTTCATAAGTGGTATTCAGGGCGGCCATGACGGCAATTCTGTCCAGGCCAACAATTTTGCCCGAATCGCGAATGGTGCGCATGCGCTGATCCAGGTGGCGGGCTGAATTGACCAGGGCTGGCTTTTCCTCCGCTGGGCAGTTGATCTGAAATTCCTTGTCGAGAATGTTGATCGTGACAGTTTCGTTCTGGCTCAAGAGTCATCCTCCAGCGCACGCAACCGGGCAATCATGTTTTCGACTTTGGACCGGGCAACTTCATTCTTTTTCATCAGTTGAGCGCGTTCGCTGCGCCACAGTTCATTTTTGGCCTTCAAAGACTTGTTTTCCTGGTTCAGCTCGGTACAGAGCTTGATGAGCTCATCAATCTTGTTCTCCAGGAGTTTGAGCTGTTTGTTTTCCATGCTGAGGGTATTGTTATAAGTAGTGTTGAAAAGAGGTCGCTGGTGTCGTGTGCGTTAACCTGTTGAAGACTGCCGGCCAGATGAATTGGCGTAACAACCCCGCTGCAGGTACCATACTGAGCGGTACTATAGAGGGCTGCCGCATACTGGTCAATTCCTGATGCGCTGTCCAGGGGCACTACTTGATTTGGATATAAGCACACTCGACCTTGAATCCTACGACGCATTGGACTTTTATGACCTGAATGCATTGATCGAGCAACTGCGGGCCGGGGTGGCGGCAGCGGAACTGCACGGCATGTTGACAGCCGGCCTGTGTATTGCAGGAATCGAACCGGATTATTCGGCTGTTCTGCAGGAATGCCTACGTTTCGCTGGTGAGAATGTTCAGGCGAGCATGGCCGAGCAGCAGGAATTGGCTGTGTTTATCGTGCAAACCCGCCTGGCGCTGGAAGACGAAAACTTTGGCTTTACCTTATTACTGCCCGATGATGATTCAGCCATTAATGAGCGGGCCAGGGCTTTGGGCCTGTGGTGCGAGGGTTTTATGTACGGCTTTGCAATCGCGGAGAAGGAGCGTGGAATCAACCTTTCACAAAACAGTGAGATTGGCGAAATTTTGCAAGACTTCGCGGCAATTTCCAGGGTTGATAGTGACGCGAATGCCGAGATTGCCGGCGATGAGCAGGACTTGCTGCAACTGGTGGAATACGTGCGGGTAGCTACGATGAACGTATTTGCTCAGTGCGCTGGGGAAGGCCAGTCGCCGTCGCCCGGGTCAGGCAGTGGTTGTACTGTTCACTGAACGGAATGCACGAACGTGGCTATAGGTAAATCCGAATTCGCACGCCGCCGCCGGCGGCTGATGGCCGAGATGGAACCAGGCAGTATTGCCATCATTCCGGCAGCTCGATTGCATGTGCGTAACCGCGATACTGAATACCGCTTTCGTCAGGACAGTGATTTTTACTACATCAGCGGTTTTGACGAGCCTGATGCCGTGGCGGTACTAATGCCCGACCGCAAACATGGGGAATTCATCCTCTTTTGCCAGGAGCGCGACCCTGAGCTGGAGTTGTGGACTGGTATTCGCGAAGGGCCGGAAGGCGCATGTGCCAATTATGGGGCGGATGACGCCTTTCCAATTGATGATATTGACGACATTTTGCCGGGTCTGCTCGAGGGTCGGGAGCGCGTTTACTACGCAATGGGCCGTGACCCGGATTTCGACCAGCATTTGATGCAATGGGTAAACACCATTCGTAAAAAAACCCGCAATGGCGGGCAGCCACCGGGCGAGTTTCTTGAGCTGAATTATCTGTTGCACGAGCATCGTCTGCTGAAAAGTGCGGCTGAGATTCGCCAAATGCAAACCGCGGCTGACATTTCCGTACGAGCGCATCGAAGAGCCATGGAGTTTTGCCGCCCGGGGCAGTTTGAATACCAGCTGGAAGCGGAGATCATGCATGAGTTCATGGCATCAGGCTGTCGGCATGCGGCGTACGAAAGCATTGTCGGCAGCGGCGCCAACGCCTGTATTCTGCACTACACCAGTAACCAGAATAAAATGCAGGCCGGCGATTTGGTATTGATCGATGCGGGCTGTGAGCATCAGTATTATGCTGCCGACATAACCCGAACGTTTCCAGTCAGCGGTACGTTCAGCAAGCCGCAGAGACAGTTGTATGAGCTGGTATTGGCGTCTCAGCTTGCAGCTATAGATCAGGTGCAGCCAGGCAGACACTGGAATGAACCTCATGAAGCCTGTGTCCGTGTGCTGACCGAAGGCCTGTTGGAACTGGGTCTGCTAAAAGGCCGCTTGACGACTCAGCTGAAAAAAGAAGGCTACAAACGATTTTTCATGCACCGAACCGGTCACTGGTTGGGTATGGATGTGCACGACGTTGGCGATTACCGGGTTGACGATGAGTGGCGGATACTTGAAATCGGCATGGTGCTGACGGTAGAGCCTGGCCTGTACATCCCGCCGGATGACACCTCGGTTGCCAAAAAATGGCGCGGTATTGGCATTCGTATAGAAGACGATGTTGCGATCACCAAAACGGGCCCGAAAGTCCTGTCAGCGGCGCTGCCCAAGGAAGCCGAGGCCTTGGAGCAACTGATGCAGGCCGGTCAATGAGTACGCGCTCATTCTCCGTGCTGATCGTTGGAGGCGGCTTGGTTGGTGCCAGCATTGCGGTTGCACTCAATCGCTGCTGTCCGGACGACACCCGGATTCTGGTCATTGACGGCTTCGATCTGAACAGAGCCAGCCTGGATGTGCAGGCCGGACAGGGGCAATACCAACCAAGCTTCGATACTCGCAGCACGGCTCTGTCCTACGGCAGCAAATGTATTTATGAAACACTGGGCCTTTGGGATGCGTTGGCAGGCCACGCCGAGCCGATTCGCGAGATTCATGTTTCCGAAAAAGGCCGCTTTGGCAGTACTTGTATGCGAGCCGAGCGTGAGCAGCTGCCAGCCCTGGGCTATGTTGCCGATAACCGTTGGTTGGGCTCGGTGTTGCTGGATGCTGTACACAGTGCCGCTAATATAGAATTGCGCTGTCCGACCCGTGTGCTGCGAACAGGGCGGCAAACGGACACCGTCTGGGTCGACCTCGAAAGCGCAGCGGGCGAGCAGCGATTTGAGACCGACCTGTTGATTATTGCTGACGGTGCACGCTCGCAAACCTGCCAGCAATTGGGAATTCACTTCACAGAGCACGATTATGGCAAACAGGCGATCGTCGCCAATGTTCGCACTCAGTTGCCTCACCAGGGTCGCGCATTTGAACGCTTTACCCAAAGTGGCCCTCTGGCCATGCTTCCGCTGGGCGGTGATGCCGGCTCCCGTGGCCGCTTGAGTTCCCTGGTCTGGGTGGTCGAAAAGGATCAACAGGAGCTGATGCTCGGCCTCGAAGACACGGACTTTCTGGAAGCTCTGCAACACGAATTCGGCTATCGCCTGGGCAGGCTTGAAGCGGTCAGCAAACGCGTTTCATACCCGCTGTCGCTGGTTACGGCTACCGAACAATTGCGCGACCGGGTTCTGGTGATGGGCAACGCCGCGCATTCGCTGCACCCGGTAGCTGGCCAGGGTTACAACCTCGCTCTCCGTGGCGTTGCGCGTTTGGCCAAATGCATTGGCTCGGCCATCGCCGAAGGTCGCTCACCGGGTTCCCGGCCGGTACTGAATGACTACTTGCAACATCGCGAAAGCGACCAGCGAGAGACCATACGTTTCAGTCACCTGGCAGCAACAGCCTTCACCAGCCGTGACCCGGGTATTGCTTTAAGCCGTGAACTCGGCCTGGTTGCCCTGGACTTGTTGCCGTCGGCAAAATCATTGTTTGTGCGCCAGGCGGCGGGTTTGAGGCAAAGTGGATGAAACGGGAAGTAGACGTCGTCATTGTAGGCGCGGGCATGGCCGGCCTGGCTTTGGCCTGTGCCCTGCGAGACAGCGGCCTGCACATTATCCTGCTGGAAGCCAACAAGCTGCCGTCACTGTCCCCTGGCCCGCTGTCCGGCGGTGTTTCAGCCTACGATCCGAGGGTCAGCGCTCTCAGCGCCGGTAGTGTCGACTTTTTAGAGGGACTCGGAGTCTGGGAGAGTATTTGTGCAGCACGTTGCGCCGAATTCCAGCACATGCAAGTTTGGGATGGGTGTGGGACCGCTGGTATTGACTTCCATGCCGCGGAGCTTGGCGTTTCTGCATTGGGGTATATTGTGGAAAACAGCCTTACCCAGACGGCCTTGTTTGCTCAGTTGCAGCAGTCCACCGGTCTGCAGGTGATCTGTCCCGGGAAAATTTGCGCTATGCGCACCAGTTGCGATGAGGGCCGTACTCAACAGGTGGATCTGGCGGACGGCACTACTCTGCACGCGCAGCTGATTGTCGCCGCTGATGGTGCTCGCTCGCAAATGCGCGAGTTGGCGGGCTTCAAGATGCGCGAATGGAGTTATCAACAAAGTGCGATAGTTGCGACGGTAGAAACGGCTGAGCCTCACGGCAACACCGCCCGGCAGCGCTTTTTACCCCAGGGTCCGCTGGCTTTTCTGCCGCTGGCGCATGAGTCACAGCGTTACTGCTCAATCGTGTGGTCGGCCGATACCGAGATTGCCGAGCAGATCATGCGCCTGGATGATAGCGAGTTTTGCACACAGCTGGCGCACGCTTTTGAAAGTCGCCTGGGTGAGATTACAAACTGCTCGCAGCGCTTCTGTTTTCCGCTGCAGCAGCGTCATGCTGTGGACTATGTTAAGCCGGGCCTCGCATTGATTGGAGATGCCGCGCATGTCATTCATCCACTGGCGGGACAGGGCGTCAACCTGGGCTTCAAGGATGTACGCGTGCTGGCTGAGGAAATTCAGCGCGCTCATTCGGGCAATGTCGCAATTGGTAGTGAATTGTTTCTGAAGCGCTACCAGCGGCGACGCAAGCTGGACAATCTGGCAATGATGGCGGCCGTAGACGGGTTTAAGCACCTCTTTGGCAGTCGTGCCCTGCCACTGGTCTGGCTGCGAAATGCGGGCATGCGCCAGCTGGCCGGCATTGGCCCATTAAAGCAGCAGATTGTTCGTCACGCGATGGGAATTTAGCTGCCCAGACCGCAAGTTCACAACTTGATGCGCTGCGCTGCTTTGTTTTTGTCAGGCGCGTCGTTAAAATGCAGTGAAGTTTTTTCTGAGGACAGGCAATGGCAGCGATACCTGATGAACTTCGTTACGCTGAAACACACGAGTGGGCGCGACTGGATGAAGATGGGCTGGTTACCGTGGGCATCAGCGACCATGCCCAGGAAGCGCTTGGTGATATAGTGTTTGTGGAGCTGCCTGAGCCAGGAGCGGCCTTTGCGGCGGGTGATCAGTTTGGGGTAGTGGAATCGGTTAAGGCGGCCTCCGACATATACGCGCCCGTCACCGGTGAAGTTGTTGAAATTAATGAAGATATTGAAGAGCAGCCGGAGTTGGTGAACGCAAACCCCTATGAAGACGGCTGGTTGATCAAGTTGCGCCCGGACAGCGATGACCTCAGCCATCTGCTGGACGGAGAAGCCTATTTGCAGCAGTGTGAAAACGAGTGATCGATAGGCATGGGTTCCGGCCTAATGTGGGAATCATGGTGGCGAACGGGGCCGGGCAACTGTTGTGGGCCAAGCGAGTCGGGCAAGACGCCTGGCAATTTCCGCAAGGTGGCATTCAGGACGATGAGTCAGCTGAGCAGGCCTTGTACCGAGAGCTTGAAGAAGAAATAGGGCTGACAGAAGACCAGGTGGAGCTGCTTGGCTCCACTCGTGGTTGGTTGCGCTACCGTTTGCCGAAACGGCTGATCAGAAAAGGCAGTTCACCGTTATGTATTGGCCAGAAGCAGAAGTGGTTTTTGCTGCAATTGCGGTGCAGCGAGGGGGATATCCGCTTCGATGCCGACCACAAGCCGGAATTTGATGGCTGGCGTTGGGTCAGTTACTGGTACCCCGTGGGCGCTGTGATTTCTTTCAAGCGGGAAGTGTACCGCAAGGCCTTGCTGGAGTTGGCACCCGTGCACGCGCGTCATGTGAGTAGGCAATTGCAGCATGGCTGATACCTTTATGCTCAGTTCCCTGCGCCAGATTGTTCAGGAGGTGAATACCGCCAGCAGTCTGCAGCAGGCGCTGGACCTGATTGTTCATCGGGTGCGTCGCGCGATGGGCACCGAAGTCTGTTCGGTCTATATGTATGATGCCACCAGCACTGACTATGTGTTTGCCGCTACTGAAGGCCTTAATGCTGACATGGTGGGCAAGGTTTCGCTGCATGCCAGTGAAGGCCTGATCGGCTATGTGGTAAGCCGGGAAGAGCCATTAAACCTCGATGAGGCCGAGAAACACCCAAGCTTCAAGTTCTTTGAAGGCATAGGCGAAGAGAGTTTCAGTTCTTTCCTGGGCGCACCGATCATTCATCAGCGAAAAGTGTTGGGCGTATTGACCGTGCAACAGCGTGAGAAACGCCGCTTTGATGAAAGCGAGGAAGCCTTTCTTGTGACGATCTCCGCGCAACTGGCTGGGGTGATAGCTCATGCTGAGGCAACCGGTGATCTTGGCTCACTGACCTCCTCCAAGCCCGCTACTCCGCAGCGTTCGGCGCGCTTTTTCGGAGTGCCTGGCGCACCTGGAGTTGCCATTGGTGAAACCATGGTGATGTCCTCGCCGGCTGATCTCAACTCTGTGCCGGATCGCCCGGCGTCAGATATTGATCAGGAGCTGGACTATTTCTGGCGCAGCCTCGATCGGGTGCGGGCTGATATTCATGAGCTGGATGCCGCCCTGGCCAATCAGTTACGCCCTGAAGAACGCGCCTTGTTTGATGTCTATCTGCAGATGCTGAACGACAATGCCTTTGGCGGGGAAATTAGTGATCGTATTCGGCAGGGCTCATGGGCACAGGGTGCGGTGCGCTCAGTAATATTAGAACACGTGCAAACCTTTGAGCGCATGGAAGACAGTTACCTTCGAGAGCGGGCAGCCGATGTGCGCGATCTCGGTCGGCGCGTGCTCGAATACTTGCAGCAGGCGAATACCGAGCGGCCGGTATACCCGCAGAAAACCGTACTGATTGGTGAGGAACTAACGGCTTCCATGCTCGGCGAAGTGCCAACCGGACAATTGGTAGGGCTGGTGTCGGTGCGCGGGTCGAGCAATTCTCACGTAGCCATTATGGCGCGCGCACTGGGGATACCCACGGTAATGGGCGCGGTTGACTTGCCCTTCCAGCGGCTTGAGCACAGCCAGATTATTGTCGACGGTTACAACGGTACCGCCATTCTCAACCCTGATGAGGAGCTGAGCGCACAATACCAAGCCATTATTACTGAAGAAGAACAGCTCAGTCGTCAGCTTGAAACGCTTCGTGATCTGCCATCAGAAACAACAGATGGTCATCGGGTGCCGCTGTTTGTGAATACCGGTCTGGTCTCTGATGTGGCCCGCTCTTTGGATCGTGGTGCGGAAGGGGTCGGCCTTTATCGCACCGAAGTGCCTTTTTTGTTGCGTGATCGCTTTCCAAGCGAAGAAGAACAGCGGCTCATTTATCGAGAGCAGCTGGAAGCTTTTGCGCCTTTGCCTGTGACCATGCGAACCCTGGACATTGGCGGCGACAAGGCGCTGCCCTATTTCCCGATCGAGGAAGAAAACCCTTTCCTTGGCTGGCGTGGCTTGCGGGTGACCCTTGACCATCCGGAAATCTTCCTGGCTCAGGTTCGGGCGATGCTGAAGGCCAGCCAGGGTCTGGACAACCTGCGCATCATGTTGCCGATGGTGACTCACCTCAGTGAAATTGACGAGGCGCAAAGCCTGATTACCCGCTCGTATACCGAGTTGCTTGATGAAGGCTATCGAATCAGTCGCGCGCCGGTAGGGGTAATGATAGAAGTACCGGCAGCGGTTTATCAGGCTCGAACTTTTGCTCGAAAAGTGGATTTCCTGTCGGTGGGCAGTAATGACCTTACCCAGTACCTGTTAGCGGTTGACCGGAATAATGCTCGGGTGGCCCCGCTTTACCACTCTTATCACCCGGCCGTTCTGCAGGCCCTGGAGCAGGTTGCCGATGCGGCCAATATCGAAGGCAAAATGTTGACCATCTGTGGTGAGCTGGCCGGTGAGCCCGGCGCGGCGCTGCTGTTAATGGCCATGGGCTATGATGCCTTGTCAATGAACGCGGCCAATATTCCCAAGGTCAAGCAAACATTGCGCTGCGTCAGCCGTGATCAGGCCGATGAAATGTTGCAGCGGGTAATGCAACTGGAAGACGCAGAAATGGTTCACGGCTATATGCAAGCCAAGTTGGACAAATTGGGTATCAGCCAATATCTCAGCCCTGGCGCGCTGGTCTCAATGGATAATTAACGATGTTGGAACTTGCGGCTGCCGCCTACACTCATCCAGCCTGGGACCCGGTCGCGGTGCGTCTGGGGCCACTAAGCATTCACTGGTACGCGTTAATGTACCTGCTCGGCTTTGCTGCGGCCTGGCGGTTGGGGCTGGCCGAGGCGCGACGCCCGCACGTGCCCATCAAGGCTGAGCAGATCGAAGACCTGATTTTTTACGGCGCTCTGGGTGCGGTTTTGGGTGGTCGATTGGGCTACGTCTTTTTTTACGGGTTTGACAACTTTCTGCAAGACCCGCTGTGGTTGTTTGCCGTTTGGGAAGGCGGCATGTCGTTTCATGGCGGCCTGCTGGGTGT
Organism: Gammaproteobacteria bacterium; assembly: GCA_030431775.1. GTDB lineage: Bacteria > Pseudomonadota > Gammaproteobacteria > Pseudomonadales > JAUIET01 > JAUIET01. Next base: position 14,473 of record JAUIHW010000012.1, read on the forward strand.
GATCGTTGCAATGCTGCTGTTTGCCCGCAAGTATGGCCACCGGCTGGGCAGCGTACTCGACCTGGCCGCTATCTGCACTCCGATTGGTCTGGGGCTGGGGCGTATTGGGAATTTTATTGGGCAGGAACTGTGGGGTCGCCCGACTGACGTGCCCTGGGCAATGATATTTCCGCGTGACCCGGAACAGTTGGCGCGCCATCCTTCTCAGCTCTACCAAGCGTTTCTTGAAGGCCTGGTGTTGTTTGCATTGGTGTACTGGTTTGCGAGAAAGCCCCGCCCTCCGTGGGCGATCTCAGGAGTTTTTCTGCTTGGCTACGCCGCAGCGCGCTTTGCGGTGGAGTTTGTTCGCCAGCCCGACGCGCACCTGAATTTTGTCTGGCTTGGCTGGATGACCCGTGGCCAGGAGCTTTGTATACCGATGTTCGCGCTTGGTCTGTACCTTTTGCACTACGCACACAAGAGTAAGACGAACTGATGCAGCAATACCTGGAGTTAATGCAACACACCATTGATAGAGGCGTTTACAAAGGCGATCGCACCGGAACCGGTACCCGCAGCGTCTTCGGTTACCAGATGCGATTTGACCTCAGCCAGGGTTTTCCCCTGGTAACCACGAAGAAGCTGCATCTAAAGTCGATCATCTATGAGCTGTTGTGGTTTTTGCGTGGTGATACCAATGTTGAATATCTTCGGCAACACGGCGTTTCTATTTGGGACGAGTGGGCCGATGCCAATGGCGAGCTGGGCCCGGTGTACGGCGCGCAATGGCGCAGCTGGCCGACGTCGGATGGGCGTCGGCTGGATCAGATCAGCGATCTTGTTGAGCAGATCAGAGTTAACCCCGATTCCCGGCGTCTGCTGGTCAGTGCGTGGAATGTTGCCGAGCTGGATAAAATGGCCCTGCCGCCCTGCCACCTGCTGTTTCAATTCTATGTGGCTGAAGGGCGGCTGTCGTGTCAGCTCTATCAGCGTAGCGCCGACATATTTCTTGGCGTACCCTTTAATATAGCGTCCTACGCTTTGCTCACCATAATGATGGCGCAGGTGACGAACTTGCAGCCAGGGGAGTTCATTCACACCCTGGGCGATGCACATTTGTATACAAACCATCTTGAGCAAGCCAGCCTGCAGTTGCAGCGTACCCCACGTTCATTGCCAAGCGTGCAAATAAACCCGGCGGTTGACGACATTTTCGGCTTTGATTTTGCCGACTTTGCCTTGCTCGATTACCAGCCGCACCCGCATATTGCGGCGCCGGTTGCGGTCTGAGTCACGCTGAATAGTGAGTGTTCTCGCGTGGCTAATATTGTAGAAACCCTGATCGTGGCCATGGACCGCAATCGTTGCATTGGTCTTGACAATGGTCTGCCTTGGCATTTGCGTGCGGATCTGCGGCACTTTAAAAAAGTGACATCCGGGGCGGCGATTATCATGGGTCGCAAGACCTATGAGTCCATCGGTAAACCCTTGCCGGAACGCTGCAATATTGTGCTCAGTCGGCAGCAGGGGCTCGAATGGGACGGAGTCAGCGTGGTTCACACTCTGGCACAGGCCCGTGCGCTTGCCACTGATTACAGTATGCGCAATGGGAAGCGCGAGTATTTTGTCATCGGTGGCGCTGAAATTTATGCTCTGGCCCTGCCGAAGGCGGACTGTTTGTACCTGACCCGGGTGCAAACTGAAATTAGCGGTGACACCTGGTTTCCTGAGCTGGATCACAGCGAATGGCGTGAACTAAGCCGCCAGGACTTTTGCCAGGATGCCGAGAATGATTGGGATTTCAGCATCTTAAAGCTTGCTCGCATCCCTGAAGCGCGGCTGTAAATGTAAAAAACTCGGGTCCCGCGACCAGCGGTAAGAGGCGCTCTCCACGAACTTTATGCTGCATAGCAAGGGCTTGCAGGGTTCCAGCGAGCCTGCCACTAAAGTTTCATCTGAATGAAATCGAATTGAGCGTTGATTTATATTAAAAAGTGGTTTTACAATGGCCACAAGACATCGCGACTGATGCGCACGTGTGAACACAAGTGCGAAATCCAAACGGCTGGTAATGAGCCGGTCGTGAACGTCGCGAAAATAAATGCAATAAGCTTTACATCCTCATATCAAAGGTAAAAACAAGTCCATGAATATGCATCGAGTAAAAGTCGTTGCCTGTGTCGTTCCCCTGCTGGGAGCGCTACTGGGTAATGCAGCACACGCGGATTCCCTGGCAAACATATTGCGAGTAGGCCAGGCAAAAACCACAGCGGCTCAGCAATCCCAGGCTCGGGTTGACAAAATTGCTGATCAAACGGCTGATCTCCTTAACGACTATAAGACGGTCAATAAAGAGATTGATGGCTTGAAGATCTACAATCAGCGGCTGGAAATCCAGATCGCGAACCAGCTTGCACGTCTGGACGAACTGGAAAGCTCAATCGCCGATGTGACGGTCATTCAGCGCCAGATGATGCCTTTGATTATTCGCATGATCGACGGGCTGGAGCAGTTTGTCGCCCTGGACATTCCGTTCAAGGCCAAAGAAAGGTCTGACCGGGTCGCCTTTTTGCGCGCCAATGTTGACCGTTCGGATATTTCTGCAGCTGAAAAATTTCGCCAGGTGCTGGAAGCCTGGAAAATAGAGAATGAGTACGGTCGCAAGATCCAGACCTATCCGGGCGAAGTCGATCTGGACGGCTCTGGTAATGCCCGTAAAGTCGATTTGCTGCAAGTTGGCCGCATTGCCCTGTTGGCGCAAACGACCGACAAAGAAGTAACCGCTGCCTGGGCCGATGGCGGCTGGCAGGCGCTCGATAGCGGCCAGTACCGCTCTGCCGTATCCAAGGCTATTCGAATTGCCAAGAAGCAGGCAGCCATTGACATTATGACCATGCCGATTCCGGCTCCGGAGGCAGCACAATGATTTCCACATTTAAGAACAACAAACTCGCGCTGATCGGTGCGGCATTGGGTGCGGCGATACTGGCTTCCAGTGTCAATGTTACTGCGCAGGAAAAAGCCCAATCTTTGGACCAGCTGCTGAATCTGGTCAAGCGGGGGCAGGTCGCTGAGCGTCGTGAGCACGCCAAGCGAGAAGCCGAATTCAAGCAGGCCAAGAACCGTCAGGCAGCATTGCTAAGCCAGGCCAAGCAGACGCGAACTAACGAAGAAGCCCGCAGTGTGCAGCTTGAAAAGGCCTTCGAGGAAAATGAGCTGGCGGTGGCGGCCAAGCAGGAGCAGCTAAAGGAGCGCTTGGGTTCGCTGACCGAACTGTTCGGCCACATTACGTCCGCCTCTGGTGATTTGCGCGCCAATATGGAAACTTCTCTGGTCAGTGCCCAGTACCCGGGCCGAGAGGAGTTCCTCGACGGTTTGGTTGAAAAAATGAGCGGCAACGATAAGCTGCCGTCGATTGCGGAGATCGAGCGTCTGTGGTTTGAACTGCAACGGGAAGCCACTGAAAGCGGCAAGGTTGTCAAGTTCACCACCGATGTGTCCAAGCCCAATGGTGATACCGCGCCAACCGAGGTGGTGCGCGTAGGCTCCTTTAATATCGTTTCCAGCGACGGGCAGTACCTGAAGTATTCGCAGGGTTCCCTGGAAGAGCTGGCTCGTCAGCCAGCACAGTACAACGGCCTCGCGGAAGACCTGGCTAACGCCAGCTCCGGGCTGAACGCTTTTGGTGTTGACCCGACCGGCCCGAGTGGCGGCTCCTACTTGTCTGCGCTGATTGACAGCCCGACGCTGGTAGAGCGTTGGCACCAGGGCAAGATCGTCGGCTACATTATTACGGCCGTGGGTGCATTTGCCTTGTTGATCGCCATCTGGCGCCTGATTGTGCTCAGCGCGGTGGGTGCGAAAGTCAATTCGCAATTGAAGAGTGGTTCGCCGAACAAAAACAATCCGCTTGGTCGCGTACTGGCTGTGCAGGAAGAAAATCCCGGTGTTGACGCCGAGACGCTGGAGCTCAAGCTCAACGAAGCCATTCTGAAAGAGCAACCGGCACTGGAAAATTCACTCACGCTGCTTAAGATTATTGCCGCGGTGGCGCCGTTGCTCGGGCTGCTCGGTACGGTGACCGGCATGATCTTGACCTTCCAGGCCATTACCATCTTTGGTGCGGGCGATCCGAAGGCCATGGCCGGCGGTATTTCAAGCGCCCTGGTAACAACGGTACTCGGATTGTGCGTCGCCATTCCGACCTTGCTGCTGCACACGGTGGTCAACGGTCGGTCCAAGAAAATTATGCACATTCTTGAGGAACAATCCGCTGGCCTGGTTGCCAAACAAGAAGAGGCGCATGGCTAATGATTACTTTCCTCGAACTCGTCAGTGAGTTGCGCGGATTCATGGACGCCGGGGGCAATGTGTTGTGGATCATTGCCTTCGTCACCTTCATTATGTGGGCCATCGCTTTTGAAAGGCTGTGGTACTTCAAGGGCAAAGGTGGTCTAAAAAGTGACATCGCCACGGTGCTTCACGAATGGGAAGCCCGGCCGGAGCGGCGCTCCTGGAATGCACAAAGCATCCGCGAGATGTTGATTTCGCAAACCGCGTTGAAAATCAACTCTTCAATGCACGTGCTGGCAACCCTGGTTAAGCTCTGCCCCTTGTTGGGTTTGCTGGGTACCGTGACTGGCATGATTGAAGTGTTCAATGTAATGGCGGTGACCGGCGGCGGGGACGCCAAGTCCATGGCCGGCGGTGTGTCCAAGGCGACAATCCCGACCATGTCGGGAATGGTAGCGGCGATTTCCGGCCTGTTCGCCAACAGTTACCTGACCCAGGTTGCCGAGCGTGAAAAAGCGCTGTTGGAAGACCACCTGACGATGGATCATTGATATGGCGCGCAAAACACAAGACGACACCGACAGCACGATTGATCTGACGCCTATGCTGGACGTCGTATTCATCATGCTGATATTTTTCATCGTTACGGCCTCTTTCGTTAAGGAAGCGGGTATTAACGTCATTAAACCAGCCGGTGTGACCGCGACTGATCGAAATGCCAAAATTCTGATCGCTATCAGCGGAAATGACGAGGTCTGGATTGATAAGCAGCCGGTCGACAAGCGCTCGGTACGCGTTCAAATTGAACGTTTGCGGGCGGACAACCCGAAAGGCGGCGTGGTTATACAGGCCGACCTGGGTGCTTCTGCCGAAATGGTTGCGCATGTGCTCGATATGGCGCGCGAAGCGGGTGCTTCGGACGTTGCTCTGTCAACTGAACGTTAAGCGGAGGGACAGAATATGTCAGCAGTAAGAATCGGTATCGGTGTACCCCTGGCGGCACTGGTTACCTTTGCGCTATTCATGCTCATGCATTCGCTGATCTTTATGGCGGATAAGACACTGGACGAATCAGGCAACACCAAGCTGGCTGATATTTTCATGCCGGATACTGAAATTGAAACCAACATCAAAGAAGTCAAGCCTGAGAAGCCGGAGGACGTTGAAGAGCCGCCACCGGATATGCCGCAACCGCAGCAACAGGATTTTGATATTGAAGCAACCGCGTTGAATATGAACACGCCCATTAATGCTGATATCAACGTAGAAATGAACGGTGCAACCGCATCCGATGGCGAATACCTGCCAATCGTCAAAGTGGCACCGATCTACCCTAACCGCGCTGCGTCAAGGGGCATTGAAGGGTACTGCATTGTGCAGTACACGGTGACCACTTCCGGGGCCACGCGTGACCCGGTAGTTACCGATTGCTCAAGCTCGCTGTTTGAGCGGGCATCCATCAAAGCTGCGCTCAAGTTTAAATACAAGCCCCGAGTGGTTGACGGTAAAGCGATCGAAGTACCGGGTGTGCGTAATAAATTTACCTACAACCTGGAAAACTAGGCACGCGTAACGGAACAAGCAAATGACCGGTGTAATCAATAAAAGTCAAAACCGCTTCACGACATTGCTGTGTGCAGCGGCGCTGTTTTTGGCCCTTCCCGTTGTCAGCCAATTGCCCGCAATGCCGGGTAGCGCGTATGCGCAGGATGAAGAGAAGCCGCCCGAAGCAACTCGCAAAACCCAGGCTATCAGCGCTGCTGTTTACAAGGAGCTGGCCAAGGCCCAGGAAGCTGCAGAGGCTAAACAATACAACCAGGCTATCAGTATTCTCGACCGCATTCGCCAGAAGCAGGGCGACAAGCTGCAGGGCTATGACGCCGCCAGTGTGTGGAACGTCTACGGCTTTATCTATTACTCTAAAGAGCAGTATCGCCAGGCAATCAATGCCTATCAGAAAGTAGTGCAGCAAGGCGAGATTCCGGAAGCTCTGGAAATAGGCACGAAATACACCATCGCCCAGTTGAACTTCGTGATAGAAGATTATCGCGGGGCAATTCGTGCTTTGCAGGAGTGGTTCAAGGTTGCCAAAAACCCTGGGCCGCAGCCCTATATTCTGCTTGGCCAGGCCTATTACCAGGTTAAGGATTACGACAATGCCCTGCGCTACGTGGAACAGGGCTTTTCAGTGGCACGCAAGCGAGAAACTGCACCCAAAGAGCACTGGTACCTGTTACTGCGCGTGCTGTACTACGAAAAGAACAATTATCGCAAAACCGCCGAAGTGTTAGAGCAATTGGTCAGCAAATGGCCTAAGCGCGAATACTGGGTGCAGTTGGCCGGTATGTACGGTGAATTGAAGCAGGACAAAAAGCAGCTGTATACCATGGAAACAGCATACGTTCAGGACATGCTGCAGCGTGAAGGTGAGCTGCTGAACATGGCCTACTTGTTCCTTGGCAATGATATGCCGTACAAAGGTGCCAAGGTCGTGGAGAAAGGCATCGCTGAAGGTAAAATTCGCAAAACCTCGAAGAACTTTGAGCTAATGGGTAACGCCTGGCGCCAAGCCCGCGAAACCAAGAAAGCCATTCCCGCGTTAGAGCAGGCAGCTAACCTGTCGGATGAAGGCGAAATATACGCCCGCCTGGCTGGAGTGTATCTTGATAATGAAGAGTTCAGTAAGGCCATCAACGCAGCCAACCGGGCAATACAGAAAGGTGGAGTCAAGCGCCGCGATAACCTTCTAATGGTGAAAGGCATGGCCGAGTTCAATGCCGATCGCCTTAATGCGTCGCTGCGTTCCTTTGCTCAATGTGCCAAAGACAAGCGCAGTGAGCGGGTGTGCAAGCAATGGCGTGAATACGTGGCCAAAGACCAGAAACGACGCCAAAAACTGGCCGAAGACCTGGAAGCATTGCGCAAAGCCCGCGAATCCAGGAATGCGCAGGCCGCAGCGAGTTAGCCTGCTGCAGTCATGATCCCTGGCAGAAAGGGGCGCGGTGAATCCGTGCCCCTTTTTCAATTACAGCTGCGATAAATCCCGAACCGCGCCCCGATCTGCGCTGGTCACCAGCTTTGCATAAGCTTTCAGTGCATACGATACTTTTCTAGGCCGTGGCTTGACGGGCTTCCAGCCAATCGTATTCTGTTCGGCCCTTCGTTGCTCAAGTTCTTCATCGCTGAGCATAACGTCAATGCGTCGCCGCGGAATATCAATCTGAACCATATCGCCATCGCGCACCAGGGCGATGGCTCCACCTGCTGCTGCTTCCGGCGACGCATGCCCTATCGACAGCCCGGAGGTGCCGCCGGAAAAACGCCCGTCAGTCAGTAGCGCACACTGACTGCCCAGACCCTTGGATTTCAGGTAGCTGGTTGGGTAGAGCATTTCCTGCATACCGGGCCCGCCTTTTGGGCCCTCATAGCGCACAATCACCACCATTCCGGGTTTAACCCGGTCCTCAAGAATATCGGCCACGGCATCTTCCTGGCTTTCACAGATATGCGCGGGGCCTTCGAAGCGCCAATTGCTTTCGTCCACACCGGAGGTCTTAACCACGCAGCCGTCCTCCGCGATATTGCCATACAGTACGGCCAGTCCACCTTCAGTACTGTAGGCGTGCTCGAGCGCTCTGATACAGCCAGTTTGGCGATCCACATCCAGGCTGGGCCAGCGGCTTGCCTGAGAAAAAGCAGTTTGTGTCGGAATTCCACCAGGCCCCGCCTTATAGAATTGTTTGACGTCGTCGGAATCTGTCAGGACAACATCCCAGCGTTGCAGGGCCTCACCCATGCTGGATGAGTGCACGGTTGGTGTGTCGGTGTGTAGCAGGCCTGCACGTTGTAGTTCCCCAAGAATTGCCATGACGCCACCGGCTCTGTGAACATCCTCCATATGGTATTGCGGCGTATTGGGTGCAACCTTGCACAGCTGTGGCACTTCGCGAGATAGTCGGTCAATGTCGCGCATGGTGAAATCCAATTCGGCCTCTTGCGCTGCAGCCAGCAAATGCAGAATCGTATTGGTGCTGCCACCCATCGCAATATCCAGCATCATGGCATTTTCGAACGCGTCAAACGAGGCGATATTGCGCGGCAAGACGGACTCGTCATCACCCTGATAACGACGTTGGCACAGTTCCACGATGAGCCGACCGGCGCGCAAAAACAGTTGCTCACGATCTGCATGAGTTGCCAGAGTGCTGCCATTGCCCGGCAGCGACAAGCCGAGTGCTTCGGTCAGGCAGTTCATGGAATTTGCTGTGAACATGCCCGAACAGGAGCCACAGGTTGGGCAGGCCGAGCGTTCATATTCTTCGGCTTCGGCGTCGCTGCGTGAATCGTCCGCGGCAATAACCATCGCGTCGATCAGATCCAGCTTGTGTTCTGACAAAGCCGTTTTACCGGCCTCCATCGGCCCGCCGGATACAAACACGGTGGGAATATTCAGGCGCATGGCGGCGTTCAGCATGCCTGGGGTAATTTTGTCGCAGTTTGAAATACAGACCAGTGCATCAGCGCAGTGTGCGTTCACCATGTATTCGACAGAATCAGCGATAATGTCGCGTGAGGGCAGCGAGTACAGCATGCCATCGTGCCCCATCGCAATTCCGTCATCAACGGCAATCGTGTTGAACTCTTTTGCCACCCCTCCGGCGTTTTCAATTTCCCGAGCCACCAATTGCCCAAGGTCTTTGAGGTGCACATGTCCGGGTACAAACTGGGTAAATGAGTTGGCAATTGCGATGATGGGCTTGCTGAAGTCACCATCCTTCATGCCGGTCGCGCGCCACAGGGCGCGTGCGCCGGCCATATTACGCCCGTGGGTGGAAGTTTTGGAACGATGATCGGCCATTTAAACGGTCTCCATTGCAAGCGGTGCGCTCAGCTTATAAAGCGACGCAACACCTTTGAATTTCTTTGCGAATTGTAAAGCGCCTGGCGCTGAACCGGCAGTTGATCCAAGCCGCATTCCTCAAACTCTTTTTCCACAAACCAGTGAGCTGCCTTGGTCGTTAATACAAACAACGTGCGCAACTTTTGCGAACGAGCTTTTTTCAGCAAGTGCTGTAGCAATTTGTCAGCGCGACCACTGTTGCGATACTCGGGATGAGTCACCACGCAGGCTACCTCGGCTGACTCGGTATTGGCAATTGGGTACATTGCGGCACACGCGACCACACTGGCATCTCGTTCTATCAATGAAAAATACTGAATCTCTTCCTCTAGCTTCTCTCTCGAGCGCTTCACCAGGGTGCCATCTCGTTCAAGCGGTTCGATCAGCTCCAGTATTGAGGCAATGTCATCGATGTTGGCGTCACGAATGGTTTCAAAAGATGTCTCGCTCACCAATGTTCCACTGCCGTCTCGACTAAACAGCTCTGTAAGCAATGCGCTCGGGTCAGTGTAGCTAACGATTTGAATGCGCTCCACGCCAGTTTCGCAAGCTTGAATCGCCGTGCGCAGCCTGTCCTGATCAGCATTACTATTCGTGTTGTCCAGCAATGCCCTGGCCTCAGTCAGGTTTATCTCGCGCAGTAATTTTCCTTCAGCCAATAGGCCTTGAGCATCAGTGAACAAAATCAGCTTATCGGCCTGCAGCTTGCTGGCTATCGCACAGGCCAGCTCATTGCTGTCCAGCTTGAAAAGCTCGCCTGACGGGGATGAGGCCATGGCTGGCTGAAGAACAACATTACCCTGTGCGAGCTGCGTTTGCAGGGCATGCGAATCGACTCGTCTGACGGTACCTTGATGCAGGTGGTCTTCACCGTTGACGACGCCCAAAGGTCGGGCGCTGGTAAAGCTGCCGCTTACCACCCGCAACTTATGTCGACCGGCTTTAGGGCCTCGCAAAGCACGACACAGAGTAGCCTGAACCCGGAAACACTCGGCGCCCAGCTGTGCGCTGAACTGCTCAATGGCCTCTCCGTCAATGGGGCCGCTTGCGCTCAGTTGTGCCTGTTGGGAATCAGCGTCAATGCACAATACCAGGCGAACACCGAGGCTGTGCAGTAACACGATGTCTTCCATCAACACCGGAAAATTGGCGTGTTTCAGCAACTCACCGCTCAAAGCCAACACAAAGCAACGCTCACGATTGGCATTGATGTAGGGCGACGTGGAGCGAAACCACTTGACGTATTGCTCGGTATCCATAGCCATAAGCTGCTTCACGCAGCGTTATCAGTAGAGATGCAAAATTGCTCGATTAATTGGCGCAGCAATGTAACACAAGGCTTGATTTGCTGCAGTTCCATATATTCGTCAGGTTGGTGGGCCTGGTCAATAGAGCCGGGGCCGAGAACAATGGTTTGCATGCCCATGGATTGATAAAAAGGAGCTTCTGTCCCGAAGGCAACGCCGGAAGCTTCTAAGCCGGTCAGTTTTTCAGCGACTCTTACGATTGTGGAGTTGGCAGGTTCTTCGTAGGCGTCAACGCCATCTATCAGCGGCAGGTACTCTATGTGGGCCCCGGTGTGATCGGCGATAGCCGAAATGCGGGCCGCGATATCATTACGCAGGTGTTCATTACTCATTCCGGGCAGGTTACGTAAATCAAACTGCAGCTCGCACATTTGGCAGATCCGGTTCGGATTGTCACCGCCATGAATACAGCCAAGATTTACCGTGGGCACCTGCACTGCAAAGCCCGGATGTTGGTAGTTGTCCGCCAGCTGCTGGCGAAACTCCAGAAGGCTGGCCATTACCTGGTGCATGACGTCCAGCGCACTGAGGCCGGCGTCCGGGTTGGAGGAGTGGCCAGTTCGGCCATGCACCCTGACCGAATCCATCAGAATGCCTTTGTGCAGCCGAATCGGCTGTAAGCTGGTGGGTTCGCCCACAACTGCGTAGCGGGCACTCGGCTTGCCGGCCGCTACCAGATCACGAGCGCCCTGCATGGAGCTCTCCTCATCGGCCGTCGCTAAGATAATCAGCGGCCTGTTCAGTTGCTCAGCCCGGTAGTGTCGTGCGGCTTCGATTACAATCGCAAAAAAGCCCTTCATATCACTGGTGCCAAGGCCGTAAAACCGGTTGTTTCGTTCACTCAGGACAAAGGGGTCTGACTGCCACAAGCCAGCATCATAAGGTACTGTGTCGGTATGTCCCGAGAGCACCAGCCCGCCTGAGCCGCTGCCAAGCGTCGCCACCAGATTGGCTTTATCCGGGTTATTGGAAAGCGGCATGACTTCACAGGCAAAACCCAAACCCTCAAGCCAAGTTGCCAGCTGGTTGATGACGGCCCGATTGCTCTGGTCCCATTGAGCAGAGCAGCTACTGATAGAGGGAATGCCAATCAGCGTGCTAAGCAGGGCTTTTAATGGTGGCGGGTCAGCTAAATAAGGCACGTATTATAAAATAGAAAACAATGGTCAACCCCGCACCGGCAGGCAAAGTGACCAGCCAGGATACAAAAATGGAGCCTACCACCCTTAGGTTCAGCGCGCCAATGCCGCGCGCCAGACCAACCCCGAGAACCGCACCCACCAGTGTGTGGGTTGTGGAGATCGGAAGGCCGGTGCCGGAGGCCAGCACCACCGTGGAGGCCGCCGCCAATTCGGCCGCGAAGCCCCGGGTTGGGGTGAGCTCGGTGATTTTCTTGCCTATGGTTGTCATGACCCGATAACCATAAGTCGCCAGCCCAATCACGATACCGCCACCGCCTAGAAGCAGAATCCAGCTTGGAACTGAGGACTTGGCAGCCACTTCCCCACCAGTTTGTATCACGCCGACAATTGCTGCCAGCGGACCGATGGCGTTGGCGACGTCATTGGAGCCATGCGCAAAGGCCATGGCACTGGCTGTGAATATCATCAATATGCCGAATACTCTTTCCACATTGGCGAAGCGGTAACCGGTCTTTTCCTCGAGTTGCTCATCGGGCTGGATTTTGCTGAGCAGGAAAGAGCCGAGTAGAACCACGAGTCCCGCAATGCCAGTGGCAATCAGCGCGCTCTCCGCAAAGACCAGATTAAGGCCTAAATGTTTTAGACCTTTGGTCAGCGTGACCATGCTGATAATCCAGCCAACCAGAAACATATACACGGGCACCCATCGCTTGGCATTTTTAAATGGGTTGTCGGTATTCAATACCAGGCGCTGCACGCTCATAAACAATACAAAAGACATGCTACCCGCCAGTAGCGGAGACACTACCCAACTGCCCGCTATTGACAGCACCTTGCCCCACTGGATCGCATCGCTGCCATAAGCGACAAATGCAAAGCCTAGCAGCGCGCCAACAATTGAATGAGTTGTAGATACCGGCCAGCCGGCAAAACTGGCGGCCGCCAACCAGGTGCCGGCCGCGAGCAGCGCCGCCATCATGCCGTAAACCAACAGGTCGGGTGCACACTCCACCGCCGCAGAATCAATAATCCCCTTGCGAATCGTGGAGGTCACTTCACCGCCCGCCAGAACCGCACCGGCGAATTCAAAGATGATCGCGATAATGATTGCCTGGCGTATGGTCAATGCCTTGGAGCCAACTGAGGTGCCCATTGCATTGGCGACATCATTGGCGCCAATGCCCCATGCCATGAACAGACCAAAGCTGCCGGCCAGAAACAGGATTAGAAATGCGTTCTCGGTAATGAATTCCATGGAAAGCCTCTGACTGCCTGCTTTTTGTTATCGGTTGTTAGGCCATTAGGCGATGAGTAAGCGGAGGCGACTTCCCACGTGATGGGCAGTGTCGGCCAAGACCCCAATTTTATCGATGATGTTGTACAAAAAAATTACATCAATAGCGGACATTTGTTTTTCTTTTTTAAACAGCGCTTTACGTAAGCGAATCTTCTGGCGATCAATATTGTTCTCGGTTTTATCCAGGCGGCGTAGAATGGTTTCTACCTTGGCAAGCTCCGGCCCTCTGAAACCGGCACTCAGTAACTCATCGAGCTCTTCAATGGCCTCTAATGCGGAATTGCTGGCAGTAATCGCGCTTTCAACATAATTTTGCATGCCCTCCTGCAGTTTGTCGGGGATCACCATCTTTCTGCCCTGCATCAGGCTGGTGATGTCACGGGTGCGATTGGCGAGCTTATCCTGCTGGGTCAGCAATTCCAGCAGATCATTGCGGTGTACCGGCAAAAACAGGCTTTTCGGCAAATGTTTGCGGATGGAGAGCTTCTTGCGATCTGCCTCTTTTTCAGCCTTGGCCACATGGCGGGCTAATTGATTCACTGCATCCCAGTCTTCGGCGAGGACTGCGTCAATAAAGGGTTGCAACAAGCCTACACAGAGGTGTACCTGCTCCATGTGGGCCTGCATCGGCCTGATTGGAGAGCGTCCGAACAGCTTGACAATGGTGGGATCGGCCATTTAAAGAATCTTTTAAGCTTTGGGGGGCGAGTATACGGATTAGAAGACCAGGCTGCCACTACAGCAAGCGCTTTTTTTGAACGGTGTGATCTGGTTAAATTGTCATAAAAACATAAGCTTAGCGGTTAATGTGTATGTGGTTTGCTAGAATATATAGAGAAACCATGTGATACTAGCTCCTTTCCCTGGCCTGAACATGGTTGTGAACGGCTGCGGGGCACTGACTCAGCGGGTCGAGGCCCGCGCTGATTATGAGAGTTGTTATGGCCGAAGCAGCCGCATCCAAGACAAACACCGAGATAACTCTTGATCTGCCAGGCTTGCTCCAAGCTCTGCTCGATGATCAGCGCATATCCCAGCACAACCTGGAGCGGATACGCAGCACGTCGCGCTCGCGTCAGGAAGCAGCCCAACACGTGCTGAATTACCTGGCCGATCAGCGTCTTGAAGATGAGGCTAATCCCGGCAATTACCTGACCATCGAGGTCTTGCTGGAATGGCTGGGTAAACGGGCCGATCAGGAAGTGGTGCACATCGATCCGTTAAAAATCGACGCCAGAGCGGTGACCGAAGTCATGTCGTTCGCATTTGCCCAACGTCACAACTTGCTGGCCCTCAAAGTGACCCAGGATGAGGTTGTCATTGCCAGCACCGAACCCTTCATCGGGCAATGGGAAGCGGACTTACAGCATGTATTGCGCAAGCATATTACCCGGGTAATCGCCAATCCGCAGGACATTCAGCGCTATCAGGTGGAGTTCTATACGCTGGCTCGATCGGTCAGCAGCTACGCCCACCAGGGTGGCAAGGCCGGTGCCGGTCTGGCCAACCTGGAACAGATGTTGGAGCTGGGCCAGCTCAAAGACCCGGACGCCAATGACCAGCACATCGTCAATATTGTGGATTGGTTGTTCCAGTATGCCTTTCAGCAGCGAGCCAGTGATATTCACATAGAACCGCGCCGCGAGCAGGGCAATATCCGGTTTCGTATCGATGGTGTTCTGTGTCCGGTCTATGAGCTGCCAATGCAGGTGCTCACGGCAGTAACCAGCCGGATCAAAATTCTAGGTCGCATGGATGTTGCTGAGAAGCGGCGGCCTCAGGACGGGCGTTTGAAAACGGTCAGTCCAGAAGGCAATGAAGTTGAGCTGCGTTTGTCTACCCTGCCTACCGCGTTTGGTGAAAAGCTGGTGATGCGGATATTTGATCCGGATGTACTGTTGCGAAGCTTCAGCGAGCTGGGCCTGGCGAACGAAGATTATAATCGCTGGAGTGCTATGACCGCGAAGCCGCATGGCATCATTCTGGTCACCGGGCCGACCGGTTCCGGTAAAACCACAACCCTGTATTCTACGCTCAAACAGCTTGCAACCCAGGAAGTCAATGTCTGTACCATAGAAGATCCTATCGAGATGGTTGAACCCGCTTTCAACCAAATGCAGGTTCAGCACAATATAGATTTAACCTTTGCCAGTGGCGTCCGTTCCTTGTTGCGTCAGGACCCGGATATCATCATGATCGGTGAGATTCGTGACCTTGAAACCGCGGAAATGGCAGTCCAGGCATCGCTGACAGGACACCTAGTACTGTCTACTCTGCACACCAACGACAGCCCCAGTGCCATAACACGATTGTTAGAGCTTGGAGTGCCCGCCTATTTAATCAAGGCAACCGTACTGGGGGTCATGGCCCAGCGACTGGTGCGCACGTTATGTCAACATTGCAAGGCTCAGGTAGAGCTGGACGCACCTGCCTGGGAGCAATTAACCAGTCCGTGGAAAGTGAATGCTCCCAAAGCCATGTGCGTAGCACAGGGTTGTCTTGAGTGTCGCAACACCGGTTATTTGGGGCGCCAGGGTATCTATGAGGTAATGCCCTTGTCGGAGTCACTGAATACCCATATCAGCAGCAATTGCGACCTCGCTCAGTTGCGAACCGCAGCAATGCGTGAAGGTATGCGCACTCTACGCTTGAGTGGTGCGCAAAAAGTGGGGGTGGGTGACACCACAATCGCCGAGGTTATGCGGGTCGCGCCGGCGCCGGATAATGGCGATTAATCTATATAGTTCGTGCAGCAGATGCTAGCGCTACCGCTATCTGATATTCCAGAACGGTTCCACCCTCAGCTGGAACGCTTCATCGACGCACTTCAGGAATCTGCCGATCAGGCGGTGGTTACTGAACTAAGTGCTATTTTTCAACAGCAGCAGAATACGGCGCGACAACTGGCGCGTACGGTGGTGCTCAGCGATTTCTGTGCTGATCTGATTATGCGCGAGCCTGCCATTCTTCTTGAACAGATTCACAGTGGCGCGTTTGAAAAGCGGCTTGCGGCAGAGGACTACCAGGAGAGTTTACGAGCACTGCGTAAGCTGGATTCCAAAGAAGAGTCGGGCACTCTGGCACGGGCAATCCGCAGGTTTCGCAACAGTGAAATGTTGCGCTTGATCTGGCGCGACCAAAACCGGTTGTGTTCAATGCGTGATACTACCCGAGAAGTCAGCTTGCTGGCAGAAACCTGCATTCAACAGGCGCTGGACTTTCATTATCAGGAGTTATGCGCTGAATGGGGCACTCCACTGGACCAAGAGGGTCAAGCAGTGGGCCTGTGTGTGCTCGGCATGGGAAAACTGGGTGCTTATGAGCTGAATCTCTCCAGTGACATCGACCTTATTTTTGCGTATTCCACCGGCGGTGAGTTAAGCAATGATGGCAAAACTCTTAGCCATCAGGAGTTCTTTCTCAACCTCGGGCGGCGCTTGATTAAAGCCCTCGATGAACGAACGGCGGATGGCTTTGCGTTCCGCGTGGACATGCGCCTGCGTCCCTATGGCGAGAGCGGTGCGTTGGTACACAGTTTTGCGGCCCTGGAAGAGTATTACCAAAACCAGGGGCGGGACTGGGAGCGATACGCAATGATCAAAGCCCGAATGGTTGCCGGTAACCCGGCAGATGGTTACGACCTTATGCAGATGCTCGAGCCTTTTACCTACCGTCGATATATTGATTTCAGCGTGTTCGAATCGCTGCGCTCTATGAAGAGCATGATTGTCAGCGAGGTAAAACGCCGCGGCCTTCACAATAATGTCAAGCTGGGCGCCGGCGGCATACGCGAAGCGGAATTTATTGTGCAGGTGTTTCAGCTGGTGCATGGCGGGCGCGACAAAAATCTTCAACAGCGCGGTCTGCTCGACTTGCTCGATGTACTGGCTGAGCGGGAGATGCTGCCGCAACAGGCGTTGGCCGAGTTGGCCGAGGCCTACGAGTTTTTGCGCAATACCGAACACAGTCTGCAAGCACAGCGAGACCAGCAAACGCAGTCATTACCGAGAGATGACTACGACCAGTTACGTATTGCCTGGGCAATGGGCTTTGCCGGCTGGGAGGAGTTTTTGCAAACCCTGGAACGCTATAAAAGCAATGTTCGGGCACATTTCAATGAACTGATCGCCAGCGAAGAGCCTGACAGTGGGCCGACGCGCATCGAGTTATCCCCATTGTGGGATGATCTGGAGCCTGCTGCACAATCAGAGCCGGGTAGCAGGGCGATTGATCAGCAGCTGCGTGACTTTAAGTTTTCCGACAAGGTCCTGAATTTGCAGGCCATAGCCCGCGAACGGCTGGATAAGGTCATGCCAATTCTGTTGGCTTATCTTGAAGACGATGACTCAAAGGCGGTGATTACGCTTGAGCGCGCCCTGCAAATCATAGAGGCGATTGTCCGTCGTTCGGCTTATCTGGTGCTGTTGCATGAAAACCCGCTGGCATTGAAGCATTTGCTTCATTTGTGTGCAAACAGTGCTTACATTGCAAGGAAACTGGTTCAGCATCCTTTGTTACTTGATGAGCTGATCGATGCGCAATCGCTCTATCAGGCACCCGATCGCGATGAGGTGTTTTCCACTCTGCGTCAGCACATGATGCGAATTGTTCCCAGCGATACTGAAGCGCAAATGGAGCAATTGCGCTATTTCAAGCGCAGCAGCAGCCTACGGGTCGCTGCCGCAGAAATAAGTGGCGCGCTGCCGTTGATGAAGGTCAGCGATAACCTCAGCTATATTGCGGAGGCCTTGTTGGGCTATGTGCTGGATCTGGCGTGGAATGACCTGGTCGACAAATACGGGGTATTACCCGGTACCGACAATGAGCACAAAAAGTTCCTGATCGTCGCTTACGGCAAGCTGGGCGGGCTGGAGCTGAGCCACGGCTCTGATCTTGACCTGGTGTTCATCTACGAAGCCGAGCCCAATGCAATGACCGACGGAGACGCGTCAATTGACTGCGTGACTTTTTATACCCGCCTGGGTCAACGGATCATCCATCTGCTCAGCACCCGCACCGCTTTGGGCCAGGTTTACGACATTGACATGCGGCTACGCCCCTCCGGCAACTCCGGATTGCTGGTGTCGTCGTGCAAGGGCTTTCTTGAGTATCAGAACAACAAAGCCTGGACCTGGGAACATCAGGCGCTGGTTCGAGCCCGCCCGGTAGCCGGTGATACCAGGCTGTACAACTGGTTCAGCAATACTCGTTTGCAAATACTTGGCCGCCCGCGTGAGCTGCCCGGGTTGAAAGCCGATGTTCGCGATATGCGGGCAAAAATGCGCTCCCATCTGATAAAGCAGTTATTACCCGGTCAATTCGATCTGAAACACAGTAGCGGCGGTATAGTTGATATCGAATTTGTGGTTCAATACGCGGTTCTGGCGCACTGCTGTGCAGAACCCGCTGTTGCCGAGTTTACCGATAACATTCGTATTCTCGATGCCTTACAGGCCGCAGGCTTGATGCCAGAAGTTCAGGCGGAGGCACTGCGCAGCGCTTATATCGGTTATCGTGCGAGTGTGCATCAAAGCAGCCTGCAGGATCAGGAAGCCGTTGTATTGGAGCGGGACTTCGAGGCCCAGATCGATGCAGTGCGCAAGACATGGCAAGAGATGTTGGAGGAATAAGAGTAATGTCGTTTGCGGATCGTGACGGAAAGATCTGGTTTGATGGAGAGGTTGTTGAGTGGAGAGATGCCACTGTTCATGTGCTGAATCATACCCTGCACTACGGGCTGGGTGTTTTTGAAGGGGTTCGTGCTTATCGCACAGAGTCGCGCGGTACCTGTATTTTCAGGCTGCAGGAGCACACCCGGCGCTTGTTTCGCAGCGCGCATATCGTTGGCCTGAAAATCCCTTTCAGCGAGCAGGAGTTGAACCAGGCTCAGATCGATATTGTCAAGGCTAACCAGCTGGAAGAAGGTTATATTCGCCCAGTGGTTTTTCATGGCTCTGAGCAAATGGGAATCAGGGCAGATCAGCTATCGACCCGGGTCAGTATTGCCGCCTGGGAATGGCCGAGCTACATGGGCCCTGAAGCGGCTGAGGCCGGCATTGTCGTGCGCACGTCGTCCTATACCCGTCATCATGTAAATATAGCAATGTGTAAGGCCAAGGCAAACGGTCAATACATTAACTCCATACTTGCTTTGCGTGAGGCGCAGGAGTGCGGTGCCGATGAAGCCATGCTGCTGGACCCGGAAGGTTATGTTGCCGAAGGCAGTGGTGAGAATATTTTTATCGTAAGAGATGGGCTGCTTTACACGCCAGAGCTGACCAGCTGTCTGGATGGCATCACGCGAAACAGTATATTTGTGTTAGCAGAAGAGCTGGGTCTCAAAATTATCGAAAAACGTATCACTCGTGATGAAGTCTATATCGCCGATGAGGCGTTTTTTACCGGAACGGCCGCAGAGGTGTTGCCTATCCGGGAGGTCGATGGGCGTCAGATAGGTGCGGGTAAACGTGGCCCGATTACCACCCGTTTGCAGCAGCAGTTTTTTGACCAGGTGCGAGGGCGCAGCGATACCCACGCCGACTGGTTGACTCCGGTCGAATAAGTTAGCCGTGAGCTGCCGAATACTGATTGTCGGCCCATCCTGGGTTGGCGATATGGTCATGGCGCAAACTCTGTTCATTGCTCTGCGGGAACAGCATTCCGATGTTTCGCTTGATGTGCTGGCTCCCGCGTGGAGTGAGCCTCTACTTGCGGCCATGCCGGAAGTGGATGAAGCGATTACCATGCCGCTGGGCCATGGCCAGTTCAGTCTGGGTGTTCGGCGCCGTTTGGGTCGGCAGTTGCGCGGCCGGTACGAGCAGGCAATTGTGCTGCCAAACTCCTGGAAGTCGGCGCTGGTTCCGTGGTTTGCTGGAATTACCCAGCGAACCGGTTGGCGCGGTGAAATGCGCTATGGCCTGTTGAATGATCTGCGCCGCCTGGACAGTGCACGCTTTCCGGCGATGATTCAGCGCTATGTTGCGCTGGCACAATCCGCAGATGCTGCGCCACGGGATTTTGCGGCAATTACCAAGCCGCGTCTGGTAGTGGCCGATGCAAAACGCGAGCAGTTCAAAGAAAAGTTCTCCATTAACTCAAGCCGCCCACTGCTGGCACTCTGCCCTGGTGCGGAGTTCGGTCCGGCAAAACGTTGGCCCGAGGCGCATTTTGCCGCGGTCGCCACTGCACGCATAGAAGCCGGCGACCAGGTGTTGTTATTGGGCTCTGGCAATGATGTCCCGGTAACCCGGGCAATCCATCAGCAAATTCGTCCAGACCTGCAAGATGCCTGTCTGGATCTGGCCGGCAAAACCAGCCTTGGCGAGGCCATATTGGCAATGTCGTTGTGCGCTGGCGTGGTCTCCAATGACTCCGGTCTGATGCATATTGCAGCGGCACTGGGGCGTCCCTTAGTCGCTGTTTATGGCTCCACTTCCACGCGCTATACACCCCCGCTGGGAAGCCAGGTGGCGACCCTGAGTATCCCTGTTGATTGTGGGCCCTGCTTTGAGCGGGAATGTCCACTTGGTCATTATAAATGCCTTACCGGGCTGCAACCGCAGCGCGTTGTCCGGGCGCTGGAGGCGCTTTCAGCCTAGGGCTGTTGTAACAGTTACCCGGCGCATAGAGGCGTCCGGCTTCACAGCGGTAGTGGCGATTATTCAGGTTTGCGCCATTAATTCAAACCGCCTCCACACCTGCTCTGCTGTCAGGCTGGCCAGGCAGGCCGCATCATCGCCGGGTCGATCAGGGAAGTCGCAACGTCTTCGATAGCAGGGTTGGCAGGAGAAACCCTGTGCCGGTAGCAGGTCGCTGGCAGGGCCGGTGGCGCCAATCAGTGCCGGGTCGGTCGGGCCGTATAGGGTCAAGGTTTTGTTGCCCAGTGCGGCCGACAAATGTGCCAGGCCGGTGTCCATGCAAATCGCCCCGGCGGATAGCTGCAAGAGCCTGGCAATACTGCTTAGGTTTAGTGCGGGTAATACAACGGCATTGTCTGAAACCGCGGCAATGTTCTCGGCCTGTTTCCGCTCATCCTCGGTACCCCAGGGCAACAGTACCTGGTAATTGCTTTCAGCGGCAAGTTTGCTCAGTGAGTACCAGTTAGCGACAGGCCAGGACTTGCTGGTCCAGCTGGCATTGTGGACAAACAGTAAAAAAGGCTGAGCGGGCGCCTGGTAACCGCGCAAGGTGAACTCTGTTCCGTTGATGCCGAAGTCCGGGGGACTGTTCGGTTCAGGGTACTCGAATATCTGTGCAAAAAGCTGGCGCCAGCGATCTATTGCAAGCTGTTGGCGGGGCACCGCATAGTGATAGCGGTAGGCAAAGTGAGCTCCCCATTCGCGCACCCCATGCACATCGGGCCCGTGCGTTGGCCCTTTAGCAAGCGCGGTGACCAGAGCGCTTTTCAAATTATTTTGCGCATCAATCACCGCGTCATAACGGCGGCTGCGCAGTTTCTTGTGGTAGCTTCTCAGCTCGCGCAGAGAGTTTGTAATGTGGCCACTGCTACGCCAGCGCCGGTGCGCGCTTTTCAGGACGCTGTCCACTGCCGGGTGCCAAGAGCAGATTTCTGCAAACTGTTCATCAACGGCCCAATCGAATCGCAGCCCGGCACGCTGTTGTTGCGCATCAGTCAGCGCCGGCAAGGCTTGTATCAGATCACCCATGGAGCTTAGCTTGACCAGAAGTACGTGCACTAGCGACTCGTAAACAGGCGCTTAGCTCTGGCACTCAGGCCGTGCAGCAGGCTGTGTTTGCTTTCTGCGGAGTTACTGACCAGGTAGTTCAGTTGCAGGGACAGGCGCTTTCCTTCTATTGGGGTATGTCCATGCCAGCAATCTGGGGTAACCAGGAAACCCAGCATGGTGCCGGCTAGGGGTGCGATTTCTTTTACCGGCCGGTCCAGGCTGTCCGGGCTGTCGAGCAGTCGCAGGCGCCCACCTTTGGCCGTCCATTCCCGGTTGAAATAAAGCAGCACCGTCAGTAGTTTGCTGCGTGAGTCGGTGTGTACGCGACCGTCTTTATGGCGCATCATCCCGCGAACCGTGGTAACCACGGGTCGGCCCTCAAGGTCTATAGCGAATTTGCGTTCCATCAATGAACGGAAGGCATCGCCTTCGAGCACATTCAGTAATTCAAGAAAGCGCGGCCCGGCGCTGGTCTGTTGCACAGGGATACTGCCGCCGGCATCAATAGCCGGGAAATCCTGCAGAACGCCATTCAGTGCGTCATCGAGCAGGCTGTCGGTGACGAGAAAGTGGGGGAAGGGCTGTTGTTCCAGACGCGCCTCAGCTATTGCCGCCATATTTAACATGTCAGTAGCCTAACGATAGATCGCGCCATGGCGTTGTCCGGGCTGGCTTTTGAAACGTCGATGAAACCAGTAGTACTGCTCGGGCGCTACGCGAATGGATTCTTCCAGTAGTTGATTGACCGCACTGGCATCTAACACGTCATCTCCACTTGGAAAATTTTCCAGTGGACCGGTGATACGCAAGGTATAACCGGAATCGTCTGCATGACGGTATTGCCCAAACATCAGGACTGGCGCATCTGACAATGCGGCCAGTTTCGCTGTTGCCGTAATGCTGGCGGCCCGTTGGCCAAAGAACGGCGCAAACACCGAGTGTCGCTCGCCCATATCCTGGTCAGGCGCGTACCAGACGACACTGTTGTGCTTCAAAGCCCGGATGGTTTTACGCAATTCCGAATTGCGAAAAATATTTAGGCTATGCCGTCGACGTCCTGTGTTCATCATGGCATTAAACAGCTCGTTCTTCTGCGGCTTGTACACAGCCGAGTAGGAAAAAAACTTTTTGGCCAGAGCCGCACCCATATCCAAGGTGGAAAAGTGAGCGCCAAGCAGCAAAACACCGCGCTTTTTTGCGCGTGCCTCATTCAGTCGGTCCAGCCCGGAGATTTCAACAAGCGGGTACAATCGCTCTTCATTGGCCCACCAGGCCAGGGCAGTTTCCACCAGTCCGGCACCATAGTTTTCAAACACCCGGAAACAAAATCGCTGCCGTTGTTGAGCATCCAGCTCCGGAAAACACAGCTGTAAATTGACGAGAGTGATGTGTTTGCGCCGGCTGGGCAGCAGGTAGAGAAGGCCACCCAACACTTTGCCCAGGCGTACGTTGTAGGGAAAGGGTAACAAGCTCATCAACCAGAGCAGGGCCATACCCGCAGCGATTGGCCAGTTGCGTGGACGTAACAGCAGGTGCTGCCAGCCTGCTTCCGGGTGGTCGACACTGGGGTGCTTGCGCTCGCTGGCCGGTGTGCTGTTGCTCATGGGTCGTGCGTAAATCCGGCATTGTAACAAGAAGGCGCCAAGTCGAACGTGTACTATTGCAAGCTTTGCCGGGGGGCCCAGAGTACAGCTATGCAACGTGTACTGATCATCATAATGCGTCATCACGGCGATGTACTGCTGACGACTCCGGTGATTCAGGCATTGCAGCGGCATTGTCCAGGCAGTGAAGTGGACGTGCTGGTTTACTCCTATGCGGCCGAGTTACTTGAACACCATGCTGGCGTGAGCAATATTCACGTTGTTGACCGCGCTTGGAAAAAAGCAGGGCTGGCGGCCTTACTGCGAGCAGAGTGGCAGCTTCTTCGCCGTTTGCGCCGTCGCCGTTTCGATACGGTACTTGCGCTGACCGATCAGTGGCGCTGCGCAATGCTGGCCTGGCTATTACAACCCAAGCAGTCACTGGCACTAAGCTACCCGAAACGTCAGGGCAGTCTGCTCTGGCGACGCAGCTTCAAGGAGGACTATGCTGCGGTTCCGCATCGGCATATGATTGATTTGCACCTCGACAGCTTGCGCAGGCTCGGGCTGGTCCTCGATGAGCATGACCGAAAAGTCGGCCTGGTGGTACCTGAGCCGGCAAGACAAGGCGTCCGAAAACGCCTTGAGGCACTCGGGGTGGGCGAACACCCTTTCATACTCGTACACCCGGCGTCGCGAGGTCGCCACAAATGCTGGCAGAGCGAAAAATACGCCGAAGTCATTAATCGATTGCTTGCGAACGGCTGGCGCGTGCTGCTCAGTGGTGCGCCCGATGCCCAAGAGCAGGCGCTTCTGGACAGTATTGTGGCGCAGTGCCCGCAGGCACCGCACAACCTCTGCGGGGAATTGAGCTTGTTGGAGCTCGCGGCGCTGATAGAGCGCGCCAGTGTACTGCTCTGTGTTGATTCAGTGCCCATGCACATGGCGGCCGCGCTGGATACGCCGTTGGTGGCATTGTTCGGGCCTACCGAAGAGCGCCAATGGGGGCCGGCCAGCTCTCGGGCCAGAGTGCTGGCGAGCGCACGCGATTGCCGGCCCTGCCTGCGTCAGGGCTGTGGCGGCTCCGGATTCAGCGAATGCCTGGCAGACCTGGCTGCTGACGAGGTTGTGCTCGCTCTCAATGCGGCGACTTCAGTTAAGTTTACCTAAGTTTAATGATGAAGGTCATTAACGGCCAGGCTGGTAAGCGCTTTTGCCGGAATATGCACCGATTTGTGGCAATACTGCTCCTAAAATGCCCAAACGGCGGTAGATCCGCTTTTTGGCAATTTGCCCAATAACAGGTAGAATTGCGCTCCCTTTTTTACCCGGCTATTGTGTTACCTCACCGATGACCCCAATCGAGCTGTCCAACGCCGCTACAGCGCCCGAACGCTTTCGGCGCCCTTTGCGCATTTGCCTGTTGAGCTATCGGAGTGCGCCATTCGGTGGCGGCCAGGGAATTTACGTCCGCTATCTCAGTAAGGCACTGACTGAAGCCGGGCACGAAGTGGATGTGGTCTCAGGAGAACCCTACCCCCATTTGGTGGACGGCGTCCGTTTAATCAAATTGCCCGGCCTTAATCTGTTCGAAAACGGGCTGCACTCACTGCGGCCACGACATTTACGTTCCTGGGCCAATATTGTGGAATGGTGCAGCAAGCTCAGTGGTGGCTTTGCAGAACCATATGCATTTGGCAGGCGTGCGGCGGCTTTCCTCAAAGAGCACGGGGCGAAATACGACCTTGTGCATGATAACCAAAGCCTGGCCTGGGGTTTGCTGGACATACAGAAGCAGGGCCTGCCATTGCTGGTCACCATACACCACCCGATTCAGCACGACCTGAAACTGGCGCTAGAGGCGGCCAGGAACGCCTGGCAACGGTTACTGGTTCGCCGCTGGCATTCGTTTCTGGGTATGCAGACTCGTGTTGTCAGACAGTTGCAGCACATCACAACCGTGTCGGAATGTTCGCGCCAGGATATTGTTGAGGCGTTCAGCATTGACGCAGAGCGGGTTCGGGTCATTCCTTGCGGCATTGACACGGAGGTGTTTCGCCCGCTGCCTGAAATAGAACGCAAGCCACGGCAATTGCTGGCGACGGTGTCGGCCGATCAACCGCTCAAAGGCCTGCACTATCTGCTGTATGCGCTGCGAGATCTGCGGGCCGAATTTCCCGATCTCAGCCTGACGGTGGTCGGCAAACCCAAGCCGGGCGGCGCGACTGAACGTCTGGTGCGCAGGCTTGGCCTGGGCAATGAACTGCAATTCGTACATGGCATCTCCACTGCAGAGTTAGTGCGGTTGTATGCCGAAACCACGCTGGCTGTAGTGCCGTCACTCTATGAAGGCTTTGGACTGCCCGCCGGAGAGGCATTGTCCTGCGGTACCCCGCTGGTCAGCACCAACGCTGGAGCGTTGCCAGAGGTAGTCGGTGATGCAGCACTCAGCGTTGAGCCGGGCTCCAGCCGTGCGCTGCAGGCAGCGATTCGCCGTTTGCTGCTGGATGAGGGCTTACGAACCGAGCTTTCCCGAGCCGGCCGTGCGCGTATAGAGGAGCGTTTTAGTTGGGCGGTGACAGCACAGCAATTATGTGAGTTTTATCACGATATCCTGTTGCAGCACGACGAGCCGGCCGACATCGAAGCGGACCCGGAACTGGCCCATGCAAACAGTTGATTTTGAGCGGGTTGGGCTGAATGCCGGCGATCTCGTGCTGGATCTTGGCTGTGGCGAAGGCCGGCATGTCATTTCGGCGTATTTTACAGATGGGGTGCAGTCCGTCGGCGTGGATCTGTGTCATGCTGACCTGCTAACCACGCGGGAAAAATTTTCTGAGCTGTGCCAGGCTGAACAGGCGCAAATTCCATCTAACAGTCGTTTTTTGCTGGCACAGAGTAACGCCTTGAAACTGCCATTTGCAGATCACTGCTTTGATAAAGTGATTTGCTCTGAGGTTCTCGAACATATTGACGACTACGAATCGGTGATCGTAGAGATAGAACGTGTGCTCAAGCCCGGCGGAGAGTTTGTTGCCAGCGTGCCGCGATTTTGGCCGGAATGGTTGTGTTGGGCCTTGAGTGACGAATACCACGCCAATGAAGGTGGTCATCTGCGTATTTTCAAAGCGGCTGATTTGCGCAGTCGTATCGAACGGGCGGGATTCCGTTTTTTCAGTCGGCACTGGGCGCACGCCCTGCATTCACCTTACTGGTGGCTGCAATGTCTGTTCTGGAACAACAAGGAGAACTCCGTGCTGGTACGAGCGTATCAGCGGTTTTTGGAGTGGGACATTATCGATAAACCCTGGCTGACGCGCGCGCTGGAAACTGTATTGAATCCTGTCATGGGTAAAAGTGTTGTGCTGTATTTTAGAAAAGGAGATACCGGATGAGTGGGCTGTACCTGTCCCGCGGGCTGTATCCCAGCGAGTACCTGCGCTCCACTGTGGATTATATTCTTTCCTGCCAGCAGGCAGACGGTTCAATTCCGTGGTTCGAAGGCAGCTATGCCGACCCTTGGGACCACGTGGAATCCGCAATGGCTCTCAGTATCAGCGGTGAATATCAGGCCGCAGAGCGGGCGTATCAGTGGTTGCAGGACTGCCAACTTCAAGACGGTAGCTGGTGGGCGGCTTACCAGAACGGCAAGGTGCAAAACGACGAGCGCCGTGAGACTAATTTTGTTGCCTATATAGCGACCGGCGTCTGGCACCATTATCTGATTACCCGCAAGCGGGATTTTCTGGCGCACTTCTGGCCAACGGTGAGCGCGGCTATAGAATTTGTATTAACGCAGCAAACCAGTTACGGTGAAATCAATTGGGCTGTGGATCGCGATGGCAATTCCAAAGAAGACGCACTGGTAACCGGGTGTTCTTCAATTTATAAAAGTCTGGAGTGCGCATATAACATAGCCACTCAGCTTGGAATTGACAAAGAGGACTGGCTGGAGGCACGGCAGCGCCTCGGTACGGCCTTACGTCAGCATCCCGAACGCTTTGACCGAACCTGGGAGAGCAAGGCACGCTATTCGATGGATTGGTTCTATCCAGTGCTGACCGGTGCTATTCCCAAAAATCAAGCGGCCGCCCACTTGCAAAAGCGATGGCGTACTTTCGTCGAGCCGGGCCTCGGCTGTCGTTGTGTGTCGGATGAGCCCTGGGTCACGGTCGCGGAAAGTTGCGAGTTGGTGATGGCCTTGCTGGCGGCGGGTGAACATGCCAAGGCGGTTACCTTATACAGCTGGCTGCATCAATGGCGGGACGATGATGGTTCATTCTGGACAGGTTATCAGTTCTCATTGGATATTTTGTGGCCTGAGGAACGTCCAACATGGACGGCGGCGGCCATTATTCTGGCGGCCGACGCGCTTACCGAACATACGGCAGCGGCACGGCTGTTTACCCGGGTGTCGTTGCTTGAAGAGCCCCTGCCGCGTGTTGTGCCCGTGTCAGCCGATTCGGCGCAATAAGCCCAGAGTATTAACCACTTCAATTTCGCTGTACAGACCGGACGCGAGCGCCAGACGATAGATGGTGATCGGTGCCTGACCGCCTGCTGCAGGGTCTGGGAACAGGTCGTGGATCGCAAGAATGCCGCCTTGCCTGATGTGCCCGGCCCAGCTGCGGTAATCCGCCATCGCGGCTTCCATGCTATGACCGCCGTCAATGAACACCATCGCCAATGGAGTGCTCCAGTACTTAGCTGCCGTCGCGGAATCACTGACTACCGGTACCACAAAACTTTCCAGATCGGCACGGCGCAAAGTGTTCCGAAAAGCACGAAAACTGTCCATCTGCTGGTGCTCGGCATCGAACAGACTGGGGTCGTGGTATTCCTCGCCCTGCTGATGTTCTTCCGAACCTCGGTGATGGTCGACTGCATACAGCTGCGAGCCGAACTCGCGGCATGCCTGGCCGAGGTAGACAGTTGATTTTCCGCAATAACTGCCCACCTCGAGGCATGGCCCCAGGGGAGCCACCTCGCTCGCGTAGCGAAACAGAGCCTCGCCTTCGTCCGCGGCGAGAAAGCCCTTTACCGAATCAATGTCTATGGGTAGCTGCATGGATTAGCCTTCGGTCTGAGTCGGTTGCGGACCTTAGCTTAACTCGCCCGGGCATGCAACGCGTCGGGAATGCTACACTCGCGCCTGACTTGGGGAGACTGGCATGCTGATAATTTATAGCCTGTGCCTGTATCTGGTAACGCCGTTGCTGGTCGGGTTTCTGTGGTTGCGCAGCTTGCGTGCCCCGGAATACCGCCAGCGTATCCTGGAGCGGTTTGGCATTCTTCCGCCGGGTTTGGACAGTGGCTATATCTGGCTGCATTCGGTGTCGGTCGGGGAAACGGTTGCTGTGGCGCCACTGGCTCGGTTGCTTCAAAAGCGCTATCCCGGGAAGCGATTGTTGGTCACCACGATGACCCCGACCGGCTCAGATCAGGTTCAGCGCAGCTTTTCAGGGACGGTGGACCATGTTTACGCACCCTATGACCTGCCAGGCAGCGTACGGCGCTTTCTGGACCGGACCCGGCCAAGTATTTGCATCATTATGGAAACCGAGCTGTGGCCTAATGTGCTCCAGCAGTGTGACCGGCGCGGCATACCGACGGTGCTGATCAATGCGCGCCTGTCTGCTGGTTCGGCAGCCGGCTACGCCCGGGTTGCTGGCATCGCCAACTTGATGATGAGCAAATTGGATGCCGTTGCCGTTCAGCATGCGAGCGACGGTCAGCGATTTGTCGATCTGGGTTTGGCGCCGGGAAAACTGCAAATCACTGGCAGTATCAAGTTCGATCACGACATAGCGCCCGAGGTGCGCGAGGCAACGACCCGCTTGCGTCATGAATGGCAGGGAGCAAGCAAACGGCCGGTCTGGATTGCCGCCAGCACTCATTTGGGCGAAGATGAAATCATTCTGCAGGCCCACCAGTTGTTGCTGGATCAGGGCCTGGCGGCTCTGCTGATACTGGTTCCCCGCCATCCTGAGCGTTTCGAGGATGTGTATCGACTGTGTGATCAGGCGGGCATGCAGGTGTCACGGCGCAGTGCCAGGCAGCCGGTGGCGAGCGACACGCAGGTGGTGTTAGGTGACACCATGGGAGAGTTGGCTGCGTTGTACGGCGCTTGCGATATTGCCTTTGTCGGTGGAAGCCTGGTGCCAAGGGGAGGCCATAATCCGATAGAGCCGGCAGCATGGGGCCTGCCGGTACTCACCGGGCCACACATGTTCAATTTTCTGGACATCACCGAGCAGTTAAAGGAACGCGGCGGTTTGAAGGAGGTGCACAACGCGGAACAGATTGCAGCTGGCGTGCAGTCGATATTGACCGACTCGAAAGCCCACGCCGAGGCGGGTGCCGCCAATCACGCAGTGGTTGAGGAGAACCGCGGCGCGACCGAGCGCCAGCTTGCCATTATCGACGGGTTTCTATCGGGGTAAAACCTGTAAAAGACCACATTTAGCGGTTCTGTTAGCCAGGAGTCAGGCTTGCTGTTGGCGCAGGCGGCTGCTCCAGCCACTTATTCAATTCGTAGATGTCCTGCGGGCTGAGTATTCCGGCCTGCTGCTTCAGGCGCATGCTATTGATGACATAATCATAGCGCGCATTGGCATAGTCACGCAGTGCCCGGAACAGGAAGCGCTGTGAGTCGAGAACATCAACAACATTTCGAGTACCCACTTCGTAACCGGCCTGGGTGGCCTCCAGGGCGCTTTCAGCTGAGGTAATTGACTGGCGGCGCGCATTGACTTTGCCAACATCGGTCAGCACGGACAAGTGCAGTGAACGAGTGCTTTGAATGGTATTGCGCTGGGTGGCAATATGGTTTTCTCGAGACTGAATATGCTCCTGAGCAGCCTGACGCCGCGCCGCGCTTATACCGCCGCCGGCGAATAGAGGCACGGACAGGTTAATGGCAACGGTGTTGGACTCGGAATCGCGAGACGGATCGGAAATCAAAGTGTCACCTCTTACCAAGCCGTCGGTTTCAGCATCCTGGTAAGTGTAGCTGCCGGTCAGCTTCGGCAGATGTTCAGCGCGTTTGGCCCGCGAATTTTCCAGCGCGGCTTGTTCGGACAACTGCGCGGCCTTAAGCTGGTAATTATTCGCCAGAGCAAAGTCCACCCATTCGGCGCGAGATGCCGGGTCTGGTTCCTGCACTGGAAACTCCGAGCTTAGCAGCCACAGGTTGGAATGAGACTGCCCGGTCAATACCGACAGTGCCTCGTAGGCCACGCCCAACTGGCCTTCGGCCTCCAAGCGGGTAACCCGGGCCAGGTCGTAGGCCGCACGCGATTCATGGACATCGGTAATTGCAATGAGCCCAACCTCAAAACGTTGCTCGGTTTGCTCTAACTGGCGTTGCAGGGCTTTCTCTTCAGCAATAGTCGTCTCCAGGTTGTCCTTGGCACGCAAAACATTGAAATACGCTTCCGCTACGCGAACAATGAGTTCCTGCTGGTCGAATGCAAATTGCGCCTCGGCCACCCGTGAGAGTTTCTTGCTTTGTTTGAAAGAAAACCAGGCTGGCAGGTTGAACAGGTTTTGCTGCAGGTCAATGGTCAGCGTGTCTGTGTCGGTTTCCTCTGAACTTGTCGCGGGGGAGACGGTAAATCCCTGGGAGATGTCATTGGGATCAATAGGTATAAAAGACTGTGATTCTGTATCCGTATCGTTATCCCGGTAGTTATAGCTTGCTGACACCTGTGGCAGAAGGGCGGCACGGCCCAGGTTGCCTGCTTCGCTGCCCGCTTTGAAGCTGGCCTCGGCGGCTTTTAGTACCGGGTCATTTTGCAAGGCAAGTTCATAAATTCCAGCCAGGGTGTCGTTTGCCAACACGCCCGAGCTGCCAAACCACAGGCTTGCAAACAGCGGCAGGGAAATTGAACGGAGAATAGACATTCTAAGAAACCCGAGTATAGCAAACTAGTAGTTTAGCAGAATGGCTTATCGGGACGGGTAAATAGTACGCTGCGCTGCTTGGTGTCGGTACTGTAGTCGACGGCAAGCCGGAATCGGCATAGACTGGTAACAGGGATTTGAATTCTGTACCAGGCACTGGAGTACGTTCAGCTTGCGAACACGTAATAAACAATACCGCATCGACTTGCCAGGTTTGCACAGTGTCTGCGAGCGTAACTATTTTCGTCTCATGCAACTGATTGCCGACTGGCCGAGCTTTGAACTGTTGGAGCTGGCCATCGATGCGCCCGGCAGCC
Source organism: Gammaproteobacteria bacterium (assembly GCA_030431775.1). Taxonomy (GTDB): domain Bacteria; phylum Pseudomonadota; class Gammaproteobacteria; order Pseudomonadales; family JAUIET01; genus JAUIET01. Next base: position 45,883 of record JAUIHW010000012.1, read on the forward strand.
GCAGTGTGCGGATGCGTGTGGTGTTGGAAGAGCGCAATCCTTATACAAGTACAATTATGCTGCATCAGCAGGATGTATTATTGCCATGGGCCGATGGCCCACAGATGTCAGTTCGCGTTTATCATGACGCTCGATTGGCAGAAGTTATCAGTTGGAACCGGCATCGCCTGTTGAAACCCAGATACCGGTATCCCAACCCTGATATGTATCTGCCAGACGAAAAAGAGCAGCTCAACCGCTATCTTGGTGAATGCCTGGGACAATGTTTGCGCTATGGCCGTAGCCTTGAGCCAGTGATCACTGGCTGATACGCCAACAGCTGCCAAAGCAGGCGCAGTCGAGCACCGCGTTCGCCGCCAAACGATAACCGCAGCATTAGCCTGGACTGAACATTGCATATCACCATCGATCACGGTCAGCGACCGATTCGTATCGTGCAACTCACTGATAGCCATCTGGGCGAGCAGGAGAACGCGACATTGCTTGGGATGAACACCGAGCAAAGTCTGGCCTACGTCATTGACATGCTGGTTGAGCGCAGTGAAGAATTTGACCTGATTCTGGCCACCGGCGACATTGCCCTGAATGGTGCGCCGGAGGCTTATCGGCGGTTTCAGGAGAAGTTATCGCGCTTCCAGCAACCCAAAGTGTGGCTCGCAGGAAACCACGATGACTCCAGTGCAATGCGTGACGTCATTGGGTATGGCGCGGAAATGTCGCGCACGGTGCAGCTCGGAAGCTGGCAGCTTATATTGCTGGATTCCGTAGTGGCCGGAGAAGTGGGCGGGCATCTGGCGCAGTCCGAACTGAATTTCCTTCGCCACTGCCTGGCAGGGCATCCAGACCGGCCAGCGCTGATTGCCTTACATCATCACCCCATGGCGATCGGCTGTGACTGGCTGGACGAGCAGCAAGTCGATAATGCCGATGAACTACTTGCTATTGTTCATGAATACGACAATGTCAAAGCCGTGTGCTGGGGTCATGTCCACCAGGACTTTTACCGCTGCCACAATGATGTGCACTACATGTCCGCACCGTCGACTTGTGTACAGTTTGCACCTAATAGCCCGGAGTTCAAGCTGGACTCGGCCTTGCCCGGTGTGCGCTGGCTCGAGCTGCAGCCCGATGGCCATCTGGCAACCGAAATCTGGAGGCTGACCGGCGTTCACCTGGCGGTTAACCTGGAATCCACTGGCTATCAACAGTGAGCGTTTCCTGTATTGGCCCCCCTGTTACTGTATATACACGGCTTTCTTAGTTCGCCCGGTTCATTCAAGGCCAGGCAGACCGCCGCTTACCTGCAGGAAAACCACTCGCACATAGAGCTGAAAGTGCCGCAGGTACCCGTGCAGCCGCGACAGGCCATAGCCTTGTTGGAAAGTCTTGTTGCGCTCCGTTCGGAGCGACCGGTGGGATTGATTGGCAGCTCCTTGGGGGGCTACTACGCATTGAATCTTGCAGTCCGTTTCGATTTACCAGCTGTACTTGTGAACCCCGCTGTGAGCGCCCATCTTGATTTGGCGAAACATCAGGGCGAGCACGTGCATCCGTATACTGGTGAGCAATTCGAAGTGGGTGAGGAACAGCTTGCGGCGTTGGCCGAGTTGCATGTGCAGCCGCAAGCGAATGAATACCAGAAAATTCTGTTGCTGGTGCAAACCGGTGATGAAACACTGGACTATCAGAAGGCCTGTGCGCAGCTTTCTAAGGCACGCCGCATCATCGAGTATGGCGGCGACCACAGTTTTACACACTTTGAGCGTTGGCTGCCGGAAATTATCCGGTTCCTTCGTCTCTAGGTAAACTCCCACTGCAGGAGAACAGGTAAGCATTAGACAATGGCAGCATATACTGCAGAATCCATCGAAGTTTTGACCGGTCTTGAGCCGGTTCGCAAACGACCGGGCATGTATACGGACACCAGCCGGCCCAATCATCTGGCACAAGAAGTTATCGATAACAGTGTTGATGAGGCGCTGGCCGGGCATGCCCAATCGATCTCGGTTGTACTGCGCAAAGATGGCTGGTTGGAGGTCAGCGATGATGGCCGTGGTATGCCGGTGGATATTCACCCGGAAGAAGGCGTGCCCGGAGTCATCCTGATTCTTACCCGCCTGCACGCCGGGGGCAAGTTCAACAACGACAACTACCAGTTTTCAGGTGGTCTGCACGGCGTTGGCGTGTCAGTAGTCAATGCTTTGTCAAAACACCTGGAAGTGGAAATCAAGCGCGACGGAAAGGTGTACCAGTGTTCATTTGTCGATGGTGAGTGCGTATCTGAACTACAAGTAAGCGGCAGTGTCGGTAAGCGCAATACTGGCACACGGGTCAGCTTTTTGCCGGACCCAGAGTTTTTTGATTCGGCCAAGTTCTCTGTGCCCCGTCTGATTCACGTACTGCGCGCCAAGGCGGTCCTGTGCCCTGGCCTGAAAATCAGTTTCCTGGATGAGAAAAGCGCCGAACAACACGATTGGTATTATGAAGACGGGCTTACCGATTACCTGGCGAATGCAACCCGCGGCTTTACAGTCGTTCCGCAAGCACCGTTTGTCGGCAGCTTCAGCGGCAATAGCGAAGCCGTAGACTGGGCCGTTCAATGGCTGCCGGAAGGAGGTGAGCTGGTCACCGAAAGCTACGTCAACCTGATACCCACCAACCAGGGCGGCACCCATGTTAATGGGCTGCGCAGCGGTTTGATAGATGCGCTGCGCGAATACTGCGATCTGCGTAGCTTGCTGCCGCGTGGCGTCAAGCTGACGGCGGACGATCTGTGGGATAAATGCAGCTATGTATTGTCCGCCAAATTACGTGATCCACAGTTTTCCGGGCAGACCAAGGAGCGCTTGTCATCGCGGGAATGCGCCGCCTTTGTGTCGCAAGTGTCCAAGGATGCTTTCAGCCTGTGGCTCAATCAGCACACCGAAGAGGCTGATACACTGGCGCAATTCGCTATCGCCAATGCCCAATCCCGCTTGCGCAACAGCAAAAAAGTGGCGCGTAAAAAAGTCACTTCCGGGCCGGCCCTGCCCGGCAAGCTCTCCGACTGCTCCAGTCAGGATCCGGATCGAACCGAGCTGTTCCTGGTAGAAGGTGATTCAGCCGGCGGCTCGGCCAAGCAGGCACGCGATCGGGAGTTTCAGGCAATCATGCCGTTGCGCGGAAAAATCTTGAACTCCTGGGAAGTGGATGCAACAGAAATTCTGGCCTCCCAGGAAATTCACAATATTTCGATTGCGTTGGGCATTGAGCCGGGTTCGCAGGACCTCAAGCAACTGCGCTATGGCAAGGTATGCATTCTGGCCGATGCTGATTCCGACGGCCTGCACATTGCAACTTTATTATGTGCGCTGTTTGTACGCCATTTTCGTGCCTTGGTGGACGCCGGGCATGTCTATGTTGCCATGCCGCCGCTGTTTCGAATAGACATTGGGCACGATGTTTACTACGCACTGGATGACAAAGAGCGCGACGGAATTCTCGACACCATCACAGCCGAAAAGAAAAAAGGCAAAGTGGTAGTACAGCGTTTTAAAGGGCTGGGGGAAATGAACCCTCTGCAGTTACGTGAAACAACCATGGACCCGGACACCCGTCGCCTGGTCCGCCTTACGGTAAGCGGGGGTGATGGTACTGAGAAAATGCTGGATATGCTGCTTGCCAAAAAGCGCGCTGGTGATCGAAAAAACTGGCTGGAAAAGAAAGGTAACCTGGCTGAAGTACAATGACAGATTCCATACCTGCTGAAGAACTTTCGCTCAAAGACTATACCGAGAAAGCCTATCTGGATTACTCGATGTACGTCATTCTGGACCGGGCACTGCCGCATATAGGCGATGGCCTGAAGCCAGTGCAACGACGTATCATTTATGCGATGTCCGAGCTTGGCCTCAAAGCCTCGGCCAAATACAAAAAATCAGCCCGGACCGTGGGGGATGTGATCGGTAAATTTCATCCGCACGGTGATTCGGCCAGTTATGAAGCCATGGTGTTAATGGCCCAGCCCTTCACCTATCGTTACCCGTTGATCGACGGTCAGGGAAATTGGGGGTCGCAGGATGACCCGAAATCGTTTGCCGCAATGCGCTATACAGAATCCCGGCTCGCGCCCTTTGCCGAGCTACTGCTTGGTGAGTTGGGACAGGGCACGGCCGACTGGGTGGCTAACTTTGACGGCACTCTGGAGGAGCCAGCGATTCTGCCTGCCCAGGTTCCGCACATACTGCTGAATGGAGTCACCGGTATCGCTGTTGGTATGGCAACTGACATACCACCGCACAACCTCAACGAGGTGATATCTGCCTGTATTCATCTGTTAGATTCGCCCAAGGCGACATTAACCCAGCTTTGCGAGCACATCCAGGGGCCTGATTTTCCAACCGAAGCGGAAATCATTACGCCCCGTGATGAAATCCTGCAAATGTATGAAACCGGTAAGGGCAGCCTTAAAATGCGGGCGGTGTATCAACAGGAAAACGGCGATATTATTGTAACTGCGCTGCCTCACCAGGCCTCCGGTGCACGAATTTTAGAGCAGATGGGCCAGCAAATTCAGGCCAAGAAACTGCCAATGGTTGCCGATCTGCGCGATGAGTCTGACCATGAGAACCCAACCCGGCTGGTGATCACTCCGCGTTCTAATCGGGTGGACATCGAGGCCTTGATGGCGCATCTGTTTGCGACTACCGACCTTGAGAAAAACTACCGCATTAATCTGAACATGATCGGCCTGGATGGCCGCCCCGCGGTCAGAAACCTGCGTGAGATTCTGCAGGACTGGTTACGCTTTCGTACTGAAACCGTTACCCGGCGGCTACAGCATCGACTGGAAAAAATTCTCAAGCGTCTGCATATCCTGGAAGGGTTGCTGATCGCCTTTTTGAACATCGATGAAGTCATCCATGTGATCCGCACTGAGGACAAGCCTAAGCCAGCGCTGATGGAGCGCTTCGGTATTACCGATATTCAGGCAGAGGCCATTCTGGAATTGAAGTTACGCCAGTTGGCCAAACTTGAAGAAATCAAAATCAAGGGCGAGCAGGATGAGCTCAGCTCTGAGCGTGCGTCAATAGAGAAAATTCTTGGCTCCAAGGCGCGCATGAAAACTCTAATCAAAAAAGAGCTGTTGGCAGTGGCCGAGGAATATGGCGACGCGCGTCGTTCGCCGCTGCAGGTCAGGGGGGAAGCGAAGGCGTTTTCTGAATCTGAACTGCTGACAACAGAGCCGATTACCGTGGTGGTATCGGAAAAAGGTTGGATAAGGGCAGCCAAAGGCCATGAAATCGATGCGCGCAGCCTGAGTTACAAGTCCGGTGATCAGTTCTTGTTTGCCGTTCGTGGTCGCAGCAACCAGCCGTTCATTACGCTGGATTCCACCGGCAGGGTCTACAATATTGCCGCACACACCTTACCGTCGGCCCGAGGCATGGGTGAGCCGTTGACCGGAAAGATTAATCCGCCGTCTGGCGCCAGCTTTGCCGGCGGCATGATGGGTGAGGGTGAAGACCGTTATGTTCTCGCGTCCGATGCCGGTTATGGCTTTGTGGTAAAACTGGCCGACCTTGCCACCAAAAACCGTTCGGGAAAGGCGGCGTTAAGCCTGCCCAAGGGCGCTCGGGCGCTGATGCCTGCCCGAATCAGCTCGCTGCAGGAAGACCTGCTGGTGGCGATCAGCAACGAGGGCCGCATGCTGGCCTTTCCTGTGGAACAGCTGCCACAGCTGTCGCGCGGTAAGGGCAATAAGATTCTGTCCATTCCATCTGCACGAGTAAAAAGTCGGGAGGAATTTGTGGTCGCATTGGCGGTGGTCGCGCCCGGCGGCAAGCTGGTTGTGCACGCGGGTAAACGTCACCACAGCCTGAAGTGGGCTGATCTGGAGCATTACCAGGGTGAAAGAGGCCGCCGCGGAAACAAGCTGCCGCGCGGCTTTCAGAAGGTCGATTTTGTGGAAGTGCAGGAATAAAGCAGGGAGCACAAACCGAAAAAGCTGTGTGTCTCTAGTGCGAGTTCCCGGCGTTTAAGCGGCTTTGTGGGCGCCAACGTTGTTGCTGATACTGCTGACTTTGCGGTCGATGTCCTGCAGAACTTCGGGTTCAAGTCCCTGCAACTCGTAAAAGCCGTTTTCGTCCTGGCTGCCAACACGAACTTCGGCACATTCCGGGTGGGCAACAATGCTGTGACTGAGGTGTACTGTACCGGCTGCCTTGCCAGCGCAGGCACGCCAGGCCTGGCGATGGGCGTCCTGGGCGTACAGCTCGCGCAACAGGCGGGCGTCACTTTGCAAGGGTGCGCTGAGATGAGCGCCAATTCGGGCCTCAAACACCGGTTCACTGCGCGCGCTTCGAAGTCGGTTGGCCGAGTTCAGAGTTTTCATCAAGGCGTAGGCACAGCAACAGGTGTGTTGCACTAGCTGCCCCTGGTCTTCATTGCGCAGCGCAAGCGTAAACCCGGTCTCGCCCACGCGAATGTGGGCTGAATACAAATTGGCGACCTGCTCCAGCCAATGCTCGAAAGTAGTCAGGTATTCATACAGAGTGTCTTCCGACAATTGCCGGCGCATTAGAGGCAGTTGCAACAGCTCCACCGCAATAATGCCGTACTCGCCCTGCGGCTCAGGCAGCTCCTGGTAGCTGGTGTTGAATTGCTTGTCCATCAGGCTGGGCGTGGGACGGGCTTCTTCGACCACTTCCGGCCGCCGAACAGCACGTGCCAGGGCCAGTAAACTCAGTACGCCCATTACTGTGCCCATAATCGAGAGTAGACCGGCGTTCAGCCAGCCGGCCTCAGTGGGCAGCAGCGTTACCCGAGCGTAGCCCAGCAAGCGGCGTTGCATACTGACTTCACGGCGTACTGCAATGCCCTGATCGGCCATGCTGGGTTTGCCGGCCTGGGCCAGCAGCTGGTTGCGCATATTATAAAAAGCCGCATGAGCAACCGATTGGTGCTGCACCGTTTTCTGGGCCAGGGCCTGCAGTGCAAGTCGGTTATCACTGACCACCAGTGGGGCCGCGGCATCTGCCAGCTGATGCCCCACCAGATCAGAGAAAGGCGCGCTGAGAGCGGTCTGTTCGCGCTGGTACTGCCAGGCGGCGCCGGCACTCAGCACAATGGCCAGGGCGAGTAAACAGGCGCCGCCAATGAACCAGATTGATCGGCCGCGGTTCTGGTCGCGGTGCAGGGGATCAGTTTGACTCATTATTGTTGCAACTGCAGCTCTGGAGATCAGGAAAGTATAGAATGCTTGCCCTGAGGTGGAACAGGAAAAAGCAGTTGCTGAGGCTGTGAAAAGTTGGGAAATCCATTGAGTGAACAAACAAAATCAATCGTAAGCCTGCTGGCGCCAAGTCTCAGTCGTGAGCTGATATCAGCGCTGTCGGACGAACTCGCCCGACACGGCCTAAAGATTCAAACAAAGCGCCGCCTGAGCACCAGTGATGAAGCCGAACCCGGGGAAACCGCCTGTCTTGAGTTCGACGTGGTCGGCAGTATGGATTTGGCTGAGCTGCGTGAGCGGTTGCGTGTCTGGGCGCGACAACAGTCCGTGGATGCGCTGGCCCGGCCGGCTGTACCGCGCCGGGTAGCGGCCAAACTGGCCTGCTTTGACATGGACTCGACCCTGATTCAGGGCGAGGTAATTGACGAGCTGGCGCGTATGCAGGGTTTGTATGATCGGGTGGCCGCAGTGACCGAACGGGCCATGCGTGGAGAGCTGGATTTCAAAGCCAGCCTGCGTGAACGAGTCGCGTTGCTTGCCGGTCTACCGGATACTCGCCTGCGCGAGATTATTGCCCACTTACCACTGAGCCCGGGTGTTGCAAAGCTGTTTACTGGCTTGCGGACAATGGGTTGCCGAACAGCAATATTGTCAGGTGGTTTCACTTTTTTTGCCGAGTATCTGCAACAGCAGCTGGGTATTGACCACGTTTATGCAAACCGTCTGGAGGTGGTCAATGGTCGACTGACTGGCAATGTACTTGGGGAGATCGTGGATGCGCAACGCAAGGAGCAATTACTGCGCGTGTTGGCAGAACAATATGGAGCAGGGCTTGATGAGGTGGTGGCCGTCGGTGACGGCGCTAACGACCTGCTCATGTTGGCCAGTGCCGGTACCGGCATTGCTTTTCGAGCCAAACCAGTGGTCGAGCAGCGCGCGTCATACGCCTTGTCGGCGGCGAACCTGGATGGAGTCCTCTATTTGACCGGGAACACCTACGGTCAACCGGGCTCTGAGAACTCGTAGTCCATCTGTTCGCCGGGCGCCTGCAGATAATGCCCCTGGATGTAATGCACGTTCATTTGCCACAGACAGGCCAGAGTGGCGGCATTTTCAACATAGGGCACAATCGACGCCACTTTGTTTTCCTGTAAGCGATTCAGCACGGTTTTCAGGTTTTCGGTATTCGTTGGGTCTTTTTGCAGATTCAGCGCGAATGAGGCATCGATGAAGGCATAGTCAGCTTTGTAGTGCTGCAGTACTTTGACGGACTCGGGGTCGCGACCGAACTGGTTCAGTCCAAACCTGAATTTCCATTCCGACACCTCCTGCTGAAAGCGCATAGCCTGTTTCAGGTAGTGTGAGATAGTGGACTCACTGAATTGCAGAATGATGCATTCCGGCGACAATTGTGCAGCTTTCATCGCCACGCCCAGCCAATTGCTGAAGGTGTTATCGATTAGCGCATTTTGCGTAAGATTGATTGTCAGCATGGTGCGTTTGCCAGTCTCATGCTGAGCCTTGAGGTTCTTGGTGCCTTCAACCACCAGCCATTTGTCCAGAGAGGTATCCCCGGGTTTTTGATTCATGGCTTGAAACAGCGGGTCAACCGCCTGTTCCTGATATTCATCGTCCAGTAGACGCAGCGTAGCCTCGTAGGACTCAGCGGCCTCTCCATGCAGATTGATTACAGGCTGAAACATCATGCGCAGCCGGTTGCTGCCGACCAGCTCACGCACATCGTAGCTTTGGGCGGTTTTCGGGCTTGTATTGCCAGGGCGGTGCAACACCACACCTGCAATACTGCTGTCTTCCGCATACAGCTGGCGGGCCTCCTCCAACGCCATGAATGCCTTGTCCAAAACGTCATTGGAATCGGTAAATTCATCATCAGCCAGATTAACCACACCAACGCAGCAGCTGCACTGCGCTGTGTGATCTTCAATATCAATAATGGCTTCTTCCACCTGCTCACACAGTGATCTTGCCATGCGCATTGCCACGCTTTCTTCAGCGTCGGGCAGCAGTACTGTAAAACTGTCTTCGCCATAGTGGGTTATGTTGGCGGCCTCGTAGTCGCTGGTGGCACGTTCAACGATAGTGGCAACCGCTTCACGCACAATGCGGCTGCCGGATAGCCCGTGGCGGCGTTTCAGACTGGCAAAATCGCTTATACCAATGTACAACAGGCAACCGACTTTCTGTTCGTCAGCGGCATACTCCTGCAGCAGGTCTACCATACTGTAACGGTCCTGCAGCCCGGTGCCTGGGTCTTTTGCAGTGCTTTTTACGCTGACATCATCCGCTGCAGCTTCCGCATCCAGTTTGCGCAGAATCAGCTGGGTACATTGTTCGTCATCAAATACAGCCGGTGCAAAGCGCAGGCGGGCCGAAAACTGTTCACCTTCAGGAGGTACAAAACTAACGGTCAGTTCCTGCTCGGACTCTTCGTTGTAATGGCGCAGAAAATTCCGGAAAGACTCCTGGTCGCATTCCGCAACCAGATCGATCAGGGGAATGGCCAGAAACTCGTCCACATCATTAATGCCAAAGGCATTGGCATAGGCGGCATTAACGTTAACGTGTATGCCGTCAAGAACATAAGCTACCGCATCTTCCGCGGTGGACATCAATGTTTCGAATCGCCCGTTTACTTCCTGCAGTGAGCGTTCGAGGTCACTGTGTACGCGCCGAAAGCGGGCGTTCTTGATTTCCCTGTTTGCAACATAGAGCAAGTGCTCCTGGTGAGCAATATCGACAGCATCCTGGGCACCATTTTTCAAGCCGTTAACGATGTTCTCGTTGCTGGCGTCATCCAATAGCAATACGACGGGTGTACCGGAGTTAGACGACACCACTTCCTGCAATACCGTATGCATTTTCAGCTCGGCATTACTTTCTTCACACAGAGCCAGATCCCACTGATCATCGTTCAGACACTGGTTCAGATCTTCTATCGAGGTGACACGGTGTGTTTGTGCCGCCTGCCCGGCATTGCGGAACAGATGGTTGATCTTCTCGGCTCCATCGCGTGACTGGCACGACAGGAGTATCTTGAGTGAACCATTGGTCATTTTACTACTGCTTGCTTCGTTCTTATTGTTCGGATTGCACGCCAGACAAGCTCATTCAGAGATTGCCCCACAACGATTCGAATAAATCTTCGCTGGCGCCTTCAGAATCATTAGCTGCATCAAAATTCTCATAGCTGTATTGCGCATAGGCTCGGGTTTTGGCCATTTGCTCATTCAGCTTGACGATACGAATCTCGTCCCTGTCCAGGACCTGCAGGGTTTGGCCAGGCTGAATCGACGGGTCTGCAATCAGCAATGATGCGCTTTGTTCGGTTACGCTGACTTCAGGCAGTAACAACACCGGTACGTAGTCACCGGGCTCTTCTTCGGTAAAAATGGGTCGTGCCACCGACGGCGTGAAGGCCGGGCTCAGCAGCTCAACGCCGAATGTCAGTTCGTTGCGTGACGGGCGGTGTAGCCAGCGAATGGTGGCAATACTCCAAAGCTCGGTTGTTGAATCCTTGACCCCCACCAAATCACCGGCGTGAATTTTGAACTGGTCGGTTTCCTGCAAAGTCAGGCTGTAGCCACCCGGGCTGGCATTGTTGACGCCTACCTTGATCGCTGTCGCATCGCCATAGTCCAGAGTTTGCTTGGCTGAGCCATAGTCGATATCAATAGTCTCCAGGTCACCGTTTTCCGGCTCCAGTTCCATTGCGTCGCGATCAGTCGCGCTGTCGATTGGCCCGCGCAATTTGTCGTAACTGTGAAACTCCTCAAACGCAGCTTCCCGAGCCAACGCGATGGCTGCGTACTGCTTTAGAGTGTCCAGGTCGGTGTCTCCTGCTGCAAACTGGTGGGCCGCATTCAGGCCAACGCAGACCTCCAGTTGCTCATCAGACTCAATGCGCATGAAGCTGCGCTTGGTGCATTTACCCCAGGCCAGGATCAGGTGATTCAGCAAATCGGTACGCACCGCTTTGCCGTCAATTGTGGCTGTGGAGTCGTCGGTGCTGTCCACGGCCTGGCGAATCGACTGAACCAGCTCGCTGGTGCTCAGCTGAATGTTACAGGCGTCCAGGTGCTGCTTGTTTAACAGGTGCGCATACACCGGCCCGCGGTCCACGGCATTGTTTACCACAAACAGGCCAGGAATTTCACCGGCCTTGTATTCATTGACTTTGACCAAGGGTAGCCAGCCCGGCAACAGATCAACAACAGCGAGTAAGTCGTCCTGGCGCAGTTGGTTGGCTTTAATCGAGCCTTGTAACAAGCACAATGCATAGTGGTCGTACACCGAAGCAATGGCCTGATCTTTGTGAACTTCCAGACGCTGGATGTCGAGTTCCTTGGCGATCGCATACAGGTGGTGTAATTTCACCCAGAGGGTTCGTGGCGACGGCGCATACAACTGATAGCTCAGTAACAGAGCGGCATTCAGCTCGGCCATCGCATTGAAGATGGCTTTGGCGGTCAGGCTCTTGTTGGGCCGGCGTAGCAGGCCACTTTTGGCATGTGCTAACTCCACTGCTGCAATCGTATAGTTATTTGCCATGCTCATGTGCAGGGCATGGGTCAGGTCCACAACCTGCTGCGCTTTCTTTGGCAGCAATGCCTGTTTGTGCTGATAGTGTTTGGACAGCGACTGAATATTTTTCTGCAGCAGTGGCTTGATCAGCTCGAGAACCTGCATCCGGTTGTCCGCCGGAGTCTGCAGTTTCAGCAATTCCTCAACCATTTCATACAGTTGCTTGGTTGTTTCACCGATATTGGCAGAAGGCAGGCCGGCCAGCCATTGCTCCACTCCTGCTTTGTCAGCCTTGCAAATCGACAGGGAAGTGAGATTCTGATCACGCACACCAAGGCGGCGTAACAAGGATTGAGTCATGGCTTTGCCTCATGCTTTAAATGCTATTGTTCAACGGCCCGGGTCACCCAACGAGGGAACCCTGCCTATTAGGCCGATAGAAAAAGTATAGAAGATGGCTGATATTTCGCCGCCTGAAAGCCAAGAAATTTTGCATCTGTAAGGCTTAATGACAAATCGTCGGTAATTGATTGACACACTTTTGGTGCTGGTCTACCACTCGACGCGCTGAAATCGCTTCGGCTGGCATTTGGTAGGAGGGCCACCGCGCCCTGGCCAACGATCACATCGCGCAGTTGTGAGCGGAGTGGAGTCGGAAAAAGCGCGAGGACTGTCTGAGTCCCGCAGCGCCGCAGGCGCGGAGGTCGAGTTTCGCAGCGCCCGACGGAGCGCAGCGAACCGCGATGGTTGGCCAGGGCGCGGTGGCCCTCCTACCAAATGCCAGCCGAAGCAAGCCTGCGACTTGTCACTGGCGTTCAAGCGGGTATGATTGCGGGTTTTTCCTACACGGTACGAGAACGGCAACAGCATGGCGACCTATTCCACCAATGAATTCAAAAGCGGCCTGAAAGTAATTCTGGAAGGAGACCCCTGCTCTATTGTGGAGAATGAATTTGTAAAACCCGGTAAGGGCCAGGCATTTAACCGGGTTAAACTGAAAAACCTGATTTCCGGGCGGCAGTGGGAGCGCACCTTTAAGTCGGGTGACTCGCTGGAAGCAGCCGATGTGGTCGAGAAGGACATGGAGTACCTGTATAACGACGGCGAGTACTGGCATTTTATGGACCCGAACAGTTACGAGCAGGTACAGGCTGATAAAAATGCCGTTGGGGACGCGGCGTTATGGTTCAAAGAGCAGGACGTTTGCTTGGTTACCCTCTGGAATGACGCACCGATTGCGATTACCTCGCCCAATTTTGTAGAACTCGAAATAGTGGAAACCGACCCTGGCCTGAAAGGCGATACCGCACAGGGCGGCACCAAGCCGGCCACTCTGGTCACCGGCGCCGTGGTCAAGGTGCCGCTGTTTATCGACGTTGGCGAGGTTGTTCGCGTTGATACACGCACCGGGGAATATCAGAACCGTGTGAAAACCAGTTAAGCCTGGATATGGCCTGGCAAGCGCGGGCCTTGGCCGGGCAGCTGCAGGCCTGGGCCGATTTCAAACAAACCATAAGAGCCTTTTTTGCTGAGCGTGGTGTGCTGGAAGTGGACACACCATTGTTGGCTGCCTACTGCGTCAGCGACCCGCATCTTGATGCGATTGCAGCGGCCGGGGGAGCGGCCTGGCTGCAAACCTCTCCGGAAAGCGCCATGAAACGCCTGCTGGCTAGCCGGTCTGGCGACATCTACCAGATTTGCAAGGCGTTTCGCGCTGATGAGTGCGGTCGCCTGCACAATCAGGAGTTTACTCTGCTTGAGTGGTATCGCTGCGCGTTCGATCTGTCAGCGCTGATGGCGGAAACCGCCGAGTTACTCGGCCGGATTCTGCCAGACGGCCCGCTTGTCCGCTACAGTTACGCTGATCTGTTTCTGGCTGAGCTCGCAGTCGACCCGCATGTGGCGGACCTGGCGGAATTGCAGGACCTGGCCCGCTCTGCAGCTGGCCTTGGCGTTACCAATGGTCTGGAACGTGATGAGCTGCTGGATTGTCTGTTCAGCCATTGCATCCAGCCTGGGCTGACAGAACTCAGTTTTGTGTTCGACTATCCGGCGTCGCAAGCAGCGTTGGCACAAACCACGCGAGATGACAATGGCCGCGAAATAGCCAGTCGTTTCGAGTGCTTCTATGCCGGCGTGGAGCTGGCCAATGCTTATCACGAGCTGCTGGATGCTGATCAGTATCAGCGCCGTCATGCAGCCGACAATCGGCGCCGTCGGCAGCTGGGCAAGCCACAGATAGAGCTGGACCAGCAATTGCTGGCCGCCATGCAGCACGGGCTGCCGGATTGTTCGGGGATAGCCATGGGGCTTGAACGGGTATTTATGGTGGCCAGAGGCGTTAACCGGATCGAAGATATTGTGAACAGTGGTTTAGGTGCTGGGCCGGTGGTCGGTTCGTGACGCGATGGCCTGACCCATTTGGACTGCGCTGCCGGCCTGCAGTCGGTTGCTCCAGGTCACCCGATCACGCTCGAACAGAATAATCGCGGTGGAGCCCAGATAAAAACGCCCGAGCTCGTCACCGGCGTCGAAATGACGGTTTTCTTCGCTGTGGTCCGTTGTTGTCACTGGCCAGGAGCCCGCGCTGGACTGCCAGACGGTTTCAATTCCGGCAACAATCATCGCACCGACCAGCACCACCACCATCGGGCCCAGGACGGTTTCAAACTCGCAGACCAGACGCTCATTGCGCGCGAAAAGCCCTGGAACCCTGGCGGCCGTCGTGTCATTTACTGAAAACAGCGCTCCAGGTATGTAGCGGCTCGATAGCAGTTTTCCAGCGGCGGGCATATGCACCCGGTGATAGTCTTTGGGCGACAGATACACGGTGGCGAATTTGCCGTTCTCAAAGGCGCTGGCGAGTTGCTGGTCGCCAAGCAGTTCTTCCACCGTAAATTGCTGGCCCTTGGCCTGGAAAATGCGCCCACTCTGGCAATCACCCAATTGGCTGATGGCGCCGTCGGCTGGCGACAGAATGAATTCTTCTGAATCGTCCAGCGGGCGGCTGCCGGGTTTGAGCGGGCGGGTGAAAAAATCGTTGAAATGGCGGTAGTCTTCGGGCTCGCTGTACACCGCCTCGTCCATGTTCACCCGGTATTGGCGGATGAACAGTCGGATTAAACTGTTTTTCAGCCAGGCTGTCTCACTGCGCGCCAGCCGTGCGGTCAAACGCGACAAGAAATGTTGCGGTAGCCAGTATTGCAATTGAACAAACAGCCAGCTCATTCGGTTTCCTGTGGTTTCTAAAACCGCACAGTGTAGCGCGTTTAGGAAGCCTGCTGCTCTCCATGATTTGTTTATGCCCATGAAACACCCTCTGTTGAGGGCCGGTTTGGCTTCCAGTTGGGTGCAAGAGACATGCGTCAGTTAGTGTGAGCACGCCTTGATGATGCGTTGGCAACTGTCCCAGCGGGTGGCCAGCCGTTCGCTCTGGCGACACGCTTCTCTGAGCGCGCAGCCTGGTTCTTTCGAGTGGCTGCAATTGCGAAACCGGCATTGCTCGGCCAGTTCAGCCAGCTCCGGAAAGCCGTTGATGACCTGATCGGGCCCAATGTGCCAGAGTTGGAATTCGCGCACTCCGGGCGAGTCAATTAACCAGGCTCCATCCGCTAAGGCGTACAACTGTGCGGTGGATGTGGTATGGGTGCCCTTGCTGGCTGACGCATTGTGCTCAGCGGAAACAGACAAGTCTCCGACCGCAGCGACGCTTGCCTCAAGCAGACTGTTGATCAACGAGGATTTGCCAACGCCGGACTGACCTACCAGTACATTGGTGTTGTGCTGCAGTGCCTGGCGGACTTCCGTCAATCCGCTTCCGGTATGGCTGGAGCAGCGCAATACCGGCACACCCAATTGTTCGTATTGGGCCAAAAGGGCGACAAACTCCGGTTCACGGCTGTCAACCAGGTCGCTTTTGTTCGCAATCAACAAAGCTTGCATATTGCTTGCGGCAATGGCCACCAGATAGCGGTCAATCAGGTTTGCAAAGGCCAGCGGTTCGGGAGCGATCACGACGGCAACCTGATCCACGTTAGCAGCCACTGCTTTGAGTTTGCCGTAACTGTCCGGGCGCAGCAGCTCTGTGAGACGCGAGTCACGGGCGATAATCACTCCGTCCTCATCCAGCCGTACCTGGTCACCCGCAACCAGGCTGGGAGTATTCGCACGAATCGGGCAGCGTTGTAAACGCACCTCGTCTTCCGTCAGAACGACATCTGCACTGCGCCCATAAAACGCCAGTACCCTGGCTTCTCGGCCTTCCACCTGTTGTTGCTGCCGGCGGATTCGCTGACGTTGCTGTCGGGTTAGTTGTTGCCGTGCCAATGCCTTGTGTGGCCTTTGTTACAATGCGCGCATCCTACCACAGGGCCCAGCCAGTCATGACCACAGACAGTAACCTCGATCGCCTGATATGGATCGACCTCGAAATGACCGGTTTGGAACCGGAACGCGATGTCATCATCGAGATCGCCACCATCGTGACCAACGCTCAACTGGAGACACTGGCGGAAGGGCCGGTGATTGCTATTCACCAGCCCGATGAGATCATGGACAATATGGACGCCTGGAACACCCGTCAGCACGGCTTGTCCGGGCTTACCGAACGGGTGCGCGCCAGCAAAGTTAGCGTTGCCGAAGCCGAACAGAGCACACTGGCCTTTCTGGAACAGCACGTCGCCAGAAATCAGTCACCAATGTGTGGTAACACCATCTGCCAGGATCGCCGTTTTATGGCGCGCTACATGCCTGCTCTGGAAGCCTTCTTCCACTATCGCAACCTGGATGTCAGCACTCTGAAGGAGCTGGCCAAACGTTGGAAGCCAGACATACTCCCGGGCTTCAGCAAGGCCGGTTCACACCTGGCGATGGACGATATTCGTGAATCCATCGCCGAGATGCAATACTACCGCGAGCATTTTATAGCTGAGTAAACGGCCGTCCGGTGTGACTACCAGTCTTTGCGCAGAGTCAGCCCCCAGGTCGCCGGTTCGCGGCGATAAGCATAGAGCTTGCCGTCCTGCAGTACGCCTGGGAAGGCGGTGCCGTTGTATTCTTCGTCCAGTACGTTACGGCCCCACAGAGTAAGCTCGGCATCCAGGTTTTCAAAATACAGGCCGGCACGCAGGTTCACGAGATTATAGGAACTCTGCAGGCTCAGCGGTTCATTGGACTGGTCCAGAATCATGTCACCGTTGTAAATGAACTCACCCATGGCGAAGCCGGTGATGTTTTCGTTGACGGTGAATTCCTGGCGAGCACTCACTACCAGGAAATCCTCGGGGTTAGTGCCCAGTCGGCCGCCGGTGCGGTCGCAAAAGCTGGGGCTTTGCGCTAACGGGTCGGTAATGCTGGGGTCTCCTAACGGAACGTATACAACATTACCGTCGGCGTCTACCTGGCCGGTGTCGTAGCGGCCACCTGGGTCAACCACGCCATTGCGAAACGGCGAAATGCCCCAACAGTTACCTAAAGGAAACGCATCAAAGTCGGCGATGGTTTTGGCGTAGGCGGCCTGTATCGTGGTGGTGTCCGTGGCCTGCCAGAACCATTCTAGCTCCACCCCCTGAGTGTCAATGGTGGCCGCGTTCTGAACATTGAATCCGGAGCCGGTGAAGGTTCCTACCTGATAGTCATCAATCGGCGTGTAGTGAACGGCTGCGTTAAGGCGCATTGCAAGGTCCGGAAACTCGGCTTTGACGCCCAACTCATAAGCCGTGGACGTTTCGGCATCGAAAGTCTGGCTGAAGGCCGGGTCAATGCGGTCGGTATTGGTGCCGCCGGCTTTGTAGCCGGTGCTGACCGAGCCGTACAGCATCAGCGTATCGCTAGCAAACCAGCTGAGCTTGATGGTGCCAGTGATCTGGTCGTCGGTCAGTGGCGGCAGATCCGGGTCGTCTCGCGAGAAAGTTGGGGCAAACTGAGGCAGGTTGAACGCCAGGGCGTTGCTGGCCTCTTCGTAGATTGCACTCAGGATTTTCTCTTCATCGGAGTAGCGCAGGCCGGCTGTCAAAGTCAGGCTGTCGGTAAACTGCCAGTCGAATTGCCCGAACAGGGCCCAGCTTTCGTGCTCCTGAAAATTGAAATCCTTCGCGAACTCGTCAGGAATAAACCCCGAGCCGAACAAGGCCTGTAGCGGGAACTGGTTGCTAATCAGCGCTTCGTCACTGGCAAAGGGTGCGTCGCGGAATGCATTGCGAACCGCAAATGCTTCGGTATCCTCACCAAAGGTCAGCGTGGATTCAGAGTCAAGATCCTGGGTGAAGTAATAAGCGCCCAGCACATAGTTAAAACGCTCTCCGGTAAACGCCAGGCGTAACTCCTGCGAGAACGATTGCTGTTTCGCCAGGTTGGTGTCGGTCAGTGCATCAAGGTCGGTAAAATCAGCGTCAATAAAGTCGAAGGACTCGAAATCACGCCAGGCACTGATGGCTGTTAGCGTGTACTCATCCGCCAAGTCCCAGTCGAGCTGAACCGACAAGCCCTTGTCAGTGGCCTCTGAGACAGGGTTCAGGCTGATAGCAGCAATGTTGTCAAATATGCGGCTTTCGGGCACAAAGGTTCCGCCGCGGCCTTCGAGTAAGGCATCGCTTCCGTTGCGCCCGATGGGTGAGCGCTGATCCACCCGGTTGTTATCAAGGACTACGGTCGTACCGCAGCAGACCTCTTCCAATTTGCCGTAATCATAGCTGACTCGCACGGATAGCCTATCGGTGGGCGTCCACAGGGCCTGGGCGCGAACACCCCAGCGATCGCGGTCGTTAATTTCATCACTACCCGGCGTATTCAGGTTGTCAATCCAGCCATCGCGTTGGCTGGTATAGCCGGTTAAGCGCACGGCTAATACATCGTCGAGGATAGAAAAAGACTTGGCGCCGCTGAAATTCAGTAACTTGTAGTTCCCGCCCGTGACCTCAAAAAAGCCGGTGCCTTCATGATCCGGGGCGACCGTTTTAAAATGAATGGCGCCTGATAAGGTATTACGCCCGAACAATGTGCCTTGAGGGCCGCGCAACACTTCAATGCCCTGCATGTCCACCAGCTGGGAGATCATGGCGTTCTGGCGGGCCCGATAGGTGCCGTCCACATAAACACCCACCGAGGATTCGATTCCGAAATTATTGCCGCCTCCGCCAATACCGCGAATGGCAAAGGTTGAAGTCGTGGCGTTCTGGTTCTGGTCAACGGTCAGGCTGGGGGCGTTCACCTGCAGGTCAAACACATCCTTGACTCCGGATTCCTGAAGCATTTTCCCGGAATAAGCCGACACCGCTATCGGCACGTCCTGCAGGCTCTGCTCGCGTTTCTGGGCGGTCACTATCACCTCTTCCAACACCAGTTGGGCCAGTGCCGGTGTGCTGGCCAATGGCAAAGCACAGAGCAATGTCAACAATAGGCGCAAGGGCTTAACAGGCGAATTAACAGGTGAGCTCAACATACTATTCTCCAAGCATTTATTGCTGTTGTATAGGGGTGCAGCTTAGCACAGCTGCCGGCGACAAAAGTGGTTATAAGCGGTCAGGGTCGCGGGCCAATTGCCGCTCCAGGGCCCATTGGCAATGCTCTCTTACCAGTTCTGACGAATATGTCAGGCGAGACCTCAATGCAGCAACAATATCCGGGTCATACGGAGCATTACCCAGGCCAACGGCGAGGTTTCGCAACCAGCCATCAAAGCCAATTCGCCGAATGGCTGAGCCCTGGGTATTGCGTAGAAACTCTTCCTCCGTCCACATAAACAGATCTTTGAGCGCGCGATTGTGCAGGCCATGGCGGGGTTGGAAATCCGGTTCGCGACTTTCCGGGGCAAACTTATTCCATGGGCAGACCAGCTGGCAGTCGTCACAACCGAACACGCGGTTACCCAGCAAGGGTCGCAGTTCCAGCGGTATGGCCTGTTTTGACTCTATCGTCAGGTAAGAAATGCAGCGGCGGGCATCAAGTATCCAGGGTTTGACAAATGCCCGGGTTGGGCAGATGTCCAGGCAGGCTGTGCAGCTACCGCAGTGCTGGCTATCGTGTGCCTCGTCAGTGGGTAATGGCAGGTTGGTGAACAGTTCGCCCAGAAAAAACCAGGAGCCTGCCTTGCTGTCGATGAGCATGGTGTTTTTGCCAATCCAACCCAGGCCGGCCTGTTGGCCGGCGGCGCGCTCCAGCACCGGGGCACTGTCGACGAAGGCGCGAAACTGATACTCCTGGCGCGCCTGCTCAAGGATAGCCTCGGCGAGTTTCGCCAGGCGCTTGCGCATCAGTTTGTGGTAATCGCGGCCGAGCGCGTAGCGGGCAATATAGGCTTTATCGGGGCAGTCCAGCACGCCGGTTGCCTGCTCGCCAGCCGTTGGATAATGCATTTTCACAGACAAAATTCTCAGCGTGCCGGGCACCAGTTTCTCGGGGCTGCCGCGCTTCTGGCCGTGCGCAGCCATGTAGGCCATACTGCCGTGGTGCTGTTGCTGCAGCCAGTCGCGCAAATGGTTTGGGTGATCGCCTAGGTCGGTCGTGGTAACGCCAAAGCCGTCAAAGCCAAGCTCAATGGCCTTCGCATGGCTGAACTGCTTCAGTTTGGTCAGTAGGTCGGTGCGCAAGCCCTGTTACCCGTATTAAGGTGGTGAGATAATAGCGAGTTTATGCCTATGCACCCAGGAAAACTCATCGAAAAACAGTTGTACGCGGCTGAGCAGGTTCGCGCCATAGACCGTTATGCCATAGATCGGCTGGGGGTTCCCGGTATCGTATTGATGAAACGTGCCGCGCAGGCGCTGCTGAGTCGGGCGCAGCAGTGCTGGCCGGATGTGGAGCGTTTGGTGGTTTTCTGTGGCGGGGGCAACAATGGCGGAGATGGCTACTTATTTGCAGGTTTGGCCAAAGCCCGGCAATTGAATGTTGTGCTAGTCGCGGGCAGTGACCCCGAGCGTTTGCGAGGTGACGCCCGACTGGCCATGGACTTTGCCGTTCAATCCGGGGTCACGATTGTGCCAGCTGCGAACCGCCCAGAGCTCACTGAATCAGACCTCGTGGTGGACGCGCTGCTGGGTACCGGATTACAAGACGAGGTGCGAGCAGACACTGCTCAGCTGATTCGCGCGATCAATGAATCACCGGCGGCAGTTCTCGCTGCCGATATACCGTCCGGTTTAAACAGCGATACCGGCCAGATAATGGGGCTGGCGGTTCAGGCTGAGCAAACCGTGACATTTGTGGGCCTTAAAGCGGGTTTGCTGACTGGCGCCGGCCGAGCCTGTTGCGGCGAGATTGTGTTCGCTGGCCTGGGCATAGATGCAGCGGCTTACCAGCAGCCGGCGCGTGCCCGGCTGTTGGATTGGCCAGAGCTGCAGGCCAGCCTGCCGCGGCGTGCGGCTGATGCACACAAAGGACGGCATGGCCATGTATTGATCATTGGGGGTGACAGCGGCCTGGGCGGCGCGGTATTGATGGCGGGTCGGGCGGCCATGCGTTGTGGAGCTGGCCTGGTGAGTATCGCCACTCGCGCCGAGCACGTCAGCGCCTGCCTCGCCACTCAGCCTGAGCTCATGGTGCGTGCTGTGGATGGAATGAATGACTTGCAGCCCTTGTTGCAGAGCGCCAGCTGTATTGTTATTGGCCCAGGGCTTGGCCAAAGCAGTTGGGGTGAGCAATTGCTTTATTGCGTGCTGCGGGAAGCCGGTGATCGGCCGTTGGTTGTCGACGCCGATGCGCTTAATCTTCTGGCGGCCAGGCGGTGGACTGACCGGCTAGGCCAATTGAATGCCGTATGTACCCCGCACCCGGGTGAGGCGGCCCGTCTGCTCAATACCCGCACCAATACTATTCAGTATGACCGCTTTGCAGCAGTGGCAGAGCTCGCAACCAAGTTGTCGGCCTGTGTGTTGCTGAAGGGCTCGGGAACGCTGATCGCAGGGGCTGGCGAAACCACCTTATGCCCCTACGGTAACCCGGGAATGGCCAGCGGTGGTATGGGCGATGTGCTCAGCGGTGTGATTGCGGCACTGTGTGCTCAGGGGTTGACGGTTCAGCAAGCGGCGCAAGTAGGCGCTTGTGCGCATGCCATCGCAGCGGATCGGCTCGCTGCAGAGTTTGGGCCGCTCGGCATGGCTGCGACAGACCTGATCGCGGTGATCCGCGGGCTGTTGAATGGCCTTGAAGGTGAGGTCAAAGCGGTGATGACCGAGTATCAGAGTGTGGCCGGGCATGATGACTGAACAGCGTGAACTTAGGCTGCCCGATGAAGCAGCGACCCGGCATTGCGCGCAACGCCTGGCCGGCCTGCTTCAGCCGGGTCTGCTGCTGACCTTGTCGGGCGACCTGGGAAGTGGCAAGACTACCTTTGTGCGGGCGGTTTTGCGTGCATTAGGTCACAAAGGTGCCGTCAAGAGCCCCACTTACACCCTGGTAGAGCCTTATCATATGGCTTCTCTGGATATTAATCATTTTGACCTGTATCGCCTCGGCGACGCTGAAGAGTTGGAGTTGATGGGGTTTCGGGATTATCTGGGGCCGGGTTCGGTCTGTTTTGTTGAATGGCCCGAGCGGGCGGCGGGCTATCTGCCGCCTGCAGACCTGTGCATTGAATTGAGCGCAGTGGCGGGCTCCGCGTCGGCTCGAATGCTGGTCGGGCGCGCTTGCAGTGCAGCGGGTGAGAAGTTGTTGGAACAATGGTTGGCATAAGTAAAACATTGCTCAGAGCCTTGTTACTGTGGGTTTTGTGCCTGTATACAGCGCAAACAGTGGCCGATGTGCTGGTCAAGGGAGTTCGTGTCTGGCGGGCACCGGAACGAACCCGGGTCGTGTTTGACCTGAGCGAAGCCGTTCAGTACAACACGCTGCGCCTCGGCAATCCGGAACGTTTGGTCATTGACCTAAAAAATACCCGCTTGCACGCATCACTGGCCACGGTCGACCTGAAAAACAGCCCCGTTCAGAGGATGCGCTCCGGAGTGCGCAATGGCAACGATCTGCGCATAGTGCTGGACCTGAA
Source organism: Gammaproteobacteria bacterium (assembly GCA_030431775.1). Classification (GTDB taxonomy): domain Bacteria; phylum Pseudomonadota; class Gammaproteobacteria; order Pseudomonadales; family JAUIET01; genus JAUIET01. Next base: position 68,613 of record JAUIHW010000012.1, read on the forward strand.
TTCCGCTGTTAAGCCCAACAGTTTTAGTCTGACCGCCAATGAGCGCTACGGCGATCGCCTGGTAATTGATCTGCTGGACCTGGATCGTGGGCCGCCGCAGCCGATTGTGGTCTCCAAGCCGGCTCTGGATGACAAGCGCGATATCATAGTTGCCATTGATGCCGGGCATGGCGGTGAAGACCCCGGCGCCATAGGCGCACGCCGTATCCGGGAAAAGGACGTGGTGTACGCAATTGCCACAGCGCTTGCCAGATTGTTAGAAAAGGAACCCGGTTTCAAGCCAGTAATGATTCGCGAGGGCGATTACTTCATGGCGCTGCGGGAACGTCCGGCCAAGGCGAGAGAGGCCAATGCTGACTTGATGCTATCCATTCATGCCGACGCCTTTCGTTTGAAAAGCGCGCATGGTGCATCGGTTTATACCTTGTCTGAACGGGGCAGTTCCAGCACCTTTGCCGCAGAGCTGGCCGAGCGGGAAAACCGCGCCGACCGTATCGGTGGTGCCGGGGAAACCTACGAAGACGTCAATCGGGTGTTGGTCGACCTGGCGCTGACCGCCAGCAAGGAAGCCAGTGAGCGGGCCAGCAATCACCTGACCACGCGCCTGGGCAAGGTAGCGCCGATGCATAAGAAGCGGCCACAAATGGCAAATTTTGCTGTATTGCGGTCGGCTGTGCCCTCGCTGTTGGTGGAAACCGGGTTTATATCCAACCCCGAGGAAGCGCGCCGGCTGAACAGCCCTCGTTACCAGCAACAGCTGGCGCAGGCGCTTTTCCAGGGCGTGAAGTCCTATTTCGAAGACTTGCCACCGGAGGGCAGCCTGTTGGCCTGGCAGGCCAAGCAAAAGGGTAAACAGCAAACCCACACCATCCGCAGTGGCGAAACACTGTCCGGAATCGCACAGCGCTACCAGGTCAGTTTGCGAGCCATAAAAGCCCTGAATGGCTTGCGCGGTGATAACATACGGGTCGGTCAAATTCTGAAAATACCCGGCTGATTATGTCTGCCTTTTCCAATGCTGCCCGCATTCGCGAGCTCGACAACGCGCTGGCCAACCAGATAGCAGCCGGTGAGGTCGTGGAGCGTCCGGCTTCAGTGGTTAAGGAATTGATCGAAAACAGCCTGGACGCCGGAGCCAGTCGCATTGACGTTGAGCTGGAGCAGGGCGGAGTAAAAATGATCCGCGTGCGTGATAATGGCAGCGGAATTCATGAAGACGATTCGGCCATGGCTTTCGGCCGGCATGCCACCAGCAAGATAATTTGTCAGGAAGACCTGGAGGGCATTGCCAGTCTCGGCTTTCGCGGTGAGGCTCTGGCCAGTATTGCTTCAGTCGCGCGGGTCAGTATTCAGTCCCGCCAGGCTGAAGCTGCGCATGGCTGGGCGCAACAATGCGATGGCAATCGTTTGGAACGGCGGCGGCCCGATGCTCATCCGCCCGGCACCTCCATTACGGTTCGTGACCTGTTCTATAACACTCCTGCACGCCGTAAGTTTCTGAAACAGGAACGTACGGAGCTCGGTCATTGCGAGGAAGTCGTAAAGCGGGTCGCGCTGGGGCAGTTCAATGTAGCCATCAGCCTCTCGCATAATGGCAAGACCCTGTTTACCCTGCCCAAAGCGACCAGTGCCGCTGAACAGACCCGGCGCCTGGCCCAGCTGTGTGGTTCAGCGTTTACCGAGGCCGCGCTCAGCATAGAGTGCTCGGCAGTGGGACTGCAATTGACCGGCTGGATCGCCGAGCCCAGTTTCAATCGCAGCCAGGCGGACCTGCAGTATTTTTATGTGAATGGTCGTGTGGTTCGCGACAAAACCGTGAGCCATGCTGTGCGTCAGGCCTACCGGGATGTACTGTTTCATGGCCGCCACCCCGCGTACGTATTGTATCTGCAGTTGGACCCAACCGCGGTTGACGTGAACGTCCATCCGACCAAGCACGAGGTGCGCTTCCGCGAAGCGCGCAGCGTGCATGACTTCATTTTCCGCAGTTTGCACCGCTCGCTGGCCGATGTACGTCCCCAGGGCGGCGCTGTTGAATCTCCAGCGCCCGTTAACGATGACAGGACTACCGCCACAGCTCTATTTTCATCACCAGGTGCGGGTAGTCAGCCTGGTTTGCAGCTGCATTCGAGGCCAAACAATGACAACGGAAGGTCAGTGGCCGAGCAGATGGCCTTCTACCAAAACCTGCATGAAAAAACGCCGTCTGTGGGCGCCACAGCTGACCGGCAAGCCGACGACCAGGAAACCGTACCGCCGCTGGGTTACGCCCTGGCCCAACTGAAGGGCGTGTATATTCTCGCAGAAAATACCAACGGCCTGATTCTAGTGGACATGCACGCCGCGCATGAGCGGATAGTGTACGAACGAATGAAGCAACAGCAGCGCGAGCAGGGCATTCAAACCCAACCTTTGCTGGTGCCTTTGAGTTTGCATGTTAGTAAGCGGGAGGCTGATCTCTGTGACACACATGGCCCATTGTTGGCGGAGCTTGGCCTGGGACTGGAGCGGCTGGGTGAAGACAGCCTGGTATTGCGCAGCATCCCGTTGTGTTTGCAGCGCGATGATGCGGAGCAGCTGGTGCGCGATGTGCTGGCCGACCTGGTGGAGTTTGGTCAAACCAGCCGGGTTCAGGACCGCCAGGACGAGTTACTCGCGACCATGGCGTGTCACGGTTCGGTGCGCGCAAATCGTCAGCTCAGCCTGGCGGAAATGAATGCTTTGTTGCGCGACATGGAAGTCACTGAGCGCGCCGGACAGTGTAATCACGGCAGGCCTACCTGGACGGCCATGTCACTTGCCGAATTGGACAAACTTTTCCTCCGCGGGCAGTAACCTTTGTCGCTACCGGTCATATTCCTGATGGGACCGACGGCCTCGGGGAAGACCGCCCTGGCCGAACTGCTATGCACCCGCCTGCCCTGCGAAGTAATCAGCGTGGATTCCACTGCCGTTTACCGTGGACTGGATATCGGCAGCGCCAAGCCGGATGCGCCTCTGCAGGCTCGTATGCCGCATAGGTTGATCGACATCCGTCATCCGGACCAGCCCTATTCAGCCGCTGATTTCGTCGCCGACGCGCAGCTGGCCATTACTGACATTCAGCAGCGTGGCAAGCACCCTTTACTGGTCGGGGGCAGCATGCTGTATTTCAAGGCCCTGCGCGATGGCCTGGCAGACATGCCACCGGCCAACCCGGAGGTTCGCGCCACCATCGAATCGCTGGCCGAGGCGCAGGGCTGGGCGGCCGTGCATGCTGAATTAAAGCGCGTGGATCCAGTGGCGGCTGCCCGAATTCATCCCAATGACCCGCAACGTCTGCAGCGGGCGCTGGAAGTGTATCGGACCAGCGGAGAAACCTTGACCGCGCTGCAGGAAAAGCAGCAGACCGCTGGCAAGCGCCTGGCAACACCGCCCCATCAACTGGCGATATATCCAGCCGAGCGGGCTCTGCTGCACGAGCGTATTGCTGTGCGTTTTGATCAAATGCTGGAGCAGGGTCTGGTTGATGAGGTTCAACAGTTGCTGCGCGCCGGTGTGAACACCGAAAGTCCCGCCATGAAGTCGGTGGGTTACCGCCAGGTAGTGCAGTACCTGCAGGGTGAATACACTTATGAACAGATGCGTGATCGAGCCATCATTGCCAGCCGGCAAATGGCGAAGCGTCAGATGACCTGGCTGCGTGGCTGGCAGGGCCTGCACCTTTTGCAGGCTGAGCGTGCCGATTATGTAAGCAAGCTGCAAAAAGCGGCGGTCGACGATGAGCGCTCAATATTTGAGCAGGCGTTGGCCTTTTGTCAACAAATAATTTGAACCCGGTGGTCTGGCTGACGTCGAACGCCGTAACTTCAGTTATACTATGGTGTGAGAGAGCGATAAGCTCTGGGTATTATCTCGCAGCGAGGTGGTCTGCAGCCCAAGCTTTTAAACAGGAGAAATAGCAATGTCGAAGGGGCATACCTTACAAGACCCTTACCTTAACGTGCTGCGCAAGGAGCGCGTCCCGGTGTCCATTTATCTTGTCAATGGCATCAAACTCCAGGGGCAGATCGAATCATTTGACCAGTTCGTCGTGTTGCTTAAAAACACGGTCAGTCAAATGGTGTACAAACACGCCATCTCTACTGTGGTGCCGTCGCGTAATGTGCGTATTCCGCAGCAGTCTGGCGACAACAACGAAGAGTCTTAATGCCGCCGAAAGCCGGCATTAAACGCCACCTTATTGTTCTTTGAGCGTCACCAGAGCGGCGAGCAGGCCGTTCTGGTTCATATCGATATTGCCGGCGATGGCCTGGTGTCACCTCCCGGAGAATTCAGGGAACTGGCCAGCTCTGCGGGTGCAACGGTCTGTGAGATGGTTTCGGCGCACCGCTTTCAACCGAATTCCAATATCCTGATTCGTCCCGGCAAGCTTGCGGAAGTGGCGGCGGCTGTTAAGGACCAGTCAGCTGAGCTGGTGATTTTCAGTCAACCCTTAAGCCCCAGCCAGCAGCGTAACCTCGAACGTGAGCTTGACTGCCGGGTGATTGACCGCACCGGTCTTATCCTGGACATATTCTCCCAGCGCGCACGCACCCATGAAGGTAAGCTGCAGGTTGAGCTTGCGCAGCTGAACTACGTGGCCACCCGACTGGTTCGTGGCTGGACCCACCTGGAGCGGCAAAAAGGCGGCATCGGCTTGCGCGGACCGGGTGAAACTCAACTGGAAACCGATCGGCGCCTGATCCGGCAACGAATTCGTTCCATTCAGGCGCGACTGGATAAAGTACAGGCTCAACGCGCCTTGGGGCGCCGCTCGCGCGAACGTTCCTCAATTCCCACGGTTTCTCTGGTGGGCTACACCAACGCCGGCAAGTCCACCCTGTTCAATCAGCTCACCGAGGCCAGCGTGTATTCCGCTGATCAACTGTTTGCCACCCTGGATCCGACCCTGCGGCGGGTAGAGTTGCCTGGTGTGGGTCCGGTCGTGGTTGCTGACACCGTTGGCTTTATCCGCGACCTGCCACACAAGCTGGTCGATGCCTTCAAGGCAACGCTGGAAGAGACCGTGCAGGCTGATCTGTTATTGCATGTGGTCGATGCAGCCGATCCCGCCCGGGATGACAACATGCAAGCGGTTGAGGATGTATTGCATGAACTGGGTGCCGATGCAGTACCGACGCTGCTGGTTTACAACAAAATTGATCAGTTAGAGCGTGGCGAGGCACGCGTTGACCTGGATGCCAACGGAGCACCGCGCTGCGTTTATACATCCGCCGTGAGCGGCGAGGGTATGGAGCTGCTGAAACAGGCGGCTGCAAAACGCCTGGACAGCAAGCTGCTGCACGTGACGCTGTCGATCGCCGCCTCCCAATCGCGCTTGCGCGCCCGCCTGTACGAGCACAAGTCGGTGCTGCAAGAGCGCTATGATGAGCGCGGGCAGTGTGTGCTCGAAATCAAAGCGCCCGAAGCGGATCTTCGGCGTTGGCTTAAAGCCGAAAATATAGCCTGGTCGCGTCTCGCCGACGTGTAAACCTATTGCTTCAAGCCCCACCGCCTGGTGAATTCTGCTACACTCCCCGTCGTTAAAAACAGGAGATTTCTATGGCCTGGAATGAGCCGGGGAATAACGGCAAAGGCTCAAAAGACCCCTGGGGCAACAACAATGACGGCCCCCCGGATCTTGATGAAGCTTTCAAGCGCTTTCAAGAGCGCCTGGGTGGAATATTCGGTGGTGGTTCCGCTGGTGGCAGCGGTGCTTCCGGCGGCAGTATGGGAGCCGGAGGCTTCGGGGTTTTTCTCACCGCGGTACTGATTATCTGGGCCGCCTCCGGCCTTTATCAGGTCGACCAGCAGGAACAGGCGGTGGTATTGCGTCTCGGCAAATACCACATCACCAACGGCGCCGGTCTGCACTGGAACCCACGTTTTATTGACAGTGTTCACAAGGAGAACGTTACCCGAGTGCGTTCCATCCGCCATTCGGCACATATGTTGACCGAGGATGAAAACATCGTTGACGTATCACTGTCTGTGCAATACACCATCAATGACCTGCAGAAATTCCTGCTCGCCATCCGAGACCCGGAAGTAAGCCTGCAGCATGCAACCGAAAGTGCGCTGCGCCACGTGGTGGGTAGCTCGCTGATGGACCAGGTGTTGACAGCGGGTCGTGAGGAAATCGCGATTCGTGTTCAGGGCCGTTTGCAGGAGTACCTGGACCTGTACCAAACCGGGCTGGATGTCGCCAAAGTCAATATAGAAGATACCCAACCACCGGAGCAGGTGAAAGCCGCGTTCGACGATGTAATTGAAGCCCGTGAGGACGAAGTACGGTCGCGCAACGAAGCCGATGCCTATGCCAACCAGATCGTACCGGAAGCGCGGGGTTTGGCGCAGCGGCAACTGGAAGAAGCGAACGCTTACAAAGAACGGGTGGTCGCCAATGCTGAGGGTGAGGCCGAGCGCTTTGAAAAACTGCTAACCGAGTATCGTAAGGCGCCTCAGGTTACCCGTGAGCGGCTGTACTTTGAGACTGTCCAGGAAGTGATGGAGAACAGCTCCAAGGTTATGATTGACGTAGACGGCGGCAATAACCTGCTCTACCTGCCGCTTGACAAGATTGTTCAGCAATCCGGTTCCAGTGCCAGCAATTCGGTGCAGATTCGTGACCTGACCGATCGAGTGGTTCGACAGATTCGGGCCGACAGCCAGAATAACAGCCGTCGCAGGGAGGGCCGCTAGTATGCAAGGTCGAAGTTTTGCAATCACTGTGCTGCTGATCTTTGTCGCGATGCTGGCATCGATGAGCATATTTGTTATCAAGGAAACCGAGCGCGCGGTGATGCTGCGCTTTGGTGAAATCGTAAAGCCGGATATTCCGCCCGGTTTGCATTTCAAACTGCCTTTTGTGAACTCAGTGCGAAAATTTGACGGTCGCATTTTGACTGTGGATGCGCGCCCCGAGAATTTTCTGACCGTCGAGAAGAAAGGCGTGGAAGTGGACTGGTACGCCAAGTGGATCATCTCGGACGTCGCCAAGTTCTATACCGCGACGAATGGTGAAGTGTTGCGAGCCCATGCGCTTTTGTCGCAGCGCATCAATACCGGCTTGCGTAACCAGTTTGGTGAGCGAACCCTGCACGAAGTGATCTCCGGTGAGCGTGAAGAGCTGATGACCGAGCTGACCGATCAGCTGGACCGCATTGGTCAGACCGATTTTGGCCTGCGGGTTGTGGATGTTCGGGTCAAACAGATTGACCTGCCCCCGACGGTCAGTGAGGCGGTATATGACCGGATGCGTACTGAGCGGCAACGTGAAGCCGCAGAGCATCGTTCTCAGGGCCGCGAGCTCGCTGAAGGTATTCGGGCGGACGCTGACCGGCAGCGCACGGTGATTGAAGCGGAAGCTTACCGCGAAGCGGAACAGATTCGTGGTGCTGGTGATGCGACGGCGACGGCAATCTACGCCAAGGCTTACAACAAAGACCCGGAATTCTATGCCTTCACCCGAAGCCTGAAAGCTTACCGGGAGTCTTTTAGTAACAAGGGTGATGTATTGCTGCTTGAACCGGATAGCGACTTCTTCCGCTATTTGAAGGACATTCGCGGAAACTGATCAGCAGGCTGAGCTATGTGGCATGAAATCTGGATAGCCGCCTGCCTGGTGCTGGTGATCGAAGGTATTCTGCCCTTTGTCAGCCCACGATCCTATCGCAGTGCGGCATTGTCCGCTGCGAGCCTCAATGACAGTCAGCTGAGAATAATCGGGCTGGGTAGCATGGTAGTAGGCACCGCATTGTTGTACCTGATCAACTGATGGATGCCAGGCCCGCCGAACGCTGGCAATTGCCGGACGGTATTGAAGAGCTGTTGCCCGGGCGGGCCGGTGCGCTGGAATCTGCCCGCCGCCAGCTGCTGGATCATTTTCAGCGCTGGGGCTACCAGTTCGTGATTCCTCCCTTGCTGGAATTTGCCGATTCCCTGTTGGTTGGTCTGGGTGAAGACCTGGATTTACAAACGTTCAAAATCATCGACCAGTTGAGTGGTCGCATGCTCGGCATACGGGCCGATATTACCCCGCAAACCGCCCGTATGGATGCACACAGCCTGGCACATAGCGGCGCGCAGCGCCTGTGTTACGCGGGCAGTGTTCTGCACGCCAATCCCAGTGGGCTGAAGGCGTCGCGTGCGCCGATCAAAGCCGGTGCCGAGCTGTACGGTGTCGCAGACGTGCAGGGTGATATTGAAATCATTTCGTTGATGCTCGACAGCCTGCAACAGTTGGGCCTGCAAGAATTGACTCTGGACCTGGGCCATGTCGGTTTTTTCCGCAATCTGATTGACAACAGTGGCCTGCAGACCGATCAGGCTCAGGTTCTGTTTGCGCTGCTGCAAACCAAGGCATTGTCGGACCTTGAGGTCTGGCTGAGTGATAATGTCAGTGATGCAGGCTTGCAGCGCAGCCTGTTAAAGCTGGCGCAGCTCAATGGCGGACGCGAAGTGCTTACTACGGCCCGTGAGATGTCGGACAATGTTGTGCTGCACCAGGCGCTGGACGATTTAGACAGCATTGCCGAGACGGTTATTCAGCGCTTCCCGCAGGTATCGCTGTATTTCGATCTGGGCGAGCTGCGCGGCTTCAATTATCACTCTGGGCTGGTGTTTGCCGCGTATTCACCCGGTGTGGGCCGGGCGGTGGCTAACGGTGGCCGTTATGATGACATAGGGGCCGCTTTTGGCAGGGCCCGACCGGCAACCGGTTTTAATACAGACTTGAAAACCCTGTTGTCGTTGCTGCCCGAGCCGCCGGCGACTGAGCCTGGTGGAGTGATCAGTGCACCGGCCAGTGCAGATGCCGGCTTGTGGGCGGCCGTACAGCAGTTGCGCGCGGCCGGCGAGACGGTGGTTTATGATTTTGATGACGAGCAGGCCACAGGCCGGCAATTGACTCAGCAGGCCGACGGTCGCTGGGTGGTTGAATAATGGCGGAACGCAAGCGGACGGGGCATGAATAGGAACATAGCGGTACTTGGCACCCAGTGGGGCGACGAGGGGAAAGGTAAAATCGTTGACCTGCTGACCGAGCGGGCCAATGCGGTGATTCGATTTCAGGGTGGGCACAATGCCGGCCACACTCTGGTCATTGACGGGCAAAAAACCGTCCTTCATCTGATTCCTTCCGGCATATTGCGAGAGGATGTGCAGTGCTTGATTGGCAATGGTGTTGTGCTGTCGCCGGAAGCTTTGTTACAGGAAATGACGACACTTGAGGAGCGCGGCGTTCCGGTCAAGGAACGGCTTCGCCTGAGCGCGGCCTGCCCACTGATACTGCCGGTGCATGTTGCCTTGGACAATGCTCGTGAATCCGCCCGCGGTGACGCCAAAATAGGCACAACCGGCCGCGGCATCGGCCCGGCCTATGAAGACAAGGTGTCGCGACGTGGCCTGCGCCTTGGTGACCTGCTGCAACCAGAGCGGTTTGCTGACCGCCTTAAAGAAGTTATGGACTATCACAACTTCGTGCTCAGCAATTATTTTAAAACCGCCGCTCTGGATTTTGATGAGCAGTTGGCCCGCGCCTTATCATTCGCTGACACATTGGGGCCGATGACCACCGATGTGACCAGTCTGTTGCATGACTTGCACGAACAGGGTCAAAGCCTGTTATTTGAAGGAGCTCAGGGAAGCCTGCTGGATATTGACCACGGTACTTACCCGTTTGTCACCTCGTCCAACACCACTGCTGGCGGAATATCCACTGGCAGCGGCTTCGGCCCGGCCTACATCGACTACATTCTGGGGATTACCAAGGCGTACACCACGCGGGTAGGCTCCGGTCCGTTCCCGACCGAGCTGTTCGACCTGGTTGGCCAGCACCTGGCCAGTAAAGGCCATGAATTCGGTGCGACTACCGGGCGTCCCCGGCGCTGTGGTTGGCTGGATACTGTTGCCCTGAAGAAAATGGCCATTCTGAACAGCCTGACCGGCTTGTGTCTGACTAAGCTGGATGTGTTAGACGGCCTGGAAGAGTTGAAGATTTGTACCGGCTACAAAGACGATTCCGGGATTACGCAAAGCCTGTTACCCACCGACAGTGACGACATTGCCAAGATGGAGCCGGTGTACGAAACTCTTCCCGGCTGGTCAGAGAGTACAGCGGGCGCAAAATCCATGGACGACCTGCCAGTCAACGCGCGGCGCTACATCGACCGGATTGAGCAACTCGTTGGCGTGAGTGTCGACATCGTGTCGACGGGGCCGGATCGAATGGAGACAATTGTTCGGAATCATCCGTTTTCCTGAACAATAATTTTGTACGACGGAAAGCCCGGCAGCGCACCAAGCAGTGCCTTTCGAGACACGCCGTAAACCCATCCCTGGGGGCTCGTCTTCGGCATCCATGCCTCAGAACGGTCTCGAAAGGCACTGCTTGGTGCGCTGCCTTACTGCCGAATTCGAATCCATTCTATGTGTAAGAAAGACGATGAAATAAGTAGGCGCAAAGGCGTTGAATCAACGCCGGTGGTCAATTATCCAAAGAATCTATATATGGTTACCGGACCTAAACCTGCCGATCCTTCCCTTCCCAATACTGCGCCCGCAATGCCTTTTTGTCCGGTTTGCCCACCGCTGTATTCGGAATCATATCCGTGTAATCAATTGACTTGGGCGCATACACCGAGCCCTTGGCTTGCTTAACCTGTTCGGTGAGTTCTTCGGTCAGTGAGTCACTGGCTTCAATACCGGGTTTCAGTACAACCACCGCTTTCACGGCTTCGCCCCATTTTTCGTCGGGTACCCCAATAACAGCCACCTGGGCGACCGCGTCGTGGGCAGAGAGGACGTCTTCGGTTTCACGCGGGAATACGTTGAATCCGCCGCTGACAATCATGTCTTTCTTGCGGTCAACAATATACAGGAAGCCTTCGTCATCGAAACGGCCAATGTCACCGGTGTGTAGCCAGCCGCCGGCCAGGGCTTCGGCGGTTTGCTCGGGTTTGTTCAGATAACCCTGCATCACCAGTGGCCCGCGCACGCAGATTTCACCGGCTTCACCCGGGCCGACTGGTTCGTTATTGTCGTCCAGCAAGGCCAGTTTCACCCAGGGGTTTGGCCGGCCGCAGGAACTGAGGCGCTCGGGTTTGCTGAGGTCGTGTTCGCCTTTGCGCATATTGGTCAGCACCATCGGTGCTTCTGACTGGCCGAAAAACTGGTAGAAGATCGGGCCCCATTTTTCAATGGCCTCTTTCAGCCGCGCCGGGCTAATTGGCGAGGCGCCGTAGAAAATGGTCTCCAGGCTGGACAGCTTGGCGGTGCTGGCGCGCGGGTGGTCCATCAGGTAGTACAACATCACCGGTACCAGCATGGTGGCGGTTATCCGATGTTGCTCGACCATGTCGAAGAACTCATCCGGATTGAAGCCCTGCATCACGTAAAACGCACCGCCTTTCTGTAGCACCGGAATAAAAAATGCGGCGGCGGCATGTGACAGCGGTGTTGCAATGAGCATGCGCAGGTCTTCCGGAAATTCCCATTCGATCATCTGGATCATGGTCATATAAGAAGCGCAGCGGTGATTCTGCATAACGCCTTTAGGCTTGCCGGTAGTGCCACCGGTGTAGGTGAACGAAGAAATGGCATCCGGGTCAATACCGGGGTTCTGCAGGGGCTGGGGTTCAAATGTTTCGGCCAGTGCCAGGTAATCCTCACCGACCTCGGTTGGGCCAAAACCCAGCAGGTTTTTCAGGCCTGGAACGCGTTCCTTCAGCTCAGCTGCCCGTTGCTGGAACAGCGACGAGTCGAAGATCAGGGTCGTGATGGAGGCATCTTCCAGCACATAAGCGTGGTCGTCGAGCGAGCCGAGCGGGTGCAGCGGGGTGCCGACACAGCCGGCCAGCTGCATGGCGGCGATATTTGCCAATACTTCCGGGCGGTTACCGGAGACCACGGCCACGCGTTCGCCATTTTCGATGCCGCGTGAGCGCAGCGCCTGCACCAGCTGGCTGGTCATGTCGCGAACTTCGCGGTAAGTTTTTACTTTATCGCCCAGGTAAAGACAGGGCTCGGTGTCGTAGCGGTTTAGCCCTTCTATCAGCATTTCTGCCATGATTGGGGCGTCATGAATGGGGTCGGCCATAGTCAACTACCAGTGTTTGTGTTGACCATAGCGTACTGACGGCTGTTACAAGCGTCCAGCTACCAAATGTTTAGAAACGGCCACTATATGCGGCTTGAGCCGGCACATAGTGGCGCAGGTAGTGGCGTTAGTGAGTGATGGTGGGTGGCAGTGTTTTGGCCTGCGCAACCCAATTGCTCACCTGCTTCAGGCTGGGTAATGAGCGAACCAGCTTTTTCTTGGCATTGGTGTCGGCCATTGCCTGGGTCAGGTTTTCCGCGTTGCGGTTACGCAGCTCTTTGACTGTGTCCACGCCAGCCGCTTCCAACAGCTCAGAGTATTCTTCACCGACACCCTTGATGCGCATCAGGTCGGCCATGTTCACCCACTTGAGCAGTTGTGCTTCAGAGCAGCCTGACTTCTCGGCAGCTGCTTTGCGGCCCTTTTTGTCACAGCACAGCTTTAACAATGCGTCGGTGGTTTTAATGCCGGCAGCGCGTAGCTTGTCCCTGTTGGCTGGGCCGATGCCCTCGATGGTATCAATTGAGTAACCCATTATCTGCTCCTTAGTGGTCTATTTAAGCTGGGGTGCAAAGATACTAAATCAGTTACGGCAAAAGTGAAAGGCTGCGACTCAGCGCAATTGCTACAAATTGAAAATTATTCGGCCGGTTTGCGCGCCTTGATGGTTTTCACAACATCCAGAAACAAATGGTTGGTCTCCAGTATCTCGAAGCCGGCTGCGACCACATTGTCAGTGGTCATGCGATTCATATCCGGGCCGAAGCGTTTGCTGAGCAGGGTCATGAAATCCATCATCAGGCTGAAGGGAAGGTAGCGGCTGCCGGTGTGCTCGAACATATACAGCTCACCGCCTGGCTTCAGCACGCGTTTAATGCTTTGCAAACCTTCAATCGGCCGGGGAACCGAGCAAAAAGTGCACGATGTAAACACCTGGTCGAACTCATTGTCGGCAAAGCTCAGGTCGTGCACATCCATCACCTGGGCGTTGATGTGGCCATCATAGGCAGCCACTCGTGGTGCGGCCACCTCCAGCATGGCCGGGCTGATGTCGATCGCCTCAATGGTTTTGCCGCTCGGGAAGGAAGCGATGTCCAGACCAGTGCCCAATGCCATAAACAGTATCCTGCCATCCATTTGGCTGAACAGTTCCCGCTTGAACGGCGCCCAGCGTTCCTCGCCGCCTTTGCCGGCCATAAAATCAAAATTAGGCGCGGCCTTGTCCCATTTGCGCTGTGTTGCCAGGTCCATTACTTGCTTGCCTCCGAGCCAGATGCCTGCGGGCCGCGCATTTGGTTGTTGACAATCCATACTACGGTAATCGTAATAAAACCAATCAGGGCGCCGAGCAGCACAGCGGGCAGCAGACCAAGCGGATGCATACTGGCCCACATGCCGACGACCATGCCGCTATACATACCTGTTAGCATTACCGGCAGCATGACTTCCATGGCCCCAAACCAATAGCCAAAAGGGAAAAACACCAGCATAGACAGGGCCATGCCCACCGCCATGGCCACAAACATTGCCAGTAGCATATTCCAGCTGGTATCAAATATCAGGTAGCATATGGCGGCTATAAAAGCGCCACATACCAGGTTGGCAGCCAGGTCGCCAAGTACAAAATACAATCGCTTATCCATAGGCTTTTTTAACAGCGTATTTGTTGCTGATCAATTTGTCGCACAGAATACCACTTAAATTGGCACACGGCAGCGATAACAGAAAGAGGTATTACTGATGGAGAATTTTACGCCCTTAACAGCCACCTTTGGCGGCCTGTTGATCGGTTTGGCCACCGTTGCACTGATGTTGCTGCACGGACGGATTGCCGGCATCAGCGGGATAGTGTCCGGATTATTATTCGGCGCGCCCGGCGATCGGGCCTGGCGCCTTAGCTTTGCGCTCGGCCTGCTGCTGGCACCACTACTCTATTCCGCATTGGCAGGGCGGGCCCCGCGCTTTGAGTTGGAGGCAAACTTTCCATTGCTCATTGCCGGGGGATTGTTGGTGGGCTTCGGCACCCGCTTGGGTTCGGGTTGTACCAGTGGCCATGGAGTGTGTGGCCTGGCACGGTTGTCGCCGCGCTCACTGGTGTCGGTGCTGCTGTTTATGACCGCGGGTATGGTCACCGTTGCCGTACTGCGCTTTGCGCTGGGAGCCTGATATGGCCAGGAATATTGCAGCATTAGCCGTCGGTCTGGTGTTTGGCCTGGGGCTGACGGTATCGGAAATGGTGAACCCGGCCAAGGTGCTGGCGTTTCTGGATGTGTTTGGCAACTGGGATCCGTCACTGGCCTTTGTGATGGCAGCTGCTTTGTTGGTTACCGCCGTGGGTTATCGCCTGGTATGGCGACGTGAACGGCCATTGCTGGCTGAACAGTTCAGTGTGCCGGCCAATCGCCGGGTCGATGCCCGGCTTGCCGCAGGCGCGGTGTTGTTCGGAATCGGCTGGGGCCTGGTCGGGCTGTGCCCTGGGCCGGCCATTGCTGCATTGGCCATCGGCGGTGTTGACGCGTTGCTGTTTGTGGTCGCGCTTAGCCTGGGCATGCTGCTGTTTGAATGGTCGCCACTCAAGTAGCAGTAGCCGGAAACCCGGACGGTCCTGGCCAAAAAAAGAACCCGCCCATGGCAAAGCCGGTAGGGGCTATGGCTTTGCGCAAAGACGGGCAAGCTGGGAAGAACGGCTTACTGGAGGCTGTTCAGAATGGATGGGTCAGACCAGTAGCTGGACCATAGGCGCTCGCCGCCGATCAGGTAGATGGTGTCATCGTCGAAAATCGAGCGGCGCTGACCGCTGAAAAAGAACAGCTCATCGTTGTCCCGGCTCTGCGTAATCAGCGCACCATGGTTTACCAGTTGCGCCGCCGTTGGGTCAGCGGGGTTGTTGATTTCAAACAGGTGCAAGCCACTGCTCACCCATTCCTGATTCCAGAAAACACCGGGTTCGCCGTTGCCGCGATCGGCGTAGATGTCGATCGGCAGCGCAAAGCGGTCGTTAGTACCCTGGCCGTTGAATTGCGACTGGTAGGTGAATGCGTGGCGGTCAAATAATGCTTCTGTATAGGTACCGCGGTCGCCGATCTCAATGGTGCTGATCGAGGTTGGTGTGGTCAGATCGGACACGTCAAACAACTCCAGCTTCACACCCTGGAACAGAGCCGCTGGCTCATCCCCACCGAGATCAACCAACTCCACGCTGCGGCCCAGAGTCAGTAACAGATCAGCCGACACCGGATGCAGGAAGTCCGCGACACCGGGCACTTCCACTTCGCCGGCAATGCGCGGGTTTTCCGGGTCGGCCAGATCAATCACGTACAGCGGATCGATCTGCTGGAATGTGACCAGGTAAGCCCGTTCACCGAAAAAGCGCACACCAAACAGACGCTCATCCGGCTTACCGATTTCCGCTGGCTGTGATTCATTGGGCAGAGTAGACACCGTATCCAAAGCAAAGGCGGTGGCTGACTCCTGCAACACCGTTACCCGGTGGTCAATGCTGTCGGCGCCAGCGTCAGCGGTGTCGTCTTCAAAGATAATGATCGGCCCGCCGCCAAACTGGTACTCACTGGTGACTACCCGCAGGTAACCATCATGCTCACTTAAGCGGAAGTCCAGTTGCTCGCCATGGCCCAAGGTTCCCGGTATCTCTGCTGAGCCGCGGTACTCGACATCGCTGCCCTGTAGGGCAAACTTATGGATGATGGTGAAGTCTGCACTGGACGTTTCTGTGTATTCATAGCGCTGGCTACTTAAATACAGCGCCTCAGTGGACATGTACATACCGTACACGTCGCCGGTGTAGCAGCTCGTTCGCATGGCCGCCGGGTCATTTACAGGTAGCACGCTGATCGAGGTGATGACCGCGGTCTCTGGGGTTACCTCGGAATCAGTCGGCACAAAACAGTCGGTGGGCTCAAACAGCTCGGCTTGCTGGCCGTTGGTTTGCAAATCCGCCGTCAGGCTTGCCAGGGCAACGCCATCAATCTGCGCCTCGGCGGCTTCAAGCACATCGTCGCTGGCCGAGTAATATACCGGCAAGTCATCGACCTGCGGGGTGTAGCGGCTGACCAGATAGATTTGCCCATCCACCAGTCGGCTGGCCGTGTACGCGCCGTCAAACTCGTGGACAAGCAGTTCGCTTGGCGCCACCGGGTCGGAGGTGTCGTACACGCTAATCCGGGTACGTTGCTCTTCCCAGTACCAGGGCAGGATCCAAACTGGGCCACCTCCACCATAGAAATTGCTGGACTGTATAACGACCAGGCGACCGGCTTCAGGCAGGTACATGCCCTGCACTGACAGGTCCGAATTCAGCTCAATTGTGCTCAGGCGCTCGGCGTTGGCTGCTGGCACATCGGTGCGGTGAATATCAATTTGCCAGGGGGTGGGTGCAAAACCCACAGTCAGGCAGGCTGCGCAGTCTGGCTGCGGCCGGTATGCGTTGTAAAGAATCTCGCCATCGTATTTCACAATATCCGCCTCGCCAACATCCTGCTCAACGGTATAAGTGGTGGTGAAACTGCTGCTGCCGCCGGAGTCGGCCGCCAGAGCAGCTTCCGGCGTTGCCAGGCCGACAAAATTGCCGTCTACATTAAAGCGGCCGGCTTCCTGAAACCCCAACGGGCTGTTGTTTTCATTGACAGCATTCTTCAAGCCCTGTTTGATCGACTGTTCCAGTGCCTGGGTATTGGCGGCTGGGCTGAGCATGCCGGCCTGGCGCTGCGGCTCGGGGGAAACCGTATTGGAACCGCTGCCACTGCAAGCGGTGACAAGGGCCGAGCTGATGCATACCAGCGAAAAGAAACGGAGTGTACGTAACATCTGACAATCCTCGTGGTTAATGTCAGGTTTAGAATAGATCGCCGGGTACCCGGGGTCTGTTGTAGAGTTGCTGGAAAGTGTTAAAAAGTGTAGCGCCGAAGGCCAGCCACAGGGCTACACTTTTTAACAAAATACCCACGAATTCCCTACGACTGCGAGCTGCTCGGAATTTAAGCTTTTAGTGAAGAGACAAATATACGGCGACCACCTATGCCCAAACAACATACTTGGCTCATTGTTGGCCTGGCAGCCCTGTTCAATACGACGGCGTTATGGGTAAGCGCTGAAGAAACGGTAAACAGCAGCCAGGCCGTTGTCAGCCACGAACCCCTGCATGAGCGCAGCTGGTCGTTGGGCCTGGCGCTGGGTGCCGGGCACCGCAGTAACCCGCTGATCACCGGGGATGATATCGATCTGTTCTGGTCGCTGGACTTTGCCTGGTTCGGTGAACGTTGGTTTTTCGACAACGGAGATCTGGGCTACACCGTGCACGATGGCCCGGCACTGACGCTGAACTGGGTTAACCGGGTGGCCACCGAGCGGGCATTTTTCTCTGAGCTGAATGAGGGCCTGTTTTCCGGGCTGGGACAGAATTTCGTCGGCGAAGACAACCCGGGTCAGCCCTCGCTCCCCAACGGCGAAACACCAATACAAAGCCTCACTGACCTGGAACTCGAAGACCGCGATTACGCTTTGGAATCAGGGCTGGAATTTCTAGCCGATGGTCACTGGGGCAGCCTGCATGGCCAACTAATGTTTGACGTCAGTGGCGTGCATGAGGGTTATGAGGCCTGGCTGAACCTCAGTCGAGATTGGGTGGTGGGCCGTTGGCATATTGTGCCCAGTGCGCGGCTTGTTTGGAAAAGCAGCCAGCGTAATGATTACTATTTTGGCACCCGAGACTCCGAAGTGCAGCAGGGTCTGCCCAGCTACGCCGCCGGCTCAGGCTTGAATGCCGGGATAAAATTATGGGCGGCCTATTACATCACTGAAGACTGGCGCTTGATGCTGAGTGCCGACTATGAGCACTTCAGTAGCGCATTGGACGATAGCCCGCTGCTGGAAGATGACCACATCCTGTCTTACTTCGCAGGCCTGCATTATGCGTTTTAGGGCGTTAGTAGTGGCCAGTTTGCTGCTGGGTGGGCACGCCTTCGCGCAACCCCAACCCAAACCGCAGGCCGAGCTTGAGATCAGCCCGCGCCTGTGCATAGTGCCGCGGGGCGAACAGGAATGCCGGGTGGATGTGGAGCTGCGCTGGCACGCTGAGCAAAAACAGGCATACTGTGTCTACAAGCAACAGCTTGAGCAGGCCTTGCAGTGCTGGAGCGAGGTTGCATTTGGGGAGCTGCTGGACGCGCTGATCGCCCGCAGCGACACCCGCTACCGGCTGGTATGGGACGACGACGGCAAACTGGTTGCCCTGGACGAGGCGGTCCTGAAGGTTGTCAGTGTAGTGCCCGAAGATCGCCGTCGGCAGCGCCGCCGCCGACACGTTTGGAGTGTGTTTTGACCGACATTCTTCTGGTTGAGGACGATGAGCGTCTGGCCAGCCTGACGCAGACTTATCTGCAACAGAATGGACTGCACGTTGCCGTGGAAAAGCGTGGTGATACGGCCATCAGTCGATTCGAACAACTGCAGCCGCGCATGGTGATACTGGACCTGATGCTGCCAGGCTTGGACGGTATTGAGGTATGCAAGCAATTGCGTCGGCAGTTTGCCGGACCAATCCTGATGCTGACCGCCAAAGGCAACGATATTGATCAGGTGATGGGCCTGGAAACCGGTGCCGACGATTACGTGGTTAAACCCGCCGACCCAATGGTATTGCTGGCTCGGGTTAGAGCGTTGTTGCGCCGCGCCGACGAGCAGCTTGGGGACACTGCCAGCAGCCAGGAGATACAGCTGGGCGCACTGAGGGTGGATGCCAGCAGCCACTCAGTATGGTTGCATGGCCAAGAGGTGGAGCTGAGCACCCAGGAATTTGCTCTATTATGGGAACTGGCGCGCAGTGCGGGTACCATTTTAAGCCGAGATGAGCTGTTCAAGCGTATTCGAGGCATTGATTACGACGGTCTTGACCGCTCAATTGATGTGCGGATCTCCAAGATTCGAAAAAAGCTCGGTGATGACACAGGAAACCCGCACAAAATTAAAACCGTTTGGGGCAAGGGTTATTTGCTAAGCCCGGACGCCTGGGAAGAATCACGTTGAGCAAGGCCGGGTTTGTCGGCCAGCGCCTGGTGCTCCGCTCGGCCGTGCTGTTGTTTCTCGGTGTTGTACTGGTGGGCGTATTGCTCGACCTGCTGCTGCAGCGGCTTGATCAAGGTGGCGAGTATTATCACGATCGGCAATGGTTGGCGGCCAATTTCGAGCTGCTGTCTAAGCGCCTGGAAGGTACAACAGAAGAGCACTGGCCAAATGGCCTGCACTCTTTTCAGCAGGAGTTTGGCCTGGTGGCCGATGCCTTGCCTTTGGGGGACATGGCAATGCCAGACTCTGTGGTCAGCTCGCTGCAGGCGGGTGATACAGTGCAGTTGTTCGACGTGGCTGACACTCCGGTTTACTACCGGCTATTGTCCGCGGAACAGCAACTTGAAGGCTCACCCATCGTGCTGAGCCTGCGCAACCCAAATGCAATGCCGCCGGCACAGAACGATTGGCGCTGGATCAATTATCTCTATTATGCCGCGGTATTTTTGTTGCTGGCCTGGTGGCTGTTCCCATTGGTGCGTGATATTCAGCTGTTGAATGCTGTCGCAACGCGTCTCGGTAAAGACATTAATGCCGAACCGGGCGAGCTCTCCCGGGTAACAGAACTGCGCGTGCTGGCGGATACCATACAAACGATGGCGCAACGCATCCGAGCTATGGTGCAAGGCCAGAAAGACATGACCAACGCCCTGTCGCATGAACTGCGCACTCCATTGGCACGGGTCAAATTTGCGCTGGCAGTACTGGATCAACGAGTGGATGATGAGGCACGCCAGGAGTTGCACAACATCAGCTCAGACATTAACGAGTTTGACGAGCTGGTTGCTCGCATGCTGGATTATGCACGCCTGGACGACCCAAGCCTGCAATTTCAAGCCCAGGCAATCGCTGTGACTCCCTGGCTGAGCGAATTATGTGACAAGCTGCGCGCCGAAGAGCGCGGCATACAGTGCTCGCTGCGGGTGGACCCTGCGGCTGAAGAGCTGCATGCTGATCCTTCGCTGCTGACTCTGGCCGTGAGTAATCTGGTGAACAATGCCTTGCGTTACTCTAGCGGCACTATTGAGCTGAGCGCTCAGTTCCAACAGGGCGAATGGGTGCTGCATGTCGACGACGACGGCCCGGGCATTCCCGAAGATCAATTGGAATCCGTGTTCAAGCCATTTACCCGGCTGGACAAAAGCCGCGATCGCGGCACCGGCGGCCAT
>JAUIHW010000120.1 GCA_030431775.1 Gammaproteobacteria bacterium
GTTTCAAATTGCGGCTCACCGGCCGCCGCTCCGTTCAGACCCTCTGGTCTGACCAGGTTGGCCGGCCCGGTTACCTGCTGACCAAGTGCTTCCTGAACCACTGTCTCCGCTTCCCTGGAACGCTCCTGCGGGCTGCGGTTGGCCCCATCCACAAAAATACCGGCGTCGTTCTTAACATCGTCAAACAACTCCGGCTCGACCGGAATTATGCTGGGCCGCACCGACTCGGTTTTCGCGATCATCAGGGTAACCCGCCGATTTCTCGCCCGTCCCTCTGGCGTATCATTGGGCACAATAGGTTGATGTTCCCCATACCCGACGGCGGCCATCCGTTGCGGTTCTACCCCTTTGCTTACCAGAAAACGAACGACGGCGGCCGCTCTTGCGGCAGACAGCTCCCAGTTGCTGGCAAAGCGACTGCCGCTGACCGCAGAGCTGTCAGTAAAGCCTTCGACTTTAAGAGGCAGCTCATAATCACGCAGAATCTCAGCCACCTGGGTGAGCAGAATCAAAGCATCGGTAGTCAGCTCGGTGCTGCCGGCATCGAACAATAAACTCGAATCCAGTTCTACCTGCAACCACTCCTCGTTGCCGCGTATCTGCAAATTGTTCAAGCCACTGAAGCGCTGCTGGATGGTGTCGCCTGCAGTTTCCAGCGAGTTGTCCGTTTTCTGCTGACTGACGTTCTCACCGGCACTGCTCTCTCCTGCATCGCCACCCAAACTGATCACGGTGCTGGAAAGCTGCTCAGCGTCATGTTCACCGTGTTCAGTCGCCGCCGCATTGTTCGCAATGAACATATCGCTGAGTTGCTTGGAGAAAGCTGTTGCCTGCTCTTCATTGAGTTGAGCAACCGAATACATCACTACAAAAAATGCCAACATCAGGGTCAACAGGTCTGCATAGGACACCAGCCAGCGATCTCTGGATACCTGTGTATCGGCTTGCAAGGCCCGCCGTAGCGTATGGCTCACGCCATTTCCTCTGGCAGATAGCTGTCCAGTTTTCGCTCAATAGCCCTGGGGTTCACTCCCTCAGCAATCGACACAATGCCCTCAATAATCAGAGCACGATTTTTAACTTCCATTTTAATGCAGCTACGCAGCTTTTCAGCAACCGGCAGCAGGAACAGATTGGCAAGACCAACACCATATATCGTTGCGACAAAGGCCACCGCGATACCCGGCCCCAGCCGTTCAGGTTCAGTCAAATGCTGCATGACATGAATAAGCCCCATCACCGCGCCGATAATGCCGATGGTTGGCGCGTAGCCGCCCATGCTTTCGTAGAAACGGGCTGCTTCTATATCCCTTTGTTCACGCAACAGCGAGTCGGTCTCCATTGCATTGCGGATGTGTTCCGGCTCCCCACCGTCAATTAACATTTGCAGACCGCGCTGCACGAACAGATCAGCTTCCCGCTCGGCATTCTCCTCAAGGCCTAACAGGCCAAGACGCCGTGCCTGCTTAGCCCACTCAACAATTTTGTTGCGTTCACTGTGGGCCGCAGATTTCGGAGGATAGATAACCCATCGTAAGCGGTGTAAGGCATAGCGCAGCTGGCCACGCGGCGTTTGCAACACCGCCGCGCCGACTGTCCCTCCAACAACAATGACCGCCGCAGGCAAGTTCAAAAAAGTACTTATTTGCCCACCATCGAGGTAATTGCCACCAAAAACTGCGGCAAATCCAATGACGATTCCTATCAGGCTAAGTGCATCCATGCCTTATTCGCTTTCTATATTCCAATCACTCAATCGAGCACGCAGACGAAGCATTGCCTGACTGTGAATCTGGCTGATGCGCGATTCACTGACACCCAGAACCGAGCCGATCTCCTTGAGGTTTAATTCGTCATCGTAGTAGAGTGAAAGAACCAGCCGTTCACGTTCCGGCAGATTACCGATCTCCTGGATGACCGCTTGTTTCAAGGTCACCTTCTGCATTTCCTGTGCCGGCGAGGCATTGCTCGGGTCCATGGGTTCATCCAGAGAGTCTTCCCGATCCACCATTTCATCCAGGCTTTGCAATCGACTGCTGGCTGTGTCTTTGATATGGTTGTAGTACTCGTCCAGTGTCACACCCATTTCCGCGGCAACCTCCGCATCGCTAGCCTCCCGGCCAAGTGACGCTTCAACCCGTCGCATGGCCTGCGCGACTTTGCGCGCATTACGGTGGACTGAACGCGGAGCCCAGTCTCCTTTACGCACATCGTCAATCATCGCACCACGAATACGAATACCTGCATAAGTTTCGAAGCTGGCTCCTTTACCCCCGTTATAATTACGAGCTGCTTCCAGTAAGCCGATGACACCTGCCTGAATCAGATCATCCAGCTGGACGCTGGCGGGAAAGCGCGCCATCAGGTGTTGGGCAATACGCTTAACCAAAGGGGCGTATTTCTGAAGCAAAAGCTCAGAAGAAATTTCATTGGCCGCTTGATCAGCATGCAGTTCACTTTGCTGACTGTAGGCGGTTTTTGCTGCGCTCATTGTGCCTCCGGTACCTGGTTTACGCTTTTACGTTCTGCTGCGTCGTGTTACCGACCAACTGTTCAACAAAGAACTGCAGGTTGCCATTGGCTGCACTTGGCCGGGGCCAACGATCCACTTTTTC
>JAUIHW010000076.1 GCA_030431775.1 Gammaproteobacteria bacterium
CAGCTTCGTAACAAGCACAGCGGCCAGCAGGGCCTGGAGCTGAGCTACCTGACCGGTGGCTTGTCCTGGCAAGCCGACTATGTGGCTGAATTGAACGAAGACGACAGCCGCCTGGACCTGCTGGGCTGGGTCACCCTGAACAACACCAGCGGTGCGACTTACAAGAACGCAAAAATGCAACTGGTTGCTGGCGATGTAAACCAGGTAAGCCCGGCCATGGATAGGGCGCTCATGCAAAAATCGCGCATGATGGTGGCTGAAGCCGCTATGGACGATGGTATGACCGAGGAAAGCCTGTTCGAATACCACCTTTACACTCTGAACCGCCCGACCACAATTGCTGACAAGCAGAAAAAGCAGGTGTCTTTGCTGACTGCCAGTGACGTGGAGGTTAAAAAAGAGCTGGTGCTGCAGGGCAGTAATTATTACTACCATTCCAGTTATGGTGACATTGGTCAGAAAATGAAGCTGGGTGTGTTCGTACAGTTTGAAAACGAAGAGAAAGACGGCCTGGGCGTGCCCTTGCCGAAAGGCGTTGTTCGGGTTTACAAGCGCGACTCGTCGGGCAATGCACAGTTCATCGGTGAAGACCGTATTGATCACACTCCGAAGAAGGAAAGTATACGACTGAAACTGGGTGACTCCTTCGACGTCACCGCTGACAAAAAACAAACCGACTTCAAGGTGCTGGAGCGCGTGCTGCGCGGCAAGGTTTATGAAGGCAGTTATGAAATCACCCTGAAAAACGCCAAGGATGAAACCGTGGAAGTGGTGGTAAGAGAACCCATACCCGGTGACTGGGAGATTCTGAAGGAAAGCAGCAAGCACAGCAAACCGGCATCCGGTACGGCGGAATGGCGCATTAAAGTACCGGCCGAAAGTCGTAAGACATTGAGCTATACGGTTAGGACGCGGTTTTAGCGGTAGCAGGCAGCTGCAACCAACAGCAGCGGTACCTCAGAAACCGCTCAAAATACTACTTCTATGCAAGTAATTAGCTGGGCAGATACGCCGAGCATAGGCTGTTATCCGCCCAATACCCTCTTTGATAGCGTATATCGTTGATAGAAAGGAACTTCTATTTGGTGTTGAGATCGCTTATATTACTACTCTACAGCAAGTTATAATGGCTTCTCGCCCTGCACAACGCGACCTGAGCAAACCATGATTACCATAGGCATAGACGTAGGCGGCACCTTCACGGACGTTTTTTTGAGAGACAGCAATTCCAGTCGCTGGGTTGTTCAGAAAGTGCCCTCCACGCCCCCCAACTTTGAAGAAGGCTTTATGCATGGCCTTCACAGTGTTATCGACAAGGCGGGCGCCTCAGCGACTGAGGTCGGTCGGGTGATTCATGGCACTACTGTTGCGACCAATGCCATCATCACGGAGACAGGCGCTCGTCTGGGCCTGCTGATGACCGAAGGCTGCAGGGATATTCTATACATCGGCGTTGGCTGGCGGCCCCAGATGTACGATCTTGACATGGACCCGGTAGAACCGCTGTTTCTTGCGCCGCGACGCCGCGCTCTGGAAGTTACCGAGCGAATAGACGTGCACGGTAACGTGGTCACGCCGCTTGATGAAGACAGTCTACGCAGGGCCGCTACGAAGCTGGTCGATGAGCACGGCGTTGAGGTTTTTGTTATTTGCTACCTGCACTCCTACATCAACCCGAGCCACGAACAGCGCAGCCGGGCAATTCTTGCCGAACTGTATCCCGATATCCCGGTCACCTTGTCCAGCGATGTGCTGCCAAGGAAGCGTGAATATCGCCGGCTGGTGGTCAGTGGCTTCGACGGCTATGTGAAGCCGGCGGTCACTGATTATCTTAACAAGCTCTCCAACAGTCTGAACGACATTGGCGTCGCGGCGCCGTTTCACATTATGCAGTCGCACGGCGGCGTAGGCGGGGTGCCCAATATTGTTGAGCGCCCGGTACGGACCGTATTGTCCGGACTGGCCGCGGGGGTTATTGGCGCCGCTAATGTGGGTCGTTCGGCCGGCTTCCCCAACTGCATCAGTTTTGACATGGGTGGCACCAGCACCGACGTGGCCCTGATCCGTGACGGCAGGGCAATTGTAACCAGCAGCGGCAGTTTCGAGGATTACCCGCTACACATACCGATGATAGATGTGCGCACTATCGGCGCGGGTGGCAGCAGTATTGCCTACGTGGACGAAGGTGGGGCATTGAAAGTTGGGCCGGAAAGTGCCGGTGCGGTGCCCGGGCCAGTGTGTTATGGGCGTGGCGGTACCGAGCCTACGGTCACGGATGCGAGCCTGGTGCTGGGGTATTTGAACCCGGAGTCCTTTGCGGGTGATCTGAATATCGACCGGCAGAAGAGCCTCCAGGCCATCGAGGAAAAAATTGCCAGGCCGCTGGGAATGGATACCATCGAGGCCGCACTGGGCATACACGCCATCGTCAATTCAAATATGGCACAAACGCTACGCCTTGTGTCCATTAAGCGAGGCTTCGACCCCCGGGACTTCACACTCATGCCCTTCGGTGGTGCGGGTCCGCTGCAGGGTGGGTGCTGCGCCGAATTCGCAAACATTCGCAAAATTCTTGTGCCGCCGGCACCGGGCGTTCTGTCGGCCATGGGCCTAATGCTGGCGCCCATTCAGCACGAGTCCATGGTGAGCTATGAGAGACCGGCCAGCGATGCTACCGAGGAGGAATTACGGCACGCGTTTGCGGCGCTGGATACGCAGAACCTAATGCGCATGGAGGCCGACGGGGTGGCCGCAGACCAGGCTGTTGCCGAGTACTTTGTCGAGATGCGTTACATGGGCCAGGCTCATGAACTTGAAGTCGCGGTGGGGGCGTCGCTCGGCCCAAACAGCGTCGAGCGTCTGGTGCAACAGTTTCACGATACCCACCAACAGTCTTACAGCCACAGCGACCCGGACGCGCCGGTGGAGTTTGTCGCGCTGCGCAGCGTGCATTTCAAACATTCCGAGGAAGAGGCGCTTCTCGAAGAGACCGCCGGGGACACCAACGGCGATACGCCACGGCCTACTTACCGGCCGATGTGCTTCGATGCGGAACTCGGCTTTCAAGACACACCGGTATATACACGGGCGAGCTTACCCAGCGGCTTTGAGATCAGTGGGCCGGCCATTGTGGAACAGCTGGATACCACGACGCTGATCTACGACGGTCATGTGGGGCGAGTCGACCACTACGGAAATATTGTCATCGACGTACCAGAGACGGAGTGATGGCCATGGGAAACAAGAACAGTGTGAGTGCAGGCGTGGACCCGGTAACCCGAGAAGTCATCAGCGGCATGCTGAATGCGGTCACCGAGGAGATGCAGGAAACGCTGATCAGCACTTCTCATTCGCCGATTATTACCGATGGCCAAGACGCTACGGCGGCAATCTTCGACGTTCAGGGCCGTAACGTTGCACAGGCAACCGCGGTGCCGGTTCATCTGGGTGTGCTGGTGGAAATGGGCTGGCGCTTTGCCGAGAAATTTCCGGCCGGCGTTGCTCAGCCGGGAGACATCTATTTGTGCAACGACCCCTACAGCGGTGGCACTCACATGCCCGATATTGCGGTAGCTGCGCCGGTATTCGTTGACGATGTGCTGGTGGGCTACGTGGCGACCATGACCCACCACCGCGATATTGGTGGCTTTGCCCCAGGTAGCGTGAATGTTGAAGCAAGAGACCTGCACGCAGAAGGTTTGCGCATTCCCATGGTCCGCTTGTTCATCGGCGGTGTGCTCAACGAATCCGTCAACGCAATTTTGGAATTCAACAGTAGAACTCCCGAGAGCCTGCGGGGTGACCTTGGCGCCCAGATTGCCGCCTGCCGCACTGGCACTAAGCGCTTTGCCAAAATCTTCGCACGGTGGGACAGCGCGACCGTGGAGCGGGCTAACGAAGAGTTGATGAACTATGCGGAAACGCTCACCCGCGCCGAGATTTCGCGCATACCCGACGGCGACTACTACTTCGAAGACTGGCTGGACGACGACGGACTTCCCGGCCACGACCAACCATTAAAAATAGCGGTTACCGTGCGGGTGCGGGGCGAAGAAATCGAGTTCGACTTCACGGGTACCGACGCACAGGCCGTTTCGGCGATTAACAATGTGCCTGCGTCAACCAACGCCGTTGTTTTCTACGCGGTGCGGGTACTTACCGGCGATCGCGTCCCCAATAACGATGGCTGTTATCGGCCGATCAGAACGCTGCTGCCTCCGGGTACGCTGGTTAACTCTAACTATCCGGCTCCGGTGGCCGCGCGGGGCATGTCGCTCAAACGCATCGAAGACGTTGTGCTGGGTGCCATGGTAAAAGCAGTTCCCGGCCGCTTCACTGCTGCGCACAGCGGGCAATACACGATGATTACCATCGCCGGCAGCGACCCGGACACGGGCCGGCAGATTCTGGGCCACATAGGTGGGCCGTACGCAGGAGGCCACGGGGCGAGGCCGGGCAAAGATGGCATTGACGTCACTGAGCATGGTGCCACTAATGGCTCACCGATTCCCCTTGAAGTGGCCGAGAGCAAACTGCCCTTATTGTTTCGTCGCTGCTCTCTCTGGACCGACTCGGGAGGCGCTGGCCGTTACCGTGGTGGCCTGGGGTACGAGTCGGAAGTGGAATGGCGAGGGCCGGAAGTGCACGCCCAGCTTCGCCGCGAGCGGGTAAAGTTCAAGCCCTGGGGTGTGAATGGCGGCGGCGAAGCGCCCCTGTGCGTGACCGAACTCCTGCATGCCGACGGCAGCAGCGAAACGCTGCCGGGCAAATGTCGGGCGCCACTGAACGCCGGCGATCGCCTGCGGATCTATACCACCGGCAGCGGCGGCTACGGCAACCCCCACGAACGCGATCCGCAAGCGATTCGTGACGACATTCTCGACGGCAAAGTGTCGGCGGAAGCGGCGGCTTCCGTGTATGGGTACAGCGAAGAAGACTCGCTCTGAAGCAATGCAGAGCTCGCCAATGCGCTACGCTGGCGACAGACGGGTCGCTTAGCGTGCTGGTTAGCTGGCGGCCTGCTCGAAGAGGTCACCGTGCGGTGAGTTGGGCATATAGGTACGATCACTCACGATCCTCCCTTGACTGTCGAAGACCATGAATACAGCGAACTCCCAGCCTCGTTGCTCGCCATCCTTGGTCACCATCTTGACAGCACCCTCAAACGCCACCGAGTTGCCGCGGGCGAGCATCGTGGAGAATATAATTTCCCGCTCTGCGTACACTTCCTCTATTTTGAGTTCGGCTTCTTTCCATGCGGATTTGAAGTTGCCCGCACCGGAAACCCGGTGCCCCTGCAGTACAGCGGTCACCTCTGGCTCATCGGCGTAAATCTCATCCACCATCCGGCTTGCTGAGCCACCGGGGAGCCGCCAGGCATCCGCCCATGCTTGTACTTGCTGCAGATTGCGCTGCTCAGTTGCCGTCAGCGACGCGTTCTCATCATTCATGACTCATTCTCCTATTGCGAGCCGTCGCGACTCCGTATCTGCTCAGTTATTACACGGCCATCACTGACCTCATAGCCACCAGGCTCCTCTACATTCAGTAGCTCCACAACACCGTCAACGGCCAGCAGGGAAAAGCGGTGATTGCGATAACCCAACGCAAAACGCGTACAGTCCATTTCCAGGCCCAGTTGCGTGTGATACTCACACTGCCCATCCGCCAGCATCAGAATTTTGTCGCCTACACCGCAGTGTTCCCCCCACGCATGCATGACAAAGCTGTCGTTCACCGACATGCAGGCAACTGTGTCAACGCCCAGCGAGTGCAGTTCGTCGCAGCGCTGAAGAAAGCTTGGAACCTGCCATTCGGTACTCTTTTTTGTGAACGCGCCAGGGCAAGAAAACAACACCACGGTTTTTCCATCAAAGACCTCGCCAGAGCTCACCACGATCGGCCCTTCGTCGCCGAGAACGCGAAACAGACCCGGGGGCAGAGTAGAACCAACGCTAATTTTCACGAGTAATGTCCACTTGCTTAGGAGTGCAGTGTCGTGATTATAACCCTCCTTTTTACTCATACAAGATCGTCGACCCATTGCCTCGCTGAGAGTTACTTTTGCCTGGGCGAAGCCTGGCTATTGTTGTATCAAGCGCGTGCATGAATGTTAAGATTCTCCGCTATTGAAGCTTGAATACCGCAAAGCATAAAGATGCAACAACTATCCGGCCTTGATGCGGCGTTCGTTACTTTAGAGAGTCACCGTACACCCATGCACGTTAGTGCTGCACTGGTCTATGCTCCGGGAGTTAAAACTGGTGAATCTCTAGACATAGGGACTGTTTTCTCAGCGTTCCAAAATTCAATAGACCATATTCCATTTCTCACCCAGAAACTCAAGTCATTGCCGATGGGCTTCGACGAACCCTACTGGGTACCCGATTCTAGATTTGTGCTTGCGCAACACATCAGCGAAATACCCCTTGATGAGGCGAGAGACTGGGCTGATCTAACTCGCCAACTTGCATTGATCCATGGTGAAGGCCTCAATATGAAAAGGCCGTTGTGGCAAGCCGTGCTATTGAGCAAACTGGACAACGTGCCAGGAATACAACCAGGCAGCGTGATTCTAATGCTGAAAGTTCATCATGCCTGCATTGATGGCGTGTCTCTGGCTGCAATGATTGGAATGCTCCATAAAATAAAGAATGAGACTATCGCGAAATCGAGAGTGGCGCATAAGTTGAATGATTATGAGCTGTGGAGTAGAGCCACGGTTAAAAGCTGGTCGCGGCCAATAAAGCTAGCAGCCACGGTCAGTAAACTGCTGCCCAAAATGTCAAAATTACAAACGTTGGATCGACCAGATACGTTAGAGAGCAGAACGGATAATCGGCGAACGCGCTTCAACAACAAGGTCAATGCTCAGCGTGTTGTTGGCGCTGTTCGGATCCCCATCGAGTCAGTCCGGCTGATTAAACGATTTGTTCGTGGGATCACCTATAACGATATTGCCGTCAGTGTTATTGGTGGTGCGTTAAGGCAATATCTGCAAATACACGGAGAGCTGCCCAGATATTCCCTGGTATCGGGGGTGCCTGTTAATGTCCGCCGGCAAGGTGACCTTCAAAGAGGGAACAAACTGGCAACGATGCAAGTTGGATTGGCGACAGATATTGAAGATCCGGTTTCCCGTGTTCGGGCCGTTCACCAATATGCGTTATTAGGAAAGCAAAAAATCAACGCCTTGGGGACAGGGACAATCATGGACATCAGTGATGGCTTGACACCCAATGCGCTGGCGGAGGGATTGAGGGCGCTTAATTTTGCCTCAACACACCTGGAAGACATGCCGGTGCCATTTCATGTCATGATAACCAACGTCCCTGGTCCACAAGAAGACATAGCAATGGAAGATTATCCGTTGCATTCCATCCTGGGACTTGGGCCGATCCGGCAGTCGATGGGATTGTTCCATATCGTTATTCAAACCGCAAAAGAGCAAACCATTAGCTTCACGAGTTGCCATTCCATGATGCCCGACCCGGAGGTTTACGAAGCGTGTTTGTCCCAGAGTATCAGCGCATTGGTACAGGCATGTCGATGAAGATATTTCTATATTCCCAGTTGTAGGCGTGCTAAAGATATCGGGGTGCTACAAGTGTAGTGGCTCAAACTCTATCTGACAGGTACCGAAAAGCGGCAACTGAACTCGGTATCTGTCCCTGGAAAGCCTATTCCCGCCTACGCAACAAAGCATCAACCGCCATCCCATAATCCATATCCCGATCGAGTTGGTGGAATACCGTTTTCTCATCAATACATAGCTTATTCTGAGCGTTAAGGCATTCTACCCGCTCGTTTGCTTTTGTGATGGGTGGCTTTGTCGGAAGATCGTTTCCATCAGAGTCGAAGAAGATGAAGTTCCCGCCCGAATCACGTTGCACATCAAAACCGACTTCATGAACTAAGCGATGGTGATGCCGACAAAGGCAAGCCAAATTTTCAAGGCAGGTTGCTCCACCATCGGCCCAATGTTGAATATGATGACCGTCTACATAGCGGGTTGAGCGTGTTGTGCATCCTGGGAATACACAGCCTTTGTCGCGAGCCAGCAGAGCTCTGCGCATGGCCGGGGGTATTACCCTTGTTTTTCGCCCTATATTCAAAGGGTTGCCAGCTGAATCCTTACGGATCGCTAGCAAACTGCTGTCGCAACACAGGCGCTTGATGGTTTCAGCTGCCAGAGTTGGGCCGTCTTCCAGTTCGCAATACTCTTGTGGAGGCTTTTCTCGTTCATCTACCAGAGATTCTGCATCCACATGCACTACAACCTGAAAACGGTCGGCGGTTCTATAGTCGTTTGCTGCCTGCTCTGAGTCAGGCGTAGAAATAAACTGATCGGCTATCAGCATTAGAGCATCAGCGCGCTGTTTAGGGCCATTGATCTTCTTCTTGCGCTGTTCTTCCAGTAGAGACGCAACCGCGGTTGCATTTTCGGGCTGATTCTCAATTTTCTCCTCTGGCTCTTCGTCTTCGACAAATTCGATCTGCTCCAGCGCGGTTTGCAAGGCTTGCAGAAACACCGCCCCTTGCTCTGGTGGCAGACGTCCTTTCAGGTTCAGGCAGCCCTCATCATCCCAGAAATATTTGAGCTCACGTTCCGCCTGCTGACTCATAGCTTTTTTGCAGGCCTCACGGCGTTCTACCCCTCGGTATCTTCGTACCAGCTCCGCGACATGGGTGGCAGAACCATGCTCCGCAATCGTCAGAAGATAGTCCTCGTTCTCCGCATGGGCGATACGGGTCATTTCCCTGGCTTTGGAAAAGCTGAGTTTGCCAGCAGCGAAGGCGGCACTGATCTTTGGTAACTCTTTTAATGCACAGGCGACTCTCACCCGATCGCGTGCAGCGGCCATGCCAATTCCGCAGCGCACGTTCAACCAATGCGCACAGCTTTTATAACCCCAACCCTTCCAGGCACTGCGCTTTTCAAACTCGGCGATCAGCACGAGTAAGCGATAGGTAGCCGCGTTGATATTGGCCGCCAGGGTTTTTATTTCATCTTCCAGTTCCTGATTGCTTTTCTCTGCGTGCACCTCACTAAGGGTATGCACGCGCTTTGGATTGTCGCAGTGGGCTTGAGCAGATTCCTGATGTATGCCCATTGTGTTTTCCTTGCCAGGTGGCGGTAGCATGGGAGGGAGATATCAAGACTTATTATACTGTATATGCAGACAGTATTGAAGAATATGCTATAAATATAGGGATTTTTTGAAGTTAATGGAAGTTTCGGGCTTCCCTCCGGAGGGGCTGCTTAGTACCAAAACCGGCACTTCACCTTATCGTTATTGACGCTTGGTATAACTAAAGTTATACTAATTGTCTATGAAAACAGCCATATCGATTCCCGATGATATTTTTGCTGCTGCGGAGAAGGCTGCAAAGAAACTAGGTGTTTCACGTAGTGAACTGTATACGAATGCAGTTCGAGAGTTTGTTGAACGTTATGGGCGTGAAGGAATTACTGAAAAACTGAATGAAGTTTATTCTGGCAGTGATGTGGAAGTCTCACTGGATAAGAGCCTTACTGAAATGCAGGCAGCCTCCTTACCTCGCGAAGAGTGGTAATGAAACGCGGAGAGGTTTGGTGGGCAAGTATTCCGGAGCCTCAAGGCTCCGAGCCTGGATACCGTCGCCCGGTTGTCATCGTACAAGCCGATGAATTTAATCGAAGTAGAATTAACACAGTCGTCGCAGCTGTTCTCACTTCCAATATGGCGCTTGCCTTAGCACCTGGAAATGTTCGCCTCTCTAAACGAGAAGCAGGGCTCAATAGAGCGTCAGTAATAAATGTCACGCAGGTCATCACTCTTGACAAATCTTTTCTCACGGAAAAATCTGGAAGACTTTCTCGCCTAAAACTGAGTGAGCTTGAGGACGGCTTGCGCCTTGTTTTCGCACTATAGCCAGGCGACTCTAGATATCCTCAATCGGGTCTGTTATTTTCGAAGTGCAGCTTCTAGGCACTACCTCGGTACCGAGCTATAAGCCGCAGAGTACCGCATTCATTGCCCGTTTACCGCCTGGCGAAATAGTTTGAATTGACTGCCAAAGCCTTCGTTAACGTGCCATGTTTCCAAATTACCCCACTGAATAGCATGGTTTTGAGCCACATCAAGTGCTTGCTCCCAACACTGGGCATCCTTTGAGAGGTACCACCACAATAAGCGATCCTTAACGCAATCGGTGGGGTTCAGTAGTCTAATCGTGCCAGCATCGGTTTTCATTTCGGCAACACGTTCGTTACCAATCTGCTCATCGCCGATGGCCAATGGTGCTGTCGGGAACTCTAAGGTCCATTGACATTCGTCGTGCTCGAAGTAGCGCCCACCGTCGGAAGTGAAGCCGATGCCGGTCAATGCAGCCGCGATCTCTTTCCGGCGGGCGTAGCTGATATCAATGAAATCGAGGTCGAAAGAGCCAAAGCGTTCATTAGTGTAGATGCAGACACAAGAACCGCCCACCAACACAACATCTATGCCAACAATGGCCAATGTTTCGACGACCACGGCAGCCAACTCCGCGCGGGATAATACGCTGATATCGATCACAGCGGTTTCGTTGCCCGGCGTGGTCGTCGGCGGTTCAGGAGCAGTTTGTCTTGCACTGACGCCGGTGCCAGCGACAGGGCTTTGTTGAGCAGTGCTTTAACTTCTCCTAGGAACGCGTAGCGCGGATTGAATTGATACACGCGCGTACGACCCACTTTTTCGTTCACCAGCAGCCCGCCTTGCTCCATGCGTTCTAAGTGGCGTTGCACGTTGCTGACATTCATGTCGAAAGTTTTGGCGATCTCCAGCGCATAGCCTTTATCCCGCGCCGCAATGAACAGTGCGACACGCTCCGCACCTTCGGAACCTAATACCGCCTCCAGCATTAAGGGAGCTCTCAATTACCACTAATGAGAGTAATAATACCACTATAAGTGGTAAATGTCAGTAGCGTGATATTGACATATTATATATTCGGTATTCGCCATTGCTGCCTCGTGGGCGATTGCTCTGAAGGTCCGCTTTTTAGGCAATATCACTAGTTCGGTTCAGTACCAAAACCGGCACCAGTAGTGTGTTAATTTTCGCGCTGGTTTTTATAAATGTCGGCCTGGTTTCATCCGATCATGCAATACCCGCATAACCCGAATAATGTCACCCTCAATTTTGTAATAAACGAGGTGTCGATTAATTGGCAACACTCGGTAGTGTGGCCGCACATCGTCGCAGGGTTTTCCCAATTTTGGATGCTGTGCGAGCTTGTTTATGCCGCCCGATAGTTCGTCATAATAGCTATCGGCCTGGGCTTCATCCCATTCCGTGAAGCTGTGAAACCATATGTCTTCGAGATCTGTTTCTGCGCGAGCGGTTTTGCGGATCTCATACATTTATTTGCTTAAACCCGCCTTTTTCTTAGTATTGCGGCGTATGGCTTCCATATCTAACAAGCCCGCATCGCCACTTTCTTCCCCCTCGATCAGCGCTTGGCGGAGAGCTTCGAGTTTTTGTTCATGTTCTTCCATGAGCCGCAATGAGGCGCGGACAACCTCACTGGCAGAGCCATAGCGCCCGCCTTGAATTTGCGCGGCAATGAAATCCTGAAAATGTTCGCCCAGATTAATACTTGTGGTTTTGGTCATTATCTTAAACTCCTTGCTATTACTAACAATTACCATATTATAGTAATAATAAGCAACAGAAAACTGAGCTTGCCAAATATTCTTCTGGCTAGATAACTGGGCACCGCGAATAGCCGGTTTTAGGCAAGAGGATCTGGTCGAGCCGAACCTGCAAGTGCTTAATCGATTCCCAGTATTCGTCGATTGGTGTTTTCGTCGGCGCCCGAGTCAGCGAAATCATCAAAGGCTTTGTCCGTGGTGCGTATCATGTGGTGCTCAATAAACGGCGCGCCTTCGGCGGCGCCCTGCTCGGGGTGTTTCAAACAGCATTCCCATTCAATAACAGCCCAACCCTGGTAACCGTACTGGGCGAACTTGCTGAAAATGCTGATGAAATCCACCTGACCGTCACCGGTGGAACGAAAACGCCCCGGGCGGTCTACCCAGCTTTGGTAGCCGCCGTACACCCCACTGCGGCCGTTGGGCACAAACTCGGCGTCTTTCACATGAAACGCCTTTATCCGTTCATGGTAGATATCAATAAACTGCAGATAGTCGAGTTGTTGCAATACGAAATGACTGGGGTCGTACAGTATATTGGCCCGTGGGTGATTACCGGTGGCGTCGAGAAAGCGTTCGAAGGTCACGCCGTCGTGCAGGTCTTCCCCCGGGTGAATTTCAAAGCAGACATCCACACCCGCCGTGTCGAACGCATTCAGAATGGGTGTCCAGCGCCTGGCCAGTTCAGCAAACCCTGCTTCCACCAAGCCGGCCGGTCGCTGTGGCCACGGATACGCCATTTGCCACAATAGTGCGCCGGAAAAGGTGGCATGGCTTGCAAGCCCCAGATTTTCACTGGCTTGGGCGGCGTACATCAGCTGCTGCACAGCCCACGCCTGGCGGGCGGCCGGATTGCCACGCACCGAAGGGTCGGCAAAGCCGTCAAACATCTCATCATAGCAGGGGTGTACGGCCACCAGTTGGCCTTGTAAGTGGGTAGACAGTTCCGTGATTTCCAGCCCGGCACCTTCGACTATGCCTTTTACTTCTTCACAGTAACTCTTGCTCTCGGCGGCCTTTTGCAAATCAAACAAGCGGCTTTCCCAACTGGGTATCTGCACCCCTTTGTAGCCCAAACTGGCGGCCCACTCGCAAATAGCCGGCAGTGAGTTAAACGGCGCGTCTTCGCCTGCGAACTGTGCAAGAAAAATTCCAGGACCTTTCATAGTGTTATCCTCAATGCTGTTAAATCCTTAGTACTGTGGCAAAACATGCCATTTCTCATCGCTGGCGCTTGAGGCCACGGCGTGCTCGATAAACGCCATGCCGCGCACGGCTTCTTCAATGCCCGGCAGATCCTCTGCTTGTGCACCAATGGTGTCGCCGCTAATTCGCGCACGGACCTGGTCGGCAAACAGCCGGTAGAGGTTTGCAAAGGCTTCCAGATACCCTTCTGGGTGGCCCGCGGGGGTACGGCTATTGCTCTCGGCCGCAGGCGACAGGCCAGGGCCGCTCGCGCGCAGCATTTCCGTGGGCCGGTCCGGCCACTTTAGCCACAGCGTATTCGGCTCCTGCTGATTCCATTCCAGACCGCCATGTTCGCCGTAGATTCTGAGGCGCAAGTTGTTCTCTTCGCCCACTGAAACCTGGCTCGCCGACAACACACCGCGCGCGCCGTTGTCAAAGCGCAGCAAAATCGAGCCGTCATCGTCCAGCTCGCGGCCGTCAACGAACGCGGTTAAATCGGCCGACATCTCGGTGATAAGAGTGCCGCTCACGTACTCTGCAAGATTGGCCGCGTGCACGCCTATATCGCCCATACAACTGCTGATACCCGCTTGCGAAGGGTCCAGCCGCCAGGCGGCTTGCTTGTTGTCTGCGTCTTCCTCACGTGCCGCCAGCCAACCCTGCGAATACTCAACCATGACTTTGCGAATTGTGCCCAGCTCTCCGGCTGCAATGCGCGCTCTTGCCTCTTTCACCAGCGGGTAGCCTGTGTAGGTGTGGGTCAAACCATAGAGCAAACCGGTTTTTGTGACCAGATCTCGAAGTTCCAGTGCCTCGGTGAGGCTGAAAGTCGCAGGCTTATCTGACATCACATGAAACCCGTTGGCGAGCGCCAACCTGGCGACTGGAAAATGCAGATGGTTGGGTGTGACGATGGCGACGAAATCCATTCGTTGATTGTCCCCAAGCTCTGCTTCCGTGCGCATCATGGTTTCAAAGTTCGCGTAGCAGCGCGATTCAGGCAGGTAGAGCCCAAGGCCTGAGGCGATGCTGCGGTCGGCCTCGCTGCAAAACGCACCGCACACCAACTCGATCTGGCCATCCAGATTGGCCGCTATTCGATGCACCGCGCCAATAAACGCACCATCGCCGCCGCCCACCATTCCCATTCTTATTTTACGCATAGTTGCCTCGATGTCTGTGAAGTCAGTTAGGCGCACGACGCACTATAAGGAACGCCCACCAGACTGACTTGATAATGTGTGATGATGCAATGGTACTGCATTAAACCGCCCATGTCGGCGCTGGCCTGCGGCCACGTCACCAGTGTCGCGCCTCAA
>JAUIHW010000013.1 GCA_030431775.1 Gammaproteobacteria bacterium
GCTGGCGCTGGAAATCGGCCGCGCACTGAACGACCGCACAACGACACTCGCAGAAACCATTCAGCGAATTAATGACATCAGCGGCGGAAAGCAGTTATTCAGCGGTACCGTGCAGGCAACGGACAGCCGCATTAAGGATGGCTTTACGATTGGCCGCATCGTGTTGCAAGGCCAGGGTGACTGGACAAACCACAGCTGCGAAATTGAACTTAAAAACGAAAACATGCTGGCGCGCGTGGATGGGCAGCTGGTAGTCACCATACCAGAACTGATCTGCCTGCTTGACAATGACAGTCGCCAACCATTGACCAACCCGATCAGCGGCTCGGGCCAGAGCATCAGTGTGCTCATCTGCCCGGCACCCAAGCCGTTTTTGAGCGAAACCGGCCTAAGGATTTTCGGCCCTGGCTATCTTGGCTTGAACAGTGCATTTCAGCCGTACTGCACTGGATAAGCACTGGCCGATAGAAAAGATTTCTGCGACACTGCCGCTCCAATACAGTGGAGAAGACCATGGAACTGCGGGGAAAGACTATTGTAATTACCGGTGGTGGCAGCGGCATTGGTAAAGCGCTGGCACAGCGCTTCCAACTGGAAGGAGCGAACAATCTGGTGATCGCGGACCTGAACGGTGATAACGCCAAAGCGGTAGCCAACAAAGTAGCCGGAGTTGCGCAGCAAACCGATGTTTCCAATGAAGATGACATTCGGGAGCTTATCGAAGTCACCGAGGCCGAGCTTGGACCCATTGACCTGTTTTGTTCAAACGCCGGGGTTGCTCTGGGGCCAGACCTGAACAGCAGCAACACCGAGTGGGAAGCCAGTTGGAACATCAATGTGATGGCACATGTCTATGCCGCACGCCATTTGGTGCCACGCATGGTTAAACGCGGCGGCGGCTATTTTATGCATACCGCCTCTGCCGCAGGTTTGCTGAACCAGATTGGCGGTGCGGCCTATGGTGTCAGCAAACACGCGGCCGTCGGTTTTGCCGAGTGGTTGGCTATCCACCATGCTCACCAGGGTATCAAAGTCTCAGTGCTCTGCCCGCAAGCAGTGCGCACCCCGATGACCGATAACGACACCGAGTCCACCGCTGCTGCCGCCAGCGATGGAATGATGGAGCCCGAAGAGTTGGCCGAATGTGTGGTACAACAACTGCGCGAGGAATCGTTTCTGATACTTCCCCATGGGGAGGTACTGGAGTATATGCGGCGTAAAACGGCGGATTATGACCGCTGGATTGGCGGCATGAATCGCTTGATGCTGCGGCTTCGAAGTGATGGCTGATTCAGTACCCTCTTACTACAGGGCTTTAGTGAGCCAAAGCCTGAAAGTATCATCAGATGTGCTCCGGGTAATACCTTTCAGATAACCTGCTTGAAGTGACCAGCCTTGACCAAGGCTGGCGCTCAGGGTCGGGCCTATCTGGTGGCGTTGCTCCTCAAAGCCGGGCATGTCATCAACAAAACCATACCGGTTAAACATGGAGAGCGCCAGATTAAAGCCTTGCAATGCCTTGTAGTTCAGACTCGCGCGAGTCTGCAAAGCGAGGCCGGACTCTCGGTTTTGGCCAAACTGCACGCCAGTCAGTAGCAGAGTTCGCAGCATCCAGCGGTCATCAAAGTGCAGGTCG
Organism: Gammaproteobacteria bacterium; assembly: GCA_030431775.1. Taxonomy (GTDB): domain Bacteria; phylum Pseudomonadota; class Gammaproteobacteria; order Pseudomonadales; family JAUIET01; genus JAUIET01. The sequence continues at coordinate 1,637 of JAUIHW010000013.1, forward strand.
CTCATCCAGTGCAGGCCAAAAACATAGGGGCGTCCATCATCACGAGCCAGCAGGTCAAAGCGCACTCCCTGATGCCAGTTTGACCGAATGTCAGGTAATTGCCAGAACAATTCGCCCTGCAGGTAATCATGCTCGTGCTGGCCGTTTGCCATTTCTCGGCGCTGTACCACCACTCGCCACATAAAATCATCGTTAATCGATCGCTGATAGTGCAGCCGCTGAGCATCCCGGTCGGTATCGCTGTCCAGCGCAATCCGGTACTGCCATGATTGATGCCCTTCATTGACCACCGGGCCAAATACTCCACCAGTATTTTGCCCGAGCGCCGGTAACGAAAACGCGCTCAATGCAAACACTGCCGCGATTAGCCGGTTTCTCATCAACAAGCCCCCTATTTCAACCCCGATCGTCCATCATCAATCACCGTAAGCAGTAATGAAACCGTGATCCACTCGAACATTTGGAAACATTCGTTCGAAATTTTCGAATTAATTCAAGTCTCATTATCGTTGTGATTTGTTGGTTCGCCCCGCCCCATCAGGTACTGATAATGATTTGTGTAGAAAAACTGTGCCGGCTTGCCAGTAACTGAAGCTCGGCCTTACTGGCCAGATCGTCCCCGGCGTCAGCAAAGTCCGCATGCCCCCACCAGGGTTCGATACATACAAAGGCCGCGCCGGGTTTGGCCCAGATTCCGAGATGCGGCGCTCCTCCCGTGCGTATTTGAACAATGTTTCCCAAATCACGATGTAGCAGACTAATGCGGTCTGAATTGATGTTTTTGAACACCAATGCATCATCGACAAAACTGTCCGCACGCAGCCAGATACGGCCCTGTTGCAGGGGGTAGGCCCGGCTATCGCGTTCCAACAAACCGGCAGTGTTCACACTGAACAGCTGCAGATTTTCGCTACGATTGAACTCGATTGCATAATCGCTGTGCGAGTATTTTTCAAGATCCAGACAGAAGGCTGGATGCGAACCGATGTTAAAAGGCATCACGTCATCACTGGTATTGACCACCGTGTACTCAATGCGAAGTTCAGCAGCATCCAGTATGAACTCAACATGCAGTTCAAATTGCCACGGAAATACCGCCAATGTCTCCCGACAGGCGATCAGGCGGAATCGGGCCTGCGATTTCGCGCTTCCACGGCACTCGAATTCTTTACGCTTGACAAACCCGTGCTTTTCCAAGCTGCATTGCCGGCCGTTGAAATGCACTTGTTGGTGCTTTAATGCTCCCACAATCGGAAACAAAATGGGCGCTCGTCCGCTCCAGACGTCACTTGTGCCACCCCACAGCAGCTCCTGGTCATTCGCCTTGCGGCGTAAGGAATGTAATTCAGCACCCAGAGTATTCACAACGGCGCAAAGCTGTTCATTTTCGATACTGACCAAGGTCATCAGAATCTCAACTGTAATCCAAGACGCGGTTCTAAGCCTGGAGCTCGAAAACCCACCGCTTCCGAATAATCCTGGTCAAATAGATTATCGACAGCCAGAGTGACTTCCAAGGCCGGATGAACGTAATACCGCACTGCCAGATCAACCCGAGTATGCGGGGAAAGCTCCTGATAGCCCACCGGGTTTGCTGGCGTTTGGAACGGCAATGCGGCTTCCAGGTTGGTGTGGTTCCACAGCCAGTCCATGTTTAATGACCACTTGGCTGCTATTTGGTAAAAAACATTTAGACCACCGTGCCAATGCGGCCGGCCACGCAAGCGGGAATCACTGTTCACTACTTCAGTATCCACATAGCTCAAGTAAGCCTGGGCAGACAAGTGCTCACTGGGCGCCAGATTGATTTTAAAATCGCCACCGCGAGTTTTCACGAGATCACGGTTCACATTGCGAAACTCCGACAATTCGAAATCGATCAGGTTGGCATAATCATTACGATAGCCAGACAGTTCCAGCGACGCAGCGCCGCCCCAAAACTCCTGTACAAAGGCAAGTTCCAGGGTTTCACTGGTTTCCGGGAGCAAATCAGGGTTCCCAACGACCGAATTACCCAATGCAGTAAAACTCGGCAGCTTGAAACCTTCTCCATAGCTTGCTCTGAAAGTTGTTCCGGTGGGTTGCAAACGGTAAGCACCACCGAGACGTACTGTCATCTGGTCACTGCTGGAATCCGGCATGTCATAGCGGCTGCTCAGGTTGAGCACCACACCTTGTAGCCGCCCGCCAGGTTTGTAACGCAGCTCAACAAAACCACCCATGCTGTCGCGTTTTAGATCAAAGTCAGAACTCAAGCGAATACTGCCCAGGAAATCGGCCCAGCCGTTGTTTCGACCGTCTTCTTGGCGACCATCAAGGCCAAACAAAAACTGCAGATTATCTGCCGCTAACCACTCTAAAGACCAATTCACTGTGCTGCGTTGATAGCGGACGTCATCCAGCCGAGGCGGTGCATCAATGAATGGCACAATCCCAGGTGATTCAAACAATTGTTTGCGGCTAAACCAGTCTGCGCGCAGCATACTGTGCAATTGATCAGAGTGTTTCCAGCTAAGACTCAGACCAGTGCTGAAGTCCTCCAGCTGTTCTTCGTCCAGCGCAGGCATCTCGGCGAACTCCCTCCCGCCACTGTCTTCCGGAAAGGCTTGCCGATCAGATTCCGCATAGCGTCCGACCCATATCAGCTCGAGAGAGTCGAGCTCAGCCGAAAGCTTCAGATTAAAATGGTCGTTCTCAAAATCACTGGCAGGAACAATGCCTCCCGCGTCCATAAGCCCGGCAGAGAACGCATAGCCGATACCAGCCGCTTCCCCGGCTGCGCGATAATGGGTTTCATGGTAACCATTGCGGCCAATATCCGTGCTGACGGCCTGCTGTAGTGGCCCACTGCCGCTGAGGGTAATGATATTAATGACACCAGCCAGTCCGCCGGAGCCATACAGCGCAGACTGTGCACCATGAATCACCTCTATTCGATCGATACTGTCAAGTTCCAGACTGGAAAAATCGAAACCGCCACCCCGTGAGTTGGTCGGGTCATTCACTTCTACGCCGTCAATCATCACCTTGGTGAAATTTGGCTCCGCACCACGCAGGTAGAGTATCGATACCCCTCCTCTGCCGCCCTGCTGAGAAATTTGCAAACCGGGCACAGTGCGCAACAGATCGATGGCTGAACTCTTGTGCCGACGGCTAATCTGTTCGCGGGTGATAACACTGACGCTGCTGTCCACATCCTGAGGTCTGGAATTCAGGCGGGTACCGGTCACTAATATCTGTTCCGTGTAACGTTTATCAGTGCCAGCTAGCTCGTCGGCACTGCTGTAAACGGCCAACAACAGCGCTGGCAGAATTGAAAAAAGTCGGGCGTTGTTTTTCATGTTTGCAATATAGATGACCGCTGCGCCTTTGTCTCGTACCCGCTTGATTTCCGGCCGTGAAACAGGCAATCTCACGATTCAGTAACCTTTCGGAATGTGTACATGAAATTAACCGACGCTTCCTTGCTGCGCGGGCAGGCTTTTATCGATGGCAAATGGGTGGATGCGGACAGCGGAGAGACCCTGGCCGTGGTTAACCCCGCTAATGGCCAGGAAGTTGCCACCGTTGCAAAGTGTGGCACGGCTGAAACCCGTCGTGCCATCGAAAGCGCCAACGCCGCTCTGCCTGCCTGGCGCGCCCTTTCAGCAAAGGAGCGCGCTGTTCTGTTGCGTAAGCTATACCAGCTGATGATGGAGAATCAGGAAGACCTTGCCCAAATTCTGACCGCCGAGCAGGGCAAGCCATTGGCTGAGGCACGAGGGGAGATAGCTTACAGCGCAAGCTTTCTGGAGTGGTTCGCCGAGGAAGGCAAACGACTGTACGGCGACACCATTCCGGCCGGCTCCAATGACAAGCGCATTGTGGTGATCAAGCAGGGTATTGGCGTGATCGCCGCCATCACCCCGTGGAACTTCCCCAGCGCCATGCTGGGCCGCAAAATCGGGCCGGCTCTGGCTGCCGGCTGCACGGTGGTTTGTAAACCGGCCAATGCCACACCGCTGTCGGCCTATGCCATTGCCGTGCTGGCCGAGCGCGCTGGCTTCCCACCCGGCGTCATCAATATAGTAACCGGTCGCACCGGCGAAATCGGTGGCGAAATCACCAGCAACCCGATTGTGCGCAAACTCACCTTTACTGGCTCTACGCCAGTGGGCAAACAGTTGATCGCCGAGTGTGCCGCCACTGTGAAACGCACCTCTATGGAATTGGGCGGCAATGCGCCCTTTATCGTCTTCGATGATGCCGACCTGGACGCCGCTGTGCAGGGGGCTATTGCTTCCAAGTACCGTAACGCGGGACAAACCTGTGTGTGCGCCAACCGGATGCTCGTGCAGGATGGCGTGTATGACGCATTTTCAGAAAAGCTGGCTGCCGCGGTAGCGGAATTCAAGCTGGGCGACGGAAGCGCAGACGGCGTCACCATGGGCCCGCTGATCGATGAAAAAGCTGCCAACGACGTTATGAGCTTTATTGACGATGCGACAGCTAACGGGGCTACCGTGCTGTCAGGCGGCGGTCGCTCAAACCTTGGCCCGGCCTATATCGAGCCAACCATTTTGACCAATGTCAACGATTCCATGCGAGTGTTTCGTGAGGAAATCTTCGGCCCGGTTGCCCCATTATTTCGTTTCAGCACCGAGGAAGAAGCCATTACATTAGCCAATGATACTGAATTCGGTCTGGCCGCGTACTTTTATGCGCGCGATATCGGCCGGGTCTGGCGGGTTAGCGAAGGACTGGAGTACGGCATCGTTGGCATCAATGAGGGCATTATCTCCACTGAAGTCGCGCCCTTCGGAGGCATGAAAGAATCCGGCAATGGCCGTGAAGGCTCTAAGTATGGTCTGGAAGACTATGTGGAGATCAAGTACCTTTGTATGGGCGGATTGGCAGCCAAATAAGCGGCGTTGTCACACGGCACGATTACAGCAGTGGCCGATCGGGATGCTCCCTGGCATACCGCCTACCCGTCATTTCGGCAAATGGCCGGGAATGATGATGACGATCATAGAACATGGGCGTGCCGTCCTCTGCAACTGATGCACAGTTCGCCAACTGACGCCCAGGACACAGCAAGCCCACCCGGTCAATGTACAGATCGGCAACGCGCATTAATTCAGAGTATTTAGGCGCATCTTCGGGTGCCTGTTCGAAGTAGCGCACGTTGTCCGGTTCAATACAGGCGTCCTGACGGCCAGATTCATTGATCAAATGCGCGCAGTGCCGCGTGGTGTGAATGTATCCACCAAGGATTGCCAGTTTCATTTCCGGGTTCATCTGTTTAAGACGCTCAATAATGCGCCTCAATGCCGGGCGACTTCTGAATGGGTTATCAGTCGCATAGAGCAATAAGTCGGTGGATTGGACAAATTCCGGTGCAAACAAGGCATCTAATCGTTGTTGGCATTTTTTGTTGCTGGTGACAAACTCGCCCCGCTGAACATTAAGGTGCTTGCAATCGTTGGTCGTACCAAAAATCGTGATATTGGAGGGCAAGCCAGATTCCTGCAGGTATCCGTGTAAAAAATTGTAACCATCCGGTTCATGTGAATTACCGAATACCAGAATATTGGGCCCTTCAAACTTTCTGCAGCGCTCATCTTCCGCTGAAAAATGCACCCGGCACGCGCTGCGGGTATGAGCGAATCGATCGGCCTTGCCCTCTTCTATCTGGCTGGGTGTTAGCTGCATTGACGGCTTCCGCCACTGCCAGCCGGTACCCAGCCAAGCGGTCGCCAACACGGCGGCACACAGAACTGAGACAAACACGGTAGCAGCAGCAAAGCGGCCGTGCGGCACGGCTTCGGTCTGCGCATAGGATCTTCTGTAGAAACGCCTTTCTACACCGTAGTGCAACAGTAATGTGAACAATAACACCAGTGTGGCCAACAGTAATTGATCCGGGGGATCCAGTTGCAAACCGAATTCGTAGCGGTAAAGCGCAACCGCCGGCCAATGGACCAGATACATGGAGTAAGAAACCCGACCAAACCAGAGCATGACTGGATTTTGCATCGCAATCGCGCATAAGCGAGGCAGGCCATTCGCCCCTGCAATAAGTACCAACATCGCACCGACGGTAGGAATGATGACTACCCACCCCGGGAATAATACGGCTTCGCCAAAAGTAGCAACACTGACTGCAATCAGCAGCATGCCAACAATAAACAGACCGCCATTTAGCGATTTGCCGGTAAAGCGCGCACAGTAGTCGGCAACGAAAAGCGCCAATGCACCGAGAGCAAACTGAAAAACCCGAAACGGTAGCAAGTAGAAGGCTGCCGACTCGCTGATGGTGGTATACCAAACGCAGCCAATAAAGCTAACCAGGGAAAGTAGCGCAAATGAAACCCAGAGAGGCACTCGATTCCGAAGCGCCCACAAACCAATCAGTAGCGCCGGCCAGAACAGGTAGAACTGCTCTTCCACACCCAATGACCAGGTGTGCAGGAGTGGCTTAAGCTCCGACTCAGTATCCCAGTAGCCCGCCTCGCTGAAGAACACGAAATTAGACACACTGAATAGCGCTGCAACCGCGGAGCGCGCGTACGCAATCATGCTGTGGGGGGACAGGACAAATACTGCCGCCACCGTGGTACCAACAACGGTAGCAATAAGTGGGGGAATCAGACGCCGAATGCGGCGTGTATAAAACTGACCAAGCGTAAAGCTGCTCGATTCAATATCGCGGAGGATGATCGACGTAATCAGGTAGCCGGAGATTACAAAAAAGATGTCGACCCCTACATAACCACCCTCGAAACCCGGCACGCTTAGGTGAAAAATCACAACCACCAGCACAGCGATTGCGCGCAGGCCATCAATATCGGATCTGTATTTCAATGCCATTGCGTCTTATTCGGAGGATTCCTACAACTGCCCGGCAGCCGGCCGCTATTCGTCGGGCACTCTGAGGCAAAGTTCTGGCGTTCTGTTTTTCCAACAGGTCAGCTTACGAGGCTTCACGGATACGTGCGCAAGCATCTGGGTTGGTTTGATCAGGCCGCCATCGATTGCCGCATCATTCAGCAGTTCAAGGGAATTGACGAAAGAAAGGTCATCTTCATTCGCCAGACTGAAATTCGGTCCGAGCGCGTGGTTCAAAAACCGTTCCGTGATGCCACCATAAGCATAGAAACGCAGAAAGGAAAAACGCTCCAGCATGAGCGGCAACACGTCCTGGGCGCGTATACCTTCAAAAGAATTCAGCGAATAATCCTTGTCCGGATAGCTATCCAGGAATCTTTCCTCACGGTGGCTGTACCGATAGCGCCGGGGCATTTCAGCCCAGATTTGGTCGATAAGGCGACGACATTCGGGCCATGCGCGGTGGCCATTCCGGCCAATCACATCTCGGGTGAGTAAGAGCCCACCATCAGCAATCATCTGTACGACGCTATCAAATAAGCTTTCGAGTTCGGTCACATGGTGCAGTACCTGATTGGCAATAACCAGTTCCCGAGAGCCATCAACAGCAAGGGCATTGAAATCACCCTGAAAGAAACTCACGTGATCGGCGACACCGCTATCGGCTGCCATCTTATTAGCCGTCTCGACATTGTTGGAAGAATATTCGAGACCCTCTATTTGGAAGTTCGTGAAGCCCTGCTTCAGAAGCTGCCTGGCAATACCCAGTTCCATTTTTCCATCGCCACTTCCCAGGCTCAGCACACGAACAAGTTCGTGCTGCGCTGCTTTCGCTTTAATGGGCCCCGTGTAGAATTCAAATTGATTGCCGCGACCAAAAACCTCATCCAGCCGTGGACGAACGTAGCGACGCGCACGGTAAGTGCAAATTTCCGGCAAGGGTTGGTAAGCATTGTCACTTTCAAAGTGACGCTGCTCCCCCGCCATACGATGCTCAATTGCTTTACTCATGGCTGAATTTTACAGGCGGACACACAAGAAGCCACAGCCAAATCGTGGCAGAAATACGCCTGAAATAGTAATCAATAGAACCGGGTGTAATCCACCGGCTGGTCTTTATCCAGGGTTTGTGCGACAGGCGCCATCGGGTATTTGAGGCCGGTAGCGCAGTTAAAAAGCACAGCCGTTTCGTTTGCGCTGATCAGACCTTGTTCGCGGGCAAGCTGATAAGCGGCCGCGGTTGCCGCCCCTTCCGGACATAACAGCAGGCCTTCGTCCTGAGCAATACGGTCACGCACTGTCATCAGCTGCTCATCACTGACAGCAATGGCAAAGCCATCAGACTCACGCACCGCGCGTAAAATCAGAAAATCGCCGACCGCGATCGGCACCCGGATACCGGCAGCCACCGTGGCCGCGTTTTCCCACAATGGTGCATGCTCCTCTCCCTGCTCCCAGGCATTGACAATGGGGGCACAGCCTTCGGCCTGAACAGCCACCATGCGCGGCAGTTTGCCGTCCAGCCAGCCGATCGTTTTTAGCTCGTGGAAGGCCTTCCACATGCCAATCAGGCCGGTGCCGCCACCCGTGGGATAAAAGATCACATCCGGCAAGGTCCAGCCCAGCTGCTCGGCCAGTTCCAGACCCATCGTTTTCTTACCTTCAATGCGATACGGCTCTTTCAACGTGGATACATCGAACCAGCCAACCGGCTCCTTACCGTCGCCAACAATACGACCGCAATCGTTGATCAGGCCATTGACCAACCAGGTATCTGCGCCCTGCTGCTGGATTTCCCGAATATTGATGTCCGGCGTATCTTCCGGGCAGAACACAGTCGCCCGCTGCCCCGCCCGCCGAGCGTAGGCCGCCAGCGCGGCGCCAGCATTGCCATTGGTCGGTATGGCCAGGTGCTGCAGACCAAGCTCCTTGGCCATGGACACGGCCAGGCACAATCCTCTGGCTTTGAAAGAGCCCGTGGGTAAACGCCCCTCGTCCTTGACCAGCAACTTGCCGGGCTTCGCCCCCAATGCGGCCGCTGTTTGCTGCAGGCTGATCAGCGGGGTCATGACCTCGCCCAGGGATACCCGGTTTTCTGCGAGCGTAACCGGCAGAAACGGTGCGTACCGCCAGAAACCCGGTGCCGCTGCCTGGTTGATCATGTCCTTGCTGACAGCATCACGAATAGCGTCCAGGTCATAACGTACGAGCAACGGTCGCCCAACCCGGGACAAACCATGCACCTGGCCCGCCGGATAGTGTTCTCCAGTCATGGAACATTCAAGATGGGATACGAAAGTGTCGGTCATAATCATTCCACGAAGTAAACAGCCGCCTGTTCAGCAATTATTTCGGCACAAAGCCGGCAATCGTCCACGGAGAAGGTGAGTGGCACACGAAAATCAACAGTGGTCGCCAGCACCTTTCGGGTCTGAGGCAGCTCAGGTATGTGCGCCAGATACCGCCAGCTGTCAAAACGGCTGGTGAAGCCGTGCGGCGTTTCTCTGCCAAACCATTTTAACTCAACTCCGCGTTGCTCGCAGGCGCCAATAAACGCCTGAATGGCGCTGGCGTCCATACCGACCGTATGGAACTGAAACGACGAGCCGACAAAATTTTCGCGACGGTCGCGCTCTATGACACGAATCCCCGGCCGGCCGCGCAGGACATTCAGCAACACCCGGTAACGCTCATTCCAGCGACGTATATTGGCATCAAGACAGGGCAGCTGAGCTCGCAGGATCGCAGCCCGCAGGTTGTCCATACGTGCCGAGCAATTTGGCGAGGTCCATTTAAGTTGTGCAAAATACTGCGCTGCCGGCGCTGCACCGTGCCGCTCATACAGCATGTACGAACCGGACAGCAGAATTGCCTGTGCCATCATTCGCGGGTCATTACTGCACAGCAGGCCACCTTCGCCGGAATTCAGGTGCTTGTAGGTTTGCGTGGAGAAACAGGCAAGTACGCCGGTATTGCCGGACAGAACACCATTCCAGCGTGCCCCCATGGTGTGCGCGCAGTCTTCAATTATCACGATGTCATGGCGCTTGCAGATCTGAGCAATCGCATCCATATCAGCAATACGGCCGCGCATATGCGATAACAATAAGTAACCTGCCTCTCCAGTACTCGCCTGACGTTCAAGGTCAGCCAGGTCAACACACCAGTCATCGCTGATCTCGACGAATTGCGGCACAGCGCCAACCGCATGCAGCGCTCCCGGCACAGGTGCGAGTGTGTAGGCATTCGCCAAAACCTTGTCACCCGGCAGCACACCGGCAGCTCGCAGCGCGATCTGCAGCGCCTGACCACCGGATGTGACCGCAAGACAATACCTACGGCCTTGATAGGCCGCGTATTCTTTCTCCAACAGCTCCGTCTCAGACGCTTCCCCGTCGGCTGTGTTATAGCGGTGCAGGCGGCCGCTGCGAAGGACTTCAATCGCGGCAGCAACGCCCGCATCAGGTATGGCTTCCTGTTGGGTAAAGGGTTTGTTGAAGAGCTTCGTGATAATTGCCACCCCTGAAAAAATTTTTAACGAGTCCGGAAGAATAAACTGGAGCGCCCATACTGACAATTGCCCATCATATCCAAGGGCAAGCCAATCCTTGCCAAACGCACACAATTCTAAGCTACGATTTTGCTAATCTACTTCAATAGCAACAGCAACGGAAAACTTATGGACCAACGTTTACAAGGCAAAGTGGCCCTGATCACCGGTGGCGCCTCTGGAATCGGACTGGCCTGTGCAAAGCGCTTCGCACGCGAAGGCGCCGCAGTCATAGGCTTCGACCTGCAAAGTGCTGAACATTGGCAGGCAGCCGAGGAAATTACAGAGCACCAGCTGTTTATCAATGGCGATGTCATGGATCTTGAAGCCCAGGAAGCGGCCGTTGCCCAGGCCGTCGACCGTTTTGGTCAGTTGGACATTATCGTGACGGCTGCCGGCATCGGCGACGCAGGGCCTGTACACATGTTGGATCAGACGGCCTGGCAACGGGTAATTGATATCAACCTCACAGGTACTTTTCTCAGCATCAAGGCCGCGCTCAAGCCGATGATGGAACAGCGCAGTGGCAGCATTATCACCATTGCCAGTATTGAAGGCCAACTGGCCTCGGAAGGTGGCAGCTCTTACAACGCCTCCAAGGCCGCCGTGGTCAATTTGACCCGCAATGTCGCCATGGACTACGCTCAGTTGGGGATACGCGCGAACGCTATATGCCCGGGTTTTATTGAAACGCCAATGTTTAATTCGGTCATGGAACACATGCCGGACCTGAAAGAAAGCGTTAGGAAACAGCACAAAATGATGCGCTTCGGCCAGCCGGAGGAAATGGCCGGAATCGCCTATTTCCTGGCATCCAGCGACGCCTCATTCGTAACTGGCCAGGCAATAGCAGGTGACGGCGGCTACACCTGTGGCCCAAGCCACGGCATTGTTGAGATGATGGGTTTGACATAACAGGTACAGGTGCCCTATGAACTTTCCAATTTGCGAATCTCGAACCCAGGTAACACCCTATTTTCCGATTGGCTGGTATTCCATTGCCCGCAGCCATGAGTTGCGCAGCGGCGAGGTCATGCCGGTTACCATATTCGATCGCGAACTCGCGTTATATCGCTCGCGCAGTGGGGCGGTGAATGTCATGGACGCATTCTGTCCGCACCTCGGCGCTCATTTGGGCGTCAAGGGCCGGGTCATTGGCGAAGACCTGCGCTGCCCGTTTCATGGCTGGAAATTCGGTCCGGACGGTAAATGCAATCATATACCCTACTGCGATGATATCCCTGAGCGTGCCAGCGTCCGTGCCTGGCATGTGGAAGAGGCCAATGATTCGATCATGCTCTGGTTTCACCCGGAAGACAAGGCGCCCACGTTTCCAAACCCAATACTGGAAGAACTCAGCAGCGATCTGTGGAGCGAACCGCAGTACTGGGAGTTTACTGTGCCGAACCACGTACAGAACATAGCCGAAAATGTTTGCGATCCGGAGCATTTTCAGTATGTGCATAACATGCCCAATACACCACCGAACGAAATCACCATTGAGGATAATGGCAGAATTCTCCATCTTGTGGCCGATGCCAAAGAGGCGGTACATCCCAACACATTACAGGCGACTGTTTACAACCCGGGGCATGCATTGGTGCGCACTACCTACGGCGAAGGCGCCGAGATGCTGGTGTATTCCACCGCCCAGCCAGTCAGCTTGTATGAAACCAAAATGCGCTGGACACTGACTGTTCGCAATGAAATTGTTGACATGGTTGGTGATGATGTCATGACCGGGATCAAAAACGGTATTTTCGATGACATGCACATCTGGCAGCACAAAATCTATCGGGAAAAGCCGGTGTTCTGCAATGCAGATCGTGACCTGGTCACGTTCAGGAAATGGGTTCGCCAATTCTATGTAGATGGCATGCGGTTCGTTGAAACCGAGAAACCTGCCGTTAGATTTGTTGAGTAATGCTTGTTCAGGCCTGATAGCCCAGGCTTTCCAGGGCTAAACCCAATCGTGCGCTGACTAATTTATTGCTGTCAGCGAATTTATTTCGCGCATGAAAATCGATCTTGCGGCGCAACAATGATTTAAACGGCTTGTCCCACACACCCATGGAGCGCTCACTATTTAGCATCTCAATGCGCCACTGGTGAATGTTGTCAGTTTCCCGGATCAGGCCCGTTGGGCTATGGCTATTGATCAACACACGGTTCATCAAGCCCGCGGTTAACAGCCGGAAATAATCCGAATTAGGGTTTATTACGTTGCCAAATTGCGCTGCTGCTAGCGGCGCAATCGATTCAGACACGCCCGCGAAGCGCTGAATTTCGCGCAGCTCGTATTCCGGCTGTTTGCATAAGGTCTCATACGGCAACACATGAACATTGTCGTCGCCAAACCGTTCCACATACAGGTTAATGATGCGGTGAAATCTCAGGTACTCCAGCCAACTCGCCCAGGACTCATTTGCTGGCTGTTCCGCCAGCAGCTGCTTCACCCCAATAGAATGCCCCCAGGCCAGGAGTGTTTTATACAGCGAAGCCAGCAACGCTCGTTGTTCACGAATCACGATTAAAATTCGCGCTTCCGGGAACGCGGACTTGAGAATGTCAGCCAGTAGCTCAGAATCGGGAGCCCCTCTCATGAAGTTGCCAGACAGATGTTCAGAGCTACAAACCGGAACAAATCCTTTGGCTTGAGGGTGCTTCAGCTTTTCAGCACATCGTTCCACCAGGCCACTGACCGCCGACTGTTCTGCTATTGCGCCCCCAGTGTCGAGAACCCGGGATACCAGTAGTGAGACACCCATCGGGCCAACCGCCTGAATAAACCCATTCTCTCGGTTGAAAAAAAGTTGTTGCAGCCAGGTAGATGCGCATTTCGGGTAGCCGATATGCACTAAAGGACGCTCAGCAAAGGTTTTGTACCGCGTCATTGAACCGGCTTACACACCAAAATTAATTTTCCTTTGATCACTCAGGCGATTGAACTCGCGCAAGAAATCTTCGTAGCTCGTACCATCCAATACATATTGCAGCTTGCGAAAGCTGTACTGTGCATCCATGGCAAGGCGTGGAAAATACAGAAAAGTGTGTGCAATATCGTGTCTGACCAGGCCTTCAACCAAACGGTAAAACAGGCTCAATAGCTTGTCTCGCAACTCGCTTTCATTGGTACAGCCATCAAATAAACCGCCCGGCCCATCACCCACTCGCAGCCGACTGTTCAGCGCATCATCAAAGTGCCGGATGGGAATATAGACGTGGTCCAGGCACACATCTTCGCGAGACGCAATAAAATCGAGCAGCTCACTGCTCTGCGGACTTTTTATTATACGTTGCGGGTTGGTAGCCCACATGCCCGGTTCATGTTCATCGGCTAACCTGAACACGCCGCTTTCCAATCCGGCATGACTGACCGGGTCTACGTTATCGATTTGATCAGCCGTATACCCGGTATCCAGTTTCAGAGCTGTCAGCAACTGCATCAAGAAGGTAGTTCCGGCGCGTCCGGTACCGGCAATCAGTACTTTCCCTTCAGCCATTCCATTCCCCTCGACTTTCTGTATAGCTTAAGTGCCCGTCAGTCGGCCGGCAAGCCTGCCAGGCCAGCTCTTTGATACTTGGATAAAACAAGGCATCGTTTCGGCGTTTGCGTTTAATCAATCGCAGCATTGCAGGGTTCGGCAGAGAAACATTGACTGGTTCATTCCCTGCACTGCGACTGATATTGCTTAGCATGACCTTACCCAGAGAATGCACTGGGCTGTGAGGAAATCGCAGGGGCCGCTGTATGTGCTCGTCCTTGAATTGCGGTGTAGGCACATCGACTGTCGCTACAAGCTGGCGGTTAACAAACAGCTTCATGCGCGTCGCTGCTTGTTCCCTGGCCAGCATACCGGGATTAACAGACGAAAGGATAATTTCCTGACAGCGGTTTTCAGATACTATCGGGCCTGTTATCGACTTATCCAGCAACGACAAAACCAAGCGGCCCTCTTTAGTGAATGTCAGTTGCCAGATTTCAGCCTGCTCTGCCAGCACGACATCGAGCTCACTTCCCGGCGCAACTGGTTGAACGGTTACTCCCAAGCCCAAAGTAAAATTACCGACGCCCGGTGTTCGCTCGGCCGCAAAGCCTGGTATCTCTCTGCTTTCACTGGATTCTGACCAGTCATCCTGATACAACAGGGACAGCCTTTCCAATTCACGATAAAAGAGCGGCGAATAATGCCGGTAAAGAGCAGCGGAGTCTGCAAATGCATTTTCGGCCCCCGTGTAGTCAAGGGACAGGTCAACACCTGCAGCTGGAAACCCCCAAGATGAGCTATAACGCCAGTTGGAAACAGTATCCAGATAACTGGTGCTAAAAGCATCCACGACCCAACTGTAATCCTCCCACAGCCGCGGTTCAGGCACTACCCGTTCACCGGACCCCAACAGCAAGCCCAGCAAGCTGTTTCCGTCTAAGGTCTCATCAGTTTTTCCTTCCAGCAATTCCTGAATTGTCGGGTAAATGTCAGTATTCATCACAATTTCATTCTGCTGACGACCTGAAGCAATCTTCTCATGCCAGCTGAAAATAAGCGGCGTTCTGAAACTACCCTCCTGATTCCCAGACTTTGCACCAACAAAGGGAAAATTATTATTGACCTCCGTATTCGTGCCACCGTTGTCGCTTAGAAAAATAACTACAGTATTCTCACGCTGACCTGTCTCATCAAGCTTCGCCAGAATGTCACCAACCGCTGAGTCTAACTGTAAAACCAATGCGCGATAGCGACCTTCCGGGGTCGCCGCAAACTGCTGCGCAAACCGTTCATGTGGATCTATCGGGGTGTGCGGTGCAAAAAAGGCATGCATCAAAAACCAGGGCTGGCTTTTATCTGCATTCCCTTCAATCGCCTGAAGTGTATTAGTCAGTAGAAGGTCGGTAAGATGGCCCGTATGCTGCTGGGGTGGCTGGTTATCGCTTCTCAAATATGGATTCCGGTAAGTGGGGCGCAAATGCTTGGGATGATCATGCGGAACCGCTGTAGCCAGCTGCCATTGATTCAGAAAGCCAAACCAATGGTCAAAGCCCTTTTGCAGTGGCCAGCCCGAACGAAATCGTTCACCCGCGTGCCACTTACCTGTTAACTCTGTGTGATAGCCCTGCTGTTTCAGATACTCAGCCAGCGTCAGGTACTCATCAGGAATCTTGCTGCCGTCGTGACGGAAACCGGACCTTTGCGCGTAGCGGCCGGTCAATATGGACACACGGCTGGGTGAGCAAGTCGTATCAGCATAGTGCCGGGTAAAACGCATGCCACTGGCTGCCAGTTCATCAATATTGGGGGTTCTGGCTTCCGGATTACCGTTGTAGCCCACATCATTGACCCCCAGGTCATCGGCCAACAACAGCAAAATGTTGGGCCTGAGCCCGTGCTCAGGCTGGCTGGTATCAGCCGTTTTGATCCAGCTGAGCAGACCAATAATGCCGAAAAGCCCCAGCAGACCCCACCACAGGCTGCCGTTCAGGAGCAGCGGTAATCCCTGCCAACCCGCGCTGGCGCTTTCCTGAGCGTAGCCGTCCGTCAATTCCCCAGCCCCTGTAAATTAATGAGGAGAATTATTGGTTAAAGCAGTACGAGATGCACGGGCTAAGTTTGTGAACAATCCTTGCGCGCGGCCCAACTGGGCTGCATAAGTGATTGAAAAGCACTATTATTCAGGCTTCCCGCTGAGGTGACCTGCCCGCACCGCAATGCTATTCAATTCAATCGAGTTTCTGTTTCTGTTTCTGCCAACGACGGTATTGGGGTTCTATCTGCTGCAGCGCGGCGGCAGTGTCTGGGCGGTGCGCTGGCTGGTATCAGCCTCGCTGTTTTTCTATGCCTGGTGGCACCCGCCCTTACTGCTGCTGCTCCTCGGATCAGCCACATTCAACTACCTGATTGCCCGCCTGCTGGAAAAACACCGTCATCGCCTTGTGCTCAGTGTTGGCGTTCTGGCCAACCTGCTTCTTTTGGGTACTTATAAATATGCCACGTTCATAGCAGATAATGCCGCCTGGCTCTTTGGTGCGGATATTGCTGCACCTGACATTGTATTACCGCTGGCGATCTCGTTCTTCACCTTTCAACAAATCGCCTATCTGGTGGATGTTTACAGGAATTATCCTGCCGAAAAATCCGCCTGGAGATACCTGTTGTTTGTGAGTTTTTTTCCCCAGCTGATTGCAGGCCCGATCGTACACCACACTGAAATGATGCCGCAGTTCAACCATTTAACCAGGGCACTGGACGCCTGGCTGCTTGCCCCCGCAATCACCCTGATCACTCTGGGCCTTGCCAAAAAAGTCCTGCTTGCCGATACCTTGCTTGTTGTCGCAGACCCAGGCTTTGCCATGGCGTCACAAGGCCTGCCTTTGAATGGCCTGGAGGCCATTACCAGCGCCACCGCTTACTCACTGCAGCTGTATTTTGATTTTTCTGGTTACTGCGACATTGCTATGGGTTGCGCACTGCTGTTCGGAATTCGACTACCGATCAATTTTGAGTCCCCGCTAAAAGCCACCAGTATCATTGATTTCTGGCACCGCTGGCACATAACTCTTAGCCGCTTTTTGCGTGACTATCTGTATATCCCCCTGGGCGGAAATCGACACGGTACACCCCGGCGCTTTGGCAACTTGCTGATCACTATGCTGCTCGGTGGTCTGTGGCACGGCGCAGCCTGGAATTTCGTTCTGTGGGGCGGACTGCACGGCGTATTTCTGATGCTCAATCATGGCTGGCGGCACGTAAGCAACGCCCGATTTGCGAATGACCCTCGCCTATTGGTACGGCTTCCTTCAGGCGTTTTAACCTTTGTCTGCGTAGTCTCTGCCTTCGTCTACTTTCGGGCTCCCGATGTGGCCACAGCCAACCGACTGTTGCAGTCAATACCTGATAACATGGCGTGGTCGTTAGGCGATCACTATAAGAAAGCCGTCTCTGAATCACTAAACGGAGATTTGCTGGGCTTGCTGACCCATGGCTTTGGGGCTGATCTTTTTATCGGCGGTATCATGGCAGGCACTCTGGGAACTGCTTTGTTACTGCCAAACAGTTTGTCAATTATCAGTCAAACCTCCGCAGACATTAGCACACAGCCACCGCGTGGGCAGCGCTCGGTGATTGCCCTGCGTTGGCGCAGTAATACGCTGTGGGCAATACTGATTGCCGGCCTGATGGTGGCCGTGTGTTTGTCGCTGAGCCAAGTTTCACCCTTTCTGTATTTTCAATTTTAGGCACGGTGGGTATGTCAGGGCAAACTGCCAACAGCTATCTCAAAATGCTGACCCTGGTTTTTCTAGCGATCAGTCTGTTGATTATCGCGTTTAACTTTATCAGTAACCCTTTCAAAATCTACCCTGATCTCAATGGCTTCGGCCCCCAGCGTAATGCGGACCTGTTCTGGTATGCGCGCTTGCATAAACCGTATCGGGTGGCCAGTTTAAAACCCAGCCACCTTATCGCCGGCAGCTCACGAGCCGCACGCCTGCCACCCGAATTGCTGGCCGGCAAAGGCTATAATCTTGCGTTGCCCGGCGCCACTTTATTTGAGGTACGTCGTAATATTGAGCATGCACACGCGCATCAAGACTTGCAGCAGATTGTCATCATGCTGGACTTCGAGATGTTCAGAGCACAGTCCAAAACCAACCTCATCGGTGACGATAACCGACTGCGCAGAATCAAGCCCAATACAGCTGAACAGCTGAACTACTACCTCGCAATGGCCGAAGACCATTGGCGCAGCTTGTATTCACGCGGTGCAATCGCCAGCAGCTGGAAGCTGATAACCAATCAATCGAACACGCAGCGAGAATTTTTTGCTGACGGTACCTGGCGCAGCAAGCTTGCAAAGCGCAATATGCGCGACTGGATGCTGCGCTCCAAAGTCCGTGAGTACGCAGCTTATACGCACAAAGATGCGCTGGATTATTCGCAGTTCCGACAGCTACTTGCTTTTTTACAGCAGCAGCGCATTCAGACCTATTTGCTGATTGCGCCGAATCATGCTGGGATCTTACACAGCATGAAATTTGCCGGAGCCTGGTCAAACTATCTGCAGTGGCATCAGCAGCTGCTGGCTGAGCTGAAAAAATATCCGTCAAATAACACTTCAGTAACCCTGTTCGGCTTGGAACATCAAGCTGCGTGGGTAATGCAAGCGCCAAAGCAACAGCCGGCCTACTTTCGCGACGGTTTGCATATGACACCGTTCGCCGGCCGGGCACTCATGCGCTGTTTGGCCGCTTCACCAGAGTGTGAGCCTAAAAACCGCCCTCAACGACTGGCCGACAACACTATTGGACAGTACTTAAGCCAGCTTGAGCAAAACACGCGGGATTATGCAGTTCAGCAAAAAGAAGACAGCAAGCGTCTGCGGATGATGTTCAACGAGTCTTACCGGAAGACTTCTACTTCCGCTCCCAGCGCTCCCAAATGAACTTGTAATCCCACACCACTCTGTGGGTTTTCGCGAGGCGCCGATTAATCGATCGCCTCATGCCGTGAGCTCCAGTGACAAATTCGTGATACTGAATCATGATCACTTCGCAGCGCTCCATCAGGCCGCACTCGAGCATGCGCTCGAGCACCTCGTATTCCGCTCCTTCAATATTAATTTTAAACAGATTCACGTCTCCGTCCGGCAGTTCCGCAAACGCGTCGTTGACATCCTGCAATTGAATACTTGTCTGACCGAAGCCGGCATCACCCTTGCGGGAATCCTGTTCGATGATACTGGAACCAGGCCCCTTCAATGACAGCGTATGCTCGCCGCTGCTTGCGGCCAGTCCAACCGGGTGGATTGCTACTTTGGGGTTGTTAGCGAATCGCTCTTCAAGCTTTCGAATGGACGAAGGCATGGGCTCATACACATGAATGATCGGGTCATACAGCTCAACCAGAGCTGCGGCCCACTCGCCGTTAAACCCACCGACATCCATCACTACATCATCCGGGCTCAGGCCTAATGAACCCTGCAATAGCTTCTGATTGTAATTGGCTTCGGCAAAGCGGTAGAACGCCCTGGAATAGCGCGTTGCTTCCAGAATCGCGCGCTGCATTTTATTGGCATCGGCATGTTTGCGCCGCTGGCTCGCTATGTAGGGCTTTAACAGATAACCCTTGATCTCATACCAATTCACATTCACCCCTTAGCGACGAGCCCGGGAAAGCTTACGCTGCAACTCATGATAATGTCCCACTGTGACATAGAACTTCTGCAGTTCATGGCGGCCCATTTCGTCGCCATCGAACATCAGATCAAACAAAGTGCCAGCGGGCCGCGAAGCACCCGGCACGATGACGACGCCAAGCCCGAAGCCAAACCGAAATTCATAACTTTGGTACTGCGGCTTAATATCCTGCCAAAATCGCCAAACGCCAAAATCTTCCATTCGCGCTTCAATATCATGGAACAATACCACGCCTCCGGGGCGCACTTTGGGCAGCCACGTCTGAAAATCATGACTTACCGCGTCGTAAGTGTGCAGGCCATCAATATGTAACAGATCAATGGACTGATCAGCAAAATGATCAGCAGCTTCATCAAACGTCATTCGCAGAAGGTAACTATTGCCCCGATAGTGCTCGCGGCAATGATCACGCACCATTTCAAAGACTTCCTCACCGTAAGCACCGGTATGCTCATCGCCCTGCCAGGTATCCACCGCATAAGCAAGGCCATCTACATTGTTTTCCTGCAAGGCCTGACAAAATGTGAAAAATGACAGGCCATTGTGAGTGCCAAGCTCTACAATCTTCGATGGCTGCAGCGTGGCTACAAGATCATAGGCAAACGGCATGTGGTCAACCCAGGTGCTCATGACCATTTTCTTTGCCGTAAACTGAACGGATGGTGGCATGAATATGCAGGGGTGTTGCATGATAGTATCCTATTGGCCGCCTGGAGCGCTGCGTATTGGTCGACAATCCTCTATGGTATACGACTATCTATTCCGCCAACAGTTTGGAAATTAACAACCTTGGCACGGTTTATCCACATTGCAATTGTCAGCCATGGGCAGGCCGCCCTGGTCACCAATCTGCTCAATGATCTGGAAGCACTGGATGAACGGGATCAGTTGCAGGTAACGATTGTTGTCAACAAACCCGAGTCCTTTTCAGCGCCATCGCTGTCGATCCCAGTGAGCATCCTGCGCAATGAGTGCGAACAGGGGTTTGCTCGCAACCAGAACAAGGCCTTTGCAAACGCTCCCCTGCCGGATGCCAGGCGGTTTTTTGTGGCGCTTAACCCGGATGTTACAGTGGCGGACAGCATTTTTACCAGCCTCGCCGAGCAGTTGAGCAAGGACGCTCGCCTTGGCGTGGTCGCACCGGCGGTCTATGACCCGCAGAACAACATTCAGGAAAATGGTCGGCGCTTTCCAAGTCCCTTATTTATTATCCGCAAGGTCTTCGGCCTGCATCCCAAAGACCACATGGACCTGAACCAGCCCTGCGTGCAGGTAGACTGGGTCGCCGGAATGTGCATGCTGTTCGAGTGCAAGGTTTTTGCCAGCGTTCAGGGTTTTGACGAACGCTACCGCTTGTATTACGAAGATGTGGATATTTGCCTGCGCTTGCGCGAAGCAGGCAAGCGGGCCGCTGTGTGCCCCGACTACCGTATTACCCATATTGGCCAGTGGCGCAGCCGCCGTAATCTACGTTACTTCAGTTGGCATCTTAGCAGCCTACTGCGTTTCCTTTATCGTCATCAACGCTTTCGTATGCGAAAAGCTCGGCCACCTGCAACGCCTCAAAACACCAATGGAGTTCAGAAACTGTGACAGTCGTCAATATTGCGGCCGCAAGCCGTCGACCGGAACGGGTCATCTGTGTTCTGGGAATGCACCGAAGCGGTACGAGTTGTCTGACCGGCTCATTGCAGGAGCGTGGTTTGATTCTGGGCAAATATCATCAAAAAAACCCCTTCAACAAGAAAGGCAACCGTGAAAACCAGGACGTTGTGGACTTGCACGAAGCGCTATTGATAAACAATGCCGGTAGCTGGGATCAACCACCCTCAAGTGCATACTGGGGCACGGAGCATATCGAAACTGCCTGCGCAATACTTGCCCGCTATGCAGATGCCTCTCACTGGGGCTTCAAAGATCCACGCTCGCTAATGTTCATCGACGGTTGGCGCGCTTTGGTGCCCGACATTCATTTCGTGGGGACTTTCCGCCACCCTTTCAAAGTTGCTGCGTCATTGGGGCATCGCAATGCCATGCCGGAAGCGCAGGCAATTGAGCTGTGGCTTGCCTATAACAAACGGCTGCTGGCGCTCTATCAAGAGCTGAGATTTCCAATTCTCTGCTTCGACTGGGAAGAGCATCGATTTCAAAGTGCAGTGAGTGGCATTGCCATGCAGCTGGGGCTGGATCAGCCCCCTGCAGATCAACCATTTTTTACCGAGGAACTGCGCAGCCACGAGTCCCATGGCGATCGCTCGCTGCCACCTGAAATCGCTCCGATCTACGAGCAGTTGCTCGCAGCCAGCGAATCCTGAGGAACGTCTGCAGCACCATGTTCGCAGAATTTTGTAAACGCTTGCTGGGCCGGACTCAACTACCTCGATTAACAGTCATTGTCATCATATACGACATGGCCGAGCAGGCAGAGAAAACCCTGCACTCTCTCAGTGCAGAGTACCAGCTAGGCGTTGTTGCTACGGATTATGAAGTCATCGCTATTGAAAACCGCAGTGGGCACACAATGTCACCTGAGTTCGTCAAACAGCTGCCGGGCAATATCCGCTACTTTTTGAGAGACGAAACCGTACCAACCCCGTTGCCGGCGATTGATTTTGCGGTGAAACAGGCTCGCGCACCGGCCATCAGCATTGCCATTGATGGTGCTCGGCTGGCTTCCCCTGGCATCATTCAACAGACCTTGCAGGCTCTGCAAATGCACCCGAATGCAGTCGTCGCTGTGCCCGGCTACCATCTCGGCGAAAAGCTGCAGCAGGAATCCACTAAAGAAGGTTATGACCGGACTTATGAGGCACAATTACTGGCCGATATTGAGTGGCCAAACGACGGCTATCGTCTTTTTGAGATCAGCTGCCTCAGCGGCTCGTGTCGTAACGGTTTCTTACTGCCGCTCAGCGAAAGTAATTTCCTGTCGATGCCGCAGCATCTGTACCAGGCCATTGGTGGTATTGAACAGGGGTTTACCACCCCAGGTGGCGGCTTTGCCAACCTGGATCTTTACAAGCGCGCCTGTGAGTACCCTGGCAGTCAGCTGTTTATGCTTGGCGGAGAAGGCACTTTCCACCAGCATCACGGCGGAGTAACGACCGGTGGCAAGCAGAACGCCGAGCGCGAGGCGCTTATGGAAGCTCAGCGCCGGCAATACGAAACAATGCGCGGGAGCCCTTATAACGCTCCTCGAGTTGAGCCGGTCCTGCTCGGCCCCATGAAGCCGGCTGCCCACCGCTTTATGGAACATTCCCTACGGCGTGCGATGCAATCACGAGGGATCGATGTTTAAGTCAGGCCACAGCGCACAGTTAACGCTTAGCGTTATCGTCATAGGCTACCGGATGCGGAAGCAGCTGCAGAACACGCTCTACACGCTGTCCGCCAATTACCAGCGTGGCGTGACAGACAGCCAGTACGAAGTGATTGTTGTCGAAAACCACTCCGATGATGAGCTGGACCCGCAGGTCGTGCAAAATCTTGGAAGCAATTTTCGTTATTTCCATCGTGAGGACCACAGCGGCGGTCCTGTGGACGCGATGAACTTTGCGTTTCAACAGGCCAAAGGTGAGGTGCTGTGTTTGATAATAGACGGGGCGAGAATGGTCAGCCCCGGCTTGCTGGACACGGCACTCATGGCTTTTGAAGCCACTAAGCATGCCGTAGTCTTTGCGCCTGGCTACCATATCGGTGAGCAGGAACACCACACGCTTGGCAGGGATTACAGCTATGCCGACGAAGAAGCTTTGATGGCCAGCATTAACTGGCGGAACGACGGATACCAGCTGTTCAATGTAGCCACCTTTAGCAATTCGAACCGCCAGGGATATTTACGTCCGGTTATGGAATGCAATTGCCTGTTTGCCAGCGCTGAGACATTCCGCAAGGTAGGTTTCGCCGACACACGCTTTAACCTGCCAGGCGGCGGAGCAATCAACCTGCATATGACCCGGCAAATCGGCATGTTACCGGAGTCGCGATTATTCATTCTTCCAGGAGAGGGCTGTTTTCATCAGTTTCACGGTGGCGTGACCACATCGAATAATGAGCAACTGGAGCAGAACCTGAAACTCTTTAAAGAACAGCTGGACAGCTTCTGGGACGGTGAGTTTAATGGCTTGCGTCGTGAACCCAGTCTGCTGGGCACCATCACGCCTGAAGCCTACCCTTTTTTCGCTGAATCGCTGCGCACGTTCAACAAACGTAGCCAGCGCCTGGCAGCGAACGGCCAACCACTCTGGCCCGACGACGATATTGCCTCAGGACATGTTTGAATGGATTCCGAGCTCATCAAACAGTGTATTGAGCACGTGTTGTTCAGAAAAATGTTGTGCAATACAGTCAATACCTGCACCTGACAGTTCGCGCCAGGCCTCATCATCGCTTAACAATTCCTGTACAGCGACTGCAAAAGTAGCCGGCTCGTCAGCGATACGCATTTTTCCAGGCGCGTCTGGAATTCCCTCCGCCCCAATGGTAGTGGTTACCACCGGCACTCCCTTGCTGAAAGACTCGAGCACCTTGCCCTTGACCCCAGCTCCATAGCGCAAGGGCACAATGGCAAGGCGAACCTGCGCATAAAGCGCCTCCAGTTCCGGCTCGCTGACGCGACCGTGCACCTGGATGTTGGCATGCTCGATATTTTTTAATGCATCGGGAGGGTTCGAGCCGATCACATGCAATGAGATTTGAGGCCTCTGCTTCAGAACCAGCGGAAAAACGCGCTCGATAAACCACATGATCGCATCCAGATTCGGCGGGTGCCCGTAACCGCCGACAAACAGCAGGCCTGATCGATTCGTGAGCTCCGGTACCGTTCGTTGCCAATCCTGATAGATATAGAGGGGAATTGCACGCGCATTGATGGACGGTTCAATGTTTTGGATAAGCTCCACCTCATGGGCCGATGGATACAGCACCTCATCAACCCGATTGAACAGTTCAAACTCACGCTGCCGCCATTGTGCGGCTTCTTCCCGCAAAGCCTGGGATTTCTCCAGCTCAGCCTGCCGCTCGATTCGCAAAAAGTGCAGATCATGTCCGAAGTACAACAGCTTGGGACGTTGCGGCAGTTCCTGCAGCACATCGATATAAGGCCCAACAATGTGCGGTCGCTGTAAAAATGTGTAAGCGAAATAATGACCGTTGCTGCGCAGCCAGTCGCGCCAGTTTTTTGCATACCAGTTACCGTAGAGCACTTCCACGCCAGCTGCCTGAAGTTCGCGGGTATACGGCTGGTGAGGATAAAAATTATCACCAAGGAATACCACCTTCAGGCCGGCCTTCTGAAACAGGCGAATGTAGTGGTAGCAACAGCGGGAACCGGCATCCTGGTCAAAGTGCGGGACATGGTGATCTACCACCAGCATCAGCGGCCTGCCCTGCACGCGCTCGCGCGCCAGAAACACCGATTCGCCATTGGGGTAATGGCTTTCATCCAGACGATGCGCCCAGCGCTCCCGAAATTTTTGCTGGTTCTGAACCTGGTATTGCTTTATGCCAGTGCTTTCATCCGTGCCGTGTGACACACCTTCCAGATGCACCACCTCAGACTCGGGTTGATAGACCACTCGCAGACCCTGCTCCCGGACCCGAAATGCCAGATCAGTGTCTTCGTAATAGGCCGGCAGGAAGTGTTCATCAAAGCCCTGCAACTGGTCCCACAGTGTCTTCGCCAGCATCATGCAGGCACCGGAGACATAATCAACATCGCGCTGATAATTGAATTCCGGAGCTTGCGGGTCCTGCGAGTGACCCCAGTTCCAGCCGCTGGCATCGCGCCAAATAATCCCTCCGGCCTCCTGCAGCTTACCATTTGGAAAGAGCAGCTTTGCACCGGTCAGGCCAATGCTTGAATCGCGACGCAACAGGTCAAGCATTGGGGCCAGCCAGTTTGGTTGGACAATGGTGTCGTTATTGAGCAGCAACAGGTACTCGCCATCGCAATGCTGGGCCGCCCGATTGCAGTTACGAAGAAATCCCTGGTTAGTTGGCTGGCGTACTACCTTGACTCCCGAAACATAGCGCTCCAGGTGTTCCGTGTCATCGCTTGAGCAGTCGTCGGCAACGACCACCTGATACGGTGTGCGCTCTGCATCGGTGTGCTTCAGTATCGCCTGCAGACAATCCAGGGTGGTTGCCAGCTCGTTATATACCGGCAGCAAAATGGAAACCAGGGGCTGATCACTAACGGGGAACTCCAGTGGTTCACCGGCATACTGTACCAACTCGACGCCTTGGCTGTCCCCTAGGTAGCGCTGAACAGCGCCCTCAGTAACCAGGCGTGCCTGATGGGCTGGCATGTCGAAGACCACCTTATGCAGGTTTCTCACCCGCGCCGCATCCAGACTTTTCAGGGTTTTAACCGGCGACCGTGCCGCCTTGCCCGACAAATAGGCCAACAGCCTGAATTTTTCCGGCAGAGCCGAGAGATTTGAATCACCACCACTGCGCGCCAGAGATTCATACTCCTGAGTTCTGATCAGACTGGCCTCAAGCCCGGTTGGACGGCCGAGTCTAAGCGTTAGAAGTTTATAGAACCGCGACAGATTGGCCACCAATCGACCAAACAAGGACCGGCGGAAGCGCCACAGAGCAACTCCGAGATCAACCAGCAAAGAGCCGGCTTCAAGCAGTTCCTGGCGAGTTGATTGCAACTCAGCGTTCAACGACTGGACCTGCTCCCGCTGGCGCGCCAGCTCGGTCTGATGTGCAGTTAGTTGATGATTAGATTCCCTGAGTTCAAACAGAGCTTGGTCACGTACCGAGTTGGCTTCTTGCAGCTCCCGCCCACGTTCCTCCACCAATTGCCGGGCAGTGGTCAGTTCATGTGAATCCCGGCCATAGGCTTCGGCCAGGCTTGAATGTTCCTGTTGCAACTTTTCGTGTAGGCGGCGCAGCTCTCGCAACTCATCAGAATCGGCCTGGTAGGTAATCGCAAGGCTTGCATGTTCCTGTTGCAAGGTATTGTGCAGGCGACGCAGCTCTTGTAACTCCTGAGTATCCGCCTGATAAGCATCGGCAAGGCTATTGTGCTCACCCAACAACGCCTCGTGAGCCGCATACAAATGACTAAACTCCTGCTGTCGTTGTTGCCTTTCGGCGAGCAACACCGGGCGGCTGTCCGCGCCCTGGTCTACGCCAGAATACTCTTGCAATAGCTTTAAACTGGCATCGCTAACATCGGGGCGTTGCCAGGTTCTATCAAGTTGACTGCGATAGAGCTCCCTCTGCGGTTCACTGAGAGCAAACTCCTGTGGTTCGGGTGTAGAATCAGACTGCATCACCAGCCCGGTAATCCGTTGCTCGCCAGGGAAACTCAAGCCATTGATACCGCTGGCAACCAGGCCATCATACAGCTCCCTGGCGCCTTTTATGGGATCTTTGAGCAATGTTTCATAGTTGAACTGCAGGCACTGTTCCGGCCGTACTGCCCGCATTACCTCGCAGGTATAAAATTCCCACAGTGCAAGGCCCACTGGTAGCGGCATGCCATTTCGCCGCTTAAGTGACCGGGCAATTTTTAAGGGGTGGCGACTGGTAAACAGATACAAAACATCGGACCAAACCGCTTGCCAGAGTGGTAATGTCAGGCACATTCGAGGATCTTTAATCAGGTAAGGCTGGTGTGCCGTCAGCTTCTGAATCAGTTCCTCCATGTCTGCTCGATAGGTATTGGTAGCAGCACGCAGTTCCCCTCTGTCAAGCGCTGCGGGACAATCCCAACTCACACCAAGGGCAGTGAGCATTTTGTCATTCAGCGCGACCACATCGTTGCGCTCAAAAAAGCCCCCAGGGTTGTCGTGCTGCGCCGCCATCAGCTCATCCGATGAGCCAAGGTATAAGCCCATCTCATGCAGCAAATTGGCTAACAGCGACGTGCCGGATCGATGCATGCCAAGTATGATTAAGCCGTTCATAGCGCCGCTCTCATGTCAACCCACGCCAGCGAGGTAGCCACTGCATCCTGGACAGTAAGGTCAAATATCCTGCCCGACGTGATACCTGGCCACGCTTTGCGAAGGTTTGCGGCAACATTTTGATGGCATCGTACTTGGCTCGAAAAATTGCGCTGCCATGCCCTTTCGCGCAATACACAAGGACACAAACGAGGTTCATCAGCAAATGCAGGGGTAACAGCACCACCGCGAGGAGTAGCGGCATATCCTTCCAATAGGTCAGCACCAGATTCCGGTGACCATAATATATCGGTACCGCGGCTTGCTTCACCAGTCCGCCACCGATGTGATTAACCATCGCGTTACTGACATAGCGACACGGGTAGCCTGCGAGTTGCAGACGAAAGCCCAGGTCGACGTCTTCGAAGTAACAGAAAAAGTCTTCGTCAAATAAGCCTACCTCAAGCAGAGCAGATCGACGATAAACAGCTGCACCAGCGCATGGAGCAAAAACGTTATCCGAACTATTTTCTTCATCAAGAAATCGCCGTCTATAAAATCTGCGCCAAGCAATGCCAGTAACATGATAAATATCGCCCGCACCATCGTATCGAAGGGGTCGCTCTGTCATAAGCATACAAGAGGCAAAGGAGCCGTATTCTGGCAGGTTTTTAGCCGCTACCGCCGTGGTATATAGCCAATCTGGTGCGGCTTCTGCGTCTACATTTAGCAAGGCTATCAGCTCAAAATCATGCGCCAACTCAATCGCTCGATTATTAGCTCCAGCAAAGCCCAGGTTATTGCTCTGCCTCAGCAATGTTAACGGTAGGTCAGGGTACTGTTGGAGACAGTCGAGCGAGTCGTCCTGACTGTTATTGTCTACGATGTAGATACAACCCGGTAGCAGGCTTTGTCTCTGCAGGCTACCTAGACAACGCTGCAACAGCTTGCCGCTATTCCAGTTAACTAGAACCACAGCTATTGAAGGTAACTCAACAACGCTCTCGTCCCGGGACATCGATTTAGCGTTTGGGAACACCAACGCCTAACTCCAAAGTTCGCAGATTAATCTCGCTTACCGGCATGTGCCATGTAGCTCTCGTAGGCATTTACCACCTCATCGACTGGCCCCTGCATGTAGGTAACTCCGTTCTCGATCCACACTGCGCGATTGCAGAGCTGTTTAACAGTTGCCGGCTGGTGCGACACCAGTACCACTGTATGATCTGACAAGATTCTTTGCCGCAAGGCTGCATTCGACTTGGCCCGGAACTCAGCGTCACCAACTCCAAGCACTTCATCTATCAATAGCACATCCGGGTCAAGGTTGACCGCGATCGAAAAACCCAAGCGCGCTCGCATCCCGGCTGAATAGACTTTTATTGGGTCGTAGATTGCATCCCCCAGTTCTGAAAACTCTATAATCTGCTCCATTCTATGCTGAATTTTCTCACGGGGTAGACCCAGCAGCATTCCGCTTAATACAGCATTTACATACCCATTCAGTTGCGGATCAAAGCCTACTTGCAAAGCAAGCAATGCACAGCTGATATCTCCCTTTACAACCTGCCCACCATCAGCATCGATAATTCCGGCGAGCACTCTGAGCAAAGTGCTCTTACCCGACCCATTCCGTCCGAGAACACCCACTGAGTCTCCACGGTTAATATCAAAACTGACGTCACGTAGAGCGTGATAATAATCGGTCTTGAATAGCGAACGAGACTTTTTGTAGCGTACCGAGACGTTTTGCAAGCTTAGCAACGGACCGCTTTGATTGCTCATCGTATGGCAAGCCTTGGGTATAGTGCGGCGAATCTATGGATTAATGTCATAGCCAGCCAGAAGATCAAAAGACTGCACACGCATATTATGAACAAGCTGAACCAGCTCGGACTTTCTCCGCGCAACAGAATTGCCCGATACTGGTCAATAAGATTAGCCATTGGATTGAGCAGAAAGTACTCCTGATACCGTTTATCAATCATGTCGACAGTAAAAAACACTCCGGAGCAAAACATAAAAAAGCGTATCAATAGGCTGATTACGTATTGCAAATCGGGTAGAAATGGCAATAGCGCTGCGGCCAGTGAGGCCACCGACAAAATCAACAACAATTCGGTAATGAGCAGAGCTGGCAAAAAACTCCAACTGGATTGCAGCCCGGTGGCGAAGGCCAGAAATACCAATAGCAAACCAAATACAATTGCCTGCTTAATAGTATGAGTTAATACCACTGAAAGTGGGAACAGCGCTTTGTCAATGTTGACCTGGTTGATCAGTCCACTGGCCATAAATATACTTCCGCTGGCGGCAGACACTGCGTTTGCAAACCAGGTCCATACAACCACACCGACCAACAGGTTGTATATAAAACCAGGCCCTCCTCGCTGCAATAGAACTTCAAAAACAAAGTAGAACGCGATGATCAGAAAAGCTGGTTCAAGAACCCACCAGAGATAACTTAAATATGTCTGTTGTACTTCAGCCTTTAGCCTGGAAACGGCATGAAACCATAGCATGTCTAGCGTCAGGGGCTTACGAACCACGGCTCACTTTCTCCAATTTTATTCAGCCGGGTTTGTTGGCAGTTATTACTCGGGAGAACTTTTCCCAGTATACGCCGTACTCAGGCGTGTTCTCTGTATGAAACACAATATTAGAAAACCCGGCAGCGGTCAGCTCCCGCTCTAACCGAGTCTGATTAAATACTCTCATTTCAAGAGTACTGCCAGGCCCACCATGAAACTTTGGTGAGTCAGCGATAGTCTTACGCCCATCTGCATGTTCAAGTTCCACTTCCCAGTCTCCCGAATCGACCTGATAGGAGCGGTAACCAATGACATCCTCAGGATAGTGCTCAAAGGACTCGTCTCTGAACATGTAGGGTACCGTCAAAATGAGTGCGCCGCCAGGTTTAAGCACTTGCGCGGCACCCACAAAAGCGTTCAAACTGGGCGGGTTCACGTGCTCAAAGACGTCAGAAGAGATTAGCAGATCAGCACTATTCCTATATTTTGGGCTGGGGGAACAAATATCAAGAAAAGGTTCCTCATGAAAAAAAGTATTAATGTAATCATAGGTTTTCTTGAGAGGCTTGGCATACACCGGACTATCAGATAGGCCAATAATTCGAATTGAACGGTTGACTGGATGATTGTTGAGTGGAATGACTTCGCCCAAAACTATCCGGGAAACATGCATGGCAATGGCTTGAAAGCGCCCATTAGCACCGCAAAACGGATTTCTGCAATTTCTTATTTCGCGGGAGCCCGCTGCTATGTTCAAACTAAAGGATTTGCCGCAAACAGGGCAAATAGCGGGGACAATAGATCCATCTGCGTTATTATCAGAAATCAACACTCTTAACCAGCTGGTATTTTATCAACGTAATTCTTGCATTAAACAGGAGACCCGGCAAAAGTATTATTGGTGAATATTTTGCGCAAAAAACATTCCGCGGTACTGTATAAATGAAGCAAGAAGCAGGTTCGCAAGGCTATAATCTGCGGCCTCGTTTAAAGTA
The DNA here is from genome assembly GCA_030431775.1 of Gammaproteobacteria bacterium. Lineage (GTDB taxonomy): Bacteria > Pseudomonadota > Gammaproteobacteria > Pseudomonadales > JAUIET01 > JAUIET01. Next base: position 32,677 of record JAUIHW010000013.1, read on the forward strand.
AGCCACAAATCAATGGCCATCATTAGCCACAGTCAGAACTTCATTTTCGTGCATGTTCCAAAAACTGGCGGCACATCGGTTAGTAACTATCTCTCCTCATATACGTCATACTGTGACCTTGAGCTTGGTGGCACGGAGTTTGGTGAATCTTTGCAGAAGGCCTACCGCAAACGCTTCCGACTTTACAAGCATGTACCTGCGAGTGGCATCAAAGCGGTGATCGATAGCGGCTTCTGGGAGAAATCCTTCAAGTTTGGGATCGTGCGCAACCCCTATCAAAGAGCAATTTCCACCTATCATTTCTTACGCAACTGGTCGGGTACGCCAGATCGAATTCGAAACAAACTTGATAAGGTCGAAAATTTTGAGCAATTCGTTCATTCCGGGATATGGGATGAACTTGACGGTCCAGACAAAATGTTTAAAGCTCAATCTTTCTGGCTGTGTGAGGAAGAGCACTCAAAGGAACTTTTAGTTAATTACGTCGGCAAACTTGAGCATCTTCAGCCGCATATGGACTTTGTTACAGAGTCCATAGGCTTGCCACCAAACCCCAAATCTACTCTTAAGGCACTGAACCGCTCCAGCAGGAAGCGGGGGCCTCTTGAACTCTCGGATAAAACCAAAGAATTAATTGCGGAAAAATACCGAAGCGACTTCGAAACCTTCGACTACCCGCTTTAACTGCGCTCGATCGCTGCACAAGAGGCAAAAATGACTATATGTGAAACCGAGATTTTCGATAATTTCAGCGCTCAACTGGGCGAGATTGCCTGGCATACTTTTACCATCGACAAATCAGTTGACCAAGTCAGTCAGAACCATTTCAAGCAACTAAAACCCTACCTCAAGAAATATCGCCCTAAACGCTTCCTTGAACTTGCTTGCTATTTTCACTACACCGCGAACCTCATTAACGGGCATTTTGCTACTGACACTTACCTATGCGATATTTCACCGCATTCGCTGGTCGGAGGAAAGAAAGCCAGCACTAACGCCGGCATCGCCGCCAACTCAAAGTTAATTGCAAGCGATTTCCACGACATACCGTTTGAGGATGAATCATTCGATTTTGTTTATATATCATCAGCGGTTCACCACACGAGAACACCTGAGGTAGTACTGCAGGAATGCCTGCGCGTTCTGTGTGATGGCGGAATTCTATACATTAACAATGAGCCTTGTGAGAGAGAATTTGCTTTCCATAAGTTTCGCACAAACCGCCGCGCAAATTTTACAGATTTCGAGAAATACATAGACAGCCAGGGATTGTTGAGAACCATTACATCTTACCTATTTCAAGCCCGCCCTGAAGAACTCTTCGGCATGGTAGAGAACGACCAAATCAGTCTGGACACTTATTTAAGCTGCGTCTCGAGCCACAAATTGCTAGAGCTAAAGCTTGATTGGCGCACTCATTTATCAGCATTGGATGAACTGATCCTTAATTCCGACCTGAGATTTTCGGAATTGGCGAACCTCATAAATTCCGAGTTGAACTCGCGCCTATCGAACGCCATTATTAAGCGAAACGAAGAACTGATGGGGATGTCGCTTCCAACACCCGCGGAAATCGATTCAATGAGCCAACGGGTCGCGGAATCGATAACAAAACTGCCAAGAAAAGGTCTAGAGCGAGACAAAGCCCTTACGCGCTTGTTTGGTGGGATACTGCAAATGACTGTTCGTAAAAACGGCAAATCCAGCAAACTTGCTGAGTTAAAACAATACAAAAAGCTGCCAATGGAAGACGACGTTCATATAAAGCCGCTGCGTGGAATGGGTTACGAAGTAATGATTGATCGCCCCTTGCTACCACATATCCCAAACAATGAGAGCGATAAGCTGGCGAAGATCTTTCCACCCACCGAATGGAGTACGCAAACCAGTGACCTTGGGACCCACGCGGCGTTAATCCCAAAATGTTCAGAGCCAAACATTCACTTGCTGGCACCAGCGAATAGTATTCTGCTGATTCGAATGTTTACGCCTTGCCCGAATGAAGCTTACAAAATTGTTTTCCTTGCGAACGGCAGTCCTTTGGAGGAAATGGTTGTTGCGAATGCAGAAAGCCGATTGCTACGAAAACTACTTATCGATCCCTTAGACAAAATCACTCTGCGCTTCGTAGATTTACAGAACAGTCAATTACCACAACCTAAGATGATTAGAATACCAGTGATGCAACTAATTCCCGTTCAACCAGGTAGTACTTCTGAACCATAAAGCCCTGTTTATTGCAGCAATCGACGCCAGATAACTTGAGATAATTTATCTCAACTATCGCTAAAGTGGATCTGACGGCCACTTCAATACAGTTCTCGCAGCTCACTTAAGCCAACGAACTCAAAACCCTGCTCACGACACCAATGCAGCACCTTCACCATATCGTCGATAAAGCGCTGCGCTTCGGCCTCGTTCTGCGGGTAGGGAGTGGCGCAGGGAATGACCTCCATGGAATGAAACATCATGTTCAGATGGAGCACTTCCTGGTCGCTGAACGTTTGTAAATGCCACTCGGCTACCGCCTGCATTTGCTCGACCGAAGACATCCACGGTCGAAACCACCTTGGCATACGAAACCAGCGACGCTTCATGGTAACCGGTGCCTGCAGGAGCGCGCGTGCAGGGCCGGGCTTCGCGATGTTATCTGGCGCCGGGAAATAGGGCTGCAGTGGCGCTTTACGGAAGTCGACCTGGCCATTGGGCTCTTCCCAGCGAATAAAGGGAGTCACACTGCTGTCTACAAGATAGCCAAGCTTTTCCAGAGAATTGATCGAATGGTGATTTGCTCCGTAACGACCTGCACGAAAGCTGGTGGGTTTGTAGCCAAAGCAGTGTTCAAACAGCCTTGTCAGATTCTCCAGCTTGGCATACTCGATATCGGGCGGGTAGCTGCACTGGAAGTCCGGGCTGTCCACGCCCGCGTAATCGGTATATTTTTTGTTCGGCTCTATAAACGCGGCATGCAGATGAGTACCGTACTCGTAGGAACCCTGCAGTGCCCTCAAGGCGCCAACCGACGCCGGATCCTCCATCACCTCAACAGTCAACAGGTAAGTTGGAACCGCGCCTACCGATTCGAACGCGGGCTGCAAGCGGTTTGGCAGACCTTCCGTGATGGACTCAAAGGTGAGCGGGCTGGAGCGCACCCATGCTGGATCATGGTCACATTCAGTATCGATGGTGATGGTCACGACCACCTTTTCTGTTTTGTTAGCCAATGCGTTTCAAACCCGACAGACGGCAGGAAAACCAAACTATAAGTCTAGCAGCAAACGGACGACCCGACGCCTGAGTGACCGGCCTTAATCCGCAAGGACTGTGCTATTCTCAAGGAAAGCCCACACACCGACTACAGCCAGCAGAACTAAGGATTTGCCCGTGGAAAACAGCAAAACCCCGATTCTGCAGATTATTGACCACCTTGGCCCCGGCGGTGCACAGCGGCAGTTTGTTGAACTGGCGCTCGGCTTGCAGCAACGGGGCTACCCATTGCTGGTTTGCGCACTCGATGCGCACAAAACCGAGTTTGTTCAGCCCCTGAAATCAGCAGGTATCGAGGTAAAACTGATCGCACAGTCCGGCAAGCTGGACATCCAGGCCGCCAAGATGCTTTATCAGAGCATTTGCCAATTCCGGCCCGCCATCGTGCAAACCTGGTTGTATACGGCGGATATGTACGGCCGCAGCATGGCTTACTGCTATAAGCGGCGAGCAAGAAGCGACCTAAAAATAATCAGCAGCATCCGCAGTGCAGAGACCGACAAGAAATCGCTGTATGTTTGGGTGGACCGGCTGTTACGCAAAATTACCGACCAGTTTACAGTCAACGCAGCAATTCTGGGAGACAGCTTGCAGCAACGCGAGTGGGTAGCAAAGGAGAAGATCCGTACCATTTACAATGGAATTGATTTTCGCTATTTCTCCGGCGGCGAGCTGCAGGGGTCGGCCAGGGAGTCCGGGCCTTACCGGATTATCTATATTGGCCGACTGAGCAGTGAAAAGCGACCTGAACTGTTCATCCAAGCGGCGGCACAATGCCTGAAGGCTCGAGAAGACCTGGAGTTTATAATGCTCGGCAGCGGCGAAGCGGCACCCTTTCAAGAACTCGCCGGACAGCTTGGCATTCAGAACAAGCTACATATGCACGGCTTCAGCGATGACATTGGCCCGCTGCTGCGGCAGATGGACATACTGGTTTCCTGCTCGGATTACGAGGGCTGTTCCAACACCATCCTGGAAGCAATGGCTGCGGGTGTGCCCGTGGTTGCTACGGCCGTTGGCGGCAATCGCGAACTGGTCAGAGAAGATGCTGGGTGGCTGGTCACGGCAAACTCTGCCCCGGCACTGGCGCAAGGCATTCTTGACGCCCTGAATCAACCGGGCAAACGCGATGCGGTTCGCCAACTGGCCTACCAACGAGTCAGCACAGAGTTTAGCAAAGCGCATATGGTTGAGCAGCATGAACAGCTGTACCGGCAACTGCTGGCATGAATGTTCGCCCACTGGTTATTCACATGATCGATGAACTGCCGCCCAATGGTGCGGAGCGACTGATCGTGGATGTATTGGCGCGGCGATCCGACCAATTCGACTATCGTGTGCTTTGCCTGGTGCGCGGTGGGGAGCTGCAAAAAGATATTGAAGCGCTCGGTATACCCGTGGACATCATGGATAAACGTCTGGGCTTTGACTGGCGGCTGATCCCAAGGTTATTACGCTATCTAAAGCGGCATGATCCAGCGGTTGTACACACTCACCTGTTCACTGCCGATTTTTGGGGTCGGCTGGCGGCCTGGCTGGCTGGCGTACCGGCCATCTTCTCAACCAGCCACAGCGAGAATAATTGGAAATCAGCGCTGCATCGCCTGCTGGATCGATGGATGGCCGCGGTATCTACCCGGGTCATTGCCTGTACGGACCGCGTGGAAACCGTTTTGATTGAACGAGATAGAATTCCAGCAAAGCGAATCTCAGTCATTGCCAATGGCATAGATTTGGAGCGCTTTGCCCCAGCCAATCGCTGCAACCTGGAAGCGGAATTCGGCATCTCTCCGGCTAGTTGCACGCTGGCGATTATCGGGCGTTTTCACCCGGTGAAAGGGCACCTGTATTTTCTCGGGGTGTTTGCTGAACTCCTGAAACAGGTGGATGCGCATCTGTTACTGGTTGGTGATGGCGAGTTACGCCCGGCCATTGAGCAAAAGATCACAGAACTGAGACTGGATGACGCTGTCACACTCGCCGGCTTTCGCCGTGATGTACCGGCAATTCTTAATAGTCTGGACATTGTCGCACTGCCCTCGGAGCTGGAGGGCTTACCCATGGTTGTGCTGGAGGCCATGGCAAGAGGTAAAAGCGTAGTAGCCCATGACGTGGGTGGCATTGCTGATGTGATCAGCGACCAGACACTCGGCAGAGTCGTGGAACCAAACAATGCGGCACAGATGCTAGCGACGCTTATTGAGCTATGCTCCAGTTCGGAGACAAGAAGGAGCATCGGTGCTAATGCCGAACGTCTTATTCGCGGCAAATTCAATGCCGCCAGCACCAGTGCCGCTTATGAAGCACTATACAAGGATGCGATCGGGTAAATTTAGGCCCAGGCCTGTTGCACAAAGCTCACCACTTCGTCGGTGGCTGCCCTGGCTTCGGGTAGCACGGCAAGCAACGGAAATACATGTGGCATTTCAGGCCAGACCGTCAACTGAACTGACACACCTGCTTGTTTGGCTTTTTCAGCAGCAAGCAGGCTGCTGTCCAGAATCAGTTCGGTACTGCCCACGTGAAAAGCCAAAGGTGGTAAGCCGGTGAATTCATTATAATACGGCGATACCCGGACGTCGGCAGGGCTGTGCTTGCCCAGATAGAGCTGGCGCATCCAAAACAAGATCGGCAAATTAAACAGTGGGTCTTTGCCAGCGTTGTTGTAAATTGAATCGCCGGTGAAACAGGCATCGGTCACCGGTGACAACATCACTGCAGCCGCCGGTAATTGCAGACCTTTGTCGCGTGCCGACATCAGAGTCACCAGAGACAGATTGCCTCCGGCCGAGTCACCGGCAATCACGATATTATTTGCCTGATAACCGCGCTGCAATAACTCCTCATAACAGGCAAGGCTATCCTCTGGCGCTGCCGGAAACGGGTGTTCCGGCGCAAGGCGGTAATCTGGCATAAAGGCGTCACACTGCAGGCGCTCACACAGCAGGCTAACGTACTCCGTATGCAGCGGGAGTGCCGCCTCGAAAAAGCCACCGCCGTGCAAATACAGCAGCACCTTGTCCGTGCGCATTGAACCGTATTCAAACCGAGGCGCGGGCACGCCGCCGAGCGAGTCGTCTGCAATCCGCACTGCATCAGGAATTTTCGGCTTGATCCGGCCGAAGCGTTTAGCCGTTTGTGCGCGCAAATATTCGGGGGTTTTGCTGACATCAAAACGACGTCGCACCAAAAATCGCAAGGCCAAATTGACCAGGCGAGCACGCCAGGATGGCGAAGACATTTCTTTTGACAAGTTTTTATCTCGCTGTTGAGACAATCACAATACTTTGCCAGGGTTCAGTAGTCCGGCCGGGTCCAGGGCGTTTTTCAATTGACGCATGACGGCAATTTCAATGTCCGACCGGGAACGATCCAGATAGTCTTTCTTCTCAAGCCCTATACCGTGTTCTGCCGAAACACTGCCGGTAAACGCCTGCAGATTATCGTATACGATGCAGTCGATGGCCGCCTTATCCTGGTGGGGACCAATACCCAGATGAATATTGCCATCGCCCAAATGACCAAACACTACCATCCTTGCATCGGGATGGTCTGCCGCCAGCGATTTTTCAACCCGGCTGACATACTCTTCCATGTAACGAATAGGCAGGCTGACATCAAAGGCCGACAGCGGGTACAGCGCCAATACAAAGGCTTCCACATCATCCCGCATTTGCCATAGGGCCTGGCTTTGACCTTCGGATTGCGCAATAACCGCGTCCGCAATCAAACCCTGCTCAAGCAATTCGCCGAGTATTTCCATGAACTGCTCTTCCTCACGCTCCTGAACGGAACCGGTACTTTCGAGCAGCACGTAGTAAGGGTAAGTAGGCGGTAGCACTGCCGGATGGCGCTCAGATTCCTCCACCAGCAGTCGGTAGTGGTTATTCCACATGACTTCAAAGGCACTGAGCTTGCCTTCGAGAGCGACACCCAGGTGGTTTAGCAGCTTATACACAGCCGTGAAATCATCCATCGCAACAAACGCGGTCTGCACGGCGGGCTGGCGCGGACGCAAGCGAAGTACCGCCCGGGTAACAATACCCAACGTCCCTTCACTGCCAATAAACAGGTGTTTCAGGTCGTAACCGGTATTGTTCTTAAGCACTTCATTCATGGACGACAACACCGTGCCGTCGGCCAGCACCGCCTCCAATCCAAGCACCTGCTCACGCATCATGCCGTAGCGCACCACATTGTTCCCACCAGCATTGGTGGCAATGGTTCCACCAATGGTCGCACTGCCACGTGCACCCAGATCCATGGGGAACAGCCAACCCGCTTCCTGCGCCGCTTCCTGTACGGTCTGCAATGGCACTCCGGCCTGTACGGTCATGATTCCGGCGTTTTCATCAAGATGCTCGACCCGGTTCATTCGTTCTACTGATAGGGCAATATCCTGTGGTTCACAACGAGTGCCATTGACCAGTCCGGTCAGTCCTCCCCAAGGTACCACGGTTTGTCCAGCCCCATGACACAGGCGCATCACCTCGGCCAACTCATCGGTAGAGCGCGGCCGCACAATCGCTTTCGCCGGACACTCGCCCTGCCCCCAGGCTTCATTCGGCCGGGCACGGACGTCGTCACCAACAAGCAGACCGCTTTCGCCCACCACCGACTTTATTTGCTCTAACAGCTCACTCATGGCAATCTCCTAGGCGTGCGTTCTGCACTTAAACGATCCAATTAAAACTGTAGCGGAGGCACTATCGCATCAATCAGGCCTGGGTCGCCACTATAACAATGAATGGAAGCTTATTGCAGCTATGACTAAGCGACCGGGGTTTTAATGACGTCTGGCAATTGGCACGTAGCGGTTCAGTCGAGATAAGGACCGCTACTATTGCTGCACTCGCCTCAAGTATCGCTTGGTAAGCAGGTCGAGCTTATCTCGCAACACGTTCCTACGTAGCCGATCCTTTTCGCTGAACACCAACCACTGGTCCTGTTGCGCTGTATAGGGTTGCCAGTTTGTCAGTTCGCGGGCGTTCGGGTCGCCATTGCGGGCAAACTGCAACCAGTGTTGCTGCATACGCCGGCTGACCTCACGAATCGCCTCGTTGCTGTCGTTGTGGCCTTGAAACAGCAGGTAGGCATCGTAGCCATGTGGCGTGCCATGCCAAGCTTCGCGTCGCTGTGATGGGCCGAGATCGATGTAGTACAGATAAGCCGGCGCGTCCACTTTTGCCATACTGTCCGCCAGATAGCGGGCCGATAACAGATATCGATTGTCGCCAAAGACGCGAGACCAGCCCAGTGTGGCATCATTGGCGAAATCATCGGCATAGGCCTTTTTCAAAGCCGGCAAGTCAGCCGCGAAGCTGGCGCTGAACGCCGCCTGATTAACGCCAGACATCACCATAATATTGCCCTCGAAGCTGTTTCCTCCAGACATGTAGGGCACGTTGGCCTGTTGGCCACGCGCAAACAGAATTCCGGGCTCTTCGCGCAGGGAGCGCCCGTCCACTATAGGAAGATGGAAGCCTTGCACAGCCTGTGCCAAATCATTGGCATCCAACTCATACAACAGGGACTGGTCTTGCGGTTGTGCGGTAATTCGGGCCACCAGCTCCATCGCCAAGCTTTCTGCGCGCACTGCAAGGCCGAAGGACATGTTGCGCGGCGCCGGGCTCTGGGCGCGTTGTGCGCGCGGCAAGGCCCAGCTGGCATAGCCACTTTGCGCAATGGCCCGGTGAAAAAGCCCGTGGGCGCCCTGGTTGACCATTAGCATGTTGACGGCCATGCCGCCCGCGGACACACCAAAAATAGTCACATTGTTAGGTTCGCCACCAAACTCTTGAATATTAGCCTGCACCCACTGCAGTGCCGCCACCATGTCAAGCAAGCCCAAATTTGCCTCAGTACCTGGCAGCGATGGGTGCTGGAAAAAGCCCAGCGGCCCAAGGCGATAATTGAATGAGACAATCACAGCACCCTGCCGGGCAAATACATCGCCGGGAATTCGACCACTACCGGCCCGGAAGCCACCGCCGTGGATCCAGACCATGACCGGAAGTTTGGCCGAACTATTATTCTCTGGCGCCCAGACGTTCAGGTACAGGCAGTCCTCAGATTGCTCGCCAACCCCCATCTGAGGCATGACCACTTGCGGGCAGGAAGGCCCAAAGTTATTGGCAGCGATGATTTCTGGCGGCGATTCCAGAGCCTGAGGAACCTGCCAGCGCAATGCCCCGACCGGGGGCTTTGCATAGGGTACGCCCAAAAAAACGCTAAGCCCATCTTCAGCCTTGCCTGCTAAGGGGCCCGACGTTGTCAAAACCGGGTCGGCAGCGAGTCCGTAGCTGCCGAGCAGGAAGCAAAAAGCCAGAGTTCGAAGAGTCTTCATAATTGACTATCCAGTTTCAGCATCAAACTGAATGGGCATCGCTTTTATGGTGTTCACAAAATACGAACGCATGTAGGTCACCTCTCCGCTAAAACGCGGGTTGCGCAGCCTCGGGATGAGCTCCTCAAAAATCACCCTTAACTCGAGGCGGGCCAGGTTCATGCCCAGACAAAAGTGCTCACCAATTCCAAAACTGCGAATTTCCTGGCGTAGTTTGGGAAGGCGTTTGTGCCGGTGAATATCAAACTGCATGGCGTCATCACCGTAGGCATGCTCGTCGTGGTTGACCGCATGATAATGCAAAATCACCTTGTCGCCTTTTTTCACTCGCTGGCCAAAAATATCCATATCCTGCATGGCGGTACGGCGCATGGCGATAAACGCCGTGTTATAGCGCAGAATTTCCTCGATGGCCTGCGGTATGTCTTCGGGGTGCGCAACCAGGTGTTCAAGCTGCTCAGGGTGCTCGACCAACAAACGCATACCATGCGAGGTGACAGTCCGGGTGCTTTCATTGCCACCGACCATAATCAGTATAAACATCCAGGCAAACATGTCCTCCGAGATCGGCTGGCCATCCACGTCGGCTTCCAGCATGGCCTGTACGACCGCACTGCTTGGGTTTTCACGCTGCTTCTTGGCCAATTCTGCCGCGTACAGCAGTACCTCGATATTCGCCTGCTGAGCCTCTTCCATCCCGCCGGGAACATCCGGGTCATCGGCAAACGCCATAATATTGGTCCAGTCGAAAAACTTCTTGCGGTCCTCAATCGGCACGCCAAGAATTTCCAGAATCGCCATCAGCGGTAGCTCTGCGGCCACCTCCTCGACAAACTCGCATTGCCCCTTACTCGCTACCCGGTCGATGATTTCGCGCGCCTTATCACGCAGCCAAGGCTCCATGGCGTTCACCGCACGCGGCGTAAAGGCATCGCGCACCACTTTGCGGTACTTCATGTGACGCGGGGGGTCCATACTAATAATGAAGTTTTCCTTCATCATCTCCTGTTGCAACTCTTGACCGGGCTCAGGCTCCATCGGAAACGGGCCTTGCTCAGCCGACGAGAACAACTCTGGATTCTGAGAGATATAGTCCAGGGCATCTCGGCGGACCGCAGCCCAATAAGGCACGCCGGTATTCGGGTCTTCAATTTTGACCAGCGAGCCTGCCGCGCGAATCTCTGCCAGTTTGTCGTATGGCATGCCATTCACATAGGCATCCAGGTCCAGTAAATTCAAGTGAGGACATTGACTCATGATTACCCTGCCATGTAATTTCAGTTGCTCTGCATTACGCCGCAGGCCAGATCATCTTGTCAACGCAGCCTGATTACGATTAGCTCAGAAAGCTCAGCACTGACCCCGAAGCCGGTTGACCATCAGGCAATTAGGTATTTAACTGCTGGCCAATGACGTAAGGAGTATGACCATGGCCAAGTCCACCAGCCCCAGCCCCGATGAACTGCTTGCCAAAGCCCGGGGGCTGCAGCCGCGATTTGCCGAGCGCTGCGCGGAAACCCGTGAGTTACGGCGGGTTCCGGAGGCCTCCATGGCGGAGCTTCAAGAGGCCGGATTCTTTCGCATAATGCAGCCCAAACGCTATGGCGGCTTCGAGATGAATCCCAAGCATTTTTACGATGTAGTCTTTGAAGTGGCGCGAGCCTGCCCCTCCACTGGCTGGGTTTTAAGCGTTGTAGGCGTGCATAACTGGCAACTCGGGCTGCTGGACGTTCAGGCTCAGGATGATGTCTGGGCTGACGACTCTTCGATTCTGATCTCTTCCTCGTACGCTCCCAAGGGCACCGCCAAACCCGTAGATGGCGGCTACCAGTTCAGTGGACAATGGCAGTTTTCCTCGGGGTGTGACCATGCCGACTGGGTATTTGTAGGAGGTGCAATGCCGGAGGACCCCAACTTTCCCGGCGTGCCACAAATTGCTTCTTTTTTGATTCCGAAACAGGACTACGAGATCATCGATGACTGGCACACCAGTGGCCTGCAGGGTTCTGGCAGTAAATCGATTAAAGTCAATGAGGTATTTGTGCCTGCTCATCGGGTTCATACCTTCATGCAGGGCTTCACAGGGGACAATCCGGGCGCCAAGGTCAATACCTCACCGATCTTCAAGCTACCTTTTGGTCAGGTGTTCATTCGCGCCGTATCCACCCCTTGCGTGGGCACCGCTCAGGGCGCACTGGATGCCTACTGCGAGTACAACGCAGAGCGGCGCAACAGCGTCGGCATGAAAGTCGTCGACAACCCGGCCAGCCAGCTCGCCGCGGCCAATGCGTTGGCAGCCATCAGAACCGCGCGGCTGAAAATGCACCACGCATTTGACACGCTGTTAGGGAATGTAGAACGCGGCGAGCCTTTCGCTGATCGTGACCGGGTGGAGTTTCGTCATGATTCCACCAACTCTGTGGAAAGCCTGATACCGGTGGTGCAGGAACTATTAGCCAATTCAGGCGGCAGTGCCATCTATTTGGGCAACCGGGTCAATGAGCTGTACCAGGACATGCTGGCATTTCGTCAGCACGCGGCAAACCAGGGCTTTGGGCCGGCAGTGAATCTGGGAGCCGTGATGTTTGGAGCACCATTGCAGGATGTGTTCTGCTAGCATCGGCTTCTATTCGAGTGTAATTTTTGCTGCCAGGCTTTTTCGGTACTTCTGGATTGTGCCACTTATGGGCTTCCACTCGCGGGGTTTTTGCTGCGTGACTTGCCCCCTCCGGGGTTCCCTCTATCAAAAAAATGCCTTTCGCTGAAAGTCATTTTTTCTCCTTCGGTCTGCGTCTCTTACCTTCGCAAAAGCCCCCGCGAGTGGAAGCCCAGTCAGGGGACACGCCACAGGATCTACCAAATAGATGTGTCTCTCACACTAAGGCTTGCGGCCAATAATGGCTTTCACGGAGGTAAAAGACGCCGGCCGAGAGAGCCAAAATGACTAGCCGCAGGCGACGGCATGTTGGTGAGTGAGGGTACCGCGGAGCGGCCAAGTCGCGCAGTGAAAGCCATTATTGGCCGCGAGCCTGAGCTATCGGCACTCTCCTGGAAGTACAGAAAAAGCCTGGCAGCAAAAGTTACCCTCGAATGGCAGCCGATGCTATGGACACCACGGTATTGGGCATGCCCAAGCAACTAAACGTAGCCGTGCTCGCGAAACCACTGTACCGCATCCTCGATCGCCGTTTCGATCGGTGTTTGCGGTAGGCCCAGCTCATTGACCGCCTTGGACGCATCGATGTAAAAAGGTTGCAAGGTATAGCTGGTGTTTTTCACAGTGGTTGCCGGGGCGCGGCCAGTCAGCTTAGACCAGAGTTCCATCAGGCGGGCCACACGTAACATCATCTTCGCCGATACTTCTTTGGTCGCAGCACCTTCCACTCCGGCAAGCCGGGCGATCAACTGAATCAGATCCTTGCTTGGCATATTTGCGTCAGTGTTGCCAAGAATATAGGACTCACCAATACGGCCCTTCTCCATGGCTAACACATGCCCCATGGCAACATCGCGCACATCAACCGGACAAGCACCGCCTTCCCAATAGTTTTGCATTTTGCCCTGCAATGTTCGGATAATCATTGTACCGGTGGGGGTAGGAGCACGATCGCCCGGACCAAACGGCAGACCTGGCATCACCAGAGTAGCCGGCAGGCCATCGGCCACCAGGCCTCGCACCATTTCATGACTGATGTACTTCGACAATATGTACTCACTGGCCCAAGGCCAGGAGTTAAACTCGGTTTCTTCGGTGGAATAATCACCGTTGCCGGGGCAGCCAATTGCGGCGATGCTGCTGGTGTAAACAACTTTCTCAATGCCTTCGCGCAATGCCGCCTTCATCAAGCTGCGGGTTCCACCAACGTTGATCTTGTAATGCAGGTCCGGATCCTTGGTCCAAATGGCGAACAGGGCTGCCAGATGGTAGATGCGATTACAGCCCTTGACGGCCGCGTGCAGGGAATCCGGCTCCAGCAGGTTACCTTCAACAAACTCGACATCCATCCCGTCCAATGGAGAACGGTCCTCACCGCGCATCACCATAACGCGCAACTGCTCACCCCGTTCAAGAGCCAGGCGCGCTACGTGGTTGCCAATAAATCCAGTCGCGCCGGTGATCAGTGTCTTGCTCATCCCACGAAACTCGAAAAGTCCGGCCCGCGCCGCAGACAATGGCCACCATCGACATTAATGCACTGACCGGTAATCCAGCGGGACTCCGGACCAATCAAAAACCGCGCCAACTGCGCAACATCTTCTGGTTGGCCGACATCATTCATCGGGGTGTTATCGATGTAGCTTTTATACACGTCACTGTCGCGGGGAATGCCGTCCATGATTTCAGTAGCAATGAAACCCGGCCGAATAGCGTTGAAGCGAATATTCTCAGCTCCATACTCGTCAGCGGCATTGCGTATCATGGCCTCGATTCCCGCTTTCCCCGCGCAGTAGGCATGAAAAAAAGGATGGGTGATATGTCCAGCCAACGAGGACATACCCACGAACGATCCTCCGCCCGCTTTCTGAAATTCGCGAATACTGTGTTTCATGCAGAGCATGGTGCCCAGTACATTCAGGTCAAGCACGCGTTGGAATTCGGCCGTATCCACCTTGCCGTAGGGCATTGGAATACCACCGCCACCCGCATTGGCCACCACCGCGTTCAACTGACCAGTCGGCTGAGCGGCTTTTGCCACCATGGATTCCACGCTGTTTTCGTCAGTGACATCACCGATAACCCAGTGAATTTGCCCCTGGCCCTGGCAGTCCTTTGCAATGTCAGCGCTGGCATTTCGCAAACTTTCCTCGGTTCGCCCGGTGATGGTTACCGCAGCCCCCGCGCTTGCCAGCAGCTTGGCACAGGCCTTACCAATGCCGGTCCCTCCACCAGTCACCAAAACCGCCTGCCCAGCCAAAACCTCATCGGCCATCGTGCTACTCCTGAAAAAAAAGAAAAGCCTAACCGAGCCAGACGGCAGCTACCATGACCATATGGACAGCCGCGCCATGGACAGCCGCGCCGGTTTTATTCGACGGAGTCCAACACCCGACCTACCGCCTCAAACATTGCATTCAGGTCGTCCGGCCGCGAGTTGAGAAACGGTGAAAACTGCAGAATATCCATACCGTTTCGGATCACCAGGTTCTCTTCCCAGAAGCACTTTTTATGGGCCTCCAGACCGCGTTGCCCAGGCGCACCGTCCCTAGGGGCCATTTCTATCGCCCCCATCAGCCCAAAATTGCGTACGTCAATGACTTTTGGGTGCGTCGCCAGACTGTGAATGGCGTCTTCAAATACCGGCTCCAATGCACGGGCCTGCTCGATAATCCCTTCCTCGTGGTAAACATCCAAGGCCGCCACGCCCGCGGCTGCCGCAACAGGATGACCGGAGTACGTGTAGCCATGGAACAGCTCAACCATGTGCTCCGGACCCTCCATAAAGGTCTGATAAATGTTCTCTGTGACCAGTACCGCCCCCATCGGGACCACGCCATTGGTTAGGCCTTTGGCAGTGGTGATAATGTCGGGCATGACATCGAAACGCTCGGCCGCAAAATTCGCTCCCACCCGGCCAAACGCATTGATGACTTCATCGAATATAAGCAAAATACCATGCTCCGAGCATATTTGCCGAAGGCGCTGCAGATAACCATGTGGCGGTGGCAGAATCCCGGTCGAGCCGGCCACAGGCTCGACAATGACCGCAGCAACCTTGCCCGCACCGTGAGCGGCAATAATGCTCTCCAGTTCATCGGCCAGTTCGACCCCATGCTCGGGTAAGCCCCGGGTGAAGGCATTGCGTTGCAAGTCATGAGTGTGAGGGAGGTGCTGTACACCGGGTATCAGATTGGCGAGGTAAAGATTCCGGTTGGCCGCAATGCCACCCACGGAAATGCCGCCGAAATTGACGCCATGGTAACCACGCTCTCGTCCTACCAATACTGTTCTGTCGTTGTCGCCCCGCATTTGATGATACGCCAGCGCTATTTTCAAAGCCGTATCGGCAGACTCGGAGCCGGAATTGGTAAAAAAGCAGCGGGTGAAGTCATCCGGTGCAAAGTCCACCAGTTTCTCAGCAAGAGTGAAGGCCTGATCATTACCCACCTGAAAGGACATCGCATAATCCAGGCTGGCCACCTGGCGCTGCACTGCTTCAACGATTTTCGGGTGACAGTGGCCGACACCGGTTGTCCACAGGCCCGAAAAACCATCGTACAAACGCTGCCCGTTTTGTCCGTGATAATAATGTCCCTCGGCACCCACGATGACCCGCGGAGACTGTTTAAAATCCCGGTTCGAGGTAAACGCCATCCAATGCGCCTGAATGCCCTCATTCAATGGATTTTGCATAGCACTCCCTCCCTACTCTGACCGAAACAGGCGGAAATTATATAGCGCCCGCAGGCCGGCTGGTAATTTTTAGCGCCCCGCGAGCTGACTGAGATTAAATTCCGCCAGAATATGGCTACCCGTCACTCGCTTCTGCGCTGGCCGCGCCAACATCAAGGCGCATTAATACAGAATCTGCCGCAACCTGGCTGCCCGCGGTTTCCAGCAATTCCGCCAGCACACCATCGGCTTCAGCGACGATTTCGTAGTGCATTTTCATCGCCTCCAATACCGCCAGTGTCTGGCCGGCACGCACTTCCTCACCCGGTGACACCCGTACCTCAAGCAGCAGACCGTGCATTGGGGCAATCACCTGGCTGGCATCACCCGCACTGGTGCTGCTGCCAGCCTTGCGGATTGCGTCTTCCAGATGAAAGCAACGTCCTTCGATATCAACATAGTGTTCAGCATCACTCATTGCATGAAAAAACACCCGGTAGGGAATACCGTCCACTTTAAGGCGGTGAATCGGGTCGGAAGACTCCAGAACTTCAACATCGATCGAAAGGCCATCACAGCTCACTTCATAATGGTGTTGGGCACGCGGAATAATATGCAAATCAAACTGCTGATTCTTCACGGTGTACTGCTTCCTCGCCATCAATGGTCTCGCATTACTCCAGTTCTTCAGCTCTGGCGACACTCCAACAGCTTTGTCCATGAACACGTGATAATCGTATTCGCAGGCCAACACCGCCGATATTGCCGCATCGCTATGCGCAAAGTCAGGGCCCATTGGTACGCCCTCTCCGAAAGCTTCAGTGATAAAAGCCGTGGTCGCCCGGGCCGCCGCAAACTCCGGATGATCCAGACAGTCCAGCAGGAACGCCTTGTTGCTGGTCGGACCAAAAAGGCAGCTGTCTCGCAACGCCGCCATCAGGCGGCGACGTGCGCTGTCACGGTCCTCACCCCAGGCAATCAGCTTGGCGACCATCGGGTCGTAGAATGGCGACACCAACTGACCGCTTTGAATGCCATCATCAATCCTTACCCCCTCACCACTGGCAGGATGCCAGAGTGCAATCTCGCCACTGGTCGGCAGAAAATCCTGTGCAGGATCTTCGGTATACAAACGCACCTCGATGGCATGCCCCTGCCATTGAATATCCTGTTGAGAGAACCCCAGAGCTTCTCCTTGAGCCACCTGTAACTGTAAAGCGACCAAATCACGCCCGGTTATAACTTCAGTGACCGGATGCTCGACCTGTAACCGGGTGTTCATCTCCAGAAAATAAAACTCACCGTTGGCGTCCAAAAGGAACTCAACGGTTCCAGCACCTTGGTAATTAATGCTGCGAGCCACGGTAACAGCCGCCTCACCCATCCGCTGGCGTAATACGGGGTCGAGCACCGGGCACGGCGCCTCTTCAATTATTTTTTGATGACGCCTCTGAACTGAGCAATCGCGCTCACCCAGATACACAGTATTTCCATGACAGTCGGCAAACACTTGAACCTCGACGTGTCTTGGCCGCACAACGGCGCGCTCGAGAATCAACTCGCCGTTACCAAATGCGTTTTCAGCCTCGGCGCGCGCCAGACGAATAGCGTTGGCCAGCTCGTCTTCATTCTCAACCAGTCGCATGCCTCGGCCGCCGCCACCCGCGGCGGCTTTGACCATCAGTGGCAAGCCGAGCTGTCGGGCCTGATCACACAAGGCTTCGTCAGTTTGATCTCTGCCTTGATAACCCGGAATACAGGGCACAGAGGCCTCGATCATCAGGCGCTTTGCTTCGGCTTTGTTGCCCATCGCCCGAATAGCGGTCGCGCTGGGGCCGATGAACACGAGTCCTGCCTGTTCACAGGCTTCAGCAAACTCGGCATTTTCGCTGAGGAAGCCGTAACCAGGATGAATGGCCTGGGCTCCGCTGCGTTTGGCAGCTGCGAGAATTTTATCAGCGCAAAGATAGGATTCATTGACTGGCCCCGGACCGATCAACTCTGCGTGATCAGCAAGAGCTGGGTGTGGAGCTGACCTGTCGGCCTCTGAATACACGGCAACACTTCGATAACCCAGAGAGTTTAGGGTGCGCAACACCCGGCACGCTATTTCGCCACGGTTAGCGACCAACACTGAGGAAAACTTTGTCATTTGATGTTCCTAAATTCTTGCCACACCAAAGCTGTTAGGCCGCACGCTCCGCTGGCGCTGCTCCTGAACTGTCTCCAGCAGAAAACCCAGCGTCCGGCGACTGTCGCGCGGGTCGATCATACCGTCGTCCAGACAGTGCCCCGAGGTGTAAAAGGCGTCCGCTTGGCTGTCGAAGTGCTGGGCCAAGGCCTGTTCCTGCGCAGCAATGGCTGCTTCATCCACTTCCTGGCCGGCAGCCGCCGCTCGACCGCGGGCCACCATACCCATGGTTTTGCCCGCCTGCTCTCCACCCATCACGCCGGTTTGTGCATTGGGAAAGGTGTATAAAAAATCGGGCTCATACGCACGACCACACATACCATAGTTACCCGCACCGAAGCTAGCGCCGGTCATCATCGTAATGCGAGGCACAGCGAGGTTGCGTACCGCCTGAATCATCTTCGAGCCATGTTTGATCATTCCAGCCTGCTCGGATTTGGTCCCCACAATATAACCAGTCGTGTTCTGCATAAAGATCACTGGAATACTCGCCTGGTCGCACAACTGCAAAAATTGTGTGACCTTTCCCGCACCATCGGGGTCTATCGGGCCGTTATTGCCAACAATTCCGCAGGCCTGACCAAAAATCTCAGCCTGAAGACAGACGGTCGCGGAACCAAAAGCTGGCTTGAAATCGAGCAGATCAGAGCCGTCAACAATTCGCGCTACCAACTCACGCATATCATAAGGGGTACGATAATCACAGGGCACAACCCCGGCTATTTCGTCAGGGTCATAGACAGGCTCGCGGCCACCGGACACGTGCTTATTGGTGCAGCCCGCGTTCCATTGCAGCCGCTGTACGAGCTCTCGAGTAATTTGCATCGCATGCCCATCATTCTCAGCGAGGTATTCAACCAGCCCAGAGGTAGTCGCATGCATGCTGGCCCCACCCAGTTCCTCTTCGGTGGCCACCTCCCCGGTTGCAGCCTTAAGCAATGGAGGCCCCGCCAGATAAGCGCGGCCATTATCTTTAACTCCAATCACATAATCACTTAGCCCTGGCATGTATGCACCGCCGGCGGTCGAAGAGCCATGCAGCACAGATATAACCGGTATGCCCTGCTTGCTCAACTGGGCAAGGCGACCAAACAACGCGCCGCCTTCAATAAAGCCTTCTACGGTGTAGTTAAGCAGGTCGCCGCCGGCACTTTCAACCAGATGAATGAATGGCAGCTTTTGCTCCTGTGAGATCACCTCTGCGCGCATTATTTTGTAACCGCCTGCGGTGGTCAGAGCGCCTGCCTGAATACCACTGTCATCGACAACCACCATACAACGCACACCGGAAACAAAGCCAATACCGGCGATCACTGTTGATCCCGGCAGCGATTTATCCGGGTCTGGAGTATCCAGCAAGTATCCGGACAGATTACCTACTGTCAGAAATGGCATGCCTGGGTCCAGCAGCCGGGCCAAGCGCTCTCTTGGTGTTAGCTGGCCACGCTTATCAAAGCGCGGCTTACGTTGTTCGGACTTATGTGGCGCACGCGCATTGAGTTCTTGCAGCCGGGCAATAAGGCCCAGCATCTCCTTACGGTTCCTCTGAAAGGCCTCGGACGAGGGCTTAATCTTAGAAGTAAATACAGGCATCTGATCACCGTTCCTTCAACAATTCAATAACCTTATCCCCAATGGGAATTGGCACATCCAGGAGTAATTGTGCAAAGCCTTTGCCCTGAGGGTCGCTGCGGAGACTGGCCACACCACCGCCTCCTAACACGTCGTGCAACAAATAATTGATGGCATGAATTCCGGGCAACAAAAAGCGCTCTACCGATTCGGCGCTCGGATTATTAAGAAAATGGGCAAAACGCTCTGCAACCACTTCGGTCGTCAGTGCCGAATAAATATAAGGAAGGTACTGTGGCTTGCGAGCGATGACGCCGATATTTGCTTTATTCCCCTTGTCGCCACTGCGCGCATAAGCGAGCTTTACCAAAGGCACGGTGTGTTGGCCCTCTTCAACCGATGGAGGGTCGTGTGGACGTTGTGCCAAGAATTGCTGGTTTGTCGGCTGGGTTGTCTCTGAGCAATCCGTACTCTTGCCATTGCAATCAACGCTGATCGCAACCCGTTCCTTCGGTAAAAGAAAGGAAAACAAACGCACAACCGGCGACGGCTTCGGTCGACCTCCCGCAAAGCCGCACAATCCCGGTGGCCCAGCAAGTCCAAGCCCGGCAATTTCCTTCAAAAACAGGCCAATACCCAGAGCATCCTCATGTTTTGCCGCCAGCTTAAGGACCACTTCCCGAGCGGTATGTTGCTGTGCGAAAGCGCCGTAATGTGCCTCCGCACCTAAGACATCAATACTGGTTTCAGAGAAGTCGCTCAGCCCAAACTGCTCAAGTCGCACGCTGGCACTGCGTAAACAGGCCTCTGCAAATGCTTGTGCTTTTCGAGCGGCATCAATACCGTAGAACGTTACCTGGGTTCCACCACGAAACTGATCCGCGACCGTAGCACTGACCTTATAGCTGTTTGGTGCCGGGTAACCTCTGGCGCCACTTACCAGCACTCGATCATCGGCAAGCTGGTCCATGGTGACATTAGAGAAGTCGCAAACAACATCTGGCAGCAAGTAAGCCTGTGGGTCGCCAATTTCATACAGCATCTGTTCGGCGACCGTGGCCACGCTTACCAGGCCAGCGCTTGGCTCGGCCTTACTGCAAACAAAGTCACCATTTTCAGCAAGCTCTGCGATTGGATAACCCGTGTTTTCAAAAGCGCCTTGTAAAAGCTCCCAGTCCGTGAAATTACCTCCGGTAGCCTGAGTCCCGCATTCCAGTATGTGGCCGCACAGGGAGCCCGCCGCCAGCAGGTCATAGTCATCGCGCTGCCAGCCAAAACTGTGAATACCGGCCGCAAGAGTAACCGCACTGTCAACGCAACGCCCGGTAATCACTATGTCGGCTCCCCTATCCAGGGCATTGGCAATCGGAAAGGCACCCAGGTAAGCATTGACGCTCTGCACCGATGCCTTGGCCGGGCAGGCATCGCCGGAGAACATCTCAGTGATCTGCTCGTTGGCAAATTCGTCAAGCAACGGCATGAGATCATCGCCCGTCACGCACGCCACCTGCAGGCTAATGTCCTGCTGGTCTAATAGCTCTCGTACCGCCGCCGCACAGGCGAGCGGATTGACCCCACCCGCATTGGCGATGATTTTCACGCCCTGACGAGTGATTTCTCCAAGATTCGGTTGCAGTGCGAAGTCAAGAAAATCGGTAGCAAAACCGGCGGCCGGATTCTTGGCGCGTGCTCGCGCGAGAATGGACATTGTAATCTCTGCAAGGTAATCATAAACAATGTAGTCCAAGTCGCCGCCGGCCAGAAGCTGCGGCGTCGCGCGGGCCGAATCACCCCAGTAACCGCTCGCTCCGCCAATTCGTATGGTCTTTTTATTCATTGGCCGCAACCCGATAGAAACCCAAAAAAAACGCCGCATTGACGCGCCTGCGACGGCTTCCAGGATACTATAGGTTGAGCGGTAGAAAGACTATTGAAATGGTGCCAGCAAAAGGACTGCAAGTGCCACTTAGAGACAACCCCGTACGCCTTCTCGCAATGCCGGGTCCAGCAATTCCAGATTGCGGATTATGTTGTCATGTGGCACTTCGCACAGCACGCCGAAATCCATGTTCGCCGTTTGTGCAATGCGGTTGCGGTCCAGCACATTACCCACCACACTACCGCTCTCTCCGCCATTGGCTTCCAGCGAGAACCCGGCGGTGAACTGTGGCCGCCAATTGATCGTCGAAGACTGTCCCGCCCCACTGACAAAATTATCAAGCAGCAGATTTTCGCTGGTATGACGTTGTACCGAGTTAGAACCTGCCAGGACGATTCCAACCTTTGCGGGGCGCACGATAGTGTTATCCCGCACCAGACTCTCGGATGCGCCGTGCACCAGTTTGATTCCGAATAGGTAACTGTTATAAATGGCATTCGAACGAATGTTCACTCGCTGGCCAAAGCTGTCAATGCCCTCACCAACACTGGCAATGCTGTTATTCAACACCCAGATATCGTGTGCTTCCGGACCAGCGATATTGATAGCGTCAGTCTCAACCCTGTTTCGTGCGCGCAGCTCTTCGCTGACCTCCAGGCCCATCAGGTAATTATTGCTTACCAGCACGGCTTGTGAATTAATGATGACGCCATTTCTGACCAGACGGGATGAATCAATCGCAATAGCCGTATGTTGAGTTTCGCTGCTTGTATAGCTGGAATGCACGATGTTTGACGTGACAGAAGCCCACTCCACCGAATCCAAGGCAATGACCAGCCCATTAGAAAAACCGGATACTTCCAATCCGGATACCGTGATGTGGCGCCCGCCCCGAATTCGAACAGCCGACATCACCGAGCCGTCTTCAAACTCCTTGATGATACGGAAGTCACGCAATTCAATATTCGCCACATCCGTTCCCAAGAGCGCATTTGCATTGCTGTCGAATTCGGTGTCATTAGAGCGGTTGTCAAAGCCTGCTGGCCCCGCCGTTAGCAACAGCCCACCCTGGCTGTGCGAATGCAGCGTGAGATTACTGCGAAGCCTTATCGCGCTGGATATGCGATACAAGCCGTCCAGTTCGACTTCATCATTATTGTCAATCGCAGACTGTACCGCCGCGGTATCATCAATCTGGTCGCCAGCAACCGCGCCATAGTCGGCCGGCGTGATCGCATTGGCGGGCAGGGCCAGCATGCAGAAGAAAACCCAAATTAGCAGCACCATGCTCTGGGCGATATTCTCCAAACGCGAACCATCACGCATATTCCGCAAGGTTTTTGAATATTGCGCCTTATTACTTTCGTTAGTTTTTAGCATATAGCTATCCCCGCGGCCATACTCGGGCCGCCACTAAATTGGCAGAGAAAATAACGGGTTTGCTGCGTTCCCAGTGGCGTTTGATACGCCAGATCGCCAGCTCACGGCCAAATTATCAAAGCGGCATTTATCTGTCCATTAATTAACCGACGTGTGACCGATTGCCGTGTGTTTTACGACCAACGGCTTAGCAAATGCTCAAACTTCGACTACACCCGGTAGAAAACGGCATTAAACCACCTGAAAAGCTACCGTTTATCTTGGATTTTGACTGACTTGGGCTATGCTCAAAGAAAATACCAAGGATGGATACGCAGGCTATGGAAGGTGTCTCGCGGTGTGGGTGAATTTTGTCAATTCATTGGACCCATCGCTCCCCAGTTTTCGCTACCGGGCTCTCTGGCCCGCTTTGCATCTCGGCACCCGAGGTCACCATACTCTGGTCACAGACAATCCCCAGGCTGTGACCTTAACGCCGGATACCCGGGGCGTTATTTTCACCAAGCACTTTGACGATACCACGCTACAACTTGCCTGGGATGCCCAGCGTAAAGACATTCCGGTTTTACTCGAGCTGAGTGACAACATTTTTGCTTCGGGATATCGCGGAGGTGTGCAGGGGGTCAAAACTGTCGCCACCTTCCGTTCACTGGCCGAGCTGGCCAGCGCAATTCTTGTACCCACGCACGCTCTTGGGGAAATCGTTCGCCAACAGCTCAATCACACCCAGGCAGCAATCCACGTGGTACCGGACTGCATAGAGCAGGAAGAGCAGGTCAGGATGCTCTACACCAATCTGTATGGCAGCAACTGGCGACTTGGAACGCCAGCATCATCAACGTTCGTTCTTTCTGATTCGTTAAGCGTACACGGCAAATTGAGACGACCACGGACTTCTACCAAGAGCAGGTCGTATAAACAGGCCATACGAAAACTTGTCAGCAACGACCTTAACTCCAATCGCGCCCTGCTCAAAGCCGGCATTCAAAATGTCCTGCGACGTCTCCCCGGCGGGCTGGGTACAGCGCACAAACAGCCGAGTTTTCCGTTACTGGACACAGGCCAATCAGTTATCTCGCACACACGTCAGTATCGAAAAACCGTGCTTTGGTTTGGTAACGCCGGACACTCGGCCGCCGATCAGGGCATTGCTTCCATTCTGCGATTTTCGGCGGCGCTGACACGAATCAACCGGGAGCAAGCGATCGAGCTGCTTGTGGTCAGCAATAATCGGGCAAAGTATGACGAATATATTCGTCGCTTAGCGATTCCGAGTCGCTATGCCGAGTGGGATCCTGTCAGCATTTTTCAGCACCTTAGAGATGCCGACGTGCTGATCCTGCCCAACAATAATGACGATTACTCGAGAACAAAGTCTGTCAACCGGGTGGCACTCGCGCTGTCAATGGGCGTGCCTGTGGTCGCCGACGACTTCGCTGATCTGCAGCTGTTTCGTGACTGTGTGGCCTGCGAGGACAGTTATACCGGTCTGCGCCGTTACTTGATTGAGAACCATGCCGAGCAGGATATTAACCACGCCCAACCCATTCTGGCTGCCCACTATACGCCGCAGCGAGTTTCTAACGATCTTGCCAATGTACTTGATAAGGTGTCCGCTGAGGACCCCAGACATCGGCCGTGCTTACTCTTTGTGTTTGACCTAATACAGGACTTTGATGTGCTCAGACCGATTCTTGAGCACTTTATCGCGATGGGCCAATGGCGTATCAAGGCCCTGGTTTCGCGCTGGTTGATGGCTCAACCAGGCGTGCTGGAAGACTATCTCGCTAACAAAGAACTGAAGACAGAGGTACTTGAGCGTGAGGAAATTATCGCCGGGCAGAGTAACTCGCTGGCGTCGGCACATCTGGTATTTCTCGCTGCAGAAACCAGTCTCGGCCCACACCGGGTCGCGCACCGTATTGCCCAATTAGCTCGTAAGCAAACGATTCCTGCTGTCACTTTTCAACACGGCCTTGAAAACGAAGGGCTGACCTACTTTGGGGAAAACCGTCTGGTACGATTTGCGTCGGACAAAATATTTCTTTGGAACGATCTACCGGTCGACAGTCGACACATCAGTCGACGAACACGCAAGAAGTGTCAGCCCTTGGGCCTGTTCCGCAGCCATGATAGCGCTCAACCCTGTAAAGAACTGAGTCACCGATTGCGCTGCGAAAAGCTGGTCGGTGTGTTTGAAAACCTGCACTGGGAGCGCTACAGCGAATTATACCGGCAGCGTTTCCTGAGCTCACTGCTCACCGCTGCGCAGACCCAGCCAGACATGTACTTTATCGTCAAACCTCATCCGGCGGGTCGCTGGTTCAATATTGCCAGCGGAATTCCAGACACCTTGCCTGGCAATGTATTTGTGATTGATTATCAAGACGAACTGTGGAGACAGGTTTCCGCTAACCAGTTACTCACTCTGGTGGACGCTGTTGTTACCACGCCGTCCACCATTGCTGTCGACGCGGCACTTTCCCGCTTGCCGGTGGCAATAGCGGCTCATGGCCTGGAAGGTCTAAGCGCTTACGCCGGCCTGGACCTGCTCCAAGACGCGCAGGACTGGCAGGAATTTGTTGGCCGCGGTCCGGATGACACCGTGGCGACCATCCAGGCAGGTCAGCGTTTTCTGCGGTCACGAGTGCGTAAAGTCAATCCGTTTGATGAGCTCGAGGCAGAGGTAAGCAAGCTTCTTAGGATAAACCAGCCGCAAACTGTCAATTACGCGCACTAACCCCTGAGAAAGCTCCCAGCTGCCGTTTCAGGCGACGCGCTAACAGCAGTCCGGTCAGAAAGCCTGCGGTATTGGCGAGCTGGTCGGCCAGGGACGCTTCCCGATCGGGTGTCAAGGATTGTAGCAGCTCAATAGCTGGACCTAGCAGAAACAGCAGGGCCAGCGCGATCAGCAGGCTACGCTGCTTCGGGAACGCCAATGCGGCCAGGAGCACGTTCCCCAAATGCATTAGAAAATGTACGAGCTTGTCCAGGTGGGGAATATCAATACCCTCCATGTCAACAGGCGTCAGGCTTGCATACACCTCAAGCGCCACCAGAAGCAGTAAGCCCGCACGGAACAACCACTGGCTGTTGGGGTGGCAAATAAGGTCGGCCAATTGTCTTGTAACCATACAGTAATGGCACCGTGTTCATTCTAAAAATAGACTAGCACAGAGCTCCGATCGCCGTACTACGCCGGTAACTCAAGCACCCTAACGGCAGCGGAAACCATTATTACGCTCAGCCAACGAGGACTACGCCATGGCCTGGGACTTTGCCACACCCGCAGAATTCGAACCCGACCTGCAATGGATGCGGGATTTTGTTGACCAGACATTGATTCCCCTGGAATTACTGTATGAAGGCCTGGACCAGCAGCAGCTGGACCGCCTTTGGGCGCCGCTTAAGCAGCAGGTGAAAGACCGCGGACTGTGGGCAGCGCATTTGCCACCTGAGCATGGTGGCCAGGGGTATGGCCAGGTTCATCTTGCCCTGATGCACGAGGTTCTGGGCCGCAGTGAACTGGCACCTGAGATATTCGGTTGCCAGGGGCCAGACTCGGGGAATGCCGAGCTGTTGGCCGTTGGTGCCAACGAGGCGCAGAAACAGCGTTGGCTTTACCCCCTGCTCGCCGGTGAACTGCGTTCCACCTTCGCACTGACCGAGCCGCACACTTCAGGCTCCGATCCGACTGGTATCAAAACCCGCTGTGAACGGGATGGCGATGAATGGGTAATTAACGGTCATAAGTGGTTCGCCTCCAATGCCAGCGTCAGCGACTTTTCGCTGGTCATGGCGGTCACCGACCCGGAGGCCCCGCCACACAAGCGCGCCGCGATGATAGTCGTCCCAAGAGGCACGCCCGGCATGCGTGTTGTCCGAGATGTCGGCAGCATGCACGACCCGCATTATTCACCCGAGGGATTTCTGATGGACCGCATAGGCGGACACTCTGAGGTACTGTTTGAGAACTGCCGCGTACCGCTGGACCATATGATTGGCGAGCCTGGGGAAGGTTTTGTACTGGCGCAAAAACGTCTCGGTGGCGGACGAATCCACCACGCCATGCGCATGATAGGGCAATGCAATCGCGCATTTGAAATGCTCAAGGAGCGAGCAATTGCTAGAGAAACTCGAGGCAAGCCGCTGGCGAAGCAGCAAATGGTCCAAGCGATGCTGGCCGACAGCTATGTTGAAATCGAAATGGCGCGCCTGCTGGTATTGAAATCGGCTTGGACCATGGATACGGAGGGCCCCTTCAGCAAAGCGGCCCGACTCGACATCTCTGCGTCTAAATTTGCAATTCCGAATATTCTTCTGACCGTGATCGACCGAGCGATACAGCTGCACGGCGCGATGGGCTACTCCACTGACATGCCCCTGGAAAAAATGTATCGCGGTGCCAGAGCACTGCGGATAGCCGATGGTGCCGACGAAGTCCACAAACAGAGCGTAGCCCGGCTGCTGCTGGAAGACGTGGAAGCAAACGAATCGGGCCTGCCGAGCGAGCATATTCCAAGCCAGCGGCAGCGCGCTGAAGCTCGTTTCGGCCATTTACTGGCTGACTTGTAAAAAGATTTCAAGCAGTAAATAGCCCGGCAACTGGGGTCGATAGGCGGTAGCAATGCTTCGCTCGCACTGTCGATTTCCTTAACACCACTTCTTTTTTGTTCATTTTTTGATCATATTTTACTTCGTTAAATCAATGCCTTAGCAAACTTGGCACAGTCTCTGCTATCTGGTTATTAAATGATCAGATTTTGATGGCGATGAACGGGACTACTACAACAAGCAAGCAAGGGCACAGCGGCATTCTGCTCACTACCTGCCTGCTGGCAATGCTACTGGCCGCGGTAAATGGCTATGCCTCGGCGCCGGAGCCTGCTGCTAAACCTGCACAGCCATCGTCCATACATCAACAAGCGCCAGCGACTGCTGACAAAGCTGATTCGCGATACAGCCCGGCGGACACGAAAGTTGAACGCTCCGCCAGCAATGACGCCCCGGCCCAACTCGAGTTTGGCACTCTGGCGCTGCTGGCGCTTGGCCTGCTGGCACTTGGCCTGGCTCGCCAAAAAGTACGCTCTAACTGAACAAACCTGGGGGGATTTTACCAGTTGGTTCTTGCCCTGCTTCGGCAGGGCTTTTTTTTTGCTCGCTATCCTGCGTCTATTTTCGAAACACCGATGGCATACTGCAGGTCAATCGCAGCCATTGCCGAATGGGCCCGCTGTGGTAATCTATAGCGACGCAGACACTTTCTTAAACAATCTGCCCCTGGCGAAGCGACTGGCTTGGGCGGCCTGCCCGCGTGTCAGGGGCTGCTTTGCTCAAGGTCACGCTGGAAAGCAGAATGAAACAACTCGGCATCCTCGATTCCGCCTTTATCAACCTGGAAAATCCGGTCACACCGCAGCATGTGGGTGGACTCAGTATTTATGACCCGTCAACCGCACCTGGCGGATTCGTCCGATTCAAAGAGGTGTTGGCCAATTTCGAGCAGCGGCTGCATCGCTTGCCTTTATTCCGCACTCGCCTGGTGGCAGTCCCCGGCGATTTCGATCGCCCTTATTGGATAGAAGATAAGAATTTTGATGTGGAGTTTCATATTCGGCACATATCCTTGCCCAATCCAGGCGACTGGCGACAACTCTGGATTCAGGTTGCCCGCCTGCATGCCCGGTCACTCGACATGTCCCGTCCTCTCTGGGAAGCCTACATAATCGAAGGTCTGGACAATATCGAAGGTCTGCCAAAAGGCGCATTCGCGATGTACACCAAAATGCATCACTCCCTGGTGGATGGTGCAGGCGGGGCCTCGTTCATGTCTGCGTTGCACGACTTGCAGCCCGTGCCAGAAAAGGACCCAAACAGCGAACCGAATACCATTATTGTTGACCGCCAGCCCGGCGAGGCCGAACTTTTTCTGCGCGGACTGCTGAATCGCACCACCGGCTCACTGGAAATGATGCGTGGCTTTAGCAATGCCATTTCCGAACTGGTCGGCTACGGTCTGGACGTGGCCAGGGATAAGGTGCCCAAACCGGCTGTTACCGCGCCCAAAACCCGCTTCAATAATCGGGTTGGCCCTCACCGGGTTGCTGAGGCTGCGGTGTTCGAACTGCAGGATTTCAAGGACATCAAAAATGCGGTTGGCGCTACGGTCAATGATGTGGCCCTGTCGATTATTGGCGGTGCCATGCGGAACTACCTGCGGGGCAAAGGTGAACTGCCGGAAGAATCGTTGGTGGCCGGGGTGCCCCTGAATATGCGCGAGCGGCGTGAATCAAGCTCCGACAATAACCAGGTCGCATCCATGTTCACTCGCCTGCATACCGAAATTGCTGACCCGGTTGAGCGCGTCAGTGCCGTTCGTGAAAGCGCCGGCAAGGCCAAGCAGGAAGCTGAAATCAGCCCACTGATTGACTCTCTGAAAGTGGCCGGCTTCTTCTCACCCTTGTTGTCCAAAACGGTGGCTGAATTTTGGGCACGTAATCACATCAGCCGTTTTATACCATTGAATATCAGTACGGTCGTTACCAATGTTCCGGGCCCCAATTTTCCGCTGTATTGCGCCGGCGCCGAAATGGTTCGCTACCACGGCCTTGGCCTGCTCACGCCCGGTTGTGCCCTGTTTCAGACGGTATTCAGCAGCAATGGCATGATTTCCATCACCATTCTCGCTGATCGCAATGCCATGCCTGACCCAGAGACATACAAGGAATGCCTGGAGCAGTCCTTTTTGGAAACCTATCAGGCCGCTCTCGGGCGCAAGCCGGGTAAGGCCTCGGCAATGGCCGCAGCGGAACAAACGGCAGGACAAAACAAGTCCGCACGCACCGGAGCACAGAAAAGCCGCCAAAAGAAAGCGGCCAAACGCCCAGGCAAGGTGGTGACCACCAAGCGGGCAGCGAAGACTGCTCCTGAGAAGCCCGCGCCTGTCAAGCGCGCACTGAATGGCAGCAAGGCAAAACGTTCTCCCAGAAGTATCGTAATTCCAAAAACGGCCAAACGCACCACCAGCAGCCGGGTTGCGGTTGCCCCGAAACGAAAACGAAAAGCCGTCGCTGAGGCTTGAACCCGGCCGCTTAGCCGCTGAACTGATACTGCCAGGCGCCCTGTCCCGGCATCAGACACCGATGCCGGGGGCCAGGCAAACTCGGATCGCTGGTTTCATAGCCGGCATCCCCACTGTAAAGAGCCGCCAGCACACCATCGTTCTCAGCAAACCTGGGCTCGTAAATTCGTGGCGTTCGCGCAGCGAATGCCGCCAGCGCCGGCTTGGCTTCTTTAAATTCTGAAAGCTCGGTCAGCGATACAAAGGTTGGCGGCATCAGTTCGATATCACGGTCTGCATGGCGTTCCAATGCCATTTGTGGAGCCACCCAAAGGTGGTCATGTATTTCCGAGCCATCAATCACCACTCGCTCGGCATCTGCATACTGGCACATGAAAAACCAGGTCGCGAAGCGCTTCGGCATCCGTGCGGGCGTCGTCCAATGCGCGTAATAAACAAACTCCTCCGGGTCCAGTATCAGGCCACATTCTTCGCGCGCTTCACGAGCAGCGGCATGGGTCGCTGCATCCGAATCGTTTCTGCTGTTGGCCGCCTGATAGTCCGGCTCGTCAAAGCGCCCACCGGGAAACACCCAGGCCCCGCCCGCAAATGCCAACTTCGAATTGCGGCGTAACAACAGGGTTTGCAGGCCTTCATCACTGTCGCGCAGCACAATCACCGTGGCGGCCGGGCGGATCTCAACCTTATCCCCTGGCTCTTTCATTGTCATCGACTGCCCTCCAGGAGCGACAAATATTCTGCCGGGTCCGGCCGCAGTCGATAATTGTCGGTTTGATCCGAATAAATGATTTTGCCTCCTCGATCGGTCAAGATGACCGTTGGGTAAAAGGTATCCTGATCATACCCTCGCATACCGAAAGGAGTGCCATTTTGATGGCGTAATCCCAGTTCTGCAGCCAGGGCATGGCGCTCATCCACACAAAAAATAAGCGGCACTGAAAACTTCTCAGCGAGTTGCTGGCTTTGCTCCTGTGATTGCCAGGCGATTACAAACACCAGGACACCTCGATCACGCAAATGTTGGTATTGCTCTGCGACCTCGTTGATTTGGGCAACGCATAAAGGGCACCACGCCCCCCTCACAAACAGCAGCAGACAGGGCGCGCCTGCCTGGGTCGGCGTGTAGTATCTGCCATCAATACTGCGCAGCCTGAACGGTGGTAATTGAGCGCCAGCACACAGCGCTGGGCTGACATTACGGCCCAGGCGGGAATACCAGAATACATACAGCAGCGTGCCCAGCAGGCCGGCCACCAGGGCGTACAGCGCAGGCAGAGGCTCATACTGCCAAAGTGCCAATAGGGATCCGGCAACGGCCAGGCCCAGTGGTATGGGCAAGTACCGGCTGGTCCGGGGGGCTGAGCCTCTCGCCAGCATGAGCATAAACAGCAGCACAGGAACAACAGCGAGCAGTGCGCCCAGCCATGCAATGCTCAATTTACCGGCAACCACCGCTCGCCATAAACCGTGCAGTACAGCGGTGCTGCAGAGCAGCAGCCAGGGCAGAACAAAAAAGCGTTTTAGTCTATTCACCCGATAACTGGGGGCCGGCGATGCCTCATGGAACGAAACGATTGATCGTATCAACAACACAGGCAGGGCGATCGCTCCCTTCAATCTCCACTGTCACTCGAACAATGGCCTGCACCGCACCACCTTTGACCTCATCGACGCTGATTAATTCGCCACTACCGCGTATTCGTGAGCCAACCGGTACCGGTGCTGGAAAGCGCAGCTTGTCGGCACCGTAGTTAATGCCCATGGAAATATTGTGCACCTTGAAGATTTCCGGGAGGAAATTATTCACCAGCGACATAGTCAGATAACCGTGCGCGATACAAGCGCCAAACGGACCCTCCTTGGCCCGCTCAGGATCAACATGAATCCACTGATGATCCCCGGTTGCGTCAGCAAAAAGATTGACTCTGTCCTGATCAATCGCCAACCAACTGCTACTGCCAAGTTGCGTACCAGGTTCAGTGGCCAGCAGTTCAGCCGGGGAATCAAAGTGTGTGGTCATGCTTGCTCCGTGGCAGAATTTGGGCCTCTACTATAGCACAGGCCTGGTCATCGGCCGTGCTCTAGACCGGTCGGGTCAGCGCCTGTCGCGCAACATTTTCTTGAGTTTTCCGCGCTGTTCGGGGCTGAGATCGCGAAAACGTTTGCGCAATTCCTGCTTGCGTTCGCTGGACAGGTTTTTAAAACGCTGCCGCTGTTGCTTAAGACGTTGGCGCTGCTCTGGACTCAGGCTTTTAAAACGTCGATAACGTTCGCGTATCTGCTGTCGTCTTTCAGGCGACAGCGAACGCCATTGTCGATACCGCTGTTGTGACGACTGGCGTTGCGAGTCGCTCATGCTCTGCCAACGCTGCAGACCCAGCAATACTTTTTCACGGCGTTCCTGCGGTAAACCGTCCCAGCGCTGTTCCAGGGAACGCAAGGCATCCTGCTGGGCAGGCTCCAATTCTGACCAACTGGGTGTAGCGGCCAGCGCCACACTGTGCACGCCGCACAGCACAATCAGCAGACTAGTTGTCCGACCCAGTCGCGGAAGTAACGTTCTCATCACTGCTCTCAATATTTTGCTCACCAGTTTTGTTCTGCTCCTCAATGTCGGACTCCTGTGCTGACTCCTCTTCAAGCATCGCCTCATCCAGCCACTGCTGATCTTCAACCGACCAGGAGGCCAGAAACTCGAAAAACTCGGGCTCCGGCGCCGCAGCGGCGGCGGCAGCCACTGAGACTGCCAATAGCACCAAAGCCGTCTTCATCAGCTTGGTCTGTCCAAAGGTCCCTGGCTATCCAGCCAGAGGTAAAACTCCAGGTCCTCCAGCAACTCCAAATCTTCGCTACCAACCAGCAGTTCAAGGTCCTGCTCACTTAAACCGGTAACCAATGCGGTCTCTGGATTCAGGTTTGCTGGCTGCTGCGGTAAAAACAGCACCACGCCAACCAGCATCGCCACGGTTACTGCACCAGCAACCGGCAACCACTGCTTTGCTGGCCGGCCACCAACGGTGGTCAACGCTTCGGAGCGGATGCGGTGCAGACGACTGAGCGTGCCGGCGTCCAATTGCGCCTCGCGCGCGGCTACCAGCTCCTCCGTCTGCTGCAGCAACTGCTGCTCGTTCAAAGAGCTTTCTTTGTTGGTTTCATATTCGTTCATGGTCGGATACTCAACGGGCGAAGGCCTGCAAATCAATTTTCAGTTTTGCCAATGCCCGCGAGTAATGGGTTTTCACACTCCCGCTTGAGCATCGCATTGCCGCGGCCGTTTCGGCAACATCAAAGCCATGCACAGCACGCAACAAAAAAGCCTGCTGTTGGCGGCCTGGCAAGCCGTGAAGCGCACGCTCCAAGGCTTCCATGAAACGCGCCGTTTCCGGGTTTTGATCGGGCCGGGTGAACGAAACCAAAGGAGCAGCACTGTCCACCGCTTCTGCGCCACCCTGCCCTGCTTGTTCATCAGCCTCGCCAAACCAGGAAAATATTCGTTGACTGATAGAACGTTTACGGTACCAGTTTTTAATGCGGTTTTGCAGAATTCTAGTAAACAATGGCCCCCAGGCAGCGGCCGGCTTGTGCGCGTACTTCTGAACCAGCTTGAACATCGCATCCTGCACAATCTCCAGTGCTTCTTCCCGGTCGTGAGTCGCCAGGTATGCCATCTGGTAAGCGCGTCGCTCCTGTTCAGCCAGGAAATTATCCAGCTGGCGCTGCAAATCGCGCCTTTCTTGCTGTGCCAATTGACCCGCCAACGGCATTGCTGCCGTTGGTCTCCTGTCGGTTACAAGCTCCAGACTAGCCCAAATAGCGGTGGCACCAAAGCCCCCGTCTTGTGCATTGCTCACGCCGTACTCAACGCCGGTTCAGACGCCGGTCAATGCGATCGCCGCGACGATCAAGCTGGTTGTCAATGCGATTACCTCGACCCTCGATACGGTTTGCCATTCCATCTCGACCGCGGGCTCGCGCCACATCGGCGCGCCGATCGTGGCGTCGTTCTATACGATCGCCCTTACGGTCCAGCCGATCGTCTATGCGATCGCCCAACTGGTCTGCGCGCGCACCTGCCAGGGCCGATTCTGCACCTCCGAATGCGGTAACGCTCAATACAACACAGAAGCCAAATGCCAGTTTGTTCATTTCTCGTACTCCTCAGAAATTACCGATTTTTACTGCCGTTTTAGCGGCTTGCAGTGGGATTAACCCGCTACCGGCTTTTTGGTTGACAAAAACGGCGGGGTTTTTTCTGCGCCATTCATCGCTTTCCTGGCAAACCAGCCGGGTAATCGAGCCGCACAGAGGTCCTACCAAGCACACCATTTGGTAACGCGCTTGCAACAGGTATCCGCTATAATTAGGGCATTCCCGCCAATAAACATAGTCTTCACGGAGAACTGAACTATTACACCCTGAGCGGTCGTAGTCAGTTCTCATGTCAGCCCTAACCCGGGACTGGCGGCCCGCAAATGCACGGCTGCCCGGGCGTTGACGTGGACTGATTTGTGGCGGTAATGAAAGGGAACAAAAGACTTGAACACCGAACAGTTTAAAATTTACGGCCCATTGCTGATCCTGCTTGGGGCGCTCGCATTGACCGTGCTGTTGATTATGTCACGACCGGAAGCCCGGCAAGCGGAGCCCAAGCAGGTACAACCGCTGGTCGACGTGGTCGAAGTACAGCGACAAACCGTTAGCATTCCGGTTGAGGCACAGGGCAATGTCAAAGCCAGCCAGCAAACTCTTCTGATTGCCGATGTCGCCGGTCGAGTGGAATGGTTAGCTGATGAATTTCGTGCCGGCGGCTTTTTCCGCAAAGGAGCAAAACTGGCTCGTATAGACCAACGCGACTACGTGGCAGCAGTCAAACGTGCCGAGGCCGGCGTGGCAAGCGCCGAAAGCGCACTGGCCCAGGAGCGTGGTCGAGCGGATGTGGCTCGCAAAGAATGGGAAACCCGTGGTAAGAACATTGCGCGCAGTGACGCGGCCACTGCGCTGTATCTGCGCAAGCCACAACTGGCGGAAGCGCAGTCCAGATTGGAATCAGCCCGGGCCGACCTGGTTCAGGCCAAAGCCGATCTGGAACATACCATTGTTCGTGCACCTTACGACGCAATGGTGCGCGACAAGGCCATTGATCTGGGGCAATCACTGAGCCGCGGCAATCACATTGCGACGCTATTTTCAGTAGCGACTGCAGAGGTTGAGGTGCCGCTGCCGCAGCGTGACCTGCCATTTATTGCTCTACCCAATGCATTCGCTCAGGAGGCTCAACACACGCCGCGCGTGTTGCTGAGTGGTACCGGGGCGGCAAGCCAATTGCAGTGGCAGGGTCGGCTGGTTCGAACACAGGGTGTGGTTGACGAAACCACCCGAACCCTGACCGCAATTGTAGAGGTGCCCGACCCATATGGCGTTCTGGGTAATGAGCAGCACCGCAACAATCCTTTACGTATTGGTTCCTATGTGCGAGCACGCATCGATGGCAGACCCATACCTGGCTTGATCAGGCTGTCACAGGCGGCGATTCACCCAGGCAACAAGGTATGGCTGGTCAACAGCGAACAGCGCCTGGAGCAGCGTAAGATTGAAGTACTCATGCGCAGCGCGCAAGACGCCTACGTAACCTCAGGCCTGAACGATGGCGACTGGGTCAGCACAACCAGTCTCAGCAGCTTCAGTACCGGGGCAAAGGTAAGAATCGCCAGCTTGAACGGCGAGCAACCGGAACCACGGCTGCAACTCGAGTCTGCCGCCAGCGCCGGGCCTGCGGCGCCGGCAGAAGCTGAAACTCTGTGAGCACCATCGAAAATTCGAACAGCCATGACATTGACACTCACCATGGTGTCATTGCCTGGTTTGCCCGCAATAGCGTGGCAGCGAATCTGTTGATGCTGGTCATTGTTGTCGCCGGCTTGTACTCCATCATGTTTTCGCTTCGCTCCACCATGATGCCCGAACTGGAAACGCAGACGATTATTATCACAGTGCCTTTCCCAGGCTCAACTCCAGAGGATGTTGAAGAAGGTATTGTCCTGAAAATCGAACAGGCGGTTGAAGATATTTCCGGCATTACCGAAGTTGAGTCAACGGCGGCCGCCGGCTATGGAAGGGTGGAGCTGGACATCGACAACGACCACGACGTGAATATCGTGATGGATGAAGTCAAAGTTGCCGTTGACAGCATAACCACCTTCCCGCAACAGGCGGAAAGCCCGTATATTTCTCGCCTTGAGCTCGACTTCATGCAAGTTGCGCTGCAAATCCAGGTGACCGGCGACCTGGACGAACATGGTCGGCGTGAAGTCGCCGAGCTACTGCGCCAGGAGTTATTGGAAGTCCCGGAAATCACCCGCGTCGAGCTGTTCGGCGAACGGCCGTATGAAATAACCATTGAAGTTGCCGAGCACACATTGCGCCAGTACGGATTGACGCTTACTGATGTAAGTAACGCGGTCCAACAGGCCTCGGTCGACCTGCCGGCCGGAAAAATTCGCACCGTCAATGGCGACATTCTATTGCGAACCAAGGACAAGGCTTATCGCCAATTCCAGTTTGAAGATATAATTCTGATCACAAATACGGACGGCACTCGCGTCACTCTGGGCGACGTGGCAACGGTTAATGATGGCTTCGAAGAACTGGATGGTTTTTCCTATTTCAACGGTGGCCCGAGTATCGGCGTGGTTGTCATGTCAGGGGCTGAGCAGGATGTGCTTGAGGTCTCTGAAGCAGCCAAGGCCTTTCTTCAAACCAAGCGCGCAGGCCTTCCGGACGGAGTCAAACTTGAGTACTGGGCAGATGGTACCTATTACCTGAAAGACCGCCTGGGCCTGATGTTTGAAAATATGCTGCTCGGTGCGGTACTGGTGTTCATCATCCTGCTCATGTTTATGGACTTCAAAGTGGCATTGTGGGTTGTTGTGGGACTTATCGTGACATTCCTCGGTGTGTTCGCCGCGCTGCCGCTGGAATCGATCGATGTCACGATGAACATGTTCAGCATTCTCGGCTTTATTGTGGTGCTGGGTATTGTCGTTGATGATGCCATTGTTATCGGTGAGAGTGCGCACGCGACCATGGTTCGCGACGGTTATAATGTGGATTCGGTAGTTCGCGGAGCCCGCCGGGTGGCGACGCCTGCAACTTTCGGTGTGCTGACGACAATTGCCGCCTTTCTTCCTATGGTAATGATGGAAGGAGAGATGGCTGTGTTCCCCGCAGCAATCGGCTGGGTCGTCATATTGAGCCTGAGCTTTTCACTGATCGAGTCCAAACTCATCCTGCCTGCCCACCTGACGCATATTAAAAGTGAGACTTCCCGCAAGTCGTTGTTCGGTCGCTTGCAACGTGGCTGCAACAGCCTGCTCTTCGTTGTGATCACCGAGTATTATCAACCGTTTCTGCGCCGCTGCCTGGAATTCCGATACGTCACATTCGCTGCGTTTATTGGCATCATGATGCTGACACTTGGCCTGGTGTTCAGCGGTATTGTACGTTACGTGATGTTTCCGGAAGTCCCCGGAGAGTTCATTGAAGTCACTCTGGAAATGAACGAAGGCGTGCCCAAACGCGAACTGTATGGCGCGGTCGATAAGATTATTGCCGCATCTGAGCAGATGCAAGCCAATCTCAAGCAGGAAACTGGCATGCAGGAGGATTTTGTCGAGAATCTGTTCGGTTACGGGGAATCCAGCAACAGTGCAAGATTCATGCTTGAAATGACCAAGCGCAAGGACATTCCGGTTAACCCCACCCAGGTTGCCGATACCTGGCGCGAGTTAATCGGTGAGATTCCCGGAGCTCGCCGGCTCAGCATCATGCACGCTGACCCCATGGCCGGTCCGCCAATCGCTTTCCTGCTGGTATCGAACGACATCGAAAGCCTAAATGCAGCAGCGGCCGAACTGGCCGCGCACCTGCAAACCTATGCCGGCGTCTTCGACATCAGTAACGATGCCGCACAAACCTCCGATGAGCTGAGTATTCGCCTGAAGCCTGAGGGTCAGGTCCTGGGGCTCAGCACTCTGGAGATCGGCCGCCAGGTTCGCGCAGCGTTTTACGGCGACGAGGCACAGCGGCTGCAGCGTGGGCGCCACGAAGTCAAAGTGATGGTCCGCTATCCGCAGGATCAGCGTGAGTCGCTGGCCAGCCTCGAAGACATGAGTGTGCGGACTCCACAAGGTGCGCGTGTGCCGTTTTCAGCCGTTGCTGAGATGTCACTGCAACCGGGATACAGCGCCATTAGCCGGGTAGATGGTGAGCGCGCAGTCCGCGTGAGCGCCAATGCAGATTTGCACTCTGTTGAACCTTCCAAGATAGCCGGAGAGATAAAAACCCAGTTCATACCGCAATTAAGTGAACGTTATCCCAGCGTTGAGATCGGCCCAGACGGGGGTACGGAGGAAGAGCAGACCCTGCTATTGAATTTATTGATTGGGCTTGGGTTTTCCCTGTTCGCCATTTATGCCCTGCTGGCGATTCCTCTACGTTCCTATTTGCAGCCCATCATCATCATGGGTGTCATCCCGTTCGGTTTCATCGGTGCTGTCATAGGCCATATGATTCTGGGAATGAGCATCAGCAATTTTTCGCTGTTTGGTATTCTTGCGCTGGCCGGAGTGGTTGTGAATGACAGCATCATACTGGTCGACTTTATCAATCAGTCGGTGAAGCGCGGCGTTGGCATCGTTACAGCGGTTATTGATGCCGGTTCCCAACGCTATCGCGCCATTATGCTCACTTCACTGACAACCTTCTTTGGGCTTATTCCAATCGTCACGGAACAAGGAGCACAGGCCCAGTTCATTATTCCAATGGCTGTTTCACTGGCGTTCGGAATCGTTTTTTCTACGGTTATCACGCTCGTGCTGATTCCCTGTTTGTATCTAGTGCTAAACGATCTGAATACCATGTTCGTTGCCAGTGACGACGCTGAAGAACGTGCATTGCAACCCGGTTCTTAGCTCGCACTTGCAGCGCCTGCTACCAGGCGCCCGGGCAGTCTGCACCCGCCCCCCGCAGTGCCCGGACATCAAGCTGTATCTTTTGAATGAAGACTACCCTCAAGAGGGGCTTGACCACGACACCTTGCTCGCCCTGATGGAAGAGCCAAGTTACTGGGCATTCTGCTGGGCGAGCGGGCAGGTATTGGCCGCTCACCTGCTGGACCGGCCCGAAATAGTTCGTGGCAAAAGCGTATTGGACTTCGGCGCCGGCTCCGGGGTCGCAGCGATTGCCGCTGCTCTTTGCGGTGCCCGACAGGTTGTTGCCTGCGACCAGGATCCTCTGGCACGCACGGCCTGCACCGAAAATGCCCGCTTAAATAATGCGACCGTACAGACAGTTCAGGCGCTGCCCAATAATGGCGGGACATTTGACGTTATTCTGGTAGCCGATGTCTTTTATGACCGCGAGAACCTTGGCTTGCTGGACCAACTGTGCTCGCTCGGCGGAAGATTGCTGATCGCCGATTCGCGGCTAAGAAATTTTTCTCCGCCGGGGTTTCGAAGCCACGGCCCGTACCCCAGCCATACCGTTCCTGACCTGGATGAATCGCAGGAATTCAACCAGGTCATGCTGTATGACAATTGCACGGCAGAACAATCTTAATCGTTGGCTGCTTTACGGCGTGCTAGCTGTTTCTCCTGTGGTGAGAAATAGCGCGCCATGGAATAGCCCTCCAGCCATTGCTGGAACTCCTCGCCAACCAACGGTCGGCTGAAATAATAACCCTGGGCGTAGTCGCACTTCATTTTCATCAACAGCTTTAAAGTCGCTTCGTCTTCTACGCCCTCGGCCACTGTTTTCATATTGAAGTGGTGCGCGATCGCGATAACCGCCTTTACGATAATCTGGTCACCCCGGTCATGCACCAGGTTCTGGATAAAATACTTGTCTATTTTAATCTCGTGAGCAGGAATCAATTTAAAATACGACATCGACGAGTATCCGGTACCAAAATCGTCGATCGACAATCGATAGCCGCGATTGCGCAGGTTTTGCATCAGCTCCTGGCTTTGCTGGGGGTTGTCCATCAAGGTGCTTTCGGTAATTTCCAGCGTTAACTTTTCTCTGGGCATTTCCCAAATATTCAATGCGGATTCCAGTGTGGATTGCAAATGCCCAGCAGACAAATCTCGCGGCGATAAATTCAAGGCCACATTGAGTGCTTGGTTCCGATACCGTATGTGGCGGGCTTCCCGCGGCAGAGTAAGAATTGCCCACTCGGACAGATCGAGAATCTGCCCGGTGCGTTCGGCCACCGGAATAAATTGGTCAGGCCCAACCCGACCCAGTTTCTCGGAATCCCAACGCATCAGGGCTTCACAGGCCGTGGGCATAAAATTCGCAAGACTGATCTTGGGCTGGTAGTAGAGTTTGAGTTCACCCGACCCCACCGCTTTGTTCAATTCGTCGCGCAGCTCCCACTCCCCGATGCGGTTTTCCTCATCCAGCGCTTCTACCACATAGCAGCGACTGCCGTCCTGCTTCGCCCGTTCCAAGCATTGCTCTGCGTGCAGCAACAGACGATGCTCGGTATGCCCGTAGTCTGGGCCGACGGTGATGGACACACTGCAATCCAGCCGAATTTCATCTTCATGGCAACTGATCGGACGATTAAGCAACTGCTGTATCTTGCCGGCAGCAACCGGCAGCAATCGCGGCGACTTCATCTCCGGCACAGAAATGCCAAATACATTACCGTCCAGGCGCCGAATAACGCTGGCCTTTTTCACGCCAGCGCACAGGGCCTCGTACACCCACGCCAGAACACTGTCGCCTGTCTCATATCCGAAGCGATTGTTGATATGCCTCAAACGGAAGATATCCACCAGAATCAAGGCAGTCAGGGTTCCTGACTGGCAGCCGGCATGCAAGTCAGTCGCCAAACCGGCCATAAAGCGTTCGCGATCTATTGCGGGTGCTTTTTGGGGGGGCAGCTTTTCGCCAACATCATGCAAAGATGTCATCGTCTTCCAAGCCGTAGGCGCCGTTTTCCAATGCCTTGACGATTTCCAATGGCTGACCGTGCCGATCTTCAGTCTGGGTCAGTAAGTTGATATAGGTTTGAGATTGAACCGGTTGCTTGTTCTCATCGAGCAACAGCAGAATCTTGGGACGCAAGCGTCGACGGCGATACTCGGCAACAACCGTCCCCACCTGACCGGAGCTCAACTCAACCAGAGTACCTACCGGATAAACACCCATGGCCTGAATAAACTCTTCCACAAGCTCACTCTGAAAGTCTTTATTGCGCAGCTCATACAGCAGAGCGATCGCATCACTGGGTGATCGAGCCGGCGCGTACGGCCGACAAGTGGTTACCGCATCGTAGCAATCCGCTATCGCGACAATGCGCGCGAAGATGGGGATTTCATTGGCCTGCAAACCATTTGGGTAACCAGATCCATCATAGCGTTCATGGTGGCTGGCTATGATCGACATGACACTTTCGTCCAGTCCTGCGGTCTTTCTGGCTATCTCAAGACTCTTGGCGACATGAGTTTTGACATAGGAGAACTCGGATTCGGTTAATTTGGCGGGTTTGTTCAACAGCTCGTTGGAGATATGAACAGCACCGACATCGGCAACCAGTGCCCCCATGGCTATGTTTTTAATATCGATGGGCGGCAAGCCCAGCTGCCGACCCAAGGCAGCAGCCCAAATCGACATTCCCATTGCGTGGTCGTGCAGGTAATCACTCTTGCGTTTCATCTGCCGCAACAGCATGCAGGCATCCGGGTTGCGAACGATAGACCGGACCAATTTGTTGACCGTCTCGTTCACATCTTTGATATTGATTGTGGTGGTGCGGCGGAAGTCTTCATAGAAGCGCTTTACGTTGGCTTCATAGTCTTCGTACAGGCGCGTAGCGTCGGGGATCTCCTCGTCAAAAGAGCGCAAGTCCTGATAGACGAACAGCTTTTTACGCGGTAGCTCTCGCTTGATCGCCTCACGACCGGTAGCGCGCCGGCGCGCGATCGTGGTTTGCCGGCGTACCGATTTGCCGCTGTCGACCACAACGTTCTGGCACAGCTCGTTCAACAGTTTGAGCTGTTCAGGTTCGCTGACCACAAAGCCCTGCACCAAAAATGGTGTTTCCAGCCACGGCCGATCAAGTTCGGCAACGAACATGCCGTACTCCAGTTCTTTCGCTGGGATTTTTACAAACTGGCTGGCCAAAAAAACCACTCCTTGCCACTGGCCGGTTGAGGCGCGTCAATTCCTCGACGCTATTTAACCAGTATAGGAATGAATGGCATATCCTGGTGTGATCCTAGGAAAATTTCGATGGGTGGTCAGTACTTATAAACGGCTTAGATAAGGGCTAAAAACCAGGCCTGCAATCAGTACCGCGAAAAGCGCCGCCAGCAGTACCGCTCCGGCCGCTATGTCCTTGGCATACTTGATATTTTCATTGTAATCATCGCTGAGGGCATCGGCCAGGTACTCAAGCGCTGTGTTCAGCGCTTCACTGACCCAAACCAGCGCCATTGCAAACAGCAGTAACGCCCATTCCAATGCGCTGACCTCAAGCATGCCTGCGAGGCCGAGCACAAAGATACTGGCCAGTAAATGTATCCACGCATTGTGCTCAGAACGCAGCAACGCGACAACCCCAGCAATGGCAAAAGCGAAGCTTTGAACACGCTTGCGGAGGCTAAATGGCTGTTTTTGCTGCATAAGCGTATTGTGTCACGGCGCTCTGGCCGCGTCTGTGAGGTTTTGCAGCCGCTGCAGGCGCTCTTCGGGGGCTAACTGGCCAAGCTTCTTGACCTGCGTATAAAAAACACCCAAATCTTGAGAGCTTTTTTTCAGTAATTGCTGGAATGCCTCCACCCACTGAAAATAACTTTGTACAGGCACCAGGCTGGCGTTGTTGTGGATGTTGGCGTAGCGCCTGGCAAACACCTTTGACGGGCCACCGTTGTGTGCTCTGCTGCGAAATTGGCTGAATAATTTTTCCTTGCGCTGGCGTTTGTCGACCACGCTAATATAAGGGTTGGAATACAGGGCTGACAGCTGTTTGCGAAACGCCGCCACGTCGGAGACAAAGGCCTCTCTCTGGGAGTATTTGTCCAGATAGTCCTGTAATTCCTCGCCTTCGTTGCGCCAGCCCAACCAGCGTTTAACCGCCGCAATTTCCACGGCCGTTGCAAAGCTTTCATTGAATGCGGTGTCATCACGAATGTACACCTGCTTGTGAGCGAGTTCGTGAAAAATTAACCCTGCCAGGTGGGTATCCGGCAGTTCAACAAAGGTACTGAGAACCGGGTCAGCAAACCAGCCTAACGTGGAATACGCCTTAACCCCACCGATGTGTGTGTCGTAACCCTGTGCCTGCAGGCGATTCGCAGCCGCTGTTGCCGCTTTGCGGGAAAAGAAGCCCCGGTAGTGGGCACAACCTATCAGCGGGTAGCACCACTGCTTTGCCTGCGTCGAAAGCTCCTGGGCAGCAAAGACATTCCAGACCACGAAGTTGTCATCTACTGGCCGGTGCAGGTCGGCGAAGCTCGAGTAACTGCGACCAACCGGCAGCGCCAGCGCTTCATTCGCAAACTGACGCACTTCTTTTACCAGTTCTAGCTTTGCGGCCACTGCGGCCGGCGTTGCTGAGTCCAGCAGCGTCTTCTCGAGCGAGCGCCGCTTGAGCAACACATCCATTTGTCCCCCAATCGCCTGGCTGTAAAAAGTCAGCGTGCTGCAGGCTGGCAGAAAGGCCAGCAACACCAGCGCAGCAACCAGTGGCCTAAGCAACCTCGGCAAGCCGAGCCCACCGAACAAACAATAGAGCAGACGTAAAAATCATAACCAGCAAGGCCATAAAAATCCACGCGGACGCCAATCCAGGATCAGCAAACAACTTTAGAACCGCCGATATAAAGTACAGCTGGAGAAAGAAAATCATCCAGATATACGAGCGCCACCGCTGCTGCAGCAAGCCTTTCAACACGAGTAAAAAAGGCAGCAATTGAACCGTGAATACTGCCAGCCGTACCTGCAGCTCAACGGGCCATACAATAACGGTCTGCCACAAAAACAGCACGAGCAGCAGCACCAGCGACAACAGGCAGCATTTGCTGGCTTGTGAGGCCAGGGCTTCCAGATCACTTCGGCTTCGCGCAGTGCTCACTCGGAAGCTCCCAGGTTTAGCGCAACTGTTGCCAGCCGTTCGCCGGCCGCGCGCGCTATGCTCTGCTCATCGGCCGTCAGCCGGGCAGCCTGGTCGTGGCCGGAGACCTGACTCGCTCCGTAAGGTGTGCCACCGCGTTGCGTGCTGTGCAGAGCGGGCTCGGTGTACGGCACTCCCATAACCAGCATGCCATGGTGCAGCAGCGGCAAGGCCATGCTCAAGAGCGTGCTCTCCTGCCCGCCATGCATGGAATTGCTCGACGTGAAAACGGTAGCCGGTTTTCCAACCAGCGAACCACTGAGCCACAGGGCACTGCTGGAATCAATAAAGTATTTCATGGGCGCGGCCATATTGCCAAAGCGTGTGGGACTGCCTAAAGCAAGACCGGCACAGTCTCGGAAATCCTCTTCAGTGCAATAAATGGCCCCGCTTTCGGGGATATCATCTTCGACAGCTTCGCAAACAGTGGACACAGGCGGCACAGTCCGCAACCGCGCCTCAATGCCCGGTACGCAGTTCACGCCAATAGCCAGTTGCTCAGCCAGCGCCGCGGTCGCACCATGGCGCGAATAATAAAGGATCAAAATATACAAAAGGCCAGCCTAACCCAGCAGGTCAAGTACGTTTTCCGGCGGGCGACCAACAACGGCCGCACCATCCTCACGAATAATGATTGGCCGTTCAATCAGCTTTGGGTGCTTCGCCATGGCTGCCAGCAACTCTGAGTCCCCCAAGGCATTATC
This sequence comes from Gammaproteobacteria bacterium, assembly GCA_030431775.1. Lineage (GTDB taxonomy): Bacteria > Pseudomonadota > Gammaproteobacteria > Pseudomonadales > JAUIET01 > JAUIET01. Next base: position 77,607 of record JAUIHW010000013.1, read on the forward strand.
ACCAAGGCCAAGCGCCTTGTATTCAGCCTCACCTTTACGCAGCAGCTCGCGAGGCTCGCGCCCGAGTGAGCGCAAAATAGTGCTTAGCTCAGCGACTGTTGGCGGGTTTTCCAAATACAACCTGATGTCCGGGTCAACTCCCTGCTCCTGAAGCAGGCCCAGAGCCTGGCGGGATTTCGAACAACGTGGGTTATGAAATATCGTGAATTTACTCATGTAGGGTCTAGGGCAGTTTTAATCGCGCGTATTATAACCGCAGCCGGTACAGCACTCATAGATAGTTGCGAATTCAGTGGTCAGAGCAATCCTCTTTGAACTTCACCGGAGAGTAGCGCCAGCAGCTGATATAATTAGCTAATACAATACTCGCAATCGCTTACAGACGACCCCAGCATGACGACGCCGGATAACTCCGCACAACAGCACCCCTGGCTGCGCCGCGCCTTGGAAGCCCTCAGTTTCTGTCAGTATGTGGTTCGCCGTTTCCTCGATGACGGCTGTATGCAGAACGCAGCCGCACTGACGTTCATGACCCTGATTGCCCTGGTGCCGTTGATGACTGTGGGTTTCGCGATGTTCTCCGCGGTTCCTGCCTTTGAGCAATTTGGCGACACTGTTCAATCCTTTGTCTTCCGGCATTTTGTCCCCAGCTCCGGCTCAGAAGTACAGGAATATCTGAACGAGTTTTCCGAACGTGCCCGCAGTTTGACGGTATTGGGCATTGCCATTCTGGCAATCGCCGCCTATACGACACTTCGAAATATTGAAAAATCATTCAACCGGATCTGGCGAACCCGGCAGCATCGCCAGGGGCTGAGCACATTTCTGCTGTACTGGGCCATTCTCAGCCTGGGTCCAATTGCACTGGGCGCAGGTCTGGCCATGACAACTTATCTGAAAGTGTTTGTCAGCGATTATGATCTTCTGGGTGTGCTGCCATACACTTTTAAGTACCTGCCATGGGTGCTTACGTCCCTCACTTTTACCTTGTTGTTCTTCGCAGTACCAAATTGCAAAGTACCACTTCGTCATGCGGCCATTGGTGGCTTTCTAGCCGGAGCTTGCTTCGAGATAGCGAAAAATCTGTTTGCAACCTTTGTCTCCAATTCGAGCTACCAACAGATTTACGGCACCTTCGTAACCATCCCGCTCTTTTTGCTGTGGCTGCAGTTCAGTTGGCTACTGCTGCTCAGCGGAGCAGAAATTGTAAGGGCTTTATCAAGCTATCACAGTCGTTATTCCCAACAGCACCCTGATCTAATCGTTGCCACACAGTTACTGCGTCAGTTTTGGATGCGCCAGCGGCGCGGCGACAGTATTGATGAGGAATTTTTTGTTGAATCCAACTGGCTGTTCGGTCGCTCCGTACACCGCGAACAGTGGGAACGACTGCGCAATCTTTTGCTGAAACACAAGATCGTGACCGTCACCGAGAATGATGATTATATTCTCAGCCGCGATCTCAGCTATCTGACCTTATGGGATTTGCAAATGATAGTGAACAAGAATCTGCGATCCCTTTACGCAGATGGGCAATTGGACGAAACGGCGTCGGCCCGTTTCGAGCGTGAGCAGGCATGGTACGGCGAATTGATGCGGCTCGTTCGAGGACAGCAACAGGCATCAGAAAAGAACTTTGCAATCAGCCTGGCGGATTTATTCACGCTGTCCAAACCGGCTGAAGAGGAGGCGCCAAATGCGCTCGCTCCTGTTAACTAGTTGCCTGCTTACCCTGCTATTGGCTTGCAGCCCGGAATCTCCAAAGACTGACTGGCTGGTGGTTAATTATTGGGCCACCTGGTGTGCTCCATGCCGTGAGGAAATTCCGGAGCTGAACCGGCTGGCAGCAGAACAACAGCAGCTGCTGCAGGTTCGCGGTGTCAATTTTGATGCGCCAACCGGTGAGTTGGCCGCTCAGCAAGAGCGGGAGATGGGGGTGGAGTTCCCGACCATCAGCGACAGAGAAGCCAGCGCCCTTGGCCTGAAAAAGCCAATGGTGCTTCCTGCGACTTTTGTACTATACCGTGGTGAACTGGTGCAAGAGCTGCGCGGGCCACAAACCTACGAGTCTATAATGGCGGTCATTGAGCAGTAAAATGGCTCTCCATCGCGAGGCGCAACAGCGGCCGTAGATTTCGACTGTCGTTACCAGCCCATTGTTTGCCTGACCAAAGGGATACTCGGTTGCCGACGCTCACCCAGCGCAGCACTGTCCAGCAGCTCAACCACCTCTACCAGGGCCCGCAGGTCGCGACGTGAGCGACGAAGAATGTACTCGGCCACCTGTTGGTTTATCTCCATGCCCAGATTAGCAGCGCGTAACTTAAGGCAGGCAAGCTTGTCTTGATCATCCAGAGACTGCAATCTGTACACCACCGAAGCGCCCAGACGGGAGCCAAGATCCCTTAAGGAGAACCGAACATTGCGCGGCGCGGTCGACGCTGAAAACAACACACGCTGCTGTTGTTGAGCACCACGATTATACAAATGAAACAGGGCCTCCTCCCAATCAGCACGCCCTGCTATTGCATCGACATCGTCAATGCATAAAACATCGATGACCTCCAGTCCATCAAGAACTTCCGGGCCAGCCGTAGCCAGCAAACTTCGCACCGGTAGATACACGCTACTGCAGTCATTGGCCTGGGCATGTTGGCTGGTCGCCTCCAGCAAATGAGAACGGCCGGACTGTGGCGCACCGTGCACATAGACGGTTCTGACCTGTTCGGACAGCGGAAATGTTCGCAACAGCTTCAGCAATTCAGTATTGCCATCGCCGGCATAGAAATTTTCGAAGTCGCAGTGATCGCGAAACGGAATACTAAGGCCTAACTGCTTCAACGCCGACCTTTAAACGTGTTCTTCTTTCGATTGACCGGACGCATGGTAAATTGCGCTGTTTTTGTACTCACGGTGCATATGACGCAGAACAACCATAATTACCGCGGCAACCGGTAATGCCAGCAAAACACCGACAAAGCCGGCCAACTGGCCACCGGCAAGAATCGCGAAAATCACGGCGACCGGGTGCAAGCCAATACGATCACCCACCAACAAAGGTGTCAGAATCATCCCTTCAAGCGCTTGTCCAATTGCAAACACCGCCGCAACACCCAACAAATGCATGATGTCACCATACTGGACCAGTGCGGCAATACTGGCTGCCACGATACCAACAATAAAGCCCAGATAAGGCACAATACTGGCCAAGCCCGCCAGCTTGCCAAGCAACAAGGCAAGGTCAATGCCGACCAACATCAAGCCGGCCGTGTAGATGACACCGAGCAAAAACATAATCAGCAACTGGCCGCGCAAAAAGGCGCTCAGCACACTGTCCGACTCCTGAGCCAGCGCAACCACGGTTGGCTCAATTTTCCGCGGCAGGCTGTCACGAATTTTTTCCATCATGACATCCCAATCGCGAAGCAAATAAAACGCCACGACCGGAATCAGCGCAAGGTTGGCTATCCAGCCCAAAAACGCCAGGCTTGATGAGGTAATTGATTGCATTACTTTGGTGGCAATACCACCCGCCTTTTGCCAATGGGACGCGATGATGCGTTTCGCTTCATCCAGTGGTAACTCGTATTGCGGAATATTGAAGGTATTGCCCAGCCAGGGCAGGGCCACGGTCTGAAACCATTCCAATGTTGCTGGCAGGCGCCCGATCATGGCATCCAGTTGCCGACCCAGCAGCGGAACCAGCAACACCAGCACCAGCACCAGCAAGGCCGTCATAATAACGAATACCAGGGCCACAGCCGAGGTCCGCCCCAGCCCCCAGTCTTCAAAGCGATCCGCCATGGGGTCACCGAGATAGGCGCACAAAACACCAACCAAAAAGGGTGCAAGAATCGGCTGCAGCAGGTACACGAGCAGGAAGAAGAAGGCGATGCAGCCGGCGACGATCCAACGCTGCGAAGTGCTAAGAGTTTCAGTACTCACTGCTCGTTGCCTCGGATCTCATAGCGCAATACGCCAAAGTTCTGCCCGGAATCCAGCGGCCGCAACAATTTCTGCTCTTGCAGCGCTTGCTCAAATTGCTCCTGCGTCCCTTGCACGTCCACTTCAAAAACAACTTTACCCGGGGTGACCTCTATAACGCTGGTATCGCGAACCAGGGCATTCGATTTCAAATGATTCAGCGTGCGACCGTAAGCAGCGAAATCGGTTACCCCAGCAACTTCCAGGCGCAGCTTAGCTGACACACCACCCTGAATCTGAACTGAAAACCGGGCCGCCAGAATATCCGCCAAGGAGTTTACGGCGGAGCTGATCAATTGCTCGGCCGTACCGCGGTTGCAACGCAAGCGCTCGACGTTCGCGGCGTCTAGGTAGATGCAGCGCCCGTTCAACTGGGCTTCGGTGGGTTCATCATCCAACGATTCAGAATCTGCCTGATCTACCGAGCGGACCAGACTGACGGCCAATTGGACTTGCTCGGAATACCGTTGCGACGCCCGACGAACCGCATCCACATCCAACTGCGCCAGTTCATCGGCTTGCAGTGCATAAGGTGCTTTCGGCCACTTGATCGGCACCCCGCGCCTTGCCATCTCGGCTTCCACCAGCTGGCTGAACTCAGGCTCCGTTGCCGGCGTTACCATAACCGCCTGTTTATTGTTCTGCTCTCTGAGCGCCAACCAGAGCAACACCGTCGGCCGCCCGGACACCCACATCGGCAGTTCAGCATGGCGTAACAGGTTTTGCACCAATTCGGGGGTGAATTGCAGCTGAAGTTGCAACGCACCTTCGCTCTCGCGTCGATAGGTATAGCTTTGCAGATAGCGTTCGGCCACCTGCAAGGCCTGTTGCACGGAATCTGCATAAACTGCGTCAGAACGCCCGGAAAGCCGAATCAGCACCTCGGCCAGCCCCCGCTTGGCGCCCTGCTGACGGTGTTCAGCCGATTGCGTTTCCACCGGCACCTGAGCCTGATACATAGCGGCACCCACTGCCGCCGAACAGTTCGGCGATACTGCGGAAACCAGCAGGCAACATACCAAAACCGGAACCACGCGGGTCATAAAGCGCTGCATAGAATTGCCCATCCCAGATAACTGGCGCATTGTACCAGCCAATGCAGGTGGGGAGACACACCGGTGTGTCCCTCATTCCCTAAGGTCTCGGCTCCCAGACCACGCTGAAGGCGCCACGCAAATCGCCCAGTTGGTAGCCACTTGCCTGATCATATGGGTAATCCTGCTGCAATTGAGCCCGTATCTCCGGGGCTAAGTCGGCGCCGTGGCAGCTCAGGCACAAGGGCGCGATCCGAATAGCTTTCATATAACGCTCAGTGCGACCATCGGCCTGAAAAAACTCCAAGCCATTCTGTGCAGAGCTTTGCTGCTGCAGTTGTTGCGAAAATTGCTCAAGAACCTCCCTCTGCCAGGGCTCCGGCATTCCAGCCGGATTTCGGTGCTGGCGACTGACGCGGCTGATTCTGGCACCACTCTGTCTGGACAATCTGGAAGCTATTCTGGGCGCCTCATCGCGACACACCTCGATAGCCTTTGCCGGCCCACCCTGTTCCATGGCGGCTAACAAGGCACTTTTTAACTCCCCGGCATACTGCCCGACAAGCAGTCGGCTGCTGGCCTGTCGATCGTCGCTGGCCGGCTCAGCGTCAACAACGGACACCGTGGCAAGCAGTAGTGCAAAGCTTGTCAAAATGCGCTTAATCGGTAAACAGGATCGAAACTTCAAATGGAACATCATAAAATCTTAATCGCAATGGCTTGGAACGCCCACTCTACGCCAGAACGAGGACCAGCGCTTGACCCCGATCAAGCAGGCACAATCCAACAACCCACGCCACAGGATTCACAATGACATCGCACAGCACCCACGACGTATTCAATCAATCTGAGGATTTGCTGGATTACAACCTTTATTCGGGCGACCGTGCTTTACAGGAAGCGGTTGAACGCCACGGGGCCGCCTGGGCAGAGCAGGAATTACTCGATTTCGGAGCACTTTGTGGCCGCAGCGAATGCTTTAACTGGGGCTTTCTCGCCAATGAATACCGCCCTCAATTTCAATCTCATGATCGACAAGGTTTTCGTACTGACGAAGTGCGCTACCACGACGCCTATCATCAGCTGATGACGCAGGCTTTGGAGAACGGCCTGCATGCCTCTCCATGGGCTAATCCCGGTCCGGGTGCTCATGTTGCCCGCGCTGCGAAGTATCTTATGCAGGCGCAGGTTGAGTCCGGGCACGGTTGTCCGGTCACCATGACCTTTGCCTGCGTGCCAAGCCTGCGCCTGACTGACGCCATTGCCGAGCAATGGCTTCCAAAAGTGATGACCTACGGCTACGACGCCCGCAACCTACCCTATTTTGATAAAAAGGCAGTGACCATCGGCATGGGCATGACCGAGAAGCAAGGCGGGTCTGATGTTCGCAGTAATACCACCCGGGCAAGCGCCACCGCCAAGCGTGGATCGGGCTGCGAATACCAGCTAACCGGGCACAAATGGTTTACCTCCGCGCCCATGTGCGATGCGTTTTTAATGCTGGCGCAATGTGATGCCGGATTAAGCTGCTTCCTCGTACCCCGTTGGAAGCCAGATGGCAGCAAGAACCCCATCCAGGTACAACGGCTAAAAAACAAAATGGGCAACGTCGCCAACGCGTCTTCAGAAATCGAGTTACGCGGCGCGCTTGCCTGGCTGGTCGGCACGCCGGGGCGTGGGGTCGCTGCAATCATAGAAATGGTCGCCATGACTCGTTTCGATTGCATGATCGGCTCCACTGCTGCGCAACGCCAGGCAGTCGCCCAGGCCATAAACCATGCCGTCGGACGACAGGCCTTTGGCCGGCATCTGATCGACCAGCCGTTGATGCGCAATGTTCTGGCGGATTTACAGCTTGAAGTAGAGGGCTCTTTAGCCTTAACCATGCGTTTAGCGGAAGCACTTGACCGCAGCCAGAGCGAGCAAGGCGATCAACGTGAAAGTTTACTATTGCGCCTCGGGCTACCGATCGGCAAATACTGGGTCTGTAAGCGCACACCCGCACACATTTACGAAGCCATGGAGTGTCTGGGTGGAAATGCCGTAACCGAAGACTTCATCATGGCCCGCTTGTACCGCGACGCACCGATCAATGCCATTTGGGAAGGCTCGGGTAACGTGCAGGCGCTTGATATGTTACGCGCGTGCAGTCGAAGCCCGGAAGCACTGGATATTTGGCTTGAAGAGCTGCACAGCGCCCGAGGCAACCACCCGATATTGGATCGCACCATAGACAAGCTGCAGCAACACCTGGGAGACCGAAACGACTTGGAGTTTCGGGCTCGCCATCTGGCCAACCAGCTCTCCTTGACGATGCAGGCCCATCTGCTGATCCAGGCCGGCAACGCTGCAGTGGCCGACGCCTTTATTGCATCTCGCCTCGATGGCGACAGCAACCACAGCTTTGGCACTCTGCCTGTCGGCATTGATACCGCTGCGTTGCTCGAGCGTGCCCGGCCACGCCTCTAGCCTCAGTAACAACTGTGCAGCCCGACCTGTGGTACGGTAAACTGGCGCGTTTTCAGTGCATGACGATAGTTAAGTGAGCGGAGCGGTAACGATGACAGACACGGAACAGGGGCTGAGTTATAAAGCGGCCGGCGTGGACATTGATGCCGGCAACGCCCTGGTCGACCATATTAAACCCATCGCCAAGCGAACCTTGCGCCCGGAAGTACTCACTGGGCTCGGCGGATTCGGTGCTCTGTTTGAGTTGCCAGGCCATTATCAGCGTCCGGTTCTGGTCTCCGGCACCGACGGGGTGGGCACCAAACTCAAGCTGGCGATGGCACTCAACAAGCATGACACCATAGGAATTGACCTGGTTGCCATGTGTGTTAACGATCTACTGGTCACCGGTGCCGAACCTTTGTTTTTTCTCGATTATTACGCCACCGGCACACTGGAAGTCGCGGTTGCCAAAGACGTGATTACCGGCATAGGCCAAGGTTGTGAACTCGCCGGTTGCGCGCTGGTCGGCGGAGAGACAGCTGAAATGCCCGGCATGTACTCCTCTGGTGATTACGACCTTGCCGGCTTTTGTGTGGGAGTAGTGGAATACGACCGCCTCATTGACGGCAGCGGTGCGCAGGCAGGCGACGCACTGATTGGTGTAGCTTCTTCCGGGCCACACTCAAATGGTTATTCCCTGATTCGCGCCATCGTCGAGCGTGGCGAACACTCCTGGGACACCCAACTCGAGGACGGTCGAACCCTGGGTGAAACCCTGCTAGAGCCGACTACAATTTATGTCAAACCAGTGCTGGAGTTACTCAAGTCAGTCGACGTGAAAGCCATCTCGCATATCACTGGCGGCGGCTTGCTGGAAAACATTCCAAGGGTGTTACCGGAGTCGCTGTGCGCGGCCATCAATCGCAGCAGTTGGCAACGCCCGCCCGTTTTCGACTGGCTGCAAACTGAAGGCAAGATCGCGGACGATGAAATGCACCGCACCTTTAATTGCGGGCTGGGCCTGGTCTTGTGCGTCGCTGCGGCCGAGGTCGACAATTGCAAGCGGCAGCTGACACAAAATGGCTTGCAGGCCTGGACCATTGGTGAACTGGTG
>JAUIHW010000014.1 GCA_030431775.1 Gammaproteobacteria bacterium
CGCGTCGGCGCGGGATCTGGCGCATTTCTAAGCTGCCTGCGCGGCAGTGAACACAAGTATACAATTAAAAAGATTAGCTACAACAAGCACTTAGTCTCATTTGGCATCAATAACCAATGAAAACCAAGTATGCTGTAACTAATTGTTATACAAGCAAATTTTTAAAGAGCGGGAAATATTGGTGAAACTATCATAATTTTGATGCGTATTGCCATCAAGCGAGACCTAAATGCTCTCGTATCATACGGGGGCTTCACTGACCATATACAACGTCAATGACAACAATTGATAGCAGTTGCAAGGTGGATAGAATTTTGGACGGCTCATTGCTAGTGAAAGCCTCTTTATATTCCGGGTTCAAAGTTCAGCGCCACCAAAGGCTTGGCGCTGGCTTGGGCAAATTGCTGAACAAGCGTTGATTTGCCTACCTGCCTGGCACCCCTGATCAGCAAGGGCTCGCTGTTGAGTCTTACCAGCCATTCCAAAAGGTGGGTCAGTTCCTTGCGGTGAAGGTGTTCAGGCAATTTGGAAGTACTTTAGCTGGACAATACAAGGTGTGAATTTATCTACTAAATAGATAATTTACAACTATGTTTTATCCCGATTTGAGGCGCCGGGCTCAATTTAGACTGTCTTGAAACTCCCAGGTGGCGCACCAAGAAAGAATAACCTACATAAAATTAAATAGTTACGAGACAAAATTAAAACCAGGGAACAGTAGCACTCTTACTGAGCCCATAGCTCGAAAACTTGCCTTTCGTAGGGGAGTCGAGTAGCTCCCCGTGCTTGACGTAAATTCTCATCAGGGAACCGTTAGAGAGGCTTCGAAGCTGAGCGTAGGGCAAAGTAAGCTGCTTTTGCTGATCGTCTGATATTTGCTCAAAAGCCTCCTCCTCAGATAACCAACCCTTGGTGATGGAACGCTTTCGCTTATTGTGGGCGCTCTTTGCTTGAACTCTGCTAACCAAGCGATATTCTCGATGGGCTGGCACCTCCGCCAATGGGCTCACTGCAGTGTAATCTCGAAGGCCCTTCAGCCACGGTTGATCTCGCAATGACGACAAGTCCTGCTCTAAGCCATGAACGCGCAAAGTGTCTCCTAATGTCTTGTCATGGTTTGGGAAGCTTACGCCTAAGCGCCCTTCGCCAACGTCCATCAGCACGCGATGAAGCTTTGAGTAAGCAGCATTTAACAGCGTCGTTTCAGTGAATTCCGGATCAGGCAGAACACGTATTTCGAAATAGTAATCCACAATGGCTCTCCCCGATTCACCCACCGTCCCCGAATACACCGCCTCTGATCAGCATCGCCATGACAAAATGTTGTTGTTCCAGCTCAGGAACTTCATCTTTTAATATCCACCGATCCAGTAATGTGTAGAAGTCCATTTTTTCCTTTGGCTGCCTGTAGGCCTTGCCTCGGCTTGTTACAGACCCATAAGGCTCCACAGCAATCGGCCCAAAATCCAGCTCATCTGAATACCAAGTATCGATAGTGCGAATCGCATTACCTATTTTTTGCGAGTGCATTGCAGCAACGTCATCAACTTTATAGAGGTACTTACTTTTCTTGGTTTCACCGGCAGTATCCAATACCAGTTCCTGCGATGGGAACACCTCCTGTGCTTGTCCAATGCGAACATGGGCCTCAATCTCCAGAAAAGCGAAGCTCGAGCCTAGCAAGCCCGCTTGGAACACTTCTGCCAATCCTGAAAGATCATTCGAAGCATCTCCGAATGAACGCAAATCAAATTTATGTGCATCGAATTCCCAGGTGTTTTTTGCCTCTTGATTTACCATATTCTTAACATGAACTTTTATTTCTTCTGCGCCCACTCGGTTTCGCCATAAGAATCGTCCGTTTGCAATGTTTTCAGCGTAACGGCGTGATAATTCACTGAATTTGTGCTCATCAATATAGCCTTTGATTACCCCTTCCAGTTTTTCCTGGTACGCTGGGTTATTGCATACGGAAGGTGTGCTTAAATCTCCGAGCACCCGTAACGTAAACCTGAGTTTTAGCGTATCTGAATTTTCAGGCAAAGAAGCAGTATCGACAGTCTGCAAATTGGCGTCCTGAATCTTGTTGTTTAGCTTCGCATCATCAGATGTCACAGCATTAGGTTGTCGATTTGAAATTACCCCCCGAACATCTTTTTGCTTGACCCTTATTGGCTGCCAGGAAGAGCTGTCCGCCTGGTCACCCCAGTTGCCTGCATACATAAATCCATCCGAACTGGATAGTTTGCGCTCGAACGCCAAAACCGTCGCGGTTTTCAATTTTTCTGCGGCCATAATCATTCTCCTTGAGAGGTCAATTTTGAAGTTTCCGAGTGTTTTTGTTTACAGAGGTAGTAATCGCCCTCCATTTGATACTGCCAAAACAGTTCCTCGATATTGCTGACTCGATGCGGGCTTAACCACTGGCCCACGCCATACACCGATTCAACAAAACGAAATGGTGTTTCTGAATCCCGTGAATGTGTAACTTCGCCCGGTTCGTATAGCGGCGATATTGCGGTGTACCCAGTCATTATCGGAACCAGGTAACCCGGCGCTGGCTTAGGCACATATTCCCATTCAGCTTTGGTGTCTTCACTTGGCTCTTCATCTTCATCCAGCTTAGGGTTCGCCTTATATTTCAGTGCGGCAAAATCCAACCAGGCATCAAGCATATCGATTTCGGGTGACTCCGCTTTCAAATCCTGGTGGTGCTTAGCCAATAAATCACTGCGATCAATCAGCGCAAAACCAGGAAGCAAGGACAACAACAGCCGGCGCTGGTTTTTACCTGGCTCTGGAATTTTTGATAATCTCAGCTCTCGACATCCAGTTATATCACCCCCGGCCAAGCGCAACGCGAATAGTTTGCTAAAAATGAAGGCCTCTGTGTCCACCTCATTGCCGATATAACCATTCGCCTCGATCAGCAATGACACTTCCATATGCATCTTGCCTTCTTCGATAAATGGCGCGGTTTTAGCCTCTTTGGTTAAGGGGTTGCGCGTCAGTGAGAAAACGTAATCCCCCCAACCTTTTGGCTGGTGTGCTTTGACCTGGTGGGAGTGACATATGACGGCGCAGCGGTCTAGTGTGATACCGAATCGTTGGTTTACTGCCCGAGAAAGCGCATGTGCGAAGCCCAGAAAATGTGTGATCGCCGGGAAGCCATAGGTTAACCCTGAAATGGCATTAGCATTTTCAACCTGGATATTCCTGATTAGTAAAAGCGATCTCATTCGTCGAATCCTTCTAACTCGGCCCTGAGCCTAGCCTTGCTTTTTTTACTCCATTCTTGATGCTCGGCATCCGCCACGTTTAGTCCGTGGCGCTTCAATTGGCGGTTCAACCAGGTGGCAAACTGCCTTGCTATTTCTTCCTGCCAATCCGATTCCTCTCTGGCGATTTGGAACTCCTCATCATCGCGATAAGGGTCAAGCCAATGCTTTTCTGCTATTGAAATATTGGACTCAACACTCCACCCGCTGTGCTGCTTCGCGTTGCGAATTTCTGCGCCACAGACAATCAGTAGATCGATTAAATCTTCGGTATATCCTGCCCGCTTATCCCGGATTTCGATGTTATTAAAATCTTTGACCTTCTTTAAAAATCGCCCAAGAAGTTGTGAAACCTTCCACGCTCTCCGGTCATATGCCCTCCAAAAATCGTATTGCCGTTTGGGTAACTGCAGTTGTGCTTCCCAAACTGGAGGTTTGGAAGAAAGTAAAACACTATTTCCACTCCTTCCAAAATTCAGTGGCGAAATATTCTGCGGGTGTTCGCCACCAAAATGCTGAAGTGCAGTCGAAGGAAAACTCACATCAACATTGTCTGAATAATGCGAACTCCTTCGTGCCTTTCTTGCTCTAATGAGCTCTGTATCGTACCTAACTCCCAATACTTTCCGATTTAGAGCCTCCGATAATGAAGACGAAAATAGCGGGGCCAACAAATGATAATCGTTCCCATTAGGGAAAAATATCTGCTTAGTGTAAACCGCAGTTAGCGGACTTTCGTGAACAACAAAGGAGGACAAGCCTTCTTTCCAAGTCTCCATCCTACTTTCATTGACATCTAACACCTCTAGAAACCTGAAATCGTGGTCCAGGATTCTATCGATCACAAGAACATCATCTATATCGACGAGTAAAAACTTGGAAATCGTTATATAGGCACCGTTAGAATGTGCAATATCATAGTAGTCTTCAATCAAAGACTCTGTTGCTACGTATGTGCAATCAGTTGACCCTCTTTTACGGTGACATATGGAAAAGTGAGGCGCTGAACTATGGGTGAATTTCAGAAGGTGCGTGGCTTTTCTAGATTCCTTATCCTTGGACAAAGACAATCCTTTATCCGCAGTTTCATCCAACCAACGTGGAATAGCAACTTTTAGTGCGTCCGTTTTTATTCGATCGGCCTCGAGTCTTAATTGGGCACTTTCTTGCTCTAGCTTCTTGAGTTTTCTCTCTTCAGTCTTGCTTAAGCTTGTTTTTTCCTCAAGCTCCATTTGCTCCCTTGCAGCTTTTTCCATTTTTTTTCTGTGCTTGAAGATTTCAAACTTTGACACTTGGTGCGCAAAAAAATCCACGAGGCACTGTTCTAACGCCGTTCTACTCTCATCCATACGTTTTGTTCTCAAAGCACTTTCCTGTAGACGCCGAAATCAGGAACATAACACATGTCACGCCCCTCCCAGCCCTGCTCAATCCGCAATTCCGTAAATATACGGCTGGCTCTGCCCCAACTAATGCCCTGGGTTTCTACGAGTTCCTCCAGTAGCGGTTTAACTGACAAATCCATCCAAGGTCTTACTCCTTCGGCCAATTCAACTTCTGGTTTATGCAGGGAGCGCTCAATAGGCTTGGGAAGCGTTTCGCTATCCGCATCGATCGAAAATACCGGCTCATCATGCTCATCCTCCGTGTACAGCACAAGCTTGTCATCCGCCCGTGAAGCTCTGAATCGAGTACGCCGCTGAAGCTCCGAGCTCCAGGAAAGTTCATGCCGCCACCATACGGCAGCATTGGATGAAACCAAGCCCCGCTCACCAAAAACACGTTCCTGCAAGTGAGCATGCTCCAAGTGCACTAGATCTTCCTCCGGGCGAAGTTCCACAGGCGCAGTAATACGCGGTCCGGCATTGATCGATTCGAAATATTCTGCGGGCAAGATATCTTTAAGATTCTTGCTATGCAGAGAAAACTGTGTCGACTCAAAACCTGGCTTCTGGAACGCTGGTGATTGGCCGCGTAGTCCTCTGTAGTTGCTATCCAGAATTAACAGATTTGGCTGCTCACACTTCCTGTCGCGGTGGCGCCAGACTCTGCCTGCCAGCTGAATTAGCGAACGCATAGAGCTGGGTTCCGCAATTGCCCAGTCATAATCGTGATCCCTCCCGACTTCAGCCACGGCCGTGGCAAATACAACAAATATATGGTGTTGTTTGGGTGAGCTTTGTAATGCCTGAGCTATCGCCGGGACTTGCCAGATTGCCGCTTCATCATGCCGGGTAAGCGCCTGATCGAGTACGTGCTCCATATGGGAACGCACCAGCAAGGGGTGGCGGCTGTGATAGATACAAAAGTGAATGACGCAATCATCCGGCGGTAATGTAGCCAGGAAGTTCTGCGCAACAGCCACCATGGGGTTGATATTCGCCATTCGCACCAAGCCAATGGATACCTTCTCTCCGTTCTCCGGGTGGGCTTGGGCATAATGCGCATGCAATTGATGCACTTTCTGGGATATTGCTTCACTTATGGCTTGCACAACCTTTTCATGCTCCGCACCTTCTGCGTCAATTGATAGGAGTGCGCCAATGCGCTTCACCGGCTGTTTCGCTAGCTTACGTTTTCGTTGATCAACAAATTCGGCATGCTGCTGGCGAAACGACTGCAAATCACTTGTCGCTACCGCCGCTGGTGCGCTTAACTCATCAAACCAGGCACAACATATGTTGTTACCAGCCCGCGGCTCGCCACACGCCCGATTGTATTGCTCCCGACCGGCACGATATGCATCAAAAAGCCCTTCAACAATTGCTGGCGGCAAGGTCGCGGATGAAATCAATACACGAGAACCGAACACTCCTGCGAAATTAACCAGGCGACACAATGCCGGTATATCAGCCTGATCAAAATCATCTGGCTCATCCAAAATGAGGTCGGACGTTAACAGGCGCAATAGAGGGGCAATTTGTCGACCACCTCGCTCGCCTTCCGTGGCAGGCATCAGATGATCGATAGTACTGACAAGAACAGGGGCGCTAATCAGCTGCGTCAGCTTAGGGGAATGCTCCAGCCAGCTTTTCAATAGTCCATCATAAATTTCGCCGGCGTAGCTGATAACCTGGTTTTCAGGGATGAGCTTTTCTGCCGAAGCGCTCCCTGACAGCTCCCATTGGTTTTCTTGCTTGTCTTGATGAAATTTGTGCAATTCCTTCACGGCCTGGGAGCCGATCATTACCGCGATATCATCATCACCTAACGACAACATTTCGCTCAGCGCGTCACTGGTCTGCTGTGTCAACGTTCGCAGCCCCAGCGCTATAGAGACCCTGCAGCCCAGCCGCTTGTCGGCAAGTGCGTACATAATTCGTGCATTGGCAATCGTTTTCCCACAGCCAGTCGATGCCATGTTAACGCCGAAGAAACCCTGATCAACGCTAGACTCGGCCAACCCCGTTGCCAAATCATACGCTCGATTTTGCCAACGGAAACGGGCGATATTGGTACCCTTTTCTAACGGCTTAACCTTTCCCAAAGAAGGCAAGTTGCGTTTAAGAGACGAAAGTCCCTTGGCGAGCAAGTACGCATTCTGAGCAACACCAATATTGTGCTCGTCCAGTTTTTGCTTCTTCTCGCCGGTTTTTCTCTCGGTATTGGCATAACATCGATAGGACTTGTCTTGCCAGCGCATCTTTGCTGGCCCCGCGGAGTAAACATGATCCGACAGCATCAACACTAGCCTAGCTATATGACTGGTAAATCTGTCATCCAGCCACTCTTTGTCAACACCCTCAATTTCTATCTGTCGAATAGCGCGCTTTGCGATTTCCTGTGCCTTTGAGCACCAGGCTTTGCTACGAATAGGTGTGCCATTTGGGAAAGACCAGTTCTCGCTGAAGGCTTTCGGCTTTAAATCCGAAGATTCGGCATTGCGAGAATTCCAGTACCAGTTAAATCTATCCGCCCGCCAGCGTTCTGCGTACTCAAAATCTGGTTCCAGACCGATTCCACTGTCACTAACGCTGGAGATATATTTTGGTAGGCGATGGTGAGAAACTACTAACCAGGCAATCAGTTGAGCAAATGGTGCCATTGTGGCGAACGGAGATATAGATTGCCGTGCTAGTTGGTGGGATTCCAATGAATCGGTTCTGAGATTTTTCAGTACAGCCGTTTCATCGCCAGGTTGTATTACTAATAACTTTTGCAGCCACTCCCGATCGCTAAGCCCTGCAACAAATGCTTCGAAGATGCGCAAAGAAACCCACTCATGGCGATATGGTTCAAAAGACTTTGTTTTCCTTTTTGGGTTTAACTTTGCCTGGAATAGTTTGTTGGCTTTGCCAACATCATGAAACAAGCCAGCAATGGCTGCCGCCAGACCAATCACCGGAGCGGTATTCCAATCCGCATCAAGATTAGTTTTCATGGAATAATTCTTGGTCAAGTTAACCGGAACTCGTCCGTTCAGATCAAATTTGCTCCGATTCCCAACCACCCAAACCAACTCACTCCTAGACCGGCTGCGCAACCAATGACAACTAACCGCCGTATTCTTACTCGCGGTTTTTCTCAGCAGCTTTTTAACCGCCAGCAAACCCTCTTGCGTGATCACTGTCTGCCAGGTGTTGTCACCAATACGATCAGCGAAGGCATCGAGTACGCGGCGCGTTCTATTTAACGCCTTCTTCTCGCATTGCGAAACAAAGGTGACCATCATTAGGCTTCACCGTCCCACTGCGTGTTCAAGGCAATTGCCTTCACTTGGTCAAACATGAAATCAAGCGCTTTGTGGTCGGTGAAAGCCTGCAGGCATTGTTGGCGGAATTCCTGCTCGCTTGCGCCTTCTTTGGCGCAGATGAATGCCCAGGGTAGTATCAATGCGTCTTTGATTAAGTCGGCAACGTCGAACACCAGGGCACCACGGCGGGTTTTACCGTGCATAACGGCGAAGCCATGAGGAATACCCAATACCCACAAAGTGGTTGCCGCTAAGCCGTAGGCCAAGTAGTTACCGTGATTGAGAAAGGCATTGGCTGTATCGACGGCGTCTCGCTCACGAGTAAAGTCGCCGTATTTCGTGGTTTGGGCCGCATGTTTGTAGAGCTGTTTTGTGAGTTCCGCCTCGGCTTGTAGCAGCTTGCTAACTTTTTCGGCTTTGGCGATTTTGGCATCGCAGTTGGCCAGTGCGCTTTGCACCAATGGCGCATCCGGTATGAAGCCCTCGCCCCCCAGGTCTCTGTCCTTCGTCCAGGTTCTGATGAGATATTGAATGCGCTGTTGCTGGAACTGCTTAGCAGCAAACAGGCGCTTTTGATCATCAAACCAGAAACTCATCCAGCCCTGCAGGTATTCAGTTGGCCGGTATTCGCTTTGTGGGCTGAGCCATTCAATCTCGGTTGCCATCAGCAATGGCGTGCCGCCACCGCCGCAGAAGCCTACCATCACCCCAGCCTGGGCAAGCATGCGCATGGCAGCCTGAGTAATCGATGTACCTGTACCTAACAATAGGCAGGTCGTGTTGGCGATTGGGATATTCCAGTACTGGTTTTCATTTTTCGCCTCAGTCAGGTACAGGACGCGACCGTCTTTTTGCATCACCCGGCACTTTTCCAGGTAGTAGACATTTGCACGCTTGGAATGCAATATCGCTTTAAGATCAGTTAGTTGCTCCACAAATCATATACCGATTCTATACATTCGATTAAATTTGCAACGACTTATGTCTTATCACCCCAGCATGCAGTAGCGGCGCTGGTATTTAGGCGATAAGCGAGGACGACCCTTTTTTTGTTCGAAGAAAGGATAGTAACACTCTGAGTGGTTAAAAGTGCAAGATAACACTTAGCAATAGGCTTAAATAAAAAAACAAGCCGTTAGGTAACGCTTCATCTGTATAGGGGGAAGGAGAGTAATCCCTTTTGGTCTAAAAAAAGCCCGCACTAAGGCGGGCTTCTCCAGGCTGGTGACAGCCTAACGACCCACTACTTCATTACGAGTCGCATCACTGGGTTGTACAAACATCTCAACCCGGCGATTCAGTTGCCGGCCAGACTCGGTGTCGTTGCTGGCGCGGGGTTCAAACTCACCGCGGCCGCGGTAGCTGAGCATGGAGCCTGGTACGCCGTTGCGCACCAGGTAGTCCTTAACGCTGTTGGCGCGCTTTTCGGAAAGCTGCAGGTTGTAGTTTTCCGAACCGGTAGAGTCGGTGTGGCCCACAATCTCAACGGTGGAGCCGTATTTTGTAATCACGCTACTGACCTTGTCCAAAGCAGAATAGGAATGCGGTTTGATGGCGGCGCTGTCAAAGTCGAAGGTAACCTCGTTTTCAAAAGTCAGCTTCAGCAGGTCGTCGCGAACCCGCTCAATTTCAATTTCCGAGCGGCGTTGCTCGGCTTCCAGCGCGGCGCGAAACTCCTCTTCCTGCTTGTCCATATGGCGGCCAATGCCGGCACCGGCTGCCGCACCTATAACGGCGCCGGCGATCACACCGCGGTCGCGGTTACCATCGTCGTCCAGCTGACCACCCAGTACGGCCCCTGCCACCGCGCCCACGGCAGCGCCAATGGCGGTATTGTTGCGGTCAACGGTGCCGTTCGGGCCCGGCTGGCTTGCGCAGGCGCTCAGCAACAGGCCGGAGCATAAAATAGCGGTTGCTTTCAGTTTCATGTCTACCCCTTATACATATGACACTATTCGCGTCAGTGTGTGTAACAGCTTAATACTTGCAGCTGAATCCATGCTGAACATTCAGCGTAGATGAAGCGTTTCGCGTAAACGGGCCAAAGTTCACATTTCGCGTGCTTTTTACAGAGTAAAGCCGCCGGTATTATTCCGCTAGCCGCGCCTTGCTCACCTGGGCGCGCAAGCCGTTGGCGTCGGTGATGCGGGTGGTCAGTGTGGTGCGTTCGCCAGCGTCCAGGCTGCCGCGCACGCGCATGGTCTGAGTACGCGAAACCTGGTTGCCGAGGTTGTCGAAGTAGGCGGTAATAATCTGCACATCGCGCACGGCGACCGGGGCCCGGTTGTGCACCTGAATCACTACCTGTCCACTGTTATTCAGCGCCAGCCGGGTGCTGATGTATTTGTCGGGGTTCTGCGGTAATTCCAGGCGGGTCATGGACACCAGGGCTTCTTTGCCAACGGCGGTGTTGGTTTGTGCGGCGGACGCAAAATACTTCAATGCGGCATCGCGGTTGCCAGCTGCCAAGGCCAGGTCGCCCAGTGCTTTCTGGGCATTGGGGGTGGGCACAATGGAGTTGCTCTTCTCGAAGGCCCGGCGGGCGCCAGCTTTGTCACCCAGTTCCTGTTTGGCATAGCCCTGGTGTAAGTGAAAGGCAAAATAGTCCGGGTACAGCTTGATGGCCTGGTCGTACTGAGCCACGGCGGTTTTAAACTTCTTCTCATTCAGCGCCAGGTCGCCTTTCAGGCCGAAAAACTTGGGCTCGCGGGGTTGCAGGCGAATGGCCTTGTCCACTTCCTTATAAGCGGTTTTGAAATCTTTTTTCTGCGCGGCCTTTAGTGCCTCGTCATGAGCGGCGTAGGCGTCGGCGTCACGGGTCAGCGCTGAAATGGCGCGTTTGTAGCGGTCGCGGCCGTATTCCAGATCGTTGCCGCCCAGTTGTGCAGCGGTTTCGCGGTTGCGGGCCACACGCTCGGCCGATGGCGGGTGCGAGGCAAACAGGCCTTCCAGCCAATTGGTTTTGCGGCCCTCAGACAGTCGCACAAAGGTTTCCTGCAAGTCTACGGCCGCCTGCGGGTTGTAGCCGGCCTCAACCATGTACTTCATGCCGTAGTAATCAGACTGCAGCTCGGCGTCGCGGCCGTACTTGGTGGACACCAACTGTGCGCCCACCATGGCACCACCGGCAATCAGGTTGCCATAGCGGCTACCGGCCGAGCCAATTTGTGCGGCCAGCAAGCCACCCTGCAGCAACATGCCGCGTTCCTGTGCCTTGGCGCCGTGGCGGGCCGCCGCGTGCACTATTTCATGGCCCAATACGGCCGCCAGCTCGGCCTCACTGTTAAGCTCGGTTAACAGGCCGCGGTTTATGGCCATTTTGCCGCCGGGCATGGCCCAGGCATTGGGTACCGAGCTGTTGATCACTTCAATTTCATATGGCAGTTGCCGGTCCTGGTCGGCATTAACGCGCACCGAGGCGTCCGCCACCCGCTGCATGACTTGCTGCACGTACTGAGTAATGTCGCGGTCCACCACATAATCACCACCCTGTACCTGACGCGCCGGCAGGTAGTTCTGTTCGCCAATTTTGATTTCCTGTGCGGTGGAGATGAACTGCAGCTCGCGCTCACCGGTAACCGGGTTGGTGCCACAGGCCGCCAGCACAATTGCGCTCAGCAGCAGTACAAAGGCTCGATTTAATGCACGCATGGTGTTCTCCGCCTGAAATCCAGTCAGGATTATAAACCCTTGCCGGTTAGACAACGCTCCAGCCAGGCGGTTTAGCGTTTTTTTACGATTGGCCGGTGGTTTAGATCACCAGGTAGTGGTAGCTGAACAGCGCAATGCCAGTGCCCAGGAATGCCCCCATGGCCGTGTCGGTGGGGAAGTGAACGCCAAGACTGACGCGTGACATGGCCACCATCGCGGCCCACAGGTAGGCCAGCATGACCAGCGGGCCAAACACCAGGGCACAGCTGGTAACGAACAGAAAAGCCCCGGAGGTGTGCCCGGACGGAAAGCTGAACTCATCGGAAGCAACAATAAAGCTGCTGAAGTTGGGTAAGGCCGCGGGCGGGCGGCGGCGTTTGAAGCTGTTTTTCATCAGCAGGTAAAATGCCCGCTCAATCAAAAACGCCCAGCCCAGTACCTGCACCAGTAACAGGCCGGTCACCGGCTCCATCAGATAGTAAACAAAGGCAAACAGCGCATAGGGCCAGCCGTCGGCAGTGCTGGATACTTTGCGGGCAATGCGCATAATCCGCGCCCGGTTGGCGCGTACCTGCCAGCGCTGAAACACATCAACGTCCCAATTGTGAATGTGCTTTAACAATGTGCTGTTTGCGATATTCATGGCTGCAAATATAGTCTGCCTTTGTGTCAAAAAGGTTGCACAGCATGTGAGTATTTTCGACTACAGACCAAAATAATCCTTAAATCACCGTTCCTCTGTTTATTAGTCTAGATCACTTTTTAAACAATCGCTGGAACCCTGCGCTCCGGAGACTGTTTCCGACCGGCGGCTTGGTAAGTGCCAGTGGTCGGTATTTTCTATACACTGCCGGCCTATGAGCCAAACCAGTAGCCAACGTAATGCCAAACGCCGCCTTAGGCGCCATCTCGATGCACTGGCCTTGGCCGATAATGACGTGAGTCTGGCGTTGGAGCACGTGGGGTATCCTGAGCCCAGGCTCCGCGAGCACGGCTTCGAACCCTTTCTGTCCATCATTGTCAGTCAACAGATTTCCACAGCGGCCGCGCACAGCATTTGGAACAGATTATGCGCCGTGTTGCCGGAAGTCAGTGCCGAGCAGGTTGCCCGCGCCAAGCCCGAAGTATTGCGCGGCGCCGGGTTGTCCGGGCGCAAGGTGGAGTACGCTCAGGGTCTCGCGGCCGCGATTCTGAACGGCGAATTCCGGCCAGACAGCCTGCCGGATATGGCCGATGACGAGGCCGTGGAGCATATTGTGCAGCTGCGCGGTTTTGGTCGCTGGAGTGCGGAAATTTACCTGATGTTTTCGCTGCAGCGGCCAGACATCTTTGCCGCCGATGACCTGGCCTTGCAGGTTGCCTTACAGCGTTTAAAACAGTTGCCGGAAAAACCGTCTGCCCGGCAGGCCAGGCAACTGGTGGAGCACTGGGCACCCAGGCGCAGCGCGGGCTGCCTGTTTTTATGGCACTACTACCGCGGGGCCCCTGCCTGATGCGTCGCGATTACCTGGCTCGTTCGGCCGACGCCTTCGCCTTGCTGGCTGGCTGGGTGTATGACCACCGCTGGCTGGTGCTGTGCGCTTCAATTTTATTCACGGCCGCAGCCGCCTGGCAGGCGGGTAAGGTGGGGGCGGATGCTTCGCTGGATACTTTCTTCGACCCGCAAGACCCGACCTATCGGCACTACTACGAATTTCGTCAGGACTTTGGTTCCGACGAAATCGCGTACCTCTTTTACAGCGTACCAGGAGCCGAGCACGGCGTGTTTGATCTGGCAGCGATGCGCAAGATCGCCGAGCTGAGCCGCGAGCTGGAGGCCAATGTACCCTTTGTAAAAGAAGTAACCAGCCTAAGCCATGCTGAGTTCATGCAGTCAGCGGGCGACGATATTACCGTTCATGAAATTCTGCGCGACTTTCCAGAAACTCAGGCTGAGTTGCTTGAGTTGCGCGAGTTGATTCTGAGTAAAGACATTTACGTCGACAATATAGTATCCGCCGACGGGCGCTTTGCGGCAATTATCCTGGAAATGACCCGCGCCTCCACCGACCCACCCAAGCTCGCCCGTTTGGACCCGGAGGGTGGTGACCAGCTGGATAATCTGTATCCGCAGGTTAGTGGCTATGTTATTCGCGAGATTTTGGCCAAGCCCGAGTATGCGGAGTTTGAGTTTTACAACACCGGTGATGTTGAGCTGAACACGGTGTACAACGTCACCGCGGTGACTGAACCCGTGGTTCAGATGAGCCTGAGCGTGCTACTGATTATGCTGCTGGGCTTGGTTTTACTGCGTGGCGGGGTTATTGGCCTGATCGGGCCTCTACTGGTGGTCATCAGCGCATTGATACTGACCGTGGCTGCCATGGCGCTGTTGGGTTGGGACATCGACATGATGTTTGCAATGACCCCAAATCTGCTCATCGCCATCGGCGTGGCTCAGGCAGTGCATCTGCTGTCCGAATTTCAATTGGCGCGTGGGCAAGGCCTGGCGCGGCGCGATGCTCTGTGTGAAACCATGCGCCTGGTTGGCAACCCATGCCTGCTGGCCGCGCTAACAACAGCTGCTGGCTTTATGGCGATGTCCGGCTCCGAACTGAAGGGTATTTCACGCTTGTCGCTGTACGGTGGCTTTGGGGTGCTGTGCACTTTTTTTATGATGGTCACTCTGCTGCTGAGTCTGCTGTCCTTTGGTGGTGAGCGTCATTCCCGTCACTCAATTCGCAAAAACTGGTTTGGCCCTGTTCTGCAGTTGATTCACACTTTTAATGTGCAACGACCCGGCTGGATAATATCGGCCTCAGCTCTATTGTTAGTGGTGTCGCTGGCCGGCATCAGCCAGTTACGAGTGGATTTCAGTTTTCTGACCGACTTTAAGCCAACACTAAAGATTCGCCAGGACACCGAGTTTGTTGAAGCCAATATGGGCGGCACACTCAGCCTGGTGTATGTGTTTGACGCCGGTGAGGATGGCATGAAAGAGCCGCAGCGCCTTCGCGAGCTGCAGGCATTTCAGCAGTTTGCGGAAACTCAGGAGCTGGTGGTTAAAAGCTTGTCCATCGTTGATATTCTGAAAGACCTGAACCAGACCTTCCACGGAGACCAGTCCGAGTACTATCGTATTCCGGAGCAACGTGATCTGGTGGCGCAATACCTGCTGCTCTACGAGTTGTCAGGGGGCGATCAGCTTGAAGAGTATCTAAGCAGTGACTTCTCTCGTGCTGTTGTCGACTTGCGCGTCACCATGACCAATTCCACCCGAATTCAACAGCTGTTCGACAGCTTGCAGAATTATCTGCGTGAGCGCGAGCAGCTGAAAACTCTGCAGATAACGGTTGAACCCAGTGGGGTGGGCCTGCTGTGGGTTCGCCTCGCGGATTACATCAGCAGTAGTTTCGCGCAGGGATACCTGCTGGTGTTTGTGATGATTTTCACACTCATGTGTATTATCTTCCGTTCAATGAAGGTGGGTGCATTGGCAATGGTGCCCAATCTGGGGCCGATTTTGATCACCATGGGGTACATGGGCTGGGCTGGCATAAATTTGGATTATATCCGTATGATGATTGCCACCATCGCAATTGGCATTGCCGTGGACGATACCGTGCATCTGTTGACCCGAATGCGCCAGGAGTTTTTTCGCTGCGGGAATTATTTGCAGGCCATGCAGAACAGTCTGCTCGGAGTGGGGCATGCCTTGATCATTACCACCATTATTCTGGCCGCGGTGTTCGCTGTGTACTTCCTTTCGGACCTGGCTGTCATGGCCAGTTTCGGCGTTTTATTGATCGTTGCGATCAGCTGTGCACTGCTTGCCGACTTGTTTCTGCTGCCAGTACTGATTGTGAAGTTCAAGCCATTTGGTCCGGAGTTTGAGTGGCTGGCAGACAATCGCGGCAGTGATCAGAGGCCGATACTGACATGAGCCGGGCAAGCCGAGCCTGGCTGGTTGTGATTGTGCTGGTGGTGCTGATTCTTGGGCTGCGCGCGCAATCCAAACAGGTGCTGGAGAGCAAGCCATTTTTTGATGGTGAACGTCCGCTGGTTATAGCGCACCGTGGAGGCGCCATACTGCGCCCGGAAAATACGCTGCTGGCATTTCGTCATGCACAGCGGATTGGGGTGGATGTACTGGAAATGGATGTGCGTGCCAGCCGTGACGGAGTGCTGGTCGTGTTGCACGATGAAGATGTTGCGCGAACTACCAATGGAAAAGGCAAAGTACACAGCCTGGACTATGCGGCATTGCAGCAATTGGACGCGGCTTACCACTGGCTGCCCGCTGAGGCAGGAGACCATAGTCAACCGCCTTTTCGCGGAGACGGCGTGACGATTCCACGCTTCGAGTCGGTATTGCAGGAGTTCACTGCCATCCGCTTAAATATTGAAATCAAACAGCATGACGAAGTGGTCGCTCATGAATTATGCCGTCTGCTCAGGCAGTACCGGGCCGAGCAACGCACTCTGGTGGCCACGGAAGACGGCGCTACCATACGAGCATTTCGAGAAGCCTGCCCCGCAGTGGCTACTGCGACTGCTCGCAGTGAAAGTGTTGGTTTTTTGCTCAACCAGAAGTTTCGGCTGTTGGGCTTCTACCACCCGCGCGCCTACGCACTGGAACTGCCGCGTAAGTACCATGGGCTCAGCCTGATCAATCATAGAATGGTAAACGATGCCCGGGCCCAGGGTATGCATGTCTTGCCGTGGACGATTAATACCCGCCAGGGCATGCGTGAGCTACTGGCCATGGGGGTAAGCGGCATTATTACCGATGCCCCGAACCTGCTGCTGGCCGAGCTGGCTGAACGCCAGGAATAGCGCCTAATTTGTGCTGAATTAGCGTAGCAAAGCGCCTGCGTTTCACTTATTGTGTGGCCATGTTTGTACTTTACCCGGATATAAAACCCTACCACCGGCGGCACCTGAAAGTGTCGCCGCCGCATGAAATTTATATCGAGGAATGCGGCAACCCGGACGGCATACCGGTATTGGTGGTGCACGGAGGGCCGGGCGCCGGTTGCACAGTACAGCACCGCAGCTATTTCGACCCGGAGAAATACCGGATCATTCTGTACGACCAGCGCGGAGCGGGTCGTTCCACCCCACACGCCGAATTGATGAACAATGACACGCCCTCTCTGCTGGAAGACATGGAAGCCATTCGGCGTGATCTCAAAGTGGAGCGCTGGGTGTTGTTTGGTGGTAGCTGGGGTTCCACACTCTCGTTATTGTACGCCGAGCGCCACCCTGAGCGTGTTCTCGGCTTGATTCTGCGCGGTATCTTCCTGTGTCGAAAAACTGAGTTTGACTGGTTATACCGGAACGGCGCCAGCCGCATATTCCCGGATTACTGGGAAGACTTTTTAGCCCCCATTCCGGAAGCGGAGCGCAGCGACCTGCTCAACGCATACTATCAGCGTCTGGTGGGTAATAACGAACTGGCCCGCATGGGCGCGGCCAAGGCCTGGTCGCTATGGGAAGGCCGCTGTTCCACTTTGCGGCCAAGTTCCACTGCGATGGAATTCTTTGCCGAGCCGCACGTGGCGCTGGCTATTGCCCGTATTGAAACACACTACTTCGTGCATGGAGGCTTTATTGAGCCCAATCAGGTTCTGCGCGATGCCGACAAACTGAAAGGAATCCCGGGCACGATCGTGCACGGCCGCTACGACATGATCTGCCCGGTGGACAACGCTCTGCAATTGTGTGCCGTTTGGCATGATGCCTCTTTGAATATTGTGCGTGAAGCCGGCCATTCCGCCAGTGAGCCGGGCAATACCGACGCGCTGATACGAGCCACCCGCGATATGGCCCTGCGCTACGGTGATGACTATCGGGTATGAAAGCGCTGATACAAAGGGTGACTGAAGCCTCGGTCAGTATTGATGGCGAGCGAATCTCTGCGATAGGCCGCGGCCTGCTGGTGCTTTTGGGTGTACAGGCCGAAGACAGCGAGACCAGCGCAGAAAAGCTGATGGACAAATGCCTTGCCTACCGAATATTCTCTGATGAACAGGGCAAAATGAACCGCAGCCTGGTGGACGTACGTGGTGAATTGCTCCTTGTTTCGCAGTTCACCTTGTGTGCGGATACCGGCCGTGGCTTGCGTCCAAGTTTCAGCAAAGCGGCCGCACCTGCACACGCCGAAGCGCTGTATGAGTACGCACTGGCGCATGTTGAAAGTAAATTAGGCAGGGTAGCCGCGGGCCGCTTTGCTGCCGACATGCAGGTGCAATCGGTTAACGACGGGCCGGTAACGTTTATGCTGGAAGTATGACAGGGCATAACCATGAGCGAGGAAGATTTATTCCGTTCACAAATGGATGGCGTCAAGCCTATTAAGCCCGCTGACAAAGTACCGCAGCGGCAGGCCGCGGCTCGTCAGTTGACGCCCATGCAGCGCGCCGCGCGGGAAGCGGCCACCCAGGCAAGCGAGGGTGACGGTAACCACCTGGCTGATAATTTCATTCCACCGGTCAGCCCGGATGCTATTTTGGAATACAGCCGGCCCGGGGTGCAGTACGGAGTACAAAAGAAGCTGCGCCTGGGTAAGTACAGCGTTGATGCCCGCCTGGACCTGCATAAGCACAGTGTGGAGCAGGCGCGCCAAGCCGTCTATCAGTTCAATCAGGACTGTTTGCGCTATGACGTGCGCACTGCGTTGATCGTACACGGCAAAGGCCGTGAGGCCACCATCAAAAGCTGCGTGAACCATTGGTTACGTGACTTACCCGATGTGTTGGCCTTCCACACCGCACAACCCCAACACGGTGGTAAAGGCGCGGTGTATGTGTTGTTTCGAAAAAGTGACTCGCAAAAGCTGGAAAATAAGGAGATACATGCGAAGCGATAGTGGGTGCAGTTTGCTTTGTGACCTGGACTGATATGGCCTTTATAGCGCACTCGAAACACAATCCTGATACGAGGCAGGTATGCTGATCAGGAATGCGCTGGAGCAAGATTTGCCCGCGGTGCTGGCGTTAAATGCAGCGGTCCAACAGTGGACCAGCCCGTTGGACGGTAAGCGTTTGCAAGAGCTGGCTGAGTACGCCTGCTATTTCAAAACTGTGTGGAGTAATGGTCAATGCGCCGGTTTTTTGCTGGTCATGCGCTGTGGCTGCGGTTACGACAGCGAGAACTTTCAATGGTTCGAGGCCCGCTACGACGACTTTCTTTACGTCGACCGCATCGTTATCGCTCAGCAGTTTGCCGGGCGCAGCTTCGGTCGAGCCTTGTATGAAGATGCCTTTACCGTGGGTCGAGAGCTTGGCATCGAGCAGGTAGTGTGCGAATACAATTGGGAACCGCTGAACCAGGGCTCGCAGCATTTCCATCAGCGTATGGGTTTTGTGGAAGTAGGCCAGCGTGCTGTGGCTGGCAGTAGTAAGGTGCTGTCCATGCAACACAGGAAGTTAATGCACACTGCATAAGCAGAGACCAATAACAGGCGTCGCCTGGAACGCCCTCCACCGTTAAGTCATTTCATCAGGCAGCAATTCCCGACTGCCGCAGCAGGGCATCCACACTGGGTTCCCGGCCCATGAAATTCTTAAACAGCAGCATGGCGTCGGCGGAGCCGCCGCGCTCTAAGATTTCATGCAGAAAACGCTGGCTGGTGGTTTGGTCGAACAGACCCTGTTCTTCAAACACGGAGAAGGCATCGGCCGACAGTACTTCGGCCCATTTGTAGCTGTAGTAACCGGCGGCGTAGCCACCGGCGAAAATATGGCTGAAGCTGTGCTGGAAGCGGTTGCTCTCGGGCGGGGTCACGACCGCAACCTGGTCTCGCACCTGATTGAGAATGCGCTGGATGTGATTGCTGCTCTCTGCACCGGACAACTGATGCAGTCTGAAGTCGAACAGCGCAAATTCCACCTGGCGCAGCATCTGCATGCCGGCCTGGAAGTTCTTCGCATCCAGCAGTTTGTTCAGCATCGCATCCGGCAGTGCTTCACCGGTATCCACATGGCCCGACATTTCCTTTAAAACCGGTGCCTGCCAGCACCAGTTTTCCAGAAACTGGGATGGCAGTTCGACGGCGTCCCAGGCGACGCCGTTAATACCCGATACCTCAGCCGTTTCAACCTGGGTAAGCATGTGGTGCAAGCCGTGGCCAAATTCATGGAACAGCGTGGTGACTTCATTGAAAGTCAACTGTGCGGGCTGGTAATTGCCAGGCGCCATGAAGTTACAGGTCAGGAAGGCGACCGGTAATTGCAGCAAGTCGTGTTCCCGCCGCCGGCGCACCCGACAGTCGGCCATCCATGCGCCACCGCGCTTGTGCTCCCGAGCATATAGATCCAGGTAGAAACGCGCGATCACATTGTCGCCACGACTGATCTGGAAAGTCTGCACGTCAGGGTGCCAGGTTTCCATGTCGTCACAGGCGCTGATATCAACGTCGAACAGCTTGCTGGCCACATCGAACAGGCCCGCGAGCACTGTGGGCACCGGGAAGTAGGGGCGAAGGGCTTCCTGGTCAATGTCGTATAAATGCTTGCGCAGCTTCTCCGAATAATAGGCCAGGTCCCAGGCCTGCAGTTCAGACGCGCCATGTTCCTTTCGGGCATAGTCGGTCAGCTCACTCAATTCGCGTTCTGCCAGTGCACGGCTGCGGGTAGCCAACTGCTGCAGAAAGTCCGTTACCTGAGCTGGCGTTTCGGCCATCTTGGTAGCCAGTGAGTATTCCGCGTAGTTGGCAAAGCCCAACAGCTCGGCCAATTCATGGCGCAATTGGGTGATTTCCACCATCAAGCCGCTGTTGTCGAACTGTCCGGCCTGCGGCCCCTGGTCGGAGGCCCGCGTGGTATAGGCTTCATACATTGCACGGCGTAGCTCGCGATCGTCGGCATAGGTCATAACAGCGATGTAGCTGGGCGCGTCCAGAGTCAACACATAGCCGTCCAGGCTCTTGCTTTCGGCGGTGCTGCGCGCGGCGTCCAGTGCCGATTTGGGCAGGCCGGCCAGCCGGCTGTCGTTTAACTCATGAATGTGCCAGCCGTGGGTGGCATCCAGTACATTGTTGGAAAAGCGGTTGCTGAGTTCTGATAAACGTTCTTTGATTTCCGCATAGCGGGCCTTTTTATCACCCTCCAAATTGACTCCGGCCAGCCGGAAATCTCGCAGATTATTGTTGATGGCCTGTTGCTGTGCAGCGTTCAGGTTTGCAAACTCAGCACTGTCCCTAAGTGCCTGGTAGGCGGCGAACAGCGTTTGGTTCTGGCCAAGTTCCGTACTGTAACGCGACAGCAGTGGCAGACATTGTTCGTAACTGGCACGCAGCTCATCCGTTTGCACCACGGCATTCAAGTGACTGACCGGCGACCAGGCGCGCTCCAAACAGTCGTTCAGTTCTTCCAGCGGCGCACACAGGCTTTGCCAGCTGGCGCGCGTGCTGTTTTGCTCAGCCAGTTGCTCAACAGTTTGCAGGTTTTGTTCCACCAGTTCGCTTATCGCAGCCACCACGTGCTCGGGTTTAATGGATGAAAAAGGGGGTAGTTCATGCGCTTGTAACAGCGGGTTGCTCATTCGCGACTCCTGGATGCTGAAGTAAGATGTCTCGGGTGCTCAGTTTTCGGCTGGCCGCTGGCAGAGCGGGCTCGATAGTCTTGACTACCTTTTCTGCCGTGGCGCGCCAGGCAGTGAGCTTGCCACCATAAATGCTGCACAGCGCCGGCCCTTGCGGTGTGAATTCCGGTTGCCAGTACAGAATGGTTTCCCGGGAGCGTTTGAATGCGCTGTCTTTGGCGGCGGGCAGTACTCTGGCCCCGGCGAACTTTCGAGTGACCGCCGGTGTGTCTTTGGTGTTACTTCGGGGAAAGTAATGCTGGTAAACATTTAACAGGTAGCGTACCGACGAATCCAGAGCTTCAATGTCGTCGGCTTCACCGGTGAAGCGCGCCTCAGTGGTGCCTATCAGTGTTTTGCCATACCACGGCATTACGAATACCGCCCGGCCATCGCGCGGTGATTCGACATAATAAAAGTGCTCCTCCAAGGGTGAATCGACAACAATGTGTGTTCCCTGGATCAGGTCGACGTCGAGTTGCCTGGGAGCGGGCGTGAAGTGTTGATTGACTTCGTTCACCCATGGCCCGGCGGCATTCACAATCACGCCGGTGGTCACCGTGTGCTGCTGCTCGTCGCACAGGTAGTTCACAGTAAAGCGCCGGTCTTGCCAGTGGGCGTTCAGAAAGCGGGCACCGGTCTGCAATGTTGCGCCCAACTCCAGTGCCGAATTCATCACCGCCCGAGTCAGCAAGCGGTCGTCGGTTTGTGCGTCACGGTATTGAAAAACAGCGCGCAGGCCTTCGGTTTTCAGGCCATCCAGCCTGGCCCACTCATGCCTTGGAACAAGCCGAAAGCGGCTACTGGGGCGCAGGGCATCGCACAAGGCATACAGGCACAGGCCGCAAAAAATCAGCCAAGGTGGGCGGCGCGTTTCCTGATAAACGGGTATGTAAAAATCGCGCAGTTTAACCAGGTCGGGCGCATTGCGTAGCATCAGCGCACGTTCACGCAAAGCTTCATATACCAGGGTGAATTCGAAGTTCTCCAGGTAGCGTAAGCCGCCATGAATCAGTTTGCTGGAAGCGTGTGAGGTGCCAGCGGCCAGGTCGGACTTTTCAAGCAACAGTACGCTGTTGCCGCGCGCAGCGATCGCCTGGGCAACCGCTACACCATTAATGCCGCCACCAATAACCAGGGCGTCGTAATGGTTGTTGGTGGGCGCTTCGGCAGGTACCTGCTCAGGCATGGCCGCCTTCGGGCTGTTGGTCATCGCTGGGTTCGCGCTTGCTGATCCAGCGGCTCAGCATAACGCCGACTTCAAACAATAACCACATTGGGAATGCCAGCAGTGCCTGCGAAATAACGTCTGGTGGGGTCAGCAGCATACCGACCACAAAACAGCCCACAATAATATATCGGCGTTTGCTGGCCAACGCGTCTGGGGTGGTGATGCCGGCCCAAACCAGCAAAACGGTGGCAATGGGGATCTCAAAGGCCAGGCCAAAGGCAAAAAACAATTTGAGAATAAAATTCAGATAACTGTTGATGTCGGTCATCACCGTCATTTCACTCGGGCCAATGCTGGTGAAAAAGCCAAATACCAGAGGAAACACCACAAAGTACGCGAAGGCGATACCGAGATAAAACAGCAGTACGCTGGAGGCCAGCAATGGCAGCGCAAAGCGTTTTTCATTGCTGTACATCCCTGGTGCGATGAACGCCCATAATTGGTACAGTAAGTAGGGAATGGCGGCGAAGATAGCGACGAACAAGGTCAGCTTGAACGGTGTTAGAAAAGGCGATGCCACGTCAGTGGCAATCATGGTCGCACCTTCTGGTAGCAGGTTGCGTAATGGTTCAGACACAAAACTGTAAATTTCATTGGCGAAGGGATACAGCGCCAGGAATACCAGCAGAACCGCTAACAGGCAGCGCAGCAGGCGGTCTCGCAGTTCGGTCAGATGTTCTACCAGCGGTAGCGCTTTATCCTCATCGCTCATCGGCTTGCGAGCTTTCCAGGGCCTGGTTCACCGAAGCGTCGGCCTTTTTCAATTCGTTTTCGGTTTGCTCCGCCACACCTTTGATGTCATCACGGGCCTTTTCCAATTCCTGCATGATCGACTCGTTGTGTAGCTGACGGCGAATGTCTTCAGCACCGATTTCCCGCTCTATTTCCTGGCGCACCTGGGTGAAGCTGCGGCGCAGGCGCCCGATCCAAAGCATAATAGTGCGCACAGTACCCGGGAGTTGTTCCGGGCCTATGACCAGCAGGCCAACCACCGCAATGGCTAACAGCTCGATAAAGCCGATATCAAACATGGCTTAAGTGCGTGCCTGGTGCTGCAGAGCCGCTTACTTGGCGTCCTCTACTTTTTCTGCCGTGCTGTCGATTACATCGTCGGCTTTGTCATCCCCAGGCAATTGCTTGTCGTCCTGGTCACCGACCGAGTTTCGAAAGCCTTTGATGGCCGCACCCAGGTCGCTGCCAAGATTGCGTAAGCGCTTGGTGCCAAACAGCATGACCACGATCGCCAGAATGATTAACAGTTGCCAGATGCTTATGCCGCCAAGTCCCATATTTCCTCCGCTAAACGCGCCTAGCCGCGGCGACGTTTCTTTTCTTCCAGGCCAGAGGTACCGAAGCGGCGTTCCAACTCGCTCAGTACCTGGTTGATGTCCGCACCAACCGAGGCCAGCATAACTAAAGTATGGAACAATAAATCCGCCGATTCATGAATTAATTTCTCATTATTGTTGAATTGTTCCGCATGCTTGGCCGCGAGAATCACTTCAATTGCCTCTTCACCGACTTTTTCGAGAATCTTGTCGAGGCCGGCCGCGCTCAGTTTGGCCACATACGAACCCTGCTCGTCTGCCGACTGAATTCGCTCTTCGATAATATCGGTCAGTTCTTGTAGTACGTCGTCCATTGCCGAGCTGCGCTATTGGTAAATTTCTTTAGGGTCTTTGAGAACCGGTTCAACCGTTTCCCAGCTGTTGTTCTCAAGCCGGCGATAAAAACAACTGCGCCGACCGGTATGGCAGGCAATTCCACCGAGCTGTTCAACTAACAATATAATGACATCATTGTCGCAGTCCAGTCTTATTTCCCTGATTCTCTGCTGGTGCCCGGATTGCTCGCCCTTGTGCCACAGCTGTTTGCGCGAGCGCGACCAGTACACGGCAAACCCACTGCGCACGGTTTCCTTCAGAGCCTCATGGTTCATCCAGGCCATCATTAAAACGTCACCGGAATCGGCGTCCTGGGCAATCACGGGCACCAGGCCATTGTCATTCCAGCGAATTTCGTCGATGTAATTCATGCGATGTTAAGCCAGGTAGTAAAGGGCTAAGCCAAGCCCACCGAGAACGGCCACCGGAGTGTGGCTGAATTGCGCCAGCAAACCGGCGTCCGGTACCAGTGCTAATGTTGCGGCGATTGCCAGTAAAGCACAAGCGGCGATTTTCTGCTGACGGCTGCGTTTCTGGTTTTGCAGCCGCAGCGCGTGCAGTTCAGCCTGCTGTTGCTCCGCCACCTCACGCAGGCTGGCGGCTGACTTCAGGTTGTCCATCAGCAGCTCGGGCAGTTCAGGCAGATGCTGTAATACTGATGGCGCCTGTTTTTGCAACCTCTGCAATACCTGCGACGGTGCATAGCGTTGGGCCATCCAATTGCGCAGAAAGGGTTGGGCGGTTTGCCAAAGATCCAGTTGTGGGTACAGCTGGCGACCCAGGCCTTCCACAGCGAGCAGGGTTTTTTGTAGTAATACCAGGTTAGGCTGCACGGTCATGTCGAAACGTCTGGCCACGGTGAACATGTACAGCAGTATCTGGCCAAACGAAATCTCGCTGAGAGGCTTTTCAAAAATCGGCTCGCAAACACTGCGAATAGCCGACTCAAAATCGCTGGCACGCACGTGGTCGGGCACCCACCCGCTCTCAACGTGCATTTCGGCCACGGTTCGGTAGTCGCGCTCGAAGATGGCCAACAGGTTGCGCGCCAGATAGTACAGGTCGTGATCGTCCAGCGTACCGATGATCGCGCAATCAATAGCAATGTAAGCGGGTGAGTCCGGGTTGCTTACATCAACAAAAATATTACCCGGGTGCATGTCAGCGTGAAAGAAGCTGTCCCGAAATACCTGGGAAAAGAATATTTCCACGCCGCGTTCAGCCAGTACTTTCAGGTTGGTATTGTGCGCGCGCAGGGCGTCTACGTCGCCCACTGGAATACCGTGAATACGCTCCATGACCAATACGTTTCGGCGTACGTAGTCCCAGTAAACTTCGGGCACATACAGCATCTCTGAGCCGGAGAAATTTCGCTTGAGCTGGCTGGTGTTGGCCGCTTCAAGCTGCATGTTCAACTCGTCCTTGATGACCACTTCGTAGTCGGCCACTACCTCAACGGCGCGCAGCCGGCGGCCATCTGGCAGGTGACGGGTAATCAGTCGGGCCAGTGTAAACATCAGCTGCACATCAACGTCGATCAAAGCCTCGATGTTTGGCCGCACCACTTTCACGACGACGTCGGCGGACACTTCGCTGTTAGCCAGCCGGGCGACGTGCACTTGTGCGATGGACGCCGATGCCAGTGGGGTTTCCTCAAAATGGCTGAAGCTCTGCGTAATGTCACTGCCCAGCGCCTCTTCAACAATAGCTTTTGCCTGGCTGCCCGGGAACGGCGGAACCTCATCCTGCAGCGCGCACAGCGCTGTGGCAATGTCCGTGGGCAGCAAGTCCGGCCGGGTGGACAACATCTGGCCGAATTTAATAAAGATCGGGCCGAGATCCTGCATGGCGGCGCGCAGGCTGTCGCCATTGCCAAGCCTGGCGGGTATCAGTCTGGCCGGCAGGAACAGCAGCTTAAGCCACAAAGGGGTGAACGCTTTTGGTAGCAGGCGGTCCAATCGGTAGCGCATCGCCACGCGGAAAATCTGCCAGCTGCGCCGCAGCACGGTCAGGCGTTTCATTGGGCCTGTAACCGTTTTTTCAGGCGGGACAGGCGTGCCTCCAGACGATCCACCCGAAGGTTCAGTGAATTCACGTCCGTGTAGAAATTTTCCAGTTCCAGCCGCGGCGGGAACAGACGGGCTTCTTCGTGCAAAAACTCTTCCAGTTGCCGAGTCAGGCTCTGGTTGACGTGGCGACCCCACGACACCGAACCGCGCAGCAATTTGCCAATCTGGTGCGCGCCTACATCACCAAAAAACCGCGATAGCGGCAGCTCCCAGTCAATGTCCAGTTGCGCAAGGGCAGACTGTAGCTGAATGAAGTCGCTACTGTCGCCAGACAACTGCAGCTGACCGTTGACCAATGCGCCGGCTTTATCGTCGGCCTGCAACAGCTGTATAAAGTCTGACAGGCTGCCACGCAGGGTGCTGTCAACCAGGGTGTCATCGTGCCAGCCTTTGAGCTGCAGTTTGTTGGCGGTTGGCAGGCAGTACAGGCTCAATTGAGGGGCTGTGCATTCCACTTTCAGCACCCGGCCTTGCAACTCTGCGAGGCGGGCCAAGGTCGCCTGGTCCAGCGCCAGTGCCTGATTGACAACGAATTCCAGACCGGCGATTGCAGCCGTGTGCAAGGCCGGATCAGGCATCAGGGCTTGACTCCGGTATGTAAAGCGACGATCCCACCGGTCATATTGTGGTACTCAACCTCTTCAAAGCCGGCGTCAAAAATCATGTCTTTCAGGGTTTCCTGGTCCGGGTGCTTCCGAATGGACTCAGCCAGGTAGCGATAACTCGAGCTGTCGTTGGTAATCAGCTTGCCAAGGGCCGGCAGAACGCTGAACGAATAGGCGTCGTAGGCTTTGCTGAGCACAGCATTTTTTGGCTGGGAAAATTCCAGTATCAGAAGCTTGCCGCCGGGGCGCAATACGCGCAGCATCGAGTGCAGCGCCCTGGCCTGATCGGTCACGTTGCGCAGCCCAAACGATATGGTGACGCAATCGAAACTGTTATCCGCAAACGGCAGGCACTCGGCGTCGGCCTGCACGTATTCCAGGTGGTCAACCACGCCTGCGTCAGTCAAGCGATCGCGGCCCATGGTTAGCATGGACGCATTGATGTCGGCCAATACCACATGGCCTTCAGGCCCCACCAGTTCATGAAATTTCTCAGCCAGGTCGCCGGTGCCGCCGGCAATGTCCAGCACCTGATGGCCGGCCCGCACCGCGCTCACCTCAATGGCAAAGCGTTTCCACAGCCGGTGAATACCAGCCGACATCAGGTCGTTCATTACGTCATATCGGGCCGCCACAGAGTGGAATACATCCGCCACCATGCCCTGCTTGGCTTCGGTATCCACTTGCTGGTAACCAAAATGGGTTTTATCAGATTTGCTCATCCGGACATTGTACCGCGCACGATGGATTACTGCCGACCCTCTGCGCAAGCTTAGCGCTGAGAGCGTCAACCTTTAAAGATGATCGGGTCTGAAACTGGCTCCCGGCTGCCGCCTTCTGTTTCCAGGCGGTTCAGATAATCGGCCCATTTTTGCTCATAATGGGTGCCGAGTTCGAACAAATAATCCCAGGAGTAGATGCCGGTGTCATGGCCGTCACTGAATTCAATTTGCACGGCGTAGTTGCCGGCCGGGTTCAGGGCCTTGATGGTGACGTATTTTTTACCGGTCTGCAGCACCTCCTCGCCCTGGCCGTGACCGCGTACTTCGGCAGACGGGGAGTAAACCCGCAGGTATTCGCAAGGCAGGTGGTACTGTTCGCCAGTGCCATAAACCAATTCCAGCTCGGCCGAGCTGCGATGCAGGCGGATGGTTTGCGGAACGGGGCCTGGCATACGGTGAATTACCCTCCTAAAGGATGTACCGGCTCAGGTCCTGATCCTGGGCCAGGTCGCCAACCTGTGCTTCCACATAGTCGGCATCCACACTGATCGACTGCCCCTGCCGGTCGGCCGCATCATAGGAAACACTTTCCAACAAGCGCTCCAATACCGTATGCAGGCGGCGTGCGCCGATGTTCTCGGTTTGCTCGTTCACCTGCCAGGCCAGCTCGGCAATTTTGCGAATGCCATCGTCGGTAAACTCGAGTTGCAAGCCTTCAGTGGCCAGCAATTGCCGGTATTGCTCAGTCAGGGACGCTTTGGGTTCAGTCAGAATACGCTCAAAGTCCTCCGGGGCCAGGGCGCTCAGCTCAACCCGAATGGGCAGGCGCCCCTGCAACTCGGGGATCAGGTCGCTGGGCTTGGCCAGGTGAAACGCGCCGGACGCGATGAACAGAATATGATCGGTGCGCAGCATGCCGTATTTGGTGCTCACTGTGCAGCCCTCGATCAGGGGTAGCAGGTCACGCTGCACACCCTCGCGGGAAACGTCAGCGCCGCTGCCTTCAGTGCGCTTGGCAACCTTATCGAGCTCGTCGATAAAGACAATGCCGTTCTGCTCGGCTTCTTCAACGGCGCGCAGCTTCAGCTCTTCTTCGTTGATCAGTTTTCCCGCCTCTTCGTCACGCAGTTGCTTGAGCGCGGTTTTTACGCTCATGCGCCGGGTGCTGCGTTTGTCGCGTCCCATATTGGAGAACATGGACTGCAGCTGACCGGCCATTTCCTCCATGCCGGGCGGGGTCATAATTTCCATATTGACGCCGCCAGCGCTCACTTCGATATCGATTTCCCGGTCGTCCAGCTCGCCCTCGCGCAGCTTTTTGCGAAACACCTGACGGGTGGAGGTTTCCTTCTCTTCATTGCTGGCGTCGCGGGCTGGTGGCAGCAAAGCGTCCAGCACCCGTTCTTCTGCGGCGTCCATGGCGCGGTGGTCCACTTTTTCGTACTCGGCTTCGCGCAGTTTTTTGATGGCTCCGTCAACCAGGTCACGAATTATCGATTCGACATCGCGCCCCACGTAACCAACTTCGGTAAACTTGGTGGCCTCTACTTTCACAAATGGTGCATTTGCTAGCCTGGCCAGCCGCCGGGCAATCTCAGTTTTACCTACCCCGGTTGGGCCAATCATCAGAATGTTCTTGGGAGTCACTTCCTCGCGCAGGTTCTCATCTAGCTGCATGCGGCGCCATCGATTGCGCAGTGCAATGGCAACCGCGCGCTTGGCGTCGTCCTGGCCGATGATGTGCCGGTTAAGCTCGTGCACAATTTCTCGCGGGGTCATCGTGCTCATACTGCGCTGTCCAATTCCTCGATAGTGTGCTGGTGATTGGTGTATATGCAGATGTCACCGGCTATTTTCAAGCTGTTGGCCACAATTTCCTTTGCGTCAAGCGCCGTGTGGTCCAGCATGGCCCGCGCCGCAGCCTGCGCAAACGGCCCGCCGGAGCCGATCGCGATCAGGCTGTCTTCGGGCTCGATGACATCGCCATTACCGGTGATAATCAGTGATGAATGTTCGTCGGCAACGGCCAGCAGCGCCTCCAGGCGGCGCAGGGCGCGTTCGGTTCGCCACGCTTTGGCCAGTTCCACCGATGCGCGCATCAGCTTGCCCTGGTATTTATCAAGCTGGGCCTCAAACAGTTCAAATAAGGTGAAAGCGTCCGCAGTGCCACCGGCAAAGCCCGCCAGCACCCGCCGGTTGTAAAGGTGGCGAACCTTACGGGCGTTGCCTTTCATCACAGTGTTGCCCTGAGTGACCTGGCCATCTCCGCCAATGACCACCTTGCCATTACGGCGCACTGACACAATTGTTGTACCGTGCATTTGCTCGCTCATCGTTTTTCCATCAACAGTGTTTCTATACCTTCAGAGTGCAGTTTTTCACGTGCGCGCATCATATTGCGGCGCTCGGTGAAAGGGCCGACATAAATTCTGTACGCGGTAACCCCATTGCTCAAGCGCGCTTCTTCTACTCGCGCGGCAAGATCCAGCAGGGTGATGGTAGCACGTCGGCTCTCGGCGTCTGTCCTGACGGCAAATGAGCCGGCCTGCAGCAGGTACGCTGTGGGCTGCTGATTTTCGGCTCGGGTCTTATAAGCCACTTTGCTTTCAGCATCCACTTTGAGTTCAGTCTGCGGCAGCATTTTGTAGAACTCAAATTCTTCGCCGCTGTTTGCTGTTTTGCTGTCATCTGGTTTGTTGGTATCAGCCTGCTTTGGGCTTGAATCACCGGGCTGTGGCTGCTTGTTTTCCTTCGGGCTGTTCGCGGCGGACGGCTGTTGCCCGCTTACAAAACCGAAGCCCGCCAATTGCAGTATAAATGCCAGGAACAGTCCGCTCAGTACGCCTGCCCCGAACCAAATCAGCCGGCCCGAGACTTCGGGTTTTTTGCGGCTTTTGCGTTTCTTTTTTCGCTTTGCGAAATCGTAGGCCATAGCCGATGCAGTCTGAGGGAAGACCGCGCATTATGCTGACTGCTATGGTTGTTGCCAACGGTGAGAGCATAAGATTGGTCTAATTTGTGTCAATTGGATCGACGTCGATGGCCAGACGCATATCGCGCGGTAACCTGGCCTGATCCAGCGACTGACGTAAGGCCGCCAGGTAGCTGTGCAGCGCCTTGGCGTGGCTTGCATACAGTATTAACTGAGCACGAAACCGGTTTGCTCGGCGCGGCATCGGTGCGGGTACTGGGCCCACCCGAGTTAGGGTATTTGGCGCCAGTGTGCCAAGGGTGCGAACGCTTTGCTGATCCAGCTCACTCATGGTTTGCAGCAGTTCATTAAGAGACTTGTATTCACCAAACAGCGCGGCAGAGCGCGCAAAGGGGGGCAGGGCCAGCTGCTGGCGTTCCTCAAGCAGGTGGCGGGCGAAGTCGATATAGGGCCGTGTGATGATGTGCTGCACCAGTGGGTGCTCTGGCAGTTGACTCTGGATGAACACCTCCCCCTGACGCCCGGCGCGACCGGCGCGGCCCGCCACCTGAGTAATGGTTTGAGCCATGCGTTCCGGCCCTCGGAAGTCGGCGCTGTAGAGCGCGGCATCCGCGTCCAGGATAGCCACCATCGATAACGCTGGAAAATGATGCCCTTTGGCCAGCATTTGTGTGCCCAGCAGTATGCAGGGCTGCCCCGAGCGTGCCTGTTCCAGTTTGTCTAGTAATGAACCCTTGCGTTGAGTGGAATCGCGATCAACCCGAATGATCGGGACGGCGGGGTAATAATCCGTCAGCACCTGCTCGACGCGCTGGGTTCCCGCCCCCAGGGTGTGCAGCTCCTGCGAATGGCAGGTCGGGCAGCTGCCGGGCCAATCGGCGCGTCGGTCACAATGGTGGCACAGCAGCCTCTGTCCGAAATCGCGGTGTGCGGTAAGTCGCACATCGCAAGCCGGGCAGCGGGCAATCCAGCCGCATTGGGGGCAGATAAGCGTGGGCGCATAACCACGTCGGTTCAGAAAGAACATGACTTGCTGTTGCTGTTCAAGATGCCGTTCGGCCGCTTTGAGGATTGCCAGGGCGATCCCGCGCTCAGCACTCAGCTCGCGACAATCGCTGACGGTGAGTTTTGGTAGCGGCAGGCCGCTGGCCCGCCGGGTGAGTTCCAGCAGTGTGTACCGGCCAGCTTCGGCATTTTGCAGGGTTTCCAATGACGGTGAAGCGGAGCCCAGCACAATCGGTATCTGTGCCAGCTGAGCACGCTTCACGGCCAGGTCTCGTGCTGAGTAGCGCAGGCCTTCCTGTTGTTTGAAGGAAGAATCATGCTCTTCATCGACAATGATCAGGCCAAGGCGTTCCAACGGTGCCAGCATTGCCGAACGGGTACCGATCAGGATGTCAGCTGAACCACTGAAAGCGGCATACCAGGTGTTATGACGTTCAATCTCGGTCAGCGCGCTGTGAATGAGCAGCACCGGAGACTGGAAATACCGTTCAAAGCGTTGCACGATCTGTGGTGTCAGGCCAATTTCCGGAACCAGCAGCAGAGCCTGCTGGCCGCGTTGCCGACACTCGTCGATCAGCCGCAAATACACCTCGGTTTTACCGCTGCCGGTCACGCCGTGCAACAGAAAACAGGCGTAGCGGCCGAAGTGAGCGCTCACTTCGTTGATGCAGTTTTGCTGCTCGCTGTTCAGTTCAGGACGCTTGGTTGGCGTAGGGAGAGTGGGCAGCGGCCCGGTGGCTATTGGTTCGATCAGGCCTTTCTCCAGTACCGCACGAATGATGTTGCGTGATATGCCCAAAGCCTTTAGCTCATCCGCTGTGACCACGCTGTGCTGGTGCAGGTGGGCAAGCAGGCTGGCCTGCTTCGGCGCGCGTTTGAGGGCACTGTTTTGTGGGGCTTTGGCCAGAGCCTTGCCGTGTGTACTCAGTTGCCAGGCGCCGACCTGGCGGGGGCTGACCTCAAGGTGCTGGGCAGCTCGTCCTTTCCTCAACAGGCCGGGCAGGAAGCTGAACAAAGTGTCGCCCAATGGGTGGTGGTAATAATCGGCCGCCCAGCTTAGAAGCTGCAGCTGGCTATTGCTTATGATCGGCTGCTGGTCGATTATTGACACGGCCTGGCGCAATTTATCGGGGGGAAACTCGCTTTGCTGGGCGAGCTCCACGACAACGGCCACCATTTTGCGCTGCCCAAAGGGTACCCAGAGACGTTGGCCGGGGTGAACGGGCCCGGCATGTCCTTGCGGGGGAAGGTAGTCGAAAAGGCGGTTAAGCGGGCTTTGGATGGCGCAACGATAAACGGCAGGGTACTGATACATCTCAATATTCTATCTTGCCATTGGTGCCCTGTCTGGTATCATTGCGCGCCCTCGGCCACGTGACAGGGCCGTGGTTACGTTATTCAGGTAAAGGACATGAAAGCAGATATTCACCCGCAATACGGCGACATGAAAGTGACTTGCAGTTGTGGCAATGTCATTGAGACGCGTTCCACGCTGGCGAAGGACATTCACGTTGAAGTGTGCTCGAACTGCCACCCTTTCTATACTGGCAAGCAGAAAGTACTGGATTCCGGTGGGCGGGTTGACCGTTTCAACAAGCGCTTCGGTAACCGCAAGCTGGTAAAATAAGCACTTAACCGTGGTAGATGACCTGAAAATCAAAGCGCTCGCCTACCACGAGTATCCTGCGCCGGGGAAGATGAGCACCGAGCTCACAACACCGGCCGATACCCAGGAAGATCTTGCCCTCGCCTACAGCCCAGGCGTCGCCGAGCCTGTGCGTGAAATTCATCGCGACGCGAGCAATGCCTACCGCTATACCGCTAAAGGCAATTTGGTGGCTGTCATATCCAATGGCAGTGCCATACTGGGGCTTGGCAATCTGGGTGCGCTGGCGAGTAAGCCGGTTATGGAGGGCAAGTGTTTGCTGTTCAAGCGCTTCGCCAATATCAATGCCATCGATCTGGAAGTCAATGCCAGCGATGTGGACAGCTTTGTTGGCGTTGTGCGCAGCATTGCGGACTCTTTTGGCGGAATTAATCTCGAAGACATCAAAGCGCCGGACTGTTTTGAAATTGAGCGGCGCCTGATCCAGGACTGCAATATCCCGGTATTTCATGACGACCAGCACGGCACGGCCATTGTAACGGCGGCCGGTGTGCTGAATGGGTTGGATATTCAGGGCAAACGACTGAAGGACGCGCGCATTGTCTGCCTGGGTGCCGGCTCCGCGGCGATTGCCGGCATGCGCCTTCTCAAAGGGCTGGGTGCTACTGAGGACAACCTATTCATGTTGGATCGCAACGGTGTGATCCACGACGAACGCACCGACCTGAATCCGTACAAGCAGGAGTTTGCGGTGCCGACCTCGCTGCGCACGCTGGAAGAAGCGCTGGAAGGCGCGGATATTTTGATTGGTCTGTCCGGCGCTAACCTGGTGTCGCAGGACAACCTCAAGCGCATGGCCGACAAGCCGATCGTTTTTGCCTGCTCCAACCCGGACCCGGAAATTTCTCCCGAACTGGCGCACGCTGCGCGCAGTGACCTGATTATGGCCACCGGCCGGTCGGATTACCCAAACCAGGTGAACAATGTGCTTGGCTTCCCGTTCATATTCCGTGGTGCCCTGGATGTGCGTGCCACGGAAATCAATCAGGCGATGAAAATTGCCGCAGTGCACGCTATTAAAGGTCTGGCGCGGGAACCTGTCACTGCTGAAGTGCTGCAGGCAAGCGGAGAGAAACACCTCGAGTTTGGCCAGCACTATATTATCCCCAAGCCAATGGACAGCCGCTTACTGACTAAGGTGCCAGCGGCTGTTGCCCAGGCCGCGGTGGACAGTGGCGCCGCAGCCCTGCCTTACCCCTCGCACTATCCGCTGTAAATGCCGCCTCGCGCGTAAGCGCGCTGTCACTACGTAGTTTCCACAGTATGGATAAGCATATCTGCAAATAGGCGGATGCACGCAGTCGTCGTAGACTCGATGGTTACATCATGCAGGCTTTGTTCTTTCTGATAAGCCAAACAGCTGTCGACTGAGGTAAACCCAATGACTGAACTGGCATTTGATACGAAGCAGCCCGCCCTGCAGGCCTGCGCTGGCCGAAAGGTAAGCTGCACAAACTGTTGTATGCGCAAGCTGTGTATTGTGGCCGGTATGCACAGTGATCAGATGGAGGCGGTGGATCAGCTGGTTGAACATTGGCACCCGAGCCCCAGAGGGCGGCATATCATTCGTGAAGGAGACCAGTTCCGACAAATTCTGATTGTTCGCTCCGGTGCGATCAAAGCCTATCAAACATTGGAAAATGGCGATGAGCAAATCACCGACTTCATCCTGCCGGGTGACGTATTCGGCATGGATGGCTTGGCCACCGGGCGGCATATCGCAGGTGCAATCGCGCTGGAGACCACTTCGGTGTGCGCCATTCCAATGCAGTGCATGCTGGAAAGTACCGGGTTGGCAAAAGCAGCAGAGCACCAGGTACTGGCGCTTTTCAGCGAATCATTGAACCGCAAAGACGCTCATGTGGCGATGATCTCAATGAACAAGTCGCACGAGCGGGTTGCTGCCTTTCTGCTTGACATCTCAGCACGACTGGCCCGGCGCAAGCTGTCATCCAGCCATTTTGTGTTGTCGATGAACCGCAGTGATATCAGCCGTTATTTGGCTTTGTCGCAGGAAAGCGTCAGTCGAGCCTTTGCAAAGCTGACGCAAGCTGGCATATTGGCGTGCAGCGGTCGCCAGGTTGACCTGTTGGATTTTCAGGCCTTGAGCCGTTACGCTGGGCGCACTGGCCCGGCGGATTTACAGCAAGCGGGGTAGTTGCACCACGGTTTGAATGCGGGGGGATTATGACAGCCTATAACAATGTTCTGGTAGCAGTGGATCTGCTCGGGGATGATGAGTACCTGATTGAGCATGCCTTGAGAGTTGCCGGTGAAACAGCCACTGTGCGGCTGATATACGTCGCTGAGGTGATGATTTATCCGGCGGATATGTATCTGGGCAATGTGCCGGAAATGCTGCGCGAAGATCAGTTCAAAGAAACACACGGCAAACTGGGCGAGCTGGCGGGCAAATACGATTTATCCAAAGAAGGCCATCTGGTGGCCGTTGGGCGCCCCGCAAATGAAATACACAAGGCTGCCCAAGAGCAGGCCGCTGACCTTATCGTGGTGGGTAGCCACGGCCGACACGGTATTCAGTTGGTTTTGGGGTCCACCTCGAACGCCGTATTACACGGCGCGACCTGTGACGTACTGGCTGTGCGCTTAAAGGATTAACTGCTCTCGCGGTACTGCTGTACTGCTTTCCAGGCCTCGCAGGCGTAAATGACCGAAGGGCCGCCTCCCATCAACACGGCAACGCCCAGGCATTCTCCAATTTCCTCATCCGTCGCACC
The DNA here is from genome assembly GCA_030431775.1 of Gammaproteobacteria bacterium. Taxonomy (GTDB): domain Bacteria; phylum Pseudomonadota; class Gammaproteobacteria; order Pseudomonadales; family JAUIET01; genus JAUIET01. The sequence continues at coordinate 35,819 of JAUIHW010000014.1, forward strand.
GGCGCGAATCGCCCCGCCAACATGGTAAGCGATACAGCCGTCACAACGTGCAGCAACAGCAATGCCTGTGGCGATCAACTCTTTGGTTTTGTGGTCCAGCTCACCGGGCTTGAACGCTGCACTGCTCAGTGAAGAGAACGCTTTAAGCGTATCAGGCTGGCTTTTGCTCAATTCACCGAACAGCTTGTTTAATTCGTCACGATATTGTGGATAATGAGTTTGCGACACCGAATATTCTCCGCAGATAAACGGTCAGATTATCCAGGGGCGGTAAAAAATGAGGTTGATCTTGATCAAAGGCAGGCGCGTCCCGGCCGTTTCACGACGGTGGAAATTTCGCGACTATGAATAACAACCAGCAGACCGCCTATATTGTGGATGATGATGCGGCGATTCGGGATTCACTGAGTATGCTGCTCGATAGCGTGGGAATATCCAACCGGTGTTTTGCCAACGCCCAGGAGTTTCTTGACACGGCCGGTCCCGATGCACGCGGTTGCCTGGTATCGGATATTCGCATGCCCGGTATCAGTGGGCTGGAGCTGTTGGACGAAATTATCAGTCAAAAAATCCTTCTGCCGGTCATTTTCATTACCGGCCATGGTGATATCCCTATGGCCGTGGAGGCCATGCGCCGTGGTGCGCTGGATTTTCTTCACAAACCCTTTCGGGAACAGGATCTACTGGACCGTATTGATGACGCCTTCAACGGCGAGCAACAACGCTGGAAGAACCATTTTGAGGCAGCCGATGCCAAAGATCGGATAAGCGCTCTCAGCAAACGTGAGCGGGAGATCTTTGAATTGGTCAGTAGCGGTTTGGCCAACAAGGTGATTGCCACTGATCTTGGCATCAGCGAGCGCACTGTAGAAGTGCATCGCGCGAACGTGATGCGAAAGGTACATGCCGGGTCACTGGCGGAACTGGTACGAATAAAGCTGCTCGCTGACCAGGCGGTCGTTGATGGCCGCTGAAGCGGCTAAAAGAAAGTGGCTTGATCAAGGTCAAACACTGCAAACGTGGAACGCAGTATATTTTTGCCATGGACAAACAACAGTTGAAACAGCTTCGTGTGCAACTAGAGGCTGAGCAGGCACGGCTTGAGAGCTTGATTGAACGCACAGAAAAGCATCTTTATACGCGTGATGAACCGGTGAGTGCTGATTTTGCCGAGCAGGCTATCGAAACCAGCAACGATGAGGTGGTTGAAGCGCTGGATGGAAATGCGCGAGAGGAATTGCGTGCGATAAACGTGGCGTTGCAGCGCATGGGCAGTGACGCCTACGGAGATTGCAGCAAATGCGGTGAGCCTATCTTGTTCGAGCGCCTTCAGGCTGTACCTTACACTCTCTATTGCGCGGCCTGCGCGCGTGCTTAAACAACTTCTGGCTCAGTTTGAGCCCGCGGTAGCATCAGTTTCCTCCAGTAACTGGTGTTCGCGCGTGTCATAGCGCTCCAGGATTTGGTCCAGCGTCTGGCTGATGCGGGTACAGTTTCTGATCATCGCGATCTTCGGCCAGGTGGCCTGTTCTCCTGCAGCAATCAGGGTGCTGGCCTCGTCCTCTGTAAGCTCGGCCAAAAATTTCAGCGGCTTGACATGCCAGAGGTCAAGCACAATATTGATGTCTCCGCTGTATTGCTGGTCCATCAGACTGTGCAAGGTGTTAAGCCCCAGGTTGAAGTTTTTCCAGCCGGAAATGTAACGACGGGAAAAATTTTGGTAGGCCTGCAGAGATTCACGTACCGCGTAATGTCCGATCTGGCCGGCCAATGACAGCAGCGTTTGCTCCTCGTCTTTCTGTCGGCGGGCAAAAGGCAGTGCCAGAGGATTAACCAGACTGACGATGAAGTGGTTCACGCCGTAGAGCCTGGACAGCCGCTTGGCTGGCAGATCGTCGGTCATTGAACCGTCCACCCACTGTCTGCCCGGCAGGTAGGTCTGACGTTTGCCTTGTGCGTTTCGCGCTTGCAGGGTAACCGGGGGAAAAACACCGGGAATTGCCGTGGATGCCAATACCGCAGAGCGAATTAACACATTGGGTGATGCCACCGCATTCAACAGGCGCGATGTTTGATGCACATCGGCCGGGGCGACGGATACATTGATTTTTCGTCCGGTCAGCTCAAACGCTTCCTGAAAGGTGAGGTCTGGGATGAGGCGGGCGATATTGCGCCGCAGGTCTTTGGCGGTGAGAGCGCCTTTTTGTTGCATCAGCAGGCGTTCCAGGATGCTGGCTTCCTGGCTGGCTTTGACGATCAGCCGGTGTGGTTGCAGCATCTCTTTCAGCTCATCATCGTGGTGAGTGCCCAATACTGCGGCTACCAGAGCGCCTGCGCTGGAACCGGACAACACAGTCGGTACTAATTGTTGCTCCAGGAGGGCTCGTATCACGCCAATATGAAAAGTGGCCAGGGTGGCGCCACCGCTCAGCATCAGTGCGGTACGCCCATAGCAATGGCTGGCACGGCGGAAGAAATCCAGCTTTTCGCTGAATGAAATTTCCGGGTCGTCCAGGTCGGCGAGGTAAACCAGCGCACTGCTTATCTCATCAACGTATTCTTCTATCAGAATCTTGGTGCCGGTGTAAGCGCGGTTATACAGCAGCGGCCGGCCCATGCCACCCATGTTGCCATGAATGCCTTCATTCAGCGCAAACAGGAGCCCGTGGTTGTCGCCTTTTTTACGTAAGGCCCGCAGCCGGTTCAATCGTTTGCGGATATTCCGATAATCGTAAAATCGGGAAGACTCTGTCGCGCGCCAAGCCAAGGCACCATTGAGCTCATCCAACGCACGAGCTGCATCCAGCCATTGCGGATAATCGCTTGCTTCATTCAGCGCCTGAAGCAGCTCTTTTTTACGCCGACGCTTGTTAACCATCAAATACTGTGCGGAGCACCAGACTCTTACTTGTTAAGTTGTTCGGCGTTCAGTAGCGTTGCCAGGGCCGGCAGCAATATCAACGCGCCAAGCATGTTCCAGAAAAACATGAAGGTTAGCATCAGACCCATGTCGGCCTGAAACTTTATCGGTGAAAAAATCCAGGTTCCAACCCCGACAGCGAGTGTCAGGCCGGTGAAAGCGACCGGGCTGCCACTGAGCTTGAGCGCGTCAAAATAGGCCTCGCGAAAGCTCGAGTGCTTGGCAACCGACTCACGAATAGCGGTGTATATATAGATACCATAGTCCACGCCTATCCCAACACCCAAGGCGATAACTGGCAGCGTAGCCACCTTTACACCGATGCCCAGTACAACCATCAGCGCCTGAGCAAGCACCGAAGTCAACGCGAGTGGCAGCACAATGCAGGCTGTGGCCTTGATCGAGCGAAAGTTTAACAGGCAAAGTACGATGACAACCGAGTATACCCACAGCAGAATCTGGTATTGCGCATCGCCTATGACCATATTGGTTGCTGCTTCAATACCGGCGTTTCCGGCAGCGAGGGTAAACTGAATCGCGTCGGTATTGTTCTGTGTGGCAAATGTTTCCGCGGCATGCACCACGCGACTCAGGGTATCTGCCTTGTGGTCGTCCAGAAAAATAATGACCGGCACCATACTGCAGTCAGTGTTCAACAGGTTACTGGGCACGCGACTCAGGGAGTTGTTGAGAATGTATTGGTTACGGCTGAGAGAATGCCACTTTGGGTTGCCTTCATTCATGCCCATGATGACCAGTTTTGATATATCCACCAGCGACAGAGAGGATTGCACGCCTTCAACGTTATTCATCACGGATTGGAAATGATCAACCGCCGACAATGCGGTGTGTACGCCACATTGCTGCGGGTCGGTTTGTACCATCACCACAAACACATCGGTACTGGTGGCGTAATGCTCGCTTAAATACGCCGTGTCTTTGTTATATCGTGAATCAGCACGCAGCTCGGGCGCTCCCTGGTCCAGGTCGCCAATCTTTTGTTGTCGTCCGGTCACCAAGCCGACAACCAGTAAAACCAAGGCAAAGCCAAACAGTAACTGGGCTGGACGAGTTTCGGTAACGGCGGAAAGTTTGTGCCACTGTGGGTAGTCATCAGACTGCTTGCGTTGCAGGTTGCTCAGGCAGCGCGCACTGATACCGGTGTACGACAATAGCACCGGCAATAAAATCAGGTTGGTCACAATCAGTACAGCCACGCCCATGCTGGCGGTCATGGCGAGTTCCTGAATAACCGGTATGTCGATAACCCGCAGCGTAAAAAAACCCACGCCATCGCTCAGCAGTGCGATGCTACCCGGCTTGATCAGCTGTAAAAAACCGTTATGAGCCGCGGTGGTTTTATCGCACCCCAGGTAACACTGGTTTGCGAAACGTTTGACAACCTGTACAGCGTGGCTGATACCAATTGCAAATACCAGGAAGGGCACGAGCATGGAGTACGGGTCGAGTCCGAAGCCCAGTGCGTTAAGAAGCCCAAGTTGCCAGATGACAGCAATAGTGGAGCAAAACAACGGTGTTATCGTGCACCAGTGGCAACGGAAGTAGATCATCAGCATGACGGCAGTGATGACAAAGGCTGCCGCAAAAAACAACGCGACCAGGCCGGCCCCATTGATCAGGTCGCCCACGAGTTTGGCAAAGCCGGTAATGCGAACCCTGATAGTGTCGTCCTGATACTTGTCCCGCACCCGTCGCTCCAGCTCGTTGGCCAGGGCGTGGTAGTCCAGACGCTCGCCGGTTTCCGGGTTTACTTCCGCTAATGGAGCCAGGATGATGGCTGACTTGAAGTCATTGGCGACCAGCCGGCCAATCTGTCCGGAGCGCAGGGTATTTTCGCGCAACTTCTGTAAGCTGTCGGGTGAGCCGTCATATCCGTTGGGGATGACACTGCCGCCGACAAACCCCTGCTCTGTTACAGCTTGCCAGCGAACGTTTGGGGTCCACAGCGACTGGAGACCGCCGCGATCGACGCCCGGTATATAAAACACCTCATCGGTAATATCCTTGAGTACCTGTTGATATTCGGCTGAAAAAATATCGCCGTCGCGCGCCTCAACAATGATGCGAACCGAATTGCCCAGCCCGGCAAGATCAGCTCGGTTTTCAATGTAGTTCACAATGTAGGAATGGGATACTGGCAGCATTTTCATGAAGCTGGCGTCGGCTCGGAGCTGGGCCGCCTGGTATAGAAAATAAGCTGTCAGAAGTGCGAATACCAGTAGTAACAGACGACGCTGACCGAAAACCCAGCCAGCCAGCAGGGACTGGAACCCTGGTTTATCATCGGAGTTTTGTGTTTTATTCATCGGCTGATGCATCTGTGTGTTCAATGTGGAGTAAGCCACCCAGACCAGCGACAACCAGGTCGCCTGCGGCAGTGAACGCCAATGCTGAAAATGCCTGTCGTGCGCTGTGATGCTCGGCGGTGGCGGCCCGTGCCGTTTGGTCAATTGTTACTAAGGCCCCGCCTGCACCACTAATCAACACTGTGGAGTCGGGAGTGCTCACAGCACCGAACAAGCCGTCTTCGATATTGCTTGGCAACAAACGCCAGGAGTCGCCGCGGTCGTCACTGACAAATATATGGCCGCGCAGGCCGAAGGTAATAAACCGCTTGTTGCCTGCACTGCGGATACCAAACAGGCTGCCGTCATACGGTGACGCCAGCTGCTGCCAGCTGTGGCCTCCGTCAGAACTTCGCAGTAGCGTACCCAGCTCTCCGCTGATCAGCACCGTGCCATTGGATGCGCTGGCAATCGCATACAGATGATAGCGCCATGGGTTATTGACCAAATTCGCTCTGTTCTGCCAGCTCAAGCCGCCGTCGCTGGTCTGGTACAACATGCCATAGGCGCCTACCGCCAGGCCATTCTTGCTGTCCTCAAAATGAATATCCAGAAACGGGTCGCTAGGCCCGACTTCTACGGCCTCCTGAGCGGTTTCTACAGCGTACTCGGCATCCTCAACTGACTGTTTCAGCTGACGCAGCGCTTCTGACTCCAGAGTGTCCGGATCGGCCGCCTGCAGTGCCTGTTGGCGACGTTGCAGTTCGGCCTGGCTGAATTTGAGCCAGGCCGAGTTGACGTCGTTACCGTCAAGTTGTACATGCCAGGAATCACCCGCATTGTTGCTGTGCAAGATAACCCCGCCATGGCCGGCGGCCCAGCCGTGCTCGGCGTTGGGGAAATGCACTGCCGTCAAGGTCAGAGACACCGGCACCCGAGCCTGCCGCCAACTCTGAGCGTTGTCATCAGACACAACGATCAAGCCGCGTTCACCCACAGCGACCAGACGGCCTTCTACGTTCTGAATGTCCAGGTAATGCTGTTTGGCAAGATCTGATTGTGGCAAGGCTGCCTGGAATGCGTAGTCAGTTGCAGTAGCCGTCTGATAGGCTATGAACAATAGCAGCAGAACCGCGGTGGCCAGAATATAGTGATGTTTTTTGGGCATTTTAACCCCGCGGCTTAGCGGCGACCGGAACGGCGCAGGGCGGCTGGAGTAAATGCGTCAAAACCATTCTGATATTCAAAATCATACTGATACCCGGACTCCTCATTGTCCAGCCCGATAATCAAATAGCGGCCAGACAGCATGTCGTGCAACACTTCCGCTGAGAGCCAGGGTATTTTAACCTGGTAGTGTACAACCGGATGAGCTTCCTTCACCTTCCATAGCTCACCGCGGCCGTCATAGTGGTCTACCAGGGCTATCTGCCAGCTGTCTTCGTCAACGTAGAAAGTACGTCGCGCATAAATGTGGCGTTCGCCGTCCTTCAGGCGAGCTTCAACCACCCAGGTTCGGTGCAGTTCGTAGCGCAGATACTCAGGGTTCATATGGCCAGCCATCACGATGTCACTGTACTTCAGCGAGCCGTCACGGAGTTTGTACGAATTATAGGGAATGATCATTTCCTTTTTGCCAACCAGCTCCCAGGTGTAACGATCAGGTGCTCCGTTAAACAGGTCCAGGTCGTCAGCGGTTCTCAAACCATCTGATGCGGTGCCCGGTCCGTCGTAGGCAATGTTTGGTGCGCGGCGCACCCGGCGCTGGCCAGCGTTATAGATCCAGGCGGATCGAGGTTCTTTGACCTGGTCAATATTTTCATGGACCAGCAATACGTCGCCCTCTACGCGTGCCGGCGCCAATAAGCGCTGTAAGAAAACAAACAAACGATTGGGGTATGGGTTGTTGGGTACGCGGGTTGCAAAGAGCACTTCCTCTTCAAACAGCACCGGGCTGAAGTTACCATTGGCTTGTACCGGAATTTGCGTATAGCGGCGCTTTACACCCAATGCCGTGCGATAGCGCACGATATGGTTCCAGATAACTTCTACGCCCGCAGAAGGAATGGGGAACGGCGTGGTGGACACGAAGTTTTGCAGGCCATTGCCCCCTGGTACAAGTTCAGTCACGGTGGAACCCTGCTTGATTTCCGCATATACCTTGTCTGGCAATAGGGCGCTGCGATGGGTTTGGTACACCGGCATTTTAAAGGTGTCGGGGTAGCGTTTAAGCAGGGCGACCTGGCCCGGCGAGAGCTTGTCCTCGTACTGGGTGTAGTTAGCGGCGGTTATCGTGTACAGCGGTTTTTCATCCGCGTAAGGGTCGACCAGACGCTCGCCAACTTTATAGCCCGCTGGCATCTGCTGTAATCCACCGGTCCATTCGGGAATGCTGCCGTCGGCGTTTGCCGCGCGCTCAGCGCCGATGGGCGTTAGCTCTGCCCCACCCAAACGAGCGGCCTCTTGTTCGCTGATGGCGGCCTGGGATGGCATCGCGCCGGCTGTGAACAGGGCCAGGACAAAGAGATTCCGGCTCAGGTAGTTATTCATCATTTTTACTGTCTCCTGAATTGAGCTGTCGGTGGTTATTAAAAGGCTACAGAAATACTCAATGATATGAAATCCCGATCCTTTATTTCACTGTAATCGCCATCAAAGAAATTGGTGTAGGAAATGCTGGCTTCATAAGTGTTCAGATAATCAGCTGTTAAACCCACACTGATTGCCTTACGGCCTTCACTGAAGTTTGGTGGTGGGGCGTAACCGTGTACGTCATGTGACCAGGCGATGCTGGGAGTCAGATTGATGCCCATGAAAGCGTCTGAATAGTCAAGGCTGGCCCGAATCTGGTAGCCCCATGAAAAGTCGGTGATGTAGCCGTCGTTGGTGCAGTTTTGTTCCTGGGTATTCGGGGCAATCAGTAAAGGAGTGGTGTTGTTGGCGCATTGTACTGGGCCTGCAGGCGTGTCGATCACTGCAAAATCCCCGATGCCAAATGCGGGAGAGCGGCCGAAGCGCAATTCATTTTCATCTGGTAAGCCGCCGATGAAATCTGCGCCGACCTCGGCGACAAAGCTCAGACGCTGCGCGCCCATCACCTGCTCAAAAAAGCGCAGAAAAGTAAACTGCGCCTGGGTGAATTCCACTTCCCGGTAACCCTGAACGACACCGCGGGGGCCGGCCTCAACAACAGAGGGCAGCATTTGTGCCCAGGGCGCCAGGTTTCCAAGGGCCAGGGCTTGATTGATTTCAGTGGTATTGATTGCCAGCGGTAACTTCGGGCGGTGACTCACTTCGCCCGAAACTGCCCAGGCGCCGATGTTGGTTGCAAAGGTCAGCGCGAAGACTTCTATGTCTTCCGGAAAATCAAAGAAATAGCGTGGCTTGTCCTGGTCTGCAAGCCCAAGTAAAGACCGCCCGGGAACAGTGCTGTTGATGCCACTGAATATCGGAGTTCGGCTGTGATAGTTGATGTAGTATGCGCCAAATTCCGTGTAGTTGAGTTCTTCGGCAAAGTATCGAAAGGCTACTCCCCATTGGCCACTGTCATCCGGTTTGCGATCCGGGCTGCGACTGATGAAAGTTGGCAATGCAATATCGCCAGCGACCATGTCACGGTCGGTGAATGTGGAAAACAAGGTCAGACGATTGCAGCCACCTCCCGATACGTCGGCGTTTGAGAAGTAGGTGCCGCAAGGGTCGAGCACGGTTGCTTCCCAATCGTACTGGTAAAACAACTCGGCGCTGAGGTTGGCAGTTAGGCCTATGTTGGTATAAACCAAGCCAACAGGAAGCAAGGCTTCCTTGAGCTCGGCGCCTGGCTTTCGCAATGCGGTAACATCAATCGGGTTGATAACATTGGCGCTGTTCTGGATGAAAGTGGATTCCCCCCAACTGAGCACCTGCTTGCCGATGCGTAGCTCGACAGGCATTTCTCCAATATTGAGGTCGGCGTACACATAGGCATCAAACAATTCAAAGCCCGAATGCTTCGCCAGATCTGCGTATTGAGAATCGTCAAGGCTCTCGCCGCTGACATAATTATTTATTGATGTGCCGTGAGGACGTTTACCGGACTCCAGTTCCTGGTCATACCAGTATTTGATTCGAGTAAACACGCCCCAGTTTTTGTACGACAACTCAAGGTCATGAAAACCTTTCAAAACCAGTGAAAATGGCTCACCTTTTTCGAAGTTAAGGTTGCCGTCATCGGTAACACTCGCCGATGCCCGGCCGTCATTCATCGTATTGCCCGGGCTGACCAGGTCTGGATCATAGTCACTGGTTCGCCAGCTGCCGCCCAGGGAAATATTGGAAGTAAACGTTCCTTCAATATCTCCCCACTGGAACTGCAAGGCATTGGCGCAGTTTGAGGCTAACGCGGCACAGGCCAGCAGCGCAACGCCAGGGTGGAACTTTTTGACTCGCAGCGGGTTGGTGTTATTCGCCATATGCATTCTCCCGATGAATGGACAACTTATTGAGTTCACTGGCACTTTAGCCGGACTTTAGCGCCAGCCAGCGCGGCTGGTATTGATTTGGCGCAACAAAAGGGTGAATTTAGCGGCGAGCTACAGGACGCAATAAACGCCGCTAGCGCCAAAGCGCTGCCGCAATACCCGCCGACAGCCCTTCCATTACGCCAAGTTCCGCCTTTATCAGCCCCATCAGGTGATGGTGATGTTCCTGTTGCGACTGGTCTGCTTGGTGGCGAGCGTCGAGTACTTGCGCATACAGTTGATTCAGTCGCTCGGCGCAGTGAGTATCAGAAAACTGCTTTGCCGTTGCACGTGCGCCATCGACCAGTTTTTGATGACGGTAAATATCGCCGTTTGCGACCCGGGTCAGCGCATCGACAAAGTCGCTGCCACTTTGCGTGCTTAGAAGGTGCCCGTTCATGCCATCCTTAACAATATCTCTGACTCCCGGCCCATCCAGCGCAACCACCGGTACGCCAGCCGCCATGGCCTCAGCCAGTACGATGCCCTGAGTTTCAGACAAGGAAGAAAACGCAAAAACATCCATCGCGTGATAGGCATCAGTCAGCTCAACTGGCGACACCACACCGAGTATGTGCAGGTAGTCGCTCAGCCCCAGTGCCTGAAAGGCGCCGCGAATGGTGGCTTCTTCTGGTCCACGACCCAGCACAAGGAAGTGGGCATCCAGTTGCTGGTTATTACGGCAAACCGCAACAAATTCGGCAACGGCGCGGCTCAGAAAATACAGGTTTTTCTCTGCAGCAAGGCGGCCGACATGGCCTACCACAAATGCGTCCGTTGATAGTTTGAGCTGACGGCGAAAATCGGTGCCATTGCCGAAGCCAAATTGCCTTAAATCCACGCCGGTAGGAATGAGCTCGAGCCTGCAGTGCACGCCGCGCTCCTTGAGCAGTGTTCGAACGCTTTCGCTTGGTGTAATGACCGCGTTGGCCATATTGGCGTAATGGGTGGAAACTTCGCAGATTAATTCATGCAGTCGCCCGCTGTTGCTGCCAAGGTAGTGGGTGTAGTTTTCATACAGTGTGTGATGGGTAAACACCAGAGGCAAGCCGCGATATCGAGCAACTCTAAGTGCGGTGTTGCCGAGCAAAAACGGATGGTGAGAATGCACGATATCCGGCTTGAAATCATCCAGTGATTTCGTCAGTTGCCCGGATGCTGGCAAGGCAACTGCGAAATCACTGTGGTTGAAATGTTGTATCGCCGGAACTCGAACCTCATCATCCGCAGTGGAGTTTGCCTGCCCGTACTCTGGGGCAACAATAAGTACCCGATGCCCTATGCGTCGCAGCTGCTTTGCAAACGTATATACCGATCGAGCAACCCCGCCTACCTGAGGCAAGTAAGAGTTGCTGAACATCACGATATTCATGGCGGGTATTCCATAATGAAGAATGCGCGTGCGATTGTGCAATTATCGATATCAAAACTAAATCGAAGCGCAGCCACTCTGCTCTAAGCAGAGTGTTTGAGCGATCAGAAGGTAAAGTAATGCTTATCGTGCACGTCTGCACACTTCGCGCTTGCAATATCTGCCCAAGTACATAAGCAGTCACCCATGTTTGTGTTTCGGTAAACTCAACTTGAACTTGCCGTTCTTATGCAATTTGGCGTGCACCTTGTCCAGGTCCACATCCTCAGGTAGCGTCATTTGTTGGATAAACTGCTGTCGTTTCGTTGTATAGCCGTGTTCTGAGCTGTCACTGTCTTCATCGCTGGATTCGCAATGCACTCCGCTAATGGTCAATACGCGGCCATTTATCTCCACGTCAATATCTTTCGACGTATAGCCATCAAGCCGGCCTTCAACAACGTAGCTCCTTTTCTGTTCTTTCCATTCAAGGTCCACGTCGTTAAGCAACTCCGACTGTGCTTGAAACCAGTCGGATAGGGCGTCTCCATCATCGACATCGCGGGTATGAAAAATCTGGTAGGCGCGCTCCCGAATGGCTTGCTCCAATTGCTCAAAATTTGAATTGAGTGCGCGACCGACACGAACCATCGGGCCTTCTGTAGAGTGTGATTGAGCCATTGATCATTCCCTTTTGGCGTTGGCACTAAAATTGGTGAATACAGTTGAAGACTAAACGAGTGAGTGCAACGATATTTGATTGCAATCAACGGCCGCTGTAGTCTTGCTATCTACGCTCACTATCAATAACACAAGCTGAACACCCCTATGGTCAATGCTCCCGCGGAACTCGAACAGCAGCGCTTGCAGCGGCTGAAGCAGCTTGCACTGCTGCGAAAACCGAAAGATGCAGTGCTGGATGTATTCGTTAACTCGGTTGCTGAATATTGTGATGTGCCGATAGCGTTCGTCAGTGTGCTTGAAGCGGACCGGCAGGTGTTGTTGTCCAGCTTGGGTATGGACCGGGTCGATATTCCCCGCGAGCAAAGTCTTTGCGATTTTCTGCTGAGCCATGATGAACCCTTGTTGGAGATCTCGGATATTCGCAAAGCTGCGTCACAATATGGAGAAATTCGCGCACCTGGCAATGCAACAATCCAATTTTATGCCGGGCAGGTACTGAAAGCGGCCGACGGGCATGTGCTTGGCAGTCTGGTCATCATGGATACCAAACCGCGCCGCTTGAATGGCCCGCAGCGTGAAGCCTTGTCGAGATTGGCGCATACTCTGGCAGCGATCATGGAACGGCAGGAAATAGCGAGCTATTCCCATCTGGACAACATCATTCTACGTACGATCAGCCAGGGCGTTGTCCTGATCGATCTGCAGTTGGAAAATGCCCCGATTACCTACTGTAATAGTGCTCTGCAGGTCATGACTGGTTATGCCAGAGCTGAAATGCTGGGTAACTCCTGTTTCGACCTGCTTGGTAAGCAACCGGATCAAGCTTCACTGGATGAGCTGCAAAACGCTTTGCAAACGGGCAGCGAGACTAAGGTACGGGCAATGTTGCCGCATAAGGACGGACATACGCTATGGACTGAGCACTCGCTGCAACCCATTGTTAACGATGATGGCCGAGTTTCCCACTTCGTTTGCATTGTTACAGATATCACCCAACAGCAAGCCAATAAGCGCGCCTTGCAATCAGCCCAAAAAGACCTCGAGCGTCGGGTCACCGAGCGAACCGCCGAGTTGAAATTGGCGCAGCAAAGAGCGGACGACGCTAACCATGCCAAATCCCAGTTTCTGGCAACCGTCAGTCACGATCTGCGCCAACCGCTGCAGTCGCTGGGAATTTATCTTTCGGTACTGGGTAAGCTGGTTGAGACAGATAAAGCGCAAGAAGTGGTTAGCAAAATGGAATTGTCGCTCGATACTGTGCGCGCTATGTTGGATGCCTTGCTGGATGTGTCACGACTTGAGTCTGGACAGGTTGAAATACACCCTGAAGCAATTGCACTTCAGAATCTGTTTGATCGTTTGCAGGTTGAGTTCGAGCCCATTGCAGCGGCTAAAGGTGTCGCGCTCAACATTCAACAAAGCGCGGCTACCGTCCGTAGCGATGCGGCTTTATTGCAGCGCGTTCTGGATAATCTTGTGAGTAATGCGATCAAGTTTACCGAATCAGGAACGGTGAATATTACTCATCGAACGCATGGCAGAATGATTGAGGTATTGGTATCTGATACCGGGTCAGGTATTGCAAAGCCTGATCAGGAACGCATCTTTGGAGAATATGTACAGCTTGGAAACCCCGAACGAGACAATAAAAGAGGGTTGGGTCTGGGTTTGTCAATCGTTAGAGGAATAACAAATATGTTAGATATTCCTCTGGGTCTCCAGTCCAGGCCGGGAGTCGGTAGTCGATTCAGTATTGAGTTGCCTTTGTTATCTTTGAATGAAACTGATTCTGCGCAAGGCGCCCCAAGTGCTGAGCCATATAGCTCGGCTCAGGCACAGAAGGTGTTGTTGATAGAGGATGATGCGATAGTCGCAGAGGCATTGGCCGAGCGTTTGCGGCTGGAAGGTTATGTGGTAACAGTCGCCGATAATGCCCAGGATGCGCGTTACGAAATTGAATTGGGTTTAATGCCTGATGTTTTGATCTCGGACTACCGTTTACCCGATCAGAACGGCATGAGTCTGCTGGCTGAACTGCGCAATAGGCTGGAGGAGAAAGTGCCCGCAGTGTTGCTCACCGGTGACACCCTGAAGAGAATTGTACCCCCGTCGGGTCATGAAGACATCAGTACCCTTTTTAAGCCAGTAGCAGTGGAGCGTTTGCTGGAGTTGATCGGAAGGCCGGCTTAGGTATCTGCCTACGGTGAGGTTTGTTGATTGAAGTCAACGCTTGGCACATTGGCAGCGTTAAGGTGCCTGTTAACACAGTGAGCCGTGATTTCAGCATTGAAATACCGAAGTAACTTGCTCAAAAACGGGGAGTCACCATCTGCAAACTCAAGGGGCTGCCAAGTGGTCTCCCTCGTTGATGGGGACGAAAACTATCTGGACTCTGCTGGTCTGTTGTTGACTCCCCTATGGCGCGTAGACCTTTACGCCAGCGCGGAGAACTTTCTCAGCCGGTACTCGCAGCCAGGAGAGCGGCCAAGCTGCCTGGTGTTGGAGCGCAAGCTGCCTGGTATGAGTGGACTTGAGCTATTGCACCGTTTGTATGAAAGAGGCGACCAGGTTCCAGCGGTGTTATTGACAGCCTTCCCGGGTTGGCAGCCAGATAATATTCAGAGCAATTTGCATTGGCCGGAATTGATCAAACCTGTGCGCGGTGTCGAGTTGGTTGGCACTATTAGCGCAATGCTGAAAAATGTGGCCGCTTAAGATGGAAATTCCTCTACTTCGGGCTGGTCGCTGAGGCGCCGTTTTCGCCCATGATAATCATCAGCTAGGTTTTGTCGCCGATCTTCGAAATGGTAGTGACTTTGGCCAAGCAGGCGGGGTGTCACCAGCACAATACCGGCATCGGTCACCCGGAAACCTTTGGCAATGTCCTGTTGATGATCCAGCCCTATTGTCGTTCCTGCGGGTATCCGGCAGCCCTTGTCGATAATGGCCCGACGAATGCGACAGTGTCGACCGATTTCGGTGTCCGGTAAGGCCACCACCTGATCCAGATTGGAGTATGAATGACAGGTGACACCGGAAAACAATAGCGAGCGGCGGATTTTGGCACCCGAAATAATGCACCCTCCAGATACGACTGAGTCCACGGCATGTCCGCGGCGACGATCCTGATCAAACACAAACTTAGCGGGTGGCAACTGTGCCTGGTGGCTCAGCACTGGCCAGTCTTTATCGTACAGGTTAAGTTCGGGACTCACTGACACCAGATCCATATTGGCACTCCAGTAGGCGTCCAGAGTACCCACATCACGCCAGTATTCCGGTTCGCCTTTATTGTTTAAAAACGGATAGGCAAAAACCCGCTGCCGGTCGATGGCTCGTGGCAAGACATCCCGACCAAAGTCGTGCGACGAATCTGCATTCAGATCATCATTATTGAGAATATCCAGCAATACTTCACGTTTGAATACGTAATTGCCCATGGATGCCAGCGCGTAACCAGGCCGGTCCGGCATGGGGTCGGGATGAGCAGGTTTTTCCGTGAAAGCGATGATTCGGCCATTGTGATCGGTACTCATCACGCCAAAACTGCCCGCTGCGGTCTCTAGCGGCACTGGCAAACAGGCCACGGTCACATCGGCCTGATTATCCACGTGGTCCGCCAGCAAGCGACCGAAGTCCATTTTGTACACATGGTCGCCAGACAAAATGATAACGTACTCGGGTTGCTGGTCTTCAATAATGTCGAGGTTCTGAAAAACCGCATCGGCAGTACCGCTGTACCAGTTGCCTCGGGTTTGTTGTGAAGCCGGCAACACCTGAACGAACTCATTAAGATCGCTGTGAAACTGGGTCCAACCACGTACGATATGATCGATCAGTGAATGCGATCGATACTGGGTGAGTACTGCGATGCGACGAATACCGGAGTTGACGCAGTTGGATAATGTGAAATCGATAATTCTGAATTTGCCACCAAAGAAAACCGCCGGCTTACAACGAAAATCAGTGAGTTCGTACAATCTGGAACCACGCCCTCCGGCGAGGACAAAGGCCATGGTGTCGCGAGTAAGGCGGCTTATGCGACGTTGCTGCATTAGATCCCTGCTGCAAAAATAGCGTCTTTAAGGCGTTCGCTTGCAATGCGATAAGCGGCACTGCGCATCTGCAGTTGCTGCTCATCGGCTAATTCAAATACTTGCCTGCAGGCTTGCGCCAGGCGCTGATCAAGTGCGTCTCTGACCTGATCCAGTGACCAGCTGACGAACTGAAGATTCTGTACCCACTCGAAGTAACTGACAGTAACACCGCCAGCGCTGGCCAGAATATCCGGAATAATCGGTACATTGCGTTGCGCGAGTATGTCATTGGCGGTCCAGCTTACCGGTGCATTGGCGGCCTCAACGATGACCTTTGCTTTTATCGCATCAACATTCGCTGAGTTGATGGCTCCGCCAAGTGCCGCAGGAATCAGAAAGTCGCAGGGCAATGCCAACAGGCTGGCGTTGTCGATGATGTCGCAGTTTGCGGTACCACTGACGGTTCCAACGCTATCCTTATGATGGATTGCCGCGGCGACATCCAGGCCATCATGATTGACGATAGCCCCCTGACTGTCACTGACCGCAATTACTTTGGCACCCAGGGCGTCCAGAAAAAACGCGGCATAGCGCCCGACGTTGCCGAAGCCCTGAATGACCACGGTGCAATCTTCAAGTGGCATATTGTGATGCTTCGCGTAGTTGGCAATTACCTGGCAAGCGCCCCGACCGGTCGCCTCTTTTCGGCCGTGGGAGCCGCCAACTACCAGCGGCTTACCCGTGACTACCGCAGGGTTATAACCGTAGATTTTGGTGTATTCATCCAGTATCCACGCCATGATCTGTTCGTTGGTGCCCACATCCGGTGCCGGAATATCCTGGGTCGGGCCAATATTTCGATGCAGCTTTTCTACCAGGCATCGGGTGAGTCTCTCCAGTTCGCGGCTGTTCAAACTGTCAGGGTTGCAATTAATACCTCCTTTTGCACCACCCAAAGGCAACTCCAGAAGGGCTGTTTTAAGTGACATCAGGCAAGCCAGGCCGCGAACTTCGTTGATGTCGACCGAAGCGTGGTAACGTAGCCCCCCTTTATACGGCCCTCTGGCATTGTGATGCTGCACACGGTAGGCGTTGAACAATACGATACTGCCATCGTCTTTGCGAATTGGCAGCTGAATGTGCAGCTCTCTGGCTGGGCTCAGTAGTAGTTCATAGACTTCCTGACCGTAGCCCAGCTGCTGGCAGGCATCACTGAGATAGTGTGCGTGGGTAGACTCGGTCGAACCATTAGTGGCGTTCATGTAGTTTAAGCCGCTATAAAATGTAATGCTTGTTGTATGCGTTCCATGATGGCTTGTTGGGATTGCAGCACTTCGGTATCAATGTGGACGGTATCCCGTGCTTCATCACTACCAGGTAGCTCGGCGCTGTTGGCCTGATGGGCAAGCACGTCCAGGTCTGCATCAGACACCTCTCCTTGTTGTTTGCTACGAGAAGTAATTCTGCGTTGTAATTCAGAATAGGAAGCCTCACAGTGTACGAACAGCAATCGCACGTCATGGCTTAGCGCCCAACGGCGAAAGCCATCGCGTTGGCTGCGTTGCAAATTGGCAGCGTCAATGATTACGCTGAAACCAGCATTGCTCAGTGAGGACGCCAGTGACCGCAAGCGCTGATACACTTTTTTGGACGATGCGCTGGAATAGATGCCGCTGTGGATGGAGGTGCTGCAGTCTTCATCCGGCTGATAACAATGGATCCGCTTGCGCTCTGTATCTGAGCGTACTCGAATAGCGGGCCAGGCCGACATAAGCTGTGCAGCGACAAAGGATTTGCCAGACCCTGACAGGCCACACATAACCATTACAGTTGGCTGGTCACTGGTGACTAATGAGCAGGCAGTGCTGATGTAGCGTTGGTAGCTCTGCAATACAGCATTGCGCTCGTTCCCGCTAAGCGATTGACTAAGGCGCATCGCCTGCACTTTGGCCCGCACCATGCAGCGATACACGCCATAGAACGCTAGCAGATCCAGAGCTTCATAGTCACCGGTTTGCTCTAAGTACACGTTAAGGAATTGATACGCAAAGTCCGCTCGGTCCCTGACCAGAAAATCCACAAACAGCACGGCCACATCATTGATCACATCGATGTGACGCCACTCGGGATTAAACTCAATGCAATCAAAAGGCAAGATATCCTGGCCCTGCTTAAAAAGATTTTGCAGATGCAAATCTCCATGGCAATCGCGAATCTTGCCCTGTGCCTTGCGTTCCAGCAGCCGGGGTCGCAAGCGAATACTCTGTTGAACCGTCCATTGTTCCAATTCAGCTTCCTGTTTTAGGGATGACTGTTCCGGAGGGTGCTGGCAAATTTCCTGAAAATTATCCAGAGCCGGTACGATGACCTGGTCAGGCTCACCGGCATGGTCATTGGGGTCGCCGCCATGGCGAGCATCGGTGAACACCGGAGCTTGCATGTGCAGACGCGCTATGTCTCGGGCCAACCGGTCCACATCACCACCGCTTAATTTGCCTCGCTCCAGTTGCTTGTCCAGGCGCTGTGCTGACGCAAACTGCCGCATTTTAACCGCGTATTCAATAGCCTCTCCGGAGCCAGCTTCCGAACCCATCCGGGGTGTGGAGACAGGCCCATAAATTGGGACAACCTCCAGGTAAATGTCGGGCGCGTAACGTTTGTTTAGCGTAACTTCGGTCTCACAGAAATGCTTGCGTAGATCCAGCATCGAAAAGTTAAGAAACTCATTGCGAATTGGCTTTTTGATCTTATAAGCGTAGTCACCCGTCAACAGCACCCATGAAATGTGCGTTTCAATAAGTTCGATTTGCGCCACGGAGTGAGCGTAGCATTCGGGCTTTTGCAGTTGTTCGATCAGTGTTGGCATTGCACTATATCCTATCGTCTCCAGTATCCCGGAAAGCTGCAGGAAAGCGTTTGACTGTGGTCAAAGATTTGCTGGCTTTGCCACGGCCGCTTGATTGCTATCAATGAGTGCAGCAATCCGTTGCTTATCCTAAAAACACACTAGCGACATCAAGGAGGGAATTGCCGTGCTATCGATTGCAAGGAAACTGGAACGAAAACCGACCATTCAACAGGATGTACTGGCATTAGTGATGGCGGGCGGTCGAGGCAGTCGAATGGGCGCTTTAACAACCGCCGAATGCAAACCGGCTCTGTCATTTGCGGGCATATACCGCAATATAGACTTTACCCTGTCGAACTGCATCAATTCCGGAATTCGACGGGTCGCCATCCTGACGCAATACAATGCACAAAGCCTGTTGCAGCATATTGCTGGCACCTGGGGCTTTCTCAGCAATCAACTGGGAGAATTTATTGATCTTTGGCCAGCGCAGCAACGGACCGACGACAATTGGTATCTTGGAACGGCAAACGCCATTCAGCAAAACCGCGATCTGATCAGCCAGCTGGCGCCTGAATATACCATCGTTCTCGCGGGTGACCATGTGTATAAAATGGACTACAGCGAGTTGCTTGATTTCCACAAAAAACACGATGCTGACATAACCGTAGCTTGCATCGAAGTTCCGCTGCAGGAGGGCAGCCAATTGGGAGTGATTAGTGTTGATAATCAGCATCTGTTGCACGCTTTTCAGGAAAAGCCCAAACAGCCATTTCCGGTGCCAGGTTGTCCAGAACACGCATTGGCGTCCATGGGTATCTATGTCTTTAAAACGGATTTTCTGCTGAACGCACTGGCATGTGATGCCGATAATCCCAAGTCCAGCCATGACTTTGGGCACGATATTCTTCCTTGGGCGGTTAAGCAGCCCGGTATGCGTGTGTACGGTTACCCGTTTTTTGATCCGCGTACCGGTAAGCCAGCGTACTGGCGAGACGTGGGTACCGTGGATTCTTACTGGCGGGCCCAGATGGATTTGCTGGACCCTGATCCCGAGCTGGATCTTTATGACAGCAGTTGGCCTATTATTGGTGCCAGCCGGATTAATCTTCCGACGCGCCTGGCATCGGATCGCGCCGGAAGGCCCAGCCTGACCGTAGATAGCCTGGTGGGGCCGGGTTGTTTATTGCGCGGTGCCAAGGTGGACCATTGCGTATTGTCGGAGGGAGTGAGCCTGGACAGTAATGCCTTGGTGGAGAATTCGGTGCTGCTGGCCAATGCGCACATTGGTTGTGGTTGCCGCCTGAACCGGGTTATTGTCGAGAGCGGTTGTCAGGTACCCGATGGCGTAGAAATAGATGGAGCCCGAGACGGCTACCTCAGCACCAGCACCACTGGAGGGGTGGTACTGGTGAACGAGCAGACCTTGCTTGAGCTGCAAGGCGCCAGAGTACAGGTGGCCTGACAGCCGCGTGCCGGGCTGTTGGGTGTCAGTAATCAGATTCTCTGCAACTGCTCACGCCAACGCCGAAAGCAGGAATTCAGTGCGAGTGGGGTTACCACACAAGTAGCCGCAGCCACCATGACCATAGCGGCAAACACGGTGTCGCTGATCAGGTTGGGCCACAGAGATGCCTGATGAACAATTAACAGCGAGATTTCAGCCCGCGGTACCATGCTGACGCCGATTGTGATTGCGCCCGCCGCACCAGTGAGCGGGTAGCTTGGCAGGCCTGCACCGATCAGTTTACCGATAATCGCGACCAGCAGAAGCAGCAGGCCAGGCACGACTGCCTGGCCCAGTACTGAGGTATCAATGTTCAGGCCGATCGAGATGAAAAAGAAGGGTGTCAGAAACGTGTAAAGGTCATCAAATGATGGCTCCGTCTTGACCGCTTCCGGGTCGCCGCTGAAGATCAAACCGGCAAACAAGGCGCCAACCGCCAGAGAAAACCCCAGCCAACCGGCCAACGCGGCGATTACAAAGCCCACGCCGGCAACCAGCAACATGCGCTCCGGGGGAGTGCGTAATCTGCTTGCCGCAAGGCTCATGCGAGGCTCCAGATGACGGGCAAACAGGGCGCAGGCGGCCGTGAACAGTGCGAGCTTGGCAAGGAACAGGGCTCCGGTCTGGGTAACCACAGGCCAATGTACGGCATGGCCATTGATTAGCTGCGGCATGACTGCAAGTATTAAGGCCATCAGTGCAATACCAGAAATATCGTCCAGCTCGGCAACGTCCAGCACCAGCTGTCCACCGCCTGATTGCAGCAAACCAGCGTCTTCCCAAGAAGCGACTGCAACCCCTACACTGGTTACTGACAACGCTGCTGCGATAAGCAGTGCGGTAATAAACTCCAAGCCCAAAAGGTAGTGGGCGAGCAAATAGGCCAGGCCTGCGGCCAGGAAAAAATTGCCCAGCCAGATCAGGCTTGCCTGCGGCAGCTTTGCCAGCAATGCACGCGGGTGGCTGTTCAGGCCCACTTTAAACAACAAGGCGACTATGCCCAGCTTAGCCAGCAAGTCAAAGGCGTGTATGACCTGCTCATTGAGGATGCCGCTGGTTTCACCGACCCACCCCAATAGCAGTCCGTACAGCAGGTATGCGACCAGTGGCGGCAATTGAGCGCGTTCAAACAGGCTTTTGAGCAATATCACGGCCACGCTGGATGCGCCGATTAATAAAACAGGCAGGCTATCAAGTCCATTCATGTCATGAGCAACCCGTTATAGAGCGAGCATTCTGGTTCTATCAGTGACCAGGGTACCAACTGATGAAAGGCATTTCCAAAGGCGGAGTCACGGTTGGCAGTGCAACAATCGCTCTTGGAGTGAAATCACTGCAGGGGCGATCGGTCTGGATCACGGCACTGAACCAATGTGCATTGATGGCACCACTCAGGCTGCCGTCATGCTTCATCAAAGGAATATCTGCATACTCTGTGTCCATGGGGTGCTCCGTGGTATTGGAATAAAGCTGTACCGCGATACAATCCAGTGGAACTTCGCCCAGGTACAAAGCGACACTGAATCGCAGGCAGTCGCCAATTTCCTCGATTTCCAGGTCACCCCAATGCAAATCATGCCAGTTTTCACTGAGTATCTGCGCGTACTGCTGCAGGTTTTGAGCCAACTCAACATTTGCTGATGTCCGCCGATGGTAGCGCTGACAACTTGGGACATACAGGTCCCGCGTGTAGTCACTGAGCATGCGATTGGTACTGAAGCGTGGGGTCAACTCCGACATACTGATGCGCATCCGGGCAATCCAGCCTCTTGGCAGGCCATCGTGATCGCGTGCATAAAACTCCGGGATCACCTGTTGCTCCAGCAATTCATACAACAGCTCAGCATCAGCGGTATCCTGGCCTTCGGCATTGCCACCCCTCTGTTCATGGTTACCAAAACTCCAGCCGCCGGCTTCATCTCCGGCCTCTGCCCACCAGCCATCAACGGCTGACAGATTCAGCCCGCCATTAACCAGAACTTTCATACCGCTGGTTCCACAGGCTTCCCAACCCACTCGTGGCGTATTGATCCATACATCAACGCCCTGTACCAGGTGCTGAGCAACCGACATATCATAATCTTCGATCAGTATGGCATTAGCACAGACATCCGGCCGTTCAACAAAGCGTGCCCAGCGGCGCAACATGTTCTTGCCGCTGTCATCTATTGGGTGCGCTTTACCCGCGATGACCAACTGGATGGGACGCTCGGGATTACTCAGCAATCTGGCCAGCCGCTCCGGGTCTGTGAGCAACAAGTTAGTTCGTTTGTAGTCGGTGAAGCGCCGGGCAAACCCCAGAGTTAAAGTGTTTGGGTCGAGAATATTAAGATGGCCGGTCAACAGCCTGACGTCTTTCTGTAGACGGGACTGGCGCTGAGTAAATTGTGCCCGGCAGTAATTAACCAGGGCTGCCCGGTTTTTATTGCGACAGTCCCACAGCTCCGCATCGCTTAGTTTGTCAATGGCATCCGTACAACCGTCGAAGCCGAGTCGCCAGCGTTCTTTACCGCAGGCTTTGGTCCACAGAATGTCTGCCGCCACAGAATCCCAGGAAGGCATGTGCACACCATTGGTAATCGATGAGACCGGGGTGTCACTGTAGGGCCAGCGAGGAAACAGTGGGTTAAACTTCCGCCGGCTGACCTCGCCGTGCATTTTGGAAACGGCATTGACGGAGCTGCTGATGTTCATGGCCAGATTGACCATGTCGAACTTTTGGTTTCTGCCGCCATTTGCTTGCTGGCCAAGCTGCCAAAACGCCTCTAGATCCGTGTTCAATTGCTCACAATAGCGGCCGAGATACTGGTTGAACAAGCCACGGTCAAACTGATCGAACGCGTATTCCACCGGGGTATGGGTGGTGAAAACATTACCAGCTCGAACTGCCCATAAAGCGGTTTGAAAATCACAGCCGTATTCCTGCATGGCATGGCGAGCGCGTTCCAGGCCGGCAAAAGCGGTGTGCCCTTCATTCATGTGGCAAATTTGCACATCCAGCCCCAGTGTTTCGATAATGCGCCAGCCACCAATGCCCAGCACCATTTCCTGAGCGAGACGTACTTCATCGTTACCGCCGTACAAGGTACCTGTTATACCCCGGTCGCTTGGCAAATTAATCTGTGAATCACTGTCAAGCAGGTAAAGAGTGTTTCGGCCGACGCTGACCTTCCAGACCCGAAGCAAAACATCACGCCCAGGTAGTGCTACCGGTATTTGTAGCCAACCACCTTCGGCATTGAGCGCCGGACGAACAGGCAGGCTTAAGGTGTCGTTGTAGGAATACACCTCTTGTTGGGAGCCATCGATGTCGATGGTCTGGCGAAAATAACCACGTTTATACAACAGGCTGAAGCCAATGACCGGCAGGCCCAGATCGCTGGCACCTTTCATGAAGTCTCCGGCAAGAATTCCCAGGCCTCCGGCGTATAAAGGTAGGGCCGGTCCAAGACCAATTTCCATTGTGAAATAGGCAATTCCCCGCAAACCGGCCTCTGCCAACATATCGGTTTCCCAACCAGGGCTGGCCATGTATTCAGCTCTGAGCTGCTCGACCTTTTCCAGTTCCGACAGAAAAACGGGGTCTTTTGTCAGCGACTCGATACCTGATAAGGATCTCTCTTGCAGTACTACATATGGATTGCGAGTTTTCTCCCAAATGTCACGGTCAACGCGCCGCCAGAATGAGTCTCCGGCGTGACTCCAGGTCCAGCGCAGGTCTTGTGCCAAATCCAGCAAGCGTTTGACAAGCTGCAGTGAGTCTGCCGGAATGGCCTTATCCAGTGCCAGTAATGACATGTTTCGCATGGCTGGGGTTTCACCTCAAGCGCTTACAAATGCAGTGTTTTTAAGGATCATAGTTGCTCTCTGTCCGGCTTAAGTGGCACGACGGTAGAAGCCTGCTGTTCAAGCCGCGTTTTAATCGAATCAATATCGGCGACACTCAGAGTCTCACTTTCCAGAAGCTGGGCGGCACAGTGTTCCAAAAGAGTGCGTTGCTCCGAAATAATTTGCGTTGCGCGTTCGAACGCGGCAGCAGTCAGTTGCCGAATTTCGCAGTCGATTTCGCGCGCGGTCTCGTCGCTGTAAAGATGAGCAGTCGGCGACACTGGCTGGTTGTCCAGAAATCGATTGCCCACCTGATCGTAGGTAACATGGCCCAACTTGTTCGCCATTCCGTAGCGGGTGATCATTGAACGGGCAATATCAGTCGCCTTATCCAGATCATCTGCAGCACCGGTCGAGAGGTGGCCGAAGAACAAATGTTCCGCAGCTCTGCCACCGAGTAATATAGTCATCTTGTCCTGAAGCTCCCGCTGGGTCATCAGGTACCGGTCTTCCAGTGGGCGCTGGATGGTGTAGCCAAGGCCGCCAATACCTCTTGGAATGATCGAAATTTTATGCACGGGGTCGCTACCGGGAATGGCCATTGCTGTCAGAGCATGGCCCATTTCATGGTAAGCAATGATTTTTCGTTCTCGTTCGTTAAGCAAACGGCTACGTTTTTCGAGCCCGGCAATAATACGCTCGATCGCATTATTGATATCGCTCATGGTCACGGCCTCAGCATCGCGCCGTGTGGCCAGCAAGGCAGCCTCATTGACCAGGTTAGCGAGGTCAGCGCCGGTAAAACCAGTAGTCAGTGCGGCTACCTCTTCAAGGGTTACCGCAGCGTCTAATGTAATTTTTTTCAAGTGCACTTTTAAAATGGCGGCCCGACCCTTGCGGTCCGGTCGGTCGACGAGTACCTGGCGGTCAAACCGGCCGGCGCGTAACAATGCCGGGTCCAGGATTTCCGGTCGGTTGGTCGCAGCAAGTAGGACGATACCCTCTGACGGGTCAAAACCATCCATTTCGCTAAGTAGCTGGTTGAGTGTCTGTTCTTTTTCATCATGCCCGCCACTGCCAGGGTACATGCCGCGCGCCCGCCCCAGGGCATCCAACTCGTCAATAAAAATAATACATGGCGTCACCTCGCGCGCCTGTTGAAACAGGTCACGAACCCGGGCTGCTCCCACTCCAACGAACATCTCGACAAATTCCGAACCATTAATGGAAAAAAAAGGAACTTCGGCTTCACCGGCGATCGCGCGTGCCAGCAATGTTTTTCCGGTGCCGGGAGGCCCTACCAGCAGTATTCCATGCGGGATATGGCCGCCCAGGCGGCCGTAGGCTTGCGGATCGCGGAGGAAATTAATGATCTCCTGCAACTCCTCCTTTGCTTCATCAACACCGGCCACATCATCAAATGACACTTCGCTGTGCTGGTGCTGATAAGATTTCACGTGGCTTTTTCCAGCCGGCATCAACCCTCCGCCTGCACCAGGGCTCATACGTTTTAAAACAAACCACCAGAACAGAAGCAGCAGTAGGAGAGGGCCAACACTGCCGATGAGCCGCTGCCAATATCCGCCCTGTTGACTGCCGGACAGCTCGGCGTCATAGTCAGCAAATTGCTCTGCCATGGCGGGATCAACAATATTGGCTTTGACCGTCAATACACCGTCCGGGTCGGGTGAGGACAGTGTTCCGATAAGGTGAGTAGGTGATATCTCGATAGATTTAAAACGCTGATCTTCGGCAAATTGTCTGAATTCCGAATAACTGACTTCGCGAGTATTGCCGCTGTTTGTGTTCAATATGTGCCATAAGAAAAACAATAAAGCGCATATTAACAATAACGTTAAGTTGGGTGAGTGTAGTTGAATCTGCTTTGGTTTTTGCGGCTCGGGTGGGCCCGCATCTGGTGGCCTTTTGTTCACTTTATCAATTCCCGGCATGTCGACTTCATTGCAGAACAAGCCTATTCTAGAGATGACTGTGAGTTCGTCTGTTGATCCCAATCAATATCAATCACTGCTGCCTGCTTATGCTTGGACATTGTGTATGGCAGTTATCACAGCTGGGAGATAAAGATGAGCAATGAAGCCAAAGAGTTTGGCGAACAGGCGCTTGAACGCATGAAGAAGGAGTACCGCGATACCGCTGATTTTTTGCGCCGTGAACGCGATGAACTCAAAGTGCGAATGCACCTGGCCAGTGCCGATGCTCGTGATCAGTGGGAAAAGCTGGAAAACCAGTGGGGGCACTTTCAATCCAAGGCGGAGCATCTGGGTAAGGCGACCGGGGAATCGGCACACGAAATAGGCGAAGCGAGTAAACTTGTGGGCGAGGAACTCAAAGAGGGTTACCGTCGAATTCGCAACAGTCTCCGGTAAGCGCCACCGGGCTAACAAGCGGCTCGATAGGTGCGCTCGAAGCTATCGATCAACAGTTCGGCGAGCTGGTCTGCATTTGCAAGCAGCTCATAATCAGCATTGATTCCAACGCACAGTTGACCGTCATAGCTCATTACGCCGATGCAGAACCCGATCTGACCGATTAGTGGGGCAAATGGATAGCAGCGCAACATCTTGGCCCCACAGGTGAACAATGGTTGTTGTGGGCCGGGAACATTGGTTACATAGCTATTGATCGGGCCAGCGACGGATTGCATGGCACCTGTTGCCAGGCCGGGCACAAACTCCATGACCGCCGACATTGTCTGCACCGCCTTTGACTGGGACTTTTTGTTTAACATTGCGGTTTGTTTGACGATCAGCTCCAACTGCTTGCTCGGACGCTGTTCCTGCACTGGCAGATCAAGCATGATGATAGAAATCTCATTGTGTGGAGTGCCATCATCGTTCTGGTTGTTCACCCGAATATTAACCGGCATCCCAATTCTAAAAACTGTGTTTTCGAGTTGGCATTTCTTCTGTTTCAGCAGGCGCCGTATTGCGCCGGTGACGATGACCAGAACCACATTGTTAATGGTGGTGTGCCAGGCATTTTTGATGGCTTTAATATCGTTCAGTGATATTTCGCAACGCGCAACACGCCGATGCAGGCATGGCGTGCCATTGACAGGTGTCAGTGATTGTTGCGCCTGCAGCTTGGCCCCCAGCAATTCACTGGTCGATTCCAGAGAATCTCGTAACTGAGCTAGGGTATCCATCGGATGACCAACCGCATGCAACGCCTCCCGGACAGCGTCCAGAGAGTGCTTTACCCGTTGTTTTTGTACTGTCCGGCGCAATTGCGCTGTTGTGGGTGCCGGGCGCGGAATGAATCGTTTGGGACGGCGAGGCTTCGCCTTTGGGTTGGCACTTAATAGGTGCTGAGCCAGCTCAACACTGGCAATACCATCGGCAATACAGTGATGGATCTTGTACAGAATGGCGAAATGATTTTTGGCCAGGCCTTCAATCACCCACATTTCCCACAATGGGCGGGAGCGATCCAGAGGGCGTGACATGATGTCACCTACCAGAGTATTCAG
The DNA here is from genome assembly GCA_030431775.1 of Gammaproteobacteria bacterium. Taxonomy (GTDB): domain Bacteria; phylum Pseudomonadota; class Gammaproteobacteria; order Pseudomonadales; family JAUIET01; genus JAUIET01. The sequence goes on from JAUIHW010000014.1 coordinate 63,292, forward strand.
TTGAGCATCAGAGCCCGGCCTGGGAAGGCTGGCGTGGCGAACATGGAAATCAAGGTTGAACCGTTCATCATCAACCCAGACTGGAGGTTCAGACTGCAATTGCTCCAGCCAGGTTTCATTATGCACCGAGTGATCTGTGCCGTTTGGCCACATCAATTTTTGCCGATAGCGGGGAATCTCATGCAGTATTCCAGCCACGAACTGCCTAAGTAAGTCGAAATCCACACCACTGTTATGCTTTCTTAGTGCGCCGGACTTGAATAGGGCCAGGCCACCGATATGCATCGGTAAATTTGGGCGTTCCAGCGCAAGGAAACCGTAATCTGTAAGACTCAATGAGTCGAAATAGGGTTTTGTCATGATACGTCTCCCGTCAGGAGCAGGCGAACGAAGTTGGGCATCCGGTTAATCGAAACCGTGGCGGCGCAGTTCTTCCCGAAGCTGCTGCAGCTCATCAATCAGTTCTAAACTCAGCCCAATGCCTGGGATATTGATTCCAAGGTCCTGGCGTAATCGCCGAGCCCGTTTACAGCGTTGCAGCTGATGCCAATCAAATGCCCATTGGGTGGGCGAATCTCCTTCCGGTTCGAGAATCCCGTAACCAATGAGATCGATCACAAACTGTTGTTCAATACCAGCGATCCTGCAGACCTCATGTAGCTGGTAATACACCAGTTGCTCAGGATGGCTGCCGTGCTTTTCCATCAGGCACCTCCCAGTGATTTGCGTGGATTGAAGCTGCATCGCTCGGCAAGCTGCCGGTAAAGATCTTCACACGGTTTCGACAACTCGGGTGGGTTGCATAGCTGCAGCGTACAGGTTAGGTCGCCCGCGGGAGAGCCCGGCATGCCACGGCCTTTCAGCCGTAATCGTTTACCCTGACGTGACCCGGCTGGAATGCTTAAGGAGACCTTGCCACCAGGTGTCGGTACGGTGACTTTGGCGCCCAGTGCAGCTTCCCACGGAGTTACCGGCAGTGTGAGCCCCAGGTCGAGGCCATTTAGCGTGAAGAGCGAATGCGGAGCGATTTCGACCTCTATGTAAAGATCGCCTTGTTCGCCCCGGGGTAACTTGGCACCCAGGTTTTTAAGCCTGAGGTGTTGGCCATGTGCCACTCCGGCGGGAATGTTCACATCGATTGTTTTTGTAGTAGTGACGGTTCGGCCATCCGTCGTTATTGTTGGCTGCTGGTAGTGAAGCCTTTTCTTCCCGCCGCTATAGGCTTCCTCCAAGGAAATTTCTATGCGAGCATGAACATCCTCCGCGGAATAGGCGCGTTGATATTGCTGGCCATAGCGTGCCTGTGACGTGCTAAATCGATCGCCGAACACACTTTGGAAGAAGTCGCTGAAGCCAGCCAGGTCGTCACTGCTGAACTGATGGTGAGTAAAATGGCCTGGGCCAGCATACTGTTCCTGCCAATCAGGCGGCGGTCGAAACTCTTCACCAGCGCGGAAGCCCTGGCTCCGCAGCTGGTCGTACGCCGCCCGTTGCTCCTCATTTCTGAGAACTTCGTACGCCTCACTGAGCTCTTTGAATCTGTCCTCTGCATCCGGTTCTTTGCTGACATCCGGATGGTATTTTCTGGCCAGCTTTCGATAGGCGCGCTTGATTTCTTCATCGGAAGCTGTGGCAGCGACGCCCAGTATCTTATAGTAATCCTGAAACTGCATAGCTAAGGAGTCTAAAACATGCTGTATGAGTTACAAATCACGCCGAGGGAAATCCAGCAGGATCGAATCGATGATCGATTTCGCCAGATGTCTCGATTGACCCCGCTCATCCAGACGTAGAATGCGCTTCGCCCAGTCGCGCCATTTGGATTCGCCAGTGGTGGAATCGAACACATCAACTGCAACAAAACCCGTCCTTCTATTATCATTATTATCGAAAAGCGCAATTTGTTCTTGATCCGGATCAACGACCTCTCAATGGCCGTGTCGATACAATATTCAGTGGGCTGGTGGTTACACAGTCAGCAGTTCTGCAACTTCCTTAGAACAAACAATAAGCCGTGGAATTCCTATGAGCACTTCTTCAATACCACGTTCCGATAACGATGATTACAGCAATGAATGGGCGGCTAAGCGGCGTGACTTTCTGTCTGCGCAATTGAGCAGCTCTCTGGAAAGTATCAGTAACTATTCATTTGCCCCGGACAGTTTGCACGGCAATATCGAAAATTTTATTGGTGCGGCGCAGGTTCCTTTGGGTATTGCGGGACCGCTGCTGGTAGATGGCGAATACGCCAAGGGCGATTTCTATGTCCCTTTGGCAACCACGGAAGGCACTCTGGTGGCGAGTTATAACAGAGGTATGAAAATCGTTCACCAGGCCGGTGGAGTGAAAACCACGGTGGACGACGACGCCATGCAGCGGGCGCCAGTTTTCATATTTCCCAGCGCGCGCGAAGCTCGAGAGTTTGGTCACTGGATCGATACCAATTTTGAGCAGATCAAACGTCAGGCAGAGGCAACAACCAACACCGGCAAGCTGCAGCGAATTGAACAGTATTCTGCCAGCCGGTTTCGTTTTCTGCGTTTTGACTTTACCACCGGCGATGCAGCCGGACAAAACATGGTCGGCAAAGCGACTCTGGCGGCCTGCGATTGGATTGACAAAAACTACCCCGGTATAGAGCAGTATTATCTGGAGTCGAATTTTGCTACAGACAAGAAATCTTCGTTGGTGAATATTCTGCATACTCGAGGCAAGCGAGTAACCGCAGAGGCGGTTATTCCGAAGGAATTGATGCACAAGCTGGCGCATACCGGTGTTGATGAAATATTCAAGATTCGCCAGGCAGCCAACCTGGGTAGCATGCTGTCTGGGGCAAATAATAACGGCGCACATTCTGCCAATGCGATCGCCGCAATATTCATTGCTACAGGCCAGGACGCTGCCAATGTAGCGGAATCATCTGCTGCAGTGGCACATGCGGAGATCACCGCGCAAGGCGATTATTATTATTCGGTGACGCTGCCTTCGTTGATTGTCGCGACTCACGGTGGTGGTACCGGTCTCGCAACCCAACGTGAGTGTTTGCAAGTGCTGGACTGCTTTGGTGAAGGCAAGGTTAAGAAACTGGCTGAAATAATTGCAGCCACTGTACTTTGTGGTGAAGTATCATTGGGCAGCGCGATCGTTGCACGGGAATGGGTATCCAGCCACGAACGCCTGGGCCGCAATCGATAAGGCACTTAATTCCCAGTAGCAAGAATTTTTTTCAACGCCATACTCCGGCAGGTGGAGAGTAGCTGTCCAGTAGCTGCATATAGTTCTGCCGTTCATAAGCAGTGGGATCGTCGATGTTTGCGTAGCTTAGGCTTCCCTTAAGCTGCTCAACAGAATCATAATGTTGCTCTTCCAGCCAACTGATCAGGTCACGCTTGATATTCTCAAGTTCACGGGCACCTTTCATCAATAAAACTGAACAGAGCTGGACAATGTCTGCGCCTGCTAATAAAAGCTTAATGACTTCCTCGGCGCTGTGTGCGCCACCGGTGGCAGCAAGATCCAGGCCGACCCGACCGCGCAAAATGGCAATCCAATGCATTCTTAACAAGGCTTCATAGGGGTTCGACAATTCCAAATTGGGAGAGAGCTGTAGGTTGTCCAGGTTGATGTCGGGTTGGTAAAAGCGATTGAACAGCACTACGCCATCGGCACCATTATCTTCAAGGGATTTCACAAATGACGGTATACAACTAATCTGGGAGCTGAGCTTCATCGCAACGGGAATGGAAACGCTGCTTTTTACAGCCTGTAGCAGCTCATGGTAACGCGCTTCTATTTCTCCGCCTGAGGTGTCAAATGAAGCCGCCAGGAAATAGGCATTAAGCTCCAGAGCATCCGCACCCGCTGAGGCAATATCTTTTGCAAATTCAGTCCAGCCACTTTTGGAAACTCCGTTCAGACTGGCAATTACCGGAATATCCAGCGCCTGTTTGAGAGCCTCGATTTGCGCAAGATATTGTTCCTGGCTGCTGCTGTATTCGGTCTGTTCCGGATGAAAATGCTGCGCCTCACCAAAGCCAATTTCCTCCTCGTGCAGGAAACGAATCATTGCTGCTTCTTCTTGCTGTACCTGCTCTTCGAACAAGGAATACATCACGATGGCCGCCGCGCCGGCGTCTTCCAGCTGCTTTGCGGAATCGATGCTGCGCGACAGCGGGGAAGCTGAGGGCACCAATGGATTTTGCAGTTGCAGGCCAAGGTATTCAGTACGTAAGTCCATGCGTTATTCACTCCATGGTTTAATTTTCTGTGGACTTGCCCGGCGGCTCTTCATGAGCATACGAGATGTCGGCCAGCTGAGCGTAGTGATGATAGCGGTCCATTACCTCAGTCTGTGCCTGAGCCAGAAGTTGTGCAGCCTCCTCTGGATGAGAGCGTTGCAGCATGCTGAACCGGGTTTCTGTGAGCGCGAAATCAGCATACGGAATTGATGGTTTTTTGGAGTCCAGCGACAGTGGGTTCTTGTTTTTATCAACCAGGCGAGGATCATAGCGATACAACGGCCAATGCCCGCTGCGGACTGCCAGATCCTGTTGTCGGTGGTTGTTTTTAAGATCCACGCCGTGGGCAATACAGGGCGAGTAGGCAATGATCAGAGAGGGCCCTTGATAAGATTCTGCTTCCAGAAATGCGCGCAGCGTTTGCGCGTCTTTGGCGCCGTAGGCGACGTGCGCCACGTACACGTGACCATAGTCCATGGCCAGCAACGCCAGGTCCTTCTTGGCAACAGCTTTGCCGCTGGCAGCAAACTTCGCCACGGCGGCTCTTGGCGTGGCCTTTGAACTTTGACCGCCAGTGTTGGAATACACTTCCGTATCGAGAACCAGAATATTGATATCGCAACCGGACGCGAGAACATGGTCCAGCCCTCCGTAGCCGATATCATATGCCCAGCCATCGCCACCAATAGCCCAGATACTGCGCCTGAGCAAATTATCAGCAACGCTTTCCAGCGCTCGTGCTTGATGGCCGTCGATATTGCCCAATCTATTGCGTAACTGATGCAAGCGCTCGCGCTGCGCGTGAATGCCGGATTCCTCGTTCTGCTCAGCGTTACAGAGCTCAAATACCAATTGTTCGCCGATCTTTGCTTGAAGTTCCCGTAGCAGCTGTTCGGCATATTGACGTTGCATGTCAATTGCTGCGCGCATACCCAGAGCGAATTCAGCATTGTCTTCAAACAGCGAGTTGTTCCAGGCAGGGCCACGCCCTTCCTGGTTTGTGCTCCATGGAGTGGTTGGCAGATTGCCGCCATATATCGAAGAGCATCCGGTTGCATTGGCGACAATCATTCGGTCGCCAAATAGTTGGCTGGCAAGCTTTATATACGGAGTTTCGCCACAACCGGTGCAGGCACCGGAAAACTCAAACAACGGTTGAAACAGCATCGAGCTACTGATGATGTTGGGTCGTACCCGAGTACGATCGTATTCCGGTAAACCCAGGAAAAACTCCCAATTGCTTTTCTCTCTTGCCCGCAATTGCGGGGTGTAAGCCACCATGTCCAGAGCTTTGTGTTTATGTTGGCTTTTGTCCCTGGCGGGGCAGATGTCAACGCACAGGCCGCAGCCAGTGCAGTCCTCTGGCGCAACTTGATAAGTGATATAGTGATCGGCAGTAAATTCCTTGCCCTTCGCCTGCAGATATTTGAAGTCGGCCGGTGCGTTTTTCAGCTGCTCGCTGGTAAATATCTTGGAACGGATCACACCATGTGGGCAGACTAACGGACACTTGCCGCACTGAATGCACAGGTCCGGGTCGAGTACTGGTATTTCCAGAGCGATGTTACGTTTCTCGTAAGCTGCCGTTCCCAGTGGCCAGGTGCCATCAGCTGGAAACTTGCTGACAGGCAGCAAGTCGCCCCGCCTGGCAATCAACTCTGCGGTGACTTCGCGAACAAACTCAGGTGCATTCCTGGGTATGAACTCAAGATGGCGAGTAGTGGCGCTACTGGTAGACGCCGGGGTGGCAATCTCATGAAGATTGTCCAAAGATTGGTCGATTGCCGTGTAATTGAGCTCGACAATACGGCGGCTTTTTCGGCCATAGGTTTTATCGACAGCGGCTTTGATTCTTTCAATCGCTTCTTGCTGGGGCAATACACCGGAAATTGCGAAAAAGCAGGCTTGCATAATGGTGTTGATTCGCCGACCCATATTGCAGCGAGCTGCTACCGAATAGGCATCTATCGAGAACAGTTTGATCTCTTTGTCAATAATCTGCTGCTGCGTTTCCGCCGGCAGACTGTCCCATACCGCGTCCGGAGCAGCAGGCGAATTGAGCAAAAAGGTCGCACCCTTCTTCGCTGCCAGCAGCATGTCGTGCCGTTCCAGAAAAACCGTTTGATGGCAGGCAATAAAGTCTGCCTGGTCTTCGCCGATCAAATAGCTGGAACGAATCGGCTCCGGGCCGAAGCGTAAGTGGGAGATGGTGACCGCGCCAGATTTCTTGGAGTCATAAACAAAATAGCCTTGCGCATATAAGTCGTCTTGCTCGGCAATAATTTTTATGGAGTTTTTATTAGCACTGACAGTTCCATCAGAACCAAGCCCGTAGAACAGGCAACAAACCATATTGTTTTGAACAGCGGTGTGAAAACCCGTATCCCAGGTTAAGCTTGTATGGCTAACATCATCAATAATTCCCACTGTGAAATGGTTTTTGGGCTGTGGCTTGCCCAACTCGTCAAACACTGATTTGACCATGGCTGGCGTAAACTCTTTTGACGACAGGCCAAAGCGGCCACCAACTATCCTGGGGAGTTGCGAAAAGTGTGGCTCGCTGGATTGGTGATTTTCGCTTAGCGCAGTGTGAATGTCCTTATAAAGCGGCTCGCCTTCGGCACCCGGCTCCTTGGTTCGATCAAGTACCGCAATGTGAGTGGTGGTGGTTGGTAAGGCGGTAAGGAGCGCCGCTGTTGAAAACGGGCGAAACAGGCGAACTTTCAGTAGGCCAACTTTGTCACCTTTGTGGTTAAGAAAGTCTACCGTTTCATGTACCGTTTCAGCGCCGGAACCCATCAGAATAATGACTTTTTCAGCAGTAGCGTCGCCCACGTAATCGAACAGGTGATATTGGCGACCGGATAGCTCAGCAAAGCGGTTCATGGTCGCCTGAACAATAGCCGGCAAGCCGGTGTAATAGGGGTTTACTGACTCGCGGGCCTGAAAGAAAACATCTGGGTTTTGTGAGGTGCCACGAATTACCGGTCGTTCCGGGTTCAAGGCGCGGCGACGAAAATCGTGAATCCACTGCTCGTCGATCATGCTCCGCACCGTTTGGATATCAACTGCATCGATTTTTGAAATCTCGTGCGACGTTCTGAAACCGTCGAAGAAATGCAGGAAAGGTACTCTCGATTGCAGGGTGGCTGCCTGTGCAATCAGCGCAAGGTCCATCACCTCCTGTACCGACCCGGACGCCAGCTGGGCAAAGCCGGTTGAGCGTGTAGTCATGACATCGCTGTGATCACCAAATATGGACAGTGCCTGTGCTGCCACAGAGCGTGCTGCCACATGGATGACCAGTGGAGATAATTCGCCGGCGATTTTGTACATCTCCGGGATCATCAGCAACAAACCCTGGGAGGCCGTAAAGGTGGTGGTCAGGGCGCCAGTTTGCAGGGCTCCATGCACGGCTGCAGCCGCACCGGCTTCACTTTGCATCTCGATAACCCGGGGCACAGAACCCCACAGATTGGGTTTATCCAGGGCTGACCAATCATCGGCCAGCTCTCCCATGGGAGAAGCCGGCGTTATCGGGTAAATCGCGATAACCTCACTGGTCAGGTGTGCAATATAGGCGGCTGCTTCATTGCCGTCGATAGTGAGTCTTCTGGTACGAGTCATCGTTGCACCATTTAGCTGGTGTATGCATTCAGACTCAGTTTATCCAGGAAAAATTGTGAATCTCTTGTTTTCGCTCAAATAATATGCCGGTATCTGCCGGCTAATATGAACGTGATTGAATCGTGGAAAACGGGTGAATACTTGCAACGACAACTGTCTACACCCCACGGTTCGTTCAAAGATTGATTAGCAGATGCGAGGAAGCATTTCGCCAGTCAGTTGCTCAAGCTTGCGCTTGGTATTAAACGGCGTAACCAACACGCAGTCACCCGGCCCTTCTGTCACTTCGCCAATAACGCAAGCGAGTTTTGTTTGCGGATGACGGTGCATAATCGCCAGGGCCTGGTTCACATCGGTCTGGGGTAACACTGTGAGCATGCAACCTTCGTTAGCAATATACAGTTCGTCCAGACCAAGAATGCTGGACAAGGAGCGCACTTCCGTGGATACCGGAATATGTTCCTGCTGCAACTCAAAGCGGGTTCGCGAGCTGGATGCAAGTTCGATGGCACAGCCGGCCAGGCCGCCGCGGGTTAGGTCTCGTAGGCAGTGAATATCAATATTCGCGCTCAGCAGTTCCTCAACGATAAGGTGCAGAGGGGCAAGGTCACTTTTTATGCTCGTCGCAAAATCATATTCCTCACGCTGGGCCATAACTGAGCAGCCGTGTCGGCCAATATCACCGCTGCAGATAATTGCGTCACCGACTGCGATGCGGTCAGTCGCCGGCGGTCTCGGGTGATCAATCGACCCGACACCAGCGGTATTGATAAAGATGCCGTCCGCTTTTCCGGCATTAACGACCTTGGTATCACCGGTAACCACCTGCACGTCACATCGGTTCGCTGTGTCGGCAATTGACTTGACTATGCGTGACAGAGTATCTATTGGGAAGCCCTCTTCTATTATCAGCCCCAGAGAAATATACAACGGCCTGGCACCGCTCATAGACAGGTCATTAACGGTGCCGATCACTGCAAGCTGACCGATATCGCCACCTGGAAAGAATAGAGGGTCGATAACATAAGAATCAGTGGTAAAAGCCAGACTGGTGCCGCGGACTGGAATGCTTGCACTGTCCTGCAGAGGGGCGAGATATTCACTGCGCAGATGTTTCAGTATGACGTCATTAAGTAGCTGTGCACTTTTCCTTCCTCCGGACCCATGAGCGAGTGTTATTACGTCGTCATGGCTGCTGATGGGGCATAACACCTGTTCGAAGTCTACGGTCACAGGGCATCGCTCGAGTAATTGTAGTAAGCAGCACAGGCACCTTCGCTGGAAACCATAGGGGCACCCAAAGGATGCTCTGGAGTGCACTGCGTGCCAAAGCTAGGGCACTGCGATGGCCTCTTCAGGCCTTGCAGCACTTCTCCGCTGATACAGGCCGTGGCGTCGGCGTTTGATGTTCCCGTGAAGGGATGCAACAAGCTTGCATCAAAGCGTTTATATTCCTCCCGTAAAACCAGGCCGCTATTGGGTATGCAGCCTATTCCCCGCCACTGTTGATCGGCAATTTCGAATACCCGATTTAGCACCGCTTGTGCCGGGTGATTACCCGTTGGCTTCACACTGCGCTTATAGCTGTTCATCAGGCCGAAAGTGCCTTGCTCCAGTGCAGCGATACAGTGATTGATTCCGAGCATAATATCCAGCGGCTCGAAACCGGTGATTGCTATCGGCACCTGGTATTCTTCCGCCAGTTCGGCATACTCGGATTCGCCCATAATAGTGCAAACGTGTCCTGCTGCCAGAAACGCATCAATATTGTGCCGAGGGTTAGACATAATTGCTCGAATGGCCGGTGGTACTGTGACCTGCGATACCAGTACAGAGAAGTTTCGCAGCTGTTGTTGCTCGGCCTGTACAATGCAGTGCGCGTTAAGTGGAGCAGTGGTTTCAAAGCCAATGGCCAGAAGGACAACCTGTTTGTCACAGTTCTGGGCGGCGATTTTCAGGGTGTCGGTGGGGGAGTAAATCAGTTGCACCTTGCCGCCCTGCGCCCTGGCCTGCAACAGCGACAAGCTGGAGCCCGGAACATTCAGCATGTCCCCAAAGGAACAAACTATACAGTCTTGTCGCAAAGCGAGCTCCACCGCGTGGTCAATGATCGAGGTGGGGGTAACGCATACGGGGCAGCCTGGCCCATGAATAAGGTTGATCGAGTCTGGGAGTAGACTCTCAAGACCATTCTTGACAATGGTATTGGTCTGGCTTCCACACACTTCCATTATGGTCCATGGTTGAGAGGTATTGCGGGCAATGGATCGGCGACAAAGGTCTACAGCCTCGGGAGAACAGAACTCATCGATGTATTTCATCGGCACTATCCTGCTGGTATTGCTGTACGGTTTGCAGAGTGAGCTCGGCTTCTTCCTGATCCAGAACGGCGATCGCAAAGCCGGCGTGCACTATGACATAATCGTTTAAAGTGGCCTCCGGTACGAATGAAAGGTTCACGGGTTTGCGTAAGCCGTTATAGCTGACTTCACCGATTATCTGCCCATCGTCAGCCTCTCGACGGGCGCACACCTGACCGGGAACCGCTAGGCACATGAGGCTTTAGTCCACACAGTCGGCGGGTGAGTACTTGGCCTGACTATCGAAGTTCCTTCCATAAGCCTTATTCGCTGCAAGCAGTTGCCCAACAGCAATACCGCTGTCGTTACAGGGTATTCGCTTTGGCCAGAAAAGTTCAATTTTCTCTTCTTTACAACGCTCATGCAGTTGGCGCAATAGTAGTGCATTCTGGAAACAGCCACCACCAAGTGTGATCCTGCTTTGCGTATATCGCCGGGCAATATCGATAAGCATGTCTGTGAGAGTTTGCCAGACTCTGTGGGCAAGCATGGAAGGGCGTCCTCCTAGTCGGAGCTCACTGACTAGCGTTTTTACAGTGGGCCGCCAGTCCAGCAGACAAGTTCGTTGCCCGCTTATTAATGAATACGGAAGCGCTGCGGACTGTTGGTCGTTACTATACGCAAAGTGCTCAGCAACTGACTGTAAGCTCATTGGGCCCTCCCCATCATAGCTATTGAAATGACATATATTCAGTAAGCTGGCAATACCATCTAGCAGCTTGCCGACAGCACTACTGGAAAATCTTCCTGATTGCTGGCTATGAATCAGCATCGAGAGCTGCCCACAATTCCATTGTGGTTGGTTTTGCTGCCAAAATTCTTCCGGGTCAATATCGCAGGCCAACAACATCGCCAATGCAATTCGGCGGGGTTCTCGTTGTGCCAGATCGCCACCCAATAAAGCGACCGGCAGGAAGCTTGCGCAACGATCCACGCTGTTCTCATCGACTAAAAAGAATTCACCTCCCCAAAACCGTGTGTTTGAACCGGCGGTCGCCGCGCGGTTGTCAGCGTCTCCCTCATCTGAGCCCGCATAGCCAATACCGTCCCACGTCACAGCAAGATAGGGACGCTTGACAGTGTGCTCCCATTCACAAACCAGTGCATGACTAAGATGATGCTGTACGCTTGCCACAAGCTGACGATCAGCTGACTCTGGCAGTGGGAAATCTGGATGACGGTCAACAATAATATTCATGGGCTGACGGATGCTGCGTGTAATGTCGTCAAAAAGTCGGTCTCGCAGTTCTCGCACAGATAAGTCACCAAGGTCTCCAAGATACGGGCTTAAATAGATGCTGTCGCCAAACATTGTTGCCAGAGTATTCTTCAGGAAAGAACCCAGTGCCAAAGTGGGCGGTACTTTCGCTTCCGGAGCAAGGTTTAATGGGGCATATAAAGGAGTAAAACCACGCCCGGGTCGCAACAGTGTGGGCTGAGCGGCCACCACCTGCGCAATTGAGTCGTCAATCGTGTTTTGCAGTCTTAAATTGTGATCCAACACCAAGTCGAACGCGTCGCCAAACTGCTCCCGCAGTTCCACATAATCGCCAATTAATCGGCTGCCCTGGCGGTTCGCGCTGGTAGCAATCAGGGGCCTCTGCCAACGCTCCATCAGCAGCAGGTGTATTCCGTTGGCCGGCAGCATTGTCGCCAGGCGGGTATTGCCAGATGCGACATTCTGAAACCGAGTTTCAATATCCGGCCTAACTCTGAGTAGCACCAAAGGACTTGCCGGGTCGCTGAGTAGCGTTCGTTCCTCAGCACTTACCAGACAGTGCTGCGCAATGCTGTCGATATTCGGATACAGTAGAGCCAGAGGTTTGCGGGGACGACTCTTTAGTTCTCGAAGCCGCTGGACAGCGGATCGATTGGTGGGGTCTGCTAGCAGATGGAAACCGGATAAGCCCTTGACCACAACTATTTGGCCATCGTTCAGCTGGTTTACCAACAGCTGCAGGCTCGTTTGAGTTTCCGTTGATTGGACAGCGCCCTCGGCGTTTCGCAATACTAATTGAGGGCCACAGTGCGGGCAGCAAATAGTTTGTGCATGGAAGCGCCGATCCGATTCGTCGTCATATTCCGCTTGGCAGCGCTGACAAGGCATGAACTGGGCAAAGCTGGTTCGAGTTCGATCGTAGGGAGCGCCCGAGCTAACACAATACCGTGGTCCGCATTGGGTGCAGGAGGTGAAGGGGTATGAGAAACGCCGATTATCAGGGGCTAGCATATCGCGCTGACATTCGGCGCAAGGGGAGCGGTCGGGGCTTAGGCACAGATTCAAGCTGGGCTCTGAAATCTCAGCGGGACTGATCACAAATTCATGTGGTGCACCATTAGAGGAGCTGTTGCCTGGTCGGTGCTGGACATTTCGGACACCCGGGTGTTGATGAATGACGCTGACAAATTGCTGCAACAGCTTATCGTTTGCACTGGCCTGGATAACGACTCCTCGATGACTGTTTTTGACCGAACCCGCAATCGACAGGTCATTTGCCAGTTTCTTTACAAAAGGCCGAAAGCCAACCCCTTGCACCTGGCCGCTTATCAACAGCTCAACTGCTTGCCGGTCCGTACTCACATTGTTCAACTCAAACCAAGTTGCTGACCTAGACTAGCATGGAAATTATTGGCCGATTTGTTTGTGATCAAAGTAATATCGCAACAAGACCGTAAGATTATCAATCGGTATCTCTCCTGACCAACCCATGATAGGCCCGTACCAACAATTGGAGGCAAGCACGCAGAGAACAGCCATTGAGCAGCTGTTCGCTGAATATTGGCCAGCCGGCATTTATCGGCGCGACCTGCTTCAGGTCTTGGTAGCGGTGCAGCAACATTTTGGCTGGATTTCATCCATTGCCATGCGGTCGATTCAAACCGCACTGCGGGATAGCGCTATATCACTGGGTGAATTACAAGGTATTGTCAGTTTCTACCACTTCCTGCAACTGTCGCCGGCCGCATCCTGGCAAATTCATCTCAGCAGCAATATAACTGACCTGATGGCCGGCCAGCGAGGGCATTGGAAAACCCTGACAGATTACGCCGCGCATTGGCCCGAGCGTTTGCAGGTGCGGATCAGCTCCTGTACCGGTTTGTGTGACCAGGGGCCGGCAATGTTGCTAAACGGCTATCCCATCGCGCGTCTAAATCCTGAGCGTGTACAACAGATCCTTCAGAATGTTGAAGCAAATCACCCACTACAGGATTGGCCGAGTGAGTTGTTTGCAGTAACAACGAAGATTGTAAAAGAAGGGCCGGTGTTGCAACATCAAGCCAACCCCGACGCCGTGCTGACGCAAATCAACAGCTGTGGGGCTGAGCGGTTTTTGCAAGAGCTTGAGTTATCCGGCTTGCAGGGACGTGGTGGTGCAGGCTTCAACACCGCCGACAAATGGCGTAATTGCCGTGCAGCTGACGGCCCGGAAAAGTATGTTGTTTGCAATGCGGATGAAGGGGAGCCAGGCACGTTCAAAGATCGAGTGTTATTGCAGCACAAGCTGGATAATATGATACTCGGAATGCGGATTTGTGCGGAAGTCGTTGGTGCACAGCGCGGCTTTATATACTTGCGCAAAGAGTATCTGTTTCTGTTGCCACATATACAGTCAGCGCTGCAACGTTTTCGACAACAAGGTTTGATAAGCCTTGGTTTTAACGTTGATGTACATCTGGGAGCCGGTGCTTATGTCTGCGGCGAAGAAACCGCTTTGCTGGAGTCAATGGAGGGTAAGCGCGGTATTCCTCGAATCAGGCCGCCTTTTCCAACGACCTATGGTTATCTGGGAAAACCTACGGTGGTTAATAATGTAGAAACGTTCTGCAACGTTACCCTGATTGCCGATCATGGGGCTGCCAGTTTCCGGCAGCTTGGCACCGATCAATCTCCGGGAAGCAAGTTGCACAGTGTGTCAGGGGACTGTCAACATCCGGGCATTGTCGAACTTCCATATGGTGCTTCAATAGAAGAACTTCTGCAGCTGGTGGGCGCTGTAGATTGTCAGCATGTACAAGTTGGAGGACCATCTGGACGGCTGCTCAGTCGTGATGCGTTCTCACAGCCTCTGGATACCGCTCATGTCAACAGTGGTGGTTCATTCATGGTCTTTGATCGATCTCGAAAAATACCAAACTTGTTGGCTAACTTCATGCATTTTTTTGCTCGGGAGTCCTGTGGGTTTTGTACGCCGTGTCGAGCGGGTACGCAGCTTCTTGCCGATGCCTCCCGTCGCCTACAGAGCAATGCTACGGATGATGCCGAGTTGGAAAATATTCGTGAGATCTGTGACACACTCAAGCGGGCGAGCCATTGCGGGCTAGGCAAGACCGCAGGCGACTGTGGCGAGCAGGCCATAGAAAAATACAGCTTGCACATGGCCGCCAAAAGCCTTGCGGCCAGCGATGTGCAGGGTATTGCACAGCAAGAAGATTCGGCGGGTTTAGCATGAGTGGAATGAAATCTGCTTTTTCTTTCGACGGTATACAGATCGCATTTACCTCAGGGCAATCCATCATGCAGGCGGTACTTGACGGGGGAGGATATATTCCTCATCTGTGTTATCACCCGCAACTCTCGGTACACGGAAGTTGCCGATTGTGTATGGTAAAGGTTGGCGATCGTTATCTATCGGCATGCACCACGGAAGCACAAAATGGTATGCAAGTCGAGAACCAAATTTCTGAACTGCGCGAGCTACGACTAAAGCTGCTGGAAATGCTGTTTGCGGAGGGTAATCATTTTTGTCCTAGCTGTGAGCTTTCCGGTAACTGCCAGTTGCAGGCACTGGCCTACGAGTTAGGCATGACCCACAGTCGCTTTCCATTACAGTACCCCACTCGGAAACGCGACGGCTCACATGCTACTGTGTTTCTAGACCGTGATCGCTGCATAAATTGTGAGATTTGTGTGCGTGCCAGTCGGGAACTGGATGGTAAGAATGTTTTCTCTCTATCGGGGCGGGGAAGTGATACCGCATTGCAGATCAATTCCGAAGATGGCAGGCTCGGCTCAACAGACCTTATAGCAACAGACTCGAGTGCCAGGCTTTGCCCAGTGGGTGCGCTGGTTTTCAAGCAGGGCAATTACGCCGAGCGTCCCAATGAGCGGCTGTACGACACACACATTATTAGCGAAACCGGTAATCGGCGCCCTGCTGTTGTCAGTGGTGGCTATCCGGAACTGGGAGAGTAAAAAGCTGTGGCTCGAGAAGAACATAAGTTACGCCTTGCGACCTGCTCACTCGCCGGTTGTTTTGGCTGCCATATGTCCTTTCTGGATATTGACGAGTGGCTTTTTGAGCTGGATAAATTTTTCACCTTCGATCGTTCGCCCTTCACTGATATCAAGACCTTGGAAAACGCCGACGTAGGTCTGATCGAAGGTGGGTTGTGCAATCAAGAAAACATTGAGGTACTGCTGGATTTCCGCAAGAACTGCAAACTTTTGGTATCGGTAGGGGCTTGTGCAATCAATGGCGGTGTTCCTGCACTGCGTAATGGATTCCCGGTAGAGGACTGTCTGCTTGAGGTATACCAAAATGGCGTTGGCTTACAGGGCACTGTCATACCGAGTGGTAAAGAACTTCCATCATTATTGCCAAAAGTGCTGCCGGTTCATGAGCTTGTCAAAGTTGATTATTTTCTGCCTGGCTGTCCACCGCCCGCAGAGGCATTTATTGAGCTGTTGTGCGCCATCAGGGATAACAGAGCTCCGGAAATCGCCTACGAGCACAGGCGTTTCGATTGAGTAACGTCAATGAGAGATAAAACAGATAAGCTCAGGCGCATTGCAATAGAACCGGTCACCCGTGTGGAAGGGCATGGAAAAGTAACCTTGCTGCTTGATGAAGAGGGCAGGGTTGTTCAGGCACGCTTGCATATTGTGGAATTCCGAGGGTTTGAGAAATTCATTCAGGGGCATCCATACTGGGAGCTGCCGCTGCTGGTTCAAAGGCTGTGCGGAATTTGCCCGGTCAGCCATCATCTTGCTGCAGCGAAAGCTATCGATCAAATTGTTGGTGTGGAAACGCTGAGTCCAGCGGCCCTCAAACTCAGACGACTTTTACATTTCGGTCAGGTATTGCAATCGCATGCCTTGCATTTTTTCCACCTGGCATCGCCTGATTTATTGTTTGGTTACGATAGTGAAATTAGCAAGCGCAATATTCTCGGGGTTCTACATAAGCATCCACAGCTCGCGCTGCAGGGCGTGAAGATTCGCAAGTTTGGGCAGCAGATCATCGAGGCGATCTCAGGTAAACGCATACACGGTATCGCTGCCATTCCTGGTGGAATGAACAAGGCATTGGCGCCTTCTGTTGTGTCGACCTTACAGACAAGTATTCGCGAAATACTTCCTTGGGCAACGCAGGCTTTGGAATTGGCAAAACAATTATGTCTTGCAGATAGAGTTCATTTTGATGGCTTTGCAAGCCTACCCAGCCGTTACCTGTCTTTGGTGGCGCCGAACGGTGCTCTTGAACTGTACGATGGAAAGCTGCGGATTAGAAATAGCGATGGCAGTAGCTACATTGATCAGTTTGATCCGTGTGCTTATGATCAATTAATCAATGAGGAGGCTCGTGATTGGAGCTATATGAAATTTCCTTTCCTCATTGCCGAGGGGCCGGAGCAGGGCTGGTATCGGGTTGGGCCGTTGGCGAGAGTTAATAACTGTGATTTTATTCCAACACCGAAAGCTGAGCAGGCAAGGCAGGAATTTTTGGCGCTGTCAGGTGATCCATTGGTACACGGCACCCTGGCGTACCATTGGGCGCGTATGATCGAGGCTTTGCATTGCGCTGAGGCGATTGACTTGCTATTGCAGGATTCTGAACTGTGCTCGGATGATTTACAGCGTCAAGGGCAGAAAAGCAATGAAGGTATAGGCGTTATCGAAGCTCCTAGAGGAACCTTGTTTCATCACTATCGCATTGATGATCAAGATTGTGTGGAGACAGCGAATCTGATCGTTTCCACTACCAGCAATAACCATGCGATGAATGAGTCGGTCAGATTGGTTGCTGACGCGAAGCTTTCCGGGCGAGAAATCACACCAGAGCTGCTCAATCTGGTTGAAGTGGCTATTCGTGCATACGATCCCTGTCTATCGTGCGCGACTCATGCCGTTGGACAAATGCCTTTAAAGATTGAGTTGCACGATGTTCGTCAGGGCCTTTTGCATTGGCTTCATAAGGATCAGCGGGGTGATTTTGTTGCAGCTTGACAATCAGGTGCAAAAGCCAGCTCTGTGCATCCTGGGCTATGGCAATTGTAGCCGTGGTGATGATGCTGCTGGGCCATTACTGCTGGCGCGAATACAGCAGTCGGTCGATTGGTCGCTAGCAAAGTTCAGTGTTCGATTTGTTGAGGATATTCAACTAAACCCGGAGCATGTGTTTGATCTGCAGGGTGCGGACGTCGCTGTTTTTGTTGACAGCAGTATGACACTGCAAAAAGGTTATGCATTCGAGCGTATATTTGCCGCGAGTGTCCAGGAATTCAGCAGTCACTTACAAGCTCCGGAGAATATCCTGGCGCTCTTTTTACAAGCGCAAATGGGTAAGTTACCAATGACTTTTTTTCTCGGCATTGCCGGCGTGAATTTTGAACTCAATACGCCGCTTTCGCCTGAGACCGCGCGCAGTCTAGAAAGCGCGAGTCGGTTTTTTTGTGATTTGCTCCAAACACCACTGCATCGGTGGCCCAGCAGCAAGGTGTTCAGTGAGGAGACGAAGCCAGGGCGCCAAAATGCATGAAGCAACGCTGGCCCTGGAGGTACTGAACATCGTCGAGGATACGCGTCGGCATCAGAATTTCCAGCGCGTGATGAGCCTGGATATTGAAGTCGGGCAGCTGTCCTGTGTTGAAGCATCTGCGTTACAGTTTGCGTTAATGGCCGTTTCTTCAGGGACCGCATTGGAGAACGCGACTATCAATATTCTTCCTGTTCCAGGGCGGCTGTGTTGCAAGCACTGTGGGAGGGAGTTTTTCAGTGCCACTGTGTTCACAGTGTGCCCGCAATGCCAGCGCAGTGGAGCGCGGATTATCGGCGGCGATGATATGCGGGTTACCCAAATTGAGGTTAGCGAGGTGCAGTATGTGTGATGTTTGTGGTTGTGGGGAGCCGGCTCGGCCATCCTCCGTTGAGGCAGTCCCCCATGTGGGCCGCCACTTGCATTTTGGCAATAACGAGGCGGGAGTATCCGCGCCAGGCGTCGGTGGTGCGCGTCTGCTGGAAGTGCAGCGGTCTTTAATGGACAGCAACCGGCGTTATGCCGCAAAAGTTCGGGAGCAGTTGGTCGCCAGGCGGTGCTTTGCGGTCAATCTACTGTCCAGTCCCGGTTCGGGAAAAACAACGTTGCTTAGCAAAACCCTGGAAACCATTTTACCGCAGCAATCCTGTTTGGTTATCGAGGGAGACCAGCAGAGTAGCCGGGATGCCGACATATTGGCTGCCACCGGGGCGGCGACTATACAGATTAATACCGGTAAAGGCTGTCACCTGGACGCCCATATGGTTCAACATGGGTTGGCGCAGCTGCCTGTTGAGACAGGTTCCTGGGTGTTCATCGAAAATGTCGGCAACCTTGTCTGCCCTGCGGGCTTTGATCTGGGGGAGCACAGTAAAGTAGTCGTTCTTTCTGTGACCGAAGGTGACGACAAACCGCTGAAGTATCCCGATGTGTTTTATCATTCGCAGCTTCTTGTCATCAGCAAATTAGACCTTCTGCCGCATGTGGACTTTGATGTTGCTGCCTGTGTTGATCGTGCTCGGGAAATTAATCCGGAACTGGAAACTATGGTCGTATCGGCGAAAACCGGTGAAGGCATGGCTGGCTGGTACGAATGGTTGCAGCAGCAGAGCATGCGGGTTGCTGATACTACTGAGTAAGGCGCCGTATGTGTCGCCGATTTTCTTGATATTACGCAAAAGCCGCCGCGTCGCCTTCTGATAATTTGCTCGTCAAATGTTAAGTTTGAGGAAGCAAAGCTCATGGCTGAGTATCAATTCATTCGTCGTTTTCAGGAGCTGACCGCCAATGATGTTGTACTGGTCGGTGGCAAGAATGCTTCGCTTGGGGAAATGGTACGTGAGCTTGGAAATAAGGGTGTCCAGGTACCGGGTGGCTTTGCATCAACCGCAGACGCGTATCGTTTGTATCTGCGCTACAACGGGCTTGAGGAGAAGCTCGCTACCGCTTTAAAAGGGCTGGATGTCAGTGATGTTCAAACGCTTCAAAAAACTGGCCAACAAATACGGGAATGGATTCGTGGTGGGGAACTGCCACCGGAACTGGCCTCGGAAATATCGGACGCGTATTCTGAAATGCACGAGGCAACAAATGGCCCGCTTGCTGTCGCAGTTCGCAGTTCTGCAACGGCGGAAGATTTGCCGACAGCATCATTTGCCGGTCAGCAGGAAACCTATCTGAACATAGAGGGTACAGATCAACTACTACACACATGCAAGCTGGTTTATGCATCGCTATTCACTGACCGCGCGATTGCGTATCGGGTTCATCAGGGGTTTGATCATATGTCAGTTGCTCTATCAATTGGTGTGCAAAGAATGGTCCGATCCGATATCGGTGCGTCCGGGGTGATGTTCACACTGGATACCGAGAGTGGCTTCAGGGACGTCGTCATGATCACAGCCGCCTACGGATTAGGGGAAACCGTAGTGCAGGGTGCTGTGAATCCGGATGAATTTATGGTGTATAAGCCAACACTGACCGCTGGGCACAGCCCCATCCTGCGGCGGCATCTGGGCCAAAAGGCCATAAAAATGGTCTATGGAGCCGGTACCCAGGCTGGTGACGATCCGGAGCAGTACACCCATACCCAAGAGGTTGATGAGGAGCAGCGACAGCGTTTTTGTATATCGGACGAAGACGTATTACAGCTTGCCCGTTATGCAGCGATTATTGAAGAGCATTATACGCGGCAAGCCGGCGCAGACCGCCCGATGGATATTGAATGGGGAAAGGATGGAGAAACCGGAGAGCTCTACATCCTGCAGGCGCGCCCGGAAACTGTCCACAGTCAGCGTAATCGTGCCAAGCAGGAAACGTTTCGATTGAAAGAGAAGGGCACAGTAGTCTGCACTGGTAAAAGTGTTGGGAATAAAATTGGTGCCGGCAAAGTTCGCGTCATTTTTAGCGCCGCACAAATGAACGAGCTAAAACCCGGTGAAGTTCTGGTTACCGACATGACAGACCCGGATTGGGAGCCGGTGCTGAAAACGGCTGGTGCCATCATTACCAATCGTGGTGGTCGGGTCTGTCATGCGGCGATCATTGCCAGAGAGTTGGGTATACCCGCCATTGTAGGTGCTGGCGATGCAACCAAGGTTCTGCACACGGGTCAGCAGGTGACAGCGTCTTGTGCAGAAGGTGATGTTGG
>JAUIHW010000077.1 GCA_030431775.1 Gammaproteobacteria bacterium
GCGAATAATGGTTTGCAGGTGCTGGCCCAGCGCACGATTGCCGCGGGCTGTCAGGGTGTAACGGCTGACCGGCTTGCGTGCAACGAACTGCTTGTTCACCTTGAGGTAGCCTGCCTCTTCCAGTTTGCGCAATTGGGCGCCGAGATTGCCGTCGCTTTCCTGAAGGGTTTGTTTGAAGTCACTGAAACACAATTGCTGCTCGCTGCCCAGCAGTATGCAAATTATCAGCCGCGACCGATGCTCCAGAAGGCGGTCATAACCGCTAAAGTCGATCGACAACTGGTTCATGCTGTGCCGGTTGGCTTATTCCCCAGGGGGCAGTGAGCAAGCCCAAAGACCTGCGGCAACCACCAGTCCACCGATGATACCTGCCATATAGCCTACGCCCAGATGATAGGCGTACACCAGTACCAGGGCCAAACCAAGACCCAGTAGCCGGCGGTGTAAGTGCAGGCCACCCACCAAAAACGCCAATGCCAAGAGCAGCAGCAGTTGCTGCAAGACCCACTGCAGCTCAATCTCCGGCCGGGCTAGCGTTTGCAGAAACAGACCGCATACGGCCAATACACTGGCCCAGTGCAAAATCCACGGCTTAGCCTGCTGTAACTGCATGGAATCAGCCTTCTGATACCACAGTCCGGCAAGTAGCAGCGAGACGCTTACAGCCAGTACCAAAATAAGCAGCCAGTGTTTGCTGGCAAGACCGGCTTGAATTTCGGGCAAAGCCAGTGCACCCAGCGCCACGATTGCCCAGAAGCGATACAGAACTGTAGGCAGGTGTACAGTAATGTCGCGACCGAGTTGAAGCTGAAACGTAGAGCTACAGGAAGAAGCGGGGAGTGTCATAATAAAATACTCTATAATTTAGATAACTCTAAAAAATAGAGTATAAAGAGTCAATAGTTTTCTCAGTTTTTTCAACCGCTAGTTAACGATCGCTAAGGAGGCTCAATTGCAGCGAGCTACGCTGCCAGATCAGGGCGGTAACCAGAAAAAATGAGAATATCAGTAGAGCAAAAACCCACTCGAGCACATTCCCGAACTCGTAGGTTTTCATGCCCAGCCAGTCGGCGCCCACACTGGCAAGACCGCACAACAACATAACGCAGCAAAATGCCAGCTGAAGCCGGATCAATGGGCGGTGTTGCAGAAGCTGGTTATTTGAGGCGCAGAGTTTTAGCAGAGCATTGACCTGCAGCAGTTGTGCCAGTGGAGTCAGACCGAAAAACATGAAAATTCCATAGCGCCGCATGAAGCGATAACTGTCACCGGAACTGCCAAGGTAGTCGGTATAAAGTATTAGAAAGGTCGAACCGATAGCGCCGAGCAGGAACACGCCCCAAAAAGAACGGGTATTATCGAGTCGGCACAGCCAGAGTTGTGTGATCCGCCAGTACAGTACCATTAGTGCGCAGCACGGCATCACAATGCCACGAAATAAAAACAGAGCGTTGCCATGACGGGCAGCCCTGGAGATGGAAGTGCAGCCCTCCCAATAGGGAACGCAGGCCGGCACAAACTCCTCAGCAATACTGATCGCGTAAGCGAGATGCACCGCCAGAATAGGCAGTGCGCCAATCAGCAACGCGATCAGCGCTGCGGGCATTATTCCGGTTTAATGAATTTCAGGGTCATGCGGTCGCTTTCACCGATTGCGAGGTATTTCTCGCGATCCTGCTCACCAAGCCGCAGGCTCGGTGGCAGGGTCCAGACACCCATGGGATGATTTTTGGTGTCCTGCGGATTAGCGTTAATATCAGCGCGGTCAAGCAGTTGCAGTCCGGCCGCAGCCGCGAGGTCAATGACTGTCTGCTCAGCGACATAGCCGGATTTTTGCATCGACTCCAGGCTGGCACCCGGATTGGCTCGATGTTGCACAACGCCAAAAATACCTCCGGGCTTCAAGGCTGCGACGACAGCAGCCAGATAAGGGGCTGGGTCGGAACGTAACCAACCGTGGAAGTTGCGAAAGGTTACCACCAGGTCAGCTGACCCTGGAGGAGCGATTTCTGTATGGGTTGGCGGTGCAAGTGATGTCATTTGGGCGTTGCCATACAGCGCGCGATCCGAAATCTTTTTGCTGAAACCCCGGGTCAGCTTGTACCTGTATTCTGGCTGGTCGGGAATGTCCAGTGCGTAACCGGCACCATAGTATTGACCATTCTCGGCAACAAACGGAGCGATGATGTCGGTATACCAACCACCCCCTGGAAAAAGCTCAACGACGGTGTCCGTCGGGCTAAGTTCGAAAAAACGCAGTGTTTCTTCGGGGTGGCGATATTGGTCTCGGGCACGGGCGCTGTCGTTGCGGTGTTCGCCGGCAAGCACGTCGCGCAAGCTGGCTGCGGATTCGTTTGTGTGCTCGGGTGTGCTGGTGTGAGTGCAGGCCAGCAGCAGGCTGCACAATGCCATCGCGGTAATCAGTCGCATAGAAAACTCTTCCCTTGGTAATGTACTAACATGATACACAATATTGCGCATATGACTATTGCTCGTGTGTGAAACACTTTACACTCAGTGGCCAGTTTGCTTGTAAGGCTCAATCAATTTCATGCTAAGCCCGGCTCTGAACCCGAAAGATATTAGTTTGCTGAACTGGAACATCGCCAAAGGCAAACACAAAGGTTGGCAGCAGGACTTCACCGAGCTTTGTCGCGACGTGGATATCGCATTGTTACAGGAAGCCAAGCTGGAATATGACATGCCCGGCCTATTTGGTGCCGAGTGCTGCTGGTCCTTCGCGCCCGGCTTTACTCGCCCCGACCATAGTACGGGCGTAATGACGCTGTCAGCGGCGCAAACGGTCAATCGAATTTTGCATAGCCACCGTGAACCATGGACCCGGATACCTAAAGCTGCCCTGATTTCGGAGTATCGGCTGCAGGACAATGACTTGACCTTAATGGTTGCCAATGTTCATGCAATCAATTTTACCGCGGGTGTGCGTAGTTTTCGGCGGCAACTCTACGCGCTGCTGGATGAATTGCTGCACCATCACGGGCCGATTGTCTTTGCCGGCGACTTCAATACCTGGCGGCGCAAGCGACTGTCTATTGTCGATGACATTATTCAGGTGTTGGGGCTGGAAGTGGTTCACTTTCCATTCGACTACCGCAAGCAGGCTTTTGGCATGGCCTTGGACCATGTGTTCGTCCGCGGGCTGAAAGGGGAGGATGCTCATGTTGCGGACGTATCCAGCTCGGACCACAATCCAATGATCGTCAAACTGAGTATCGTGCCGCGTCTGGCCCGCCAATGCCCGGCCACGCTGGCAACAGCCATGTCCGCCAATCTTTGAACACCAGCCTGTGGTTTAGGCGGCTGGTGTTAATGCGTCCTTGAGCAGGTTTAGCTCGGCGGTTGCGGCTGGGTTAAAAGATTCACCGCGTGCTGTTGCATACCAGCCGAGGTAGTGCCAATACAAATCCTGTTCGACTTCGTTGTGCACAGTAGTTTGCTCGTCAATCAAGCCTTGCATGCTGTGTTGTTGCAGTTTTTCAGCCTCGAGTTCAAGCGCCTGGACCGCGGCTCTGAAATCGGTGACGCCAATGGCACCAGCTACCGGCTGGCTCTTCAGAGAACGGCGTAGTTCGCGAAGCGGGCTCACCGCCGTTTGTTGCCATTGCTGAGTAAACGCGTACAAGGCCTGAAATTGTGACGCTTCGATGTGCAGCGATTGCTGCCAGGCCCAGCTGCAAAACAACACCATATTAACGTCCAGACCGTGCTCGTCCTGCAGCCTGAGACAGGCCCGCTGCACATCAATCTTGGAATAGAAATTGAGTGAGAACTTCCAGAATGAGCCAGGCTCAGGCATTGAAGATTCTGCCGGGATTTAGGATATTGTTTGGGTCCAGCGCTTGTTTGAGTGAGCGCATCATTGCCAATTCAGCATCGCTGCGTATCAGATGAAGGTGCTCTTTTTTGTGGGTGCCAACGCCGTGCTCTGCTGTTATCGTGCCACCAAACTGTGCAGTGCGCTGGAAGACCAGTTCGTGAATAGGTTCCACATCGGCCTCCTGACCAGTCGCCGCAACCAAGTGCAGGTTGCCGTCTCCGATGTGACCGAACACCAGCAAGATGAGGCCAGGGTACCGTTGATTCAGCTCATCCCGAACCTGATCGACAAAGCTTTCCATATGTTTGATGGGAATGCCGATATCGAAATTGGCCAACGGCGTTAAGTCGCGAAGAATTTCTGCAATGGCATCACGGATTGCCCAGAATTCCTGCGCTTCCTGTTCCGACTGCGCAATGATTGCATCGCTGATGATGCCCGCTTCCAAATCGGCGCTCAGGGTTTGCAGAAACTGTTCCTGTGCATGCTCGGAACCATCGCTTTCCACCTCTAACAGAGCCACGTAATTGTGTTGGGTCTGAAACGGCTTGTGACCCGCTCTTTCAGAGGCGTGCTCAAAATAGTGCTGCCACATCAACTCAAAGGAGCTCAGTGCGCCAAAAACGGCTTGAGTATGTTGCAGTATTGCCAGTGCCGAATCAAAACTTGGGCAGGCGCACAATGCAGTGGCACGGCCTTTCGGCAGCGGTCGGAGACGGAGCGCACATTCGGTCAGCACACCAAGAGTCCCTTCTGTGCCGATAAAAAAATGCTTCAGGTCGTAACCAGCATTGTTTTTCAACAGTGTGTTCATGGAGCGGACGATGCTGCCGTTGGCCAAAACGGCTTCCAAACCAAGTACCTGTTCGCGCGCCATGCCATACTTGATGACCTGATTACCACCGGCATTAGTCGACAGGTTGCCTCCAATACTGCACTGGCCACGTGCGCCCAGATCGAGTGCCAGTTTAAAACCCGCATCTCGTGCGGCTTCCTGTACGTGCTGCAAGACTGTACCGGCTTTAACTATAAGGTACTGGCCCTTTCGGTCTAACTCACTCACGCCCTGAAGTCGCTCCAATGACAAGGCTATTTCACCGGCTTGCGGAGTTGCACCGCCTGACAGACCAGTGAGTCCTCCCTGAGTGACCACTGGCTGGCGATGCTCATTGCACAAGCGCAGTATTGTAGACACCTGCTCGGTACTGTCAGGGCGTAAGACGCACGGCGGTGTCACCGGTGAGGTGCCACTCCAGTCTGCGCTATAACTGGCAAGGCTGTCCTCGTCCAATAACACACTGCTTGCTGGCAAATGCCGCTGCAGGGCAATCAATAGCTGTTCATTCACGGCTTGTGCCCCGGCCATTACGCATCAAATCGGCAACGCAGAACGCCAATTCCAGAACTTGGTCTGCATTCAGACGGGGATCACACTGGGTTCGATAGCATTCAGCAAGATCGGTTTCGGATATCCGGTAAGCGCCTCCGGTGCACTCAGTCACATGTTGACCGGTCATCTCCAGGTGAATGCCGCCCGGGTGCGCGCCCACAGCGCGTAATACTGTGAAGAATTGCTGAATTTCCCGAAGAATATTATCAAACGAGCGGGTTTTATAGCCGCTGCTGGCCTTGTGGGTATTGCCATGCATCGGGTCGCAGGACCACACAGGCCGACGCCCGGCCTGACTGACTGCTTCGGCAATGACCGGTAGTTTTTCTTCGGCTATGTCGGCGCCCATGCGACAGATCAGAGTTAATCTGCCAGGATCATTTTCAGGGTCGAGCGCATCGCAAATTCGGAGAACATCGTCAGCGTTTGCCGTGGGACCCAGTTTGACTCCAACCGGGTTGTTTAACCCGCGTAAAAATTCAACGTGCGCGGCATCCAACTGCCGGGTACGCTCGCCGATCCACAGCATATGAGCGGAGCACGCGTACTGCAGTCCGGTGAGGTGGTCAGTGCGTACCAAAGCCTCTTCGTAATTCAGCAGCAAGGCTTCATGCGAGGTGAATAAAGTGGTCTCCTTCAGTGTCGGCATGGTGTCACTGTTGATACCAAGCACTTCCATAAAAGACAGCGCGTCCTGGATCCGCTGAGCCATGTCGGTATAACGTTCGCGTAATGGGTTGCTGTCTACAAAACCCATGTTCCATTTATTCACCTGATGCAAATCGGCCAGACCGCCACTGGCGAAAGCGCGTAACAGATTCAGTGTGGCCGTGGACTGGTGGTAGGCTTTGAGTAGGCGTTGCGGGTCTACCCGGCGGGCTTCGGCGGTGAACTCTGCCGCATTAACCATGTCGCCACGATAACTGGGTAGTTGTACGCCGTCGCGTTCTTCGAGGTCCGCCGAGCGGGGCTTGGCAAATTGCCCGGCCAATCGACCCACCTTAACGACTGGTTTGCGCCCTCCAAAGGTAAGCACAGCCGCCATTTGTAACAGAACCTTGAACATGTCACGGATGTTTTGTGCCGAAAAATCGGTAAAGCTTTCGGCACAATCACCACCCTGCAGCAAAAAAGCCTTGCCCATGGCAACCTGGCCCAGCAGGCGGCGCAGCTCCCGGGTTTCTGCGGCAAACACCAGAGGCGGTAGTGCGGCCAGTTCTTTTTCGACGCCCAGTAACTCGGCAGTATCCGGATACGTGGGTTGTTGGTGAATGGGCTTATCGCGCCAACTTTTTGGCGTCCAGTTTGTGTTCAACGTGAAAACTTCGCGGGTTGTTAAAAGGGCATTGTACACAAATCAAGAGGGCTGATTAAGCTTTGCACAATACCAGCACTATTGCTCAAAAAGCACTTTGCAGCCTGCTCATCTTTGTGGGATTATTGGCCTGGAGGTGTTGTAAAAAGACTGTTTCAACAGCCGCATACCTCGAGTAATAAAAACGACAAAACCAAAAAAACAACTGATTAGGAAGAAGTACATGGCCTTGACCAATGATTCTTGGGAGTGGCATTTAACGCCAACAGGTTGGGTATTAGGTACCGAGCGCCTCGACCAGTTTATAGAGCAAAGAGAAGTGCCAACAGACAGAGTGTTGTCAGGCCGCTTTCAGGAAACTCTGGAAGATGCGTTTTCAGAGTTGCAGCTTACCTGGGAAGTTTTCTGGCGTCACGACGCCATAGACCCCCAGCCTCTGCTGAATAAATTTGGTGAAAAGCCCCGCCACGTAGCGGAAAACGTGTTGACCGGGGCTATGTAACAGATCGGCTGTGTTGCTTTGATCTACTGAGTCCCTGCAGTCGGCAACGCCTGAATACGCTGAAGAAGGCCCGGCAGAATGTCGGCCAATTGTCCTGCAGCTTGTTCGGCGTATTCCAATACTTCTTCAATTGAGTCGGCTTGCTGCTCTGGCCCACCTGTTGCATTGTTAGTAATAGCCGAAAAACCAACCACGCTTAGGCCACACTGATTGGCTGCAATGACTTCCATGGCAGTGGACATGCCGACTGCATCCGCACCGCAGGCGCGCAGCCAGCGACGTTCAGCGGACGTCTCCAGAGAAGGCCCCAGTACCGCTGCGTAAATTCCCGTTGCCAATTCGACACCGGCATCGCGGGCGGCATTCTCAGCCAGTGCTCGCAGGGATCGGTTGTAACAATTGGACATGTCTGTGAATTGAGGCCCCATTCGTTCATCCTGCCAGCCCAGTAACGGGTTCTGGCCGGTCATATTCAGGTGGTCAGTGATCAGCATCAGCGAGCCCGGAGTCAGTTCGCCATTCAATGCGCCTGCTGCATTACTGATGATCATTTGCCTGGCACCAAGCTCTCTGGCCAGATAACTCGGAAACGCCGTGTCTAATGCGCTCCAGCCTTCGTACAGATGAAAACGGCCCTGAAACACGCCTAGTGTCAGACCGTCAAAAGCACAAATTGCCAGCTCGCCTTTGTGGCTGGTAACAGCGCTGTGCGGAAATTCCTCGATTTCTGTATAGGCTACCCGTTGTAAAACCTGAAGGCCATGTTGCTCCAGTTTCACGAGGCTGTCGCCCAGTCCTGTGCCCAACAGTAGGCAGGCGTCCACATCGGGTATTGCGGGCAGACTGCCAGCGGCCCGCTTCACTCTTTCGTACAGTTGCATTGAACGGCTCATTCCGGAGGGGGGAAAGCATTTCGAAAGCTGAAAGCCTGCGGCTTCGGCCCCTCAGCTCGCAAGAGTGACAGCTTTGCCGCGGCCTCCGTCAGACTGGGACGCCGGTCGCTTGGAACCCACCACAACA
The DNA here is from genome assembly GCA_030431775.1 of Gammaproteobacteria bacterium. Taxonomy (GTDB): domain Bacteria; phylum Pseudomonadota; class Gammaproteobacteria; order Pseudomonadales; family JAUIET01; genus JAUIET01. The sequence goes on from JAUIHW010000077.1 coordinate 8,066, forward strand.
CCATGGCCGCCTCCGGTAGGGCGATAAACCATTCCTTGCGCCGGCGCATGATACTGATGTGTTCGGAGTCGTAGACAAAGGCACGTAGCGCAGCCACATCCCGCCACAATGACAAATTGATTAGTAGGTTTTGCCCAAAGTGGTTTAATGCGCTGGTGTCTTGCTCTTCCTCGTCCACCATGCGCCAGATGAAGCCATCACTGCGTTCGGCCAAGGTATTGATCCGCTCAATATTGGCCACAAAATCCGCCAGTTCCGGTGAATCCATTGGCGCGCGCGCTTGCGCTATATTGAGTTGAGCGAGGTAATAATCGGGCATGCGTTTAATCTTCCCCGGGCGGTATACGATCGCGACAGGGTACAATGTTTCGCCATGAATAAGAAACTGATCAGCGCCGATGATTTACTGAGCGACTCCTTCGAGCTGGCGGCAAGGGTATTTGATAGCGGCTATCGGCCCAGCTTTATTGTTGGCATTTGGCGTGGTGGAGCACCAGTGGGAATTGCGGTACAGGAATTTCTGGCCGTTCTGGGCTTGGAGACTGACCATATTGCCATCCGTACCTCAGCCTACCACGCTGGTATTGATCAGCAACGGGCTTCAGTGCAGGTTCACAATCTTGGGTATCTGATTGAGCAAGTCAAAGAAGAGGACCGAATTTTACTGGTTGATGACGTCTTCGATACGGGCCGGAGCATGCACGCAATCCACACCGAGCTTGGCAAGGTTTTACCCCTTCCGCCAGCCGCTATCCGCATTGCCTGCCCCTGGTATAAACCGGCCCGCCGCCTTACCGAGTTGCAGCCGGATTTTTACTTGCACGAAACGGATCAATGGCTGGTATTCCCTCATGAAATTGCCGGTTTAAGCGATGAAGAGATTGCAGCGAAAGCACCGAGACTGGCTGAGCTCATCACAAAGCGCCGCACCAGCCGATGAGAAATCCAGCAAAAATGTGTATGCTTGCGGCCACGTCCGCGTAGCTCAGCTGGATAGAGCATTCGCCTCCTAAGCGAAGGGTCGCAGGTTCGAATCCTGCCGTGGACGCCAACTTCATCCACAGGAATGCCCGAATGCCTCTGAAGATTCTACCCAAAGACGAAATGGTCAACGCTGTTGGCACCAAGTTTGAGCCCAGCGATTGGATTGAGATTGACCAACAGCGGATTGATACTTTCGCTGACTGTACTGAAGACCATCAGTTCATCCATGTTGATGAGGAGGCTGCCAAGCAAACTCCGTTCGGCGGAACGATTGCGCACGGTTTTCTGACTCTGTCACTATTGTCGCGCATGGTTGAGGGCAATGGTGTGGCGCCGGAAAACATGTTGATGGGTCTGAATTACGGTTTCGACCGGGTTCGCTTTCTGGCGCCAGTGCCCAGCGGCAAGCGGGTGCGTGGGCATTCAGAGGTTAGCGATGTGGATCGCAAAGATGAGAATCGCTTCCTGATCAAACAAAAGATTACTGTTGAAATTGAAGGCGAAGAGACACCGGCACTGGTCGCCGAATGGCTGACCATGGTTGTTGCCAATTAGTCTGGCATGCTTTCGCCGGGAACCAAAACATCCCAGGGAAAATGAGCCCAGGCGTCATCTGACAAAGCATTCGCGAAGTCGTCGACATAAGGCTCGCCGGACGGCTTGGCGTATAGGGCGACGAAATGCGCATTCGGAAACGCTGCCTTCGCGGCCCGAGCGGTTTTTCCGGTATCCACCAGGTCATCGACAAATAGGGTTTGCAGGCTGGCATCGATGTGCTGGTTAAGGCCCTCAAGGTTACTTTGCACGCTGTTGTCATTGATCTTGAGCGCCTCAATCAATGGTAGGTCAAGGGCGCGCGCAATACCGGCTGCGGGACCAACGCCGCCTTCGGTGAGCGCAACTATTTGTTGCCAGCCTTGAGGCTTCAGGCGTTCCACCAGAGTGTCGATGGCGTGATTGACTTCTTCCCACGAGACAAAGTAATTTTCAATGTCTTGCTGGTAAACGGTTTGTTGCATGGGAGTACTTCGAGACAACTGCTGTTGCTCCAATTCAAACAAAGCGAGCGGGTGACTGCAAGCCGTTAATGGCTTTTAATGGTGGCGTTCGTCGGCTTCACAGGTAATTAGAGAGGTTATTTTAATGTTGCCTACCATTCATCTGCTTGAGCAAACCGATTTTCCAGACATTCAGCGCGACCGGCTGGATTCGCTGCAGGTCAATCTGGGCTACCTGTGCAACCAGAGTTGTGTGCATTGCCATGTGAACGCCGGGCCAACCCGACGAGAATTGATGAGCCGGGAGACCGTCGAGCTGCTGCTGGAGGTTTTGCGGGTTAAGGAAATCGCTGAGCTGGACATCACCGGCGGTGCTCCTGAAATGAATCCGAATTTTCGCTATTTGGTTGAGCAGGCCCGCGAGCTTGGCGTTCGTGTGATCGATCGCTGCAACCTCAGCATTTTGCTGGAACCAGGCTACGATTATCTGGCCGGATTCTTGGCGGAACAGCAGGTCACCATTACAGCTTCGTTGCCTTGTTACAGCGAAAACAATGTGGATGCACAGCGAGGCAAGGGTGTTTTCAGCAAGAGCATTGAAGCACTGCAACTACTCAACAAGCTCGGTTATGGCAAGGGAGCTGGATTGCAGCTGAACCTTGTCTACAATCCAGTTGGCCCCTTCCTGCCACCTCCGCAGCAACAGCTTAAAGCCGACTATAGTGAGCAGTTGGCTCGCGATTTCGGCATTGTTTTCGACGAGCTGTTCACCATAACCAATATGCCGATCAGTCGTTTCGGCAGTATGCTGTTGTCGAGAAACGAATTCGACAGTTATATGTGCCTGCTGCGCAGCAATTACAGTGCGGCCAATTTGGGAGCCGTTATGTGTCGCAACTTGATCAGTGTCGATTGGCAGGGTTACCTGTATGACTGTGATTTCAATCAGATGCTGGAGCTTCCTTTACATGCCCAAGCGCCTACAGGTGGTGCTGTGCAGCCAAAGCGGCATCTGCGAGACTTATTGCATGATGACTTTGTGGGCCAACCGATAAAAGTCGGTGAGCACTGTTATGGCTGTACGGCCGGGCAGGGCAGCAGTTGCGGCGGTGCGCTGGATTAGTGCTGGACTGAGTGATGATTAAGCCACCGGTCAGCGTCATTCTGCCTGTTCTGAATGAGGAGGCCAAATTGCAGCAGCAACTCAGCCGGCTAGCGGAATTGCGCGCTGCTGCGCCTGACGCTTTTGAAGTGATCGTTGTTGATGGTGGAAGTGAAGACAATACATTTGAAATTGCCCAGGCTCTTGCCGATCAGGCGATCCGTGTTGAGCGTGGGCGAGCCCGGCAAATGAATGCCGGGGCTACTGCGGCTTCCGGCAATGTATTGGTTTTTCTGCACGTTGATGTGGAGTTGCCTCCGCAAGCGATTGAGAGTTGGCGGCGCTTATGGCAGAGCGCCGAAGTGTGGGGTTTTTTTCCAGTCATACTTGGGCATTCAGGCCTGGCATACCGGCTTATCGGCTGGTTTATGAACCAACGGTCCAGATTGACTCGTGTAGCGACCGGTGACCAGGTGCTATGTGTGAAAGCTGAGGCTTTTCAGCGCCTTGACGGATACCCGCCTATTTCCCTTATGGAAGATATTGCGCTCAGTAAAAGCCTGCGGAGCCTCGGTCGGCCAGTGGTGTTTTCCTGCGCTGTGCGCTGCTCGGTACGCAAATGGCAACGTCATGGTGTGCTCCGTCTGACAGTACTCATGTGGTATCTGCGTGCGGCCTATTATTTTGGTGCTGACCCAGACCGGTTGCATCAGCTGTATTACCCGGAGCTCAGGCGGGTGAAGAGTGACGAATGTCGCGCAGGGTAGTGGTCTTCGCCCGCGCCCCGGTGGAGGGTCGGGTTAAAACCCGCTTGAGTGACGCGCTGCCACCGGCGGCCATTAGACTGTTGTATGAGCGCCTGCTGGAGCACACGGTCGCGCGGGCTGCACAAAGTTCTGACAGTCAACTGGAACTGTGGATTGATGGAGATCTAGAACACCCGTTTTTTTTGCATCTGCAGGCGCAGTTTCCCAGCCTGCGTCGTGTCGCTCAGAGTCAGGGAGACCTCGGGCAACGAATGGCAACCGCGTTAGCCGGCCGTCCAGGCATGCATACTGTTTTGATTGGCAGCGATTGCCCCGCGCTGGATGCAATCACTATCGAATCCGCTTTTGCGCGCCTCGCCGCTGGCGCTGATCTGGTGCTGGGGCCAGCCATGGACGGTGGCTATGTGCTGCTGGCTAGCCGTCATTCTCACCTGCCTGTTTTTGAAGATGTACCCTGGGGCACGGCAGAGGTCCTGGAAATCACACTCAGTAAAGCAAACGCGGCCAAGCTGAATGTTGAGTTGCTAAAACCGCTCCGAGATATTGATCGTCCCGAAGATTTGTCAGAAGCCGAACGCTTTGGTTTGTTGCATGGGCTCAAGCCGATGTAATGGACGGTTTGTTGTTGATGTTTACAGGTTCACCGGATTCACTGTAAATTTTATTCTCCGGAATATTGCCGCGCAAAATATTCAACAGGTGGTGCACGCTGAACATGCTTCGGTTAATAATTTCCGCGTTTACCCGGTTCAGCGTGCGGCTTTGCATGAGTTCACCGCGCAATATCTGTAGCAGGTTCGCCAGGGTGATGTGCTGGTCGCTTTCAATCGCATCAAGATCGCTGACCAGCGATGCCCAACCATCCTCACTCTCGGGGTAATGAACCGATCGCAGGATTGCATAGCGTGTTGCTTTGCTTTCGTTAATGGCAGCCAGCGGAGAAACTTTTTGCTCCAGAACTTCAGCCAGACCCGCCGCGTCCGGAGATTGCAAGACGTCGGTTTCGGCGCGCAGAATGGTGTTGAGTTCAACGATCAAAGCGGTTTCGCGCTCGATCACTGCTCGAACTTCTTCAAAAAGTGCTCGGTCCTTGAGCATAGTATTTCCTTATGGTTTTGCGATCGGGTTAGTCGTAAAGCTCGGAATCAAGGCCCAGCAGTTTGCCGGCCAGGCGCTCGGCGTTAAGCTCGTAACTACCGCTTTCGATGGCTTGCTTCGCGCTCGCTACTTTGGCACTGTCAACGCCGGAAGCGTTTTTAGCAGCGGCTTCGAGTTCGGCAATTGAGCGCG
>JAUIHW010000078.1 GCA_030431775.1 Gammaproteobacteria bacterium
CATTGTGCCTCCGGTACCTGGTTTACGCTTTTACGTTCTGCTGCGTCGTGTTACCGACCAACTGTTCAACAAAGAACTGCAGGTTGCCATTGGCTGCACTTGGCCGGGGCCAACGATCCACTTTTTCAGCCAGGCCGGAAAAGGCTTTTGCCGATGGGCTGCGCGGTGCATGCAGCATTAAGGCCTGGCGCTTACTAACGGCCCGGCGCAGCTGCTCATCGAATGGAATATGGCCAGCGTACTGCAGCTGAATATCCAAAAACTGATCCGTTGCATTACGCAGCTTTTCATACAGTTCGCGACCACTCTGGGCGCAGTCAACCATACTGGACAATACGCGAAAGCGGTGCTTGCCATAATCCCTGTGCGCCAGCTTGATCAGCGAGTAGGCATCAGTCAGCGACGAAGGTTCGTTACAGACTACCACTATGATTTCGTTGGACGCCCTGACAAAGTCCAGCACGTGGTTTTCAATGCCTGATGCGGTATCGATCAGGAGCACGTCAAGTAGTTTGGCAACACTGTTGAATGCATGAATCAAGCCCTGACGTTGCAGCGGGCTGAGGTTAACCATGGATTGATTGCCGCTTGAGGCAGGCACTACGTACAGGCCCTCGCGCCATTCGATCAAGGCCTCAGTCAGCGAGCAATGCCCGCCAATAACATCCTCCAGGGACTTTTCCGGAGACAAGCCCAGCAGAATATCGATATTGGCGAGACCCAGGTCAGCATCAACCAGGCCAACTCGACGGTGAAGCTTGAGCAAAGCAAGGCCTAGATTAATCGCGACATTCGATTTACCTACGCCACCTTTACCACCAGTAACAGCGATCACCTGAATCCCTTCCGGCTCAGCCTGCCCAATAAACTGATTTGTTTTATGCAATTGTTTCAACGCTGTTTACTCCTTAAATCAGGTCTAGCTGCGAGCTATTGCCAGGGCAAAACCCCTCTGACAGGCCACCGTCCCCAATACGACTGACGTCGGTATCCTGGCAGGCAAAGCTCAGGAGCTGCTCAATGATCAATAAGGAGTTGGCTCTTGCGAGGTCGTCGGGAATCGTGTGCCCACTGGCCAGATAAGCCACTGGAATACCACTATTGACTAACAGACTGACTGCCGCACCAAGGCTGCTGCATTCATCGAGTCTGGTAAAAATACAGCCACAGAAGTCGTCGACCTCATAGGTTTCAGCGGCCGCCTGCATGGATTCATACTGAATATTGGCAGGCAACACCAACATAGTCTGCAGGCGCTGGCCTTGCTGGCGAATCTCAGCCAATTGCTGAGCCAGGTCTTTGTCGGTTCTGCGCAAGCCTGCGGTATCTACCAATACCAAAGACTTGTCCGCAAAACGGTCCAGCGCCTGAACCAGACCGCCCTGATGCGCGTCGACCACCTCAACATCCACATCGAGAATTTTGCCAATAGTGACCAGCTGTTCGTAAGCAGCGATGCGAAAGATATCAGTGGTTATCAACCCCACTTTCTCTGGCCCGTGTTGCAGCACATATTCGGCAGCAATCTTGCCGATCGTTGTGGTCTTCCCAGCGCCAGATGGACCGACGAACGCGTAGTTTCCACCTGTACTGATTATGTCGTTACGACTTATGCGAATGGAGTTCTGCAGTTCGGCAAGCACCAGTTTCCAGGATTCATCAAATTCCGGAAACTCCCGAAACTGGCGGACCAGCCGATCGCGCAGCTCCGGCGCAAGGTGCAGATACTCTATGCGCTCACGCAGCTGCTTGCTCCACGGATATTGGTAACTGTCGGCAAAGTTTTCCCAATAAATTCCAAATTCGTTCCAGAACTCACCGATTGAGCGCAACTCACCAATCAGGCGCTTGAGAGCGGGGTCGTGCATGGACCGAAAATCAAAACGCTTGCTGATGTCATCTATTTGCTTATCAAACGCAGGATGAGATGAATCTATGGTTGATTCCTCATGCGCTTCGCTTGGCACGCTATCGGGCACTGACTGCTGAAAGGATGGGAAAAGATCGCGCGACACCGGCGCTTCATAGGCCTCGCTGCTCTCGATTCGATCTTGTTCAGACGATTCAACGTCCTGGCCCTTTAGGTACGATTGCCCGGTCGGATATACCCGTCGATGCTCATTGTCGTTGGCTGCATCCTTGTCCCGGGAGAAAGCCAGTAAAAAGCTTGGGTCATCCGTAACCGTCACTTCGATCTGATCACCCAGTCGACGGCTTTTGAGAATAATTGCCTCGGCGCCGAGCTCCTGCTTTGCTTGGCTCATGGCCTGCTGCATGTCACGCGCGATGATAGTTCGTGTTGTCATTATTGCATCCTTGCTATTTCTGAGTGTTAGGAAACGCTAGCCTCTATGGTGACGTTTTTGTTACCGGGAATTTCGTTATATGCGAGCACATAGAGCTCGCCGTAAACCAGTCTGGAAAAATTGGCCAATAAACTACGGATTTGCGGCGACACCAGCAGTACCGCTGGTTTTCCATCCATCTCCTGCTTTCGTGCTGCTTCGGCCAGCTTCTCTTGCAACTGTTGAGCCAGATTCGGCTCCAGTACTGCGTCAACATTAGGCTCACCAGACTGTCGCGCAGCATTCAGGCTTTGCTGAATGAGATTTTCCAGCGCCGGATCCAGCGTGATAACCGCAAGATCGCGGGTATCGCCATAGATACTCTGAACAATGTTTCTCGACAGGGCCATACGAACCGCGTTGGTGAGTTCGTCGGTATCCGCCTTAAGCTCAGCATGGCTAACAACCGACTCCGCTATGGAACGCATATCACGGATTGGCACCCGCTCCTGCAACAGATTCTTCAATACTTTGAGAAAGCTCTGAATACTGACCGCATTGGGAACCAGCTCTTCGGCCAGCTTTGGACTGCTTTCAGCCAGCCGATCAAGAATGTGCTGAGTCTCATCCAGACCCAACAGTTCGTTCACATGGTGCTTGAGTATGCTGTTTAAATGCGTCGCAACCACTGTGCTGGCGTCGACCACGGTATAGCCCAGTGATTGCGCCTGATCACGGTTCTCCGGTGTTATCCAGACAGCTTGCAAGCCGAATGCCGGGTCTTCAGTAGTGATGCCTTCAAGCTCACCGAACACCTGGCCAGGATTGATCGCCATTTCCCGATCCGGATAGATCTCGGCCTCAGCAATGGTAACCCCCATCAGGATAATTCGGTAAGCATTGGCGCCGAGGTCAAGATTATCTCGTATATGAACCGGCGGGATAAGGAAACCAATATCTTGTGACAGTTTCTTTCGTATTCCTCGGATCCGACCCAACAGATCACCTTGTTGGTTTTTATCCACCAGTGGGATCAAACGATAACCCACCTCCAATCCAATCCGGTCCACCGGTGCCACATCTTCCCAGCCCAGTTCAACCGAGGGTTCAACGGGCGCTTCCACAGCTTCTTCAGTCTCATCCTCCGCTGCCAAGTTTTCTTCACGCACGATGCGCTGACTGATCATATAGGCTGCTCCACCAGTAACAGCTGCCAGCAGCAGGAAGGCAACGTGAGGCATGCCGGGAATAATGCCCATCAGACCAAGAATGGCCGACGCGATGGTCAGCGCTTTGGGTGAGGCGAACATTTGTGAATACACCTGTTGCCCCATGTCAGTGGAAGAGTTGACCCGTGTGACCATGATCGCCGCAGAGCTGGACAGCAATAGCGAGGGTATTTGCGCGACCAGGCCGTCACCTATGGTCAGCAAGGAGTATTTCTGCATGGCGTCAGCGAACTCAAGCTCGTGTTGAACCATGCCAATACCCAGTCCACCGATGAGGTTGATGACCAGAATCAGGATGCCGGCAACGGCATCCCCCCGCACAAACTTGCTGGCACCGTCCATGGCCCCGTAAAAGTCGGCCTCGCTTGACACTTCCTCGCGTCGAACTCTGGCCTGCTCCTGATCGATCAACCCGGCGTTCAGATCAGCATCTATGGCCATCTGCTTACCAGGCATGGCGTCCAGAGTAAACCGGGCACTCACCTCGGATATCCGACCCGCGCCTTTGGTTACCACCACGAAGTTGATGATTATTAGAATCAAAAACACCACCAGCCCCACGGCGTAGTTGCCACCAATGACAACCTCGCCAAAGGCCTCTATCACTTTGCCGGCAGACGCTCCTCCATTATGGCCTTCCAGAAGCACAACCCGGGTGGAAGCAACGTTGAGAGCCAGTCTCAACAATGTAGCGATCAGTAGAACGGTTGGAAAAACGGCAAAATCCAGCGGACGTAGCGCGTATACCGCCACCAGCAACACCACAATTGCCAGCGCGATATTGAAGGAGAAGAGTACATCGAGCAAAAATGGTGGCACCGGCAAAGTCATCATGCCAAGCATCACCAACAGTAACAAAGGAACGCCAAAGTTACCCTGTACCAGGGATTTTGCCGTGTCCATTACGTTGGCTTGTTGCGCGACTTCCATTGCTGTCCTAATGGCTTTCCGTGCCAATATTGTCTGTTATTTGTTCACCGTGCTCGCCCGGCGCCAAAGCGTTGACGACAGTTTTTTGTCACTGACGCACACGCTTGCTCGCGCAGACCGAAACAACGCTTATCTGAAATTCTGTTTGCAAGTTTCGTGCACGATTAGGCGTCAGAAAAAATCAGCGACGAACGGTAGGTCGGAATGACAGAATCTCATCATCAGTCGTATTGCAAGTCGTCCGGAATCTCCACTTCGCCCAAGACCGGCTTTGGACCTCTGCGGTACTGTTTGAGTTGGAACACATAGGCCAGCACTTGCGCGACCGCAACGTACAGTTTGTCCGGGATCTCCTCACCGATTTCTGTTGTGAAATACAACGATCTTGCCAACGGGGGCACTTCCACCAGTTCCACGTCATTGGCTGTAGCAACCTCGCGGATTTTCATAGCAATCAAGTCCACGCCTTTGGCCACCACTACCGGTGCACCTTGCGAATCACTAGCGTATTTCAGGGCAACCGAATAATGAGTCGGGTTAGTAATCACAACGTCGGCATCCGGTATATCACCCATCATGCGGGAGCGGGCAAACTCACGCTGCAATTGTCTGATTCGCCCTTTTACCTCAGGCCTGCCGTCAGTCTCCTTACTCTCTTCCTTGACCTGCTGCATAGTCATTTTCAATTTTTTAATGTGCTGCTGCAGCTGAAACGGAACGTCTATGGCCGCTATCAGCAATAGACTCAAGGCAATGATCAGCGTTGCAATTCCCAGCAAACCGCTGGCATCGACAAGTGCGGGCAAAATGGCTTGCTGATCAAGCGCCAGCAATTCCTCCTTGAAAAACTGCAGGCAAACCCAGGAAACAGTTGCCACCAGGCCTACCTTCGCAATGGCCTTAGCCAACTCCATAAGAGAGTTGACCGAAAACATTCTCTGCAGGCCTTTCAGCGGATTAATGCGATTAAGCTTGGGCATCAGTGCTTTGCTACTGAACCCCCACCCCCCGAGCAGCATGGGACCAATTATCCCGAGCAGAAACAAGGCCAGAAACAGTGGTAGCGTAGACCAGACAATGTCTGCAAAACTCTCACCGAGCATGGCCAGCATACTGTGGGTATCAAAGATTTCTTCCCTACTCGGGGTAAAGCTGAAGCGCATGGTCCGTGAGAGCGTCTCCGCTACCGAGGTGTACCATACCCATAATGCGGAAATGCCACCGATCAGGAGAACCGCGGTACTGAGCTCCTTCGAACGCGCAATCTGCCCTTCCTTACGCGCCTCTTCGAGACGTTTCGGGGTGGGTTGTTCGGTTTTTTCCTGACTGAGGTCTTCTTCTTCGGCCACTGCCTGCCTGCCGGTTAAATGGCGTTAGCAGCAAGCCATGCAATATCTCTTCCACAATTACGCGCCGAGACGATCAGGTGGTGCCGATTCTACCGGAGTACGATCTGGATCTTGCGAGTCTGCGGGTAAGACACTGCTGTATCTGGCCAACGCTTCGCGCAGGACCCGATGACCGCTTGAATCGGAATACACTGATAGGAACATATTTCCGGCTGGTAGCTTGCTTAGCCCGCGACGTAATTCGGCAGGAATTGCAAAACGCATAAAAGCCCCGCCAGCCCAGGCAGCCAAGAGCGTACACAGAAACACAAGGCCAAGATAAGCTGCCGGACCATTAGTGTACAAAAGCGGCAGGAACACCAGCCCACCAAACAGGGCGCCAAGTCCACAGGCAAGCCCAATCGGCGCGTTAACAGCACTGCCGCTGCGAATTTTTCGGGAAGCGGTAACCGAGCGACATTGCAGTAGTCCATTGTCACTGTGGGAATACACATCCAGCACAAAAGTATCCGCGTTACAATTAACGGCCGCTCGAAGAATGTCACCGGCTATGCTGGGCTCATCGCAGATGAAATACTGATAGTAGGAACGACTCATGATGGCAGTAAAGGCTAACCAAGCTTGAATACTAGCGGTTCACCGAGCCAGCCACAAGCCAGCGGTCAGCGAATTCAGACAACCTGAGCCATGCCGCGTAGAGTGATTTCCAGTAAACGCTGAAACAGTTGAGCAAAGCCGCTGACCGAATACCACAGGAAAATGCTACCCAGGACGATTGCACTCGGGAAGCCCAGCGAGAACACGTTCAGTTGAGGGGCGGCACGAGTCATCACCCCAAAAGCAAGATTGACAATTAACAACGCAGTTACCGCAGGAAGGGAAAGCAACAGGGCGTGGGCGAACATCCAGCTGCCCTTACTCGCCAGCTGCATGCCCGTGCTCGACCAAAGGAAATCAGCTCCAGGGGGTAGACGGCGGAAACTATCCAGCATCGTTTCAATCATAAACAGATGCCCATTCATTGATAGAAACAGCAGCGTTGTCAGGATGACGAAAAACTGCGAGACCACAGCAACCGATACGCCATTGGATGGATCTACCATTGAGGCAAAACCAAGCCCCATCTGCATGGCAATCATCTGCCCCGCGATCACAAACAGATGAAAAAACAACTGCAGCAAAAAGCCCAGCAAAGCACCCAGCAAAACTTCCTGCATAATCGCAACGCCCATTTGTAAACCAAGAGCGCTTGGAAGCTGCACCGGTGGCAACAGGGGAAACAATATTGTGGTAATCAATAAGGCCAGAATAAGCCTGATTCTGGCTGGTACCATCTGAGTACCAATGATTGGCACAACCATAAAAAAGGCGCCGATACGGAAAAACGGTAATAAATACCCCATTACCAGATTCTCAATATCGCTTAAAGCAAACTCCATCATGCGGCAATGGACTGGCTAACCTATCAACAGCGGAACACTTCGAACCAGTCGGTCAGTGAAGTCCGTCAGCTCTTTGAGAATGAATGGTCCGGCCAGAATCATCGCCACGAACGTGGTAATCAGCCTTGGCAGAAAACTCAAAGTCTGCTCATTAATCTGGGTTGCCGCCTGAAAAATTGCAACGATCAGACCTACCAGCAACCCCGGCACAATTAAAATGCTGATGAGCAGGATAATCAGGTAGAGCGCCTCTCTCAACAAGTCGATAACAACTTCCGGACTCATCGCGCTACACCGAGAAACTGGACGCGAGCGTGCCAATGATCAGCGCCCAACCATCAACCAGTACGAACAGCATTATTTTGAATGGCAGCGAAATGATAATCGGCGACAGCATCATCATGCCCATCGCCATCAATACACTGGCAACCACCAGATCGATGATTAGAAAAGGAATGAACAGTAGAAAACCAATCTGGAACGCAGTCTTCAATTCACTGGTCAAAAACGCCGGAGCAATGATGGTAAATGGTACTTCGGCCGGTGAATTGACCGGCCCATGGTCTGCTATGCGCATAAACAGGTCCAGATCCGATTCCCGGGTTTGCGCCAGCATAAACTCCCGAAACGGCAGCAAAGCCTGTTGCAATGCCGCTTTGGAGGTCAAGGTTTCCGCCAGATAAGGTTGCACCGCCTGTTCATTGACTTCAGAAAAGACCGGCGCCATCACAAACAAGGTTAAGAATAATGCAAGACCGAGGAGGATCTGATTAGACGGTGTTTGCTGCAAGCCAAGTGCCTGCCGCAAAATTGCAAAAGTGATGATAATTCGGGTGAACGAGGTCATCATCATGAGCATCGCCGGCAGCAAGCTCAGCAAAGTCATGAACGCCAGAATTTGAATGGTTACACTGTAATCGGCCGTGCCATCATCATTAGCAACTACTTTAACCGCCGGTATTGCCGCGATTCCCTGGTTAGCAATCGACTGGGCGGCCGCCTTACCGGGGTCTGCTGCAGACTGGGCAAGAGTAGGCCCGGCAGCACCCAATAAAAGTAGCGCTAACAGGAAAAGCCAGCGGGAGTTGGCCGTTAAAAACTGTGTTCCATGCATATCACTTCTGCCCGGGAGCACTATTGGATGGAAAGAATTTCGCCAACTGTTGTGCAAAAACTGTTTGCGACTGGCCTTTTGCAGGCTCAAGCTCCATCGGTTCTTCAAAGACGTGCAGGGTTGCCACCCTGCCCGGTGCTACCCCCAGTAATAACTGCTGGTCCCCTGCTTGAACAAGGATCGCACGTTCCCTGGCTCCGAGCGACAATGAGGCCAACACTTTGAGCTTACCGCCAGCTGGCTGTGTAAACAGCGTCAGGCGTTTGAGCGCCCACACACTCGCAAAGATGAGCCCCAATATCAACATCAGGCTGAGCAGGAGATTGCCCAACTGTATGCCATCCGGAAACTCGCTCATAGCTTTTGAATTCGCTCCGATGGACTGATCACATCGGTCATACGGATACCGAATTTCTCGTTCACAACAACCACTTCCCCGTGCGCTATCAGCGTACCGTTAACCAGTACGTCTAATGGCTCACCGGCCATTCTTTCCAGTTCAATGACCGAGCCTTGATTCAGCTGTAACAATTTACGAATTGGCATCCGGGTCGCACCAACCTCCATAGACACGGTCACCGGTATATCCAGAATTACATCCAGTTGAGGCGCATCCTCTCCCTGGGCACTGGAGCCACCATCATTGGCGGAAGTTTCCAGCTGCCCGGCCACCTGCTCGCTGTCAGGCCTGGGCTGTTCCGGCTGCTCCGCTGCGGCATTACTGTCATCCATTCTCTACTGCTCCTATTTTTATTACAGCCCGGTTTAGTGGTCACCGGCCTGATCGTGAATTTCCAACGCCATGCGGTCCCCGGAAACGCCGAGTTTGGCGTGGTAAACCAGACGTTGATTGGCAAACACCCTGACTGTTTCGGGCATATCCACAGGAATCACATCGCCTTCATCAAGGTCCAGAATATCGCGCAAAGAGATTTTTCGTTCAGCCACCTTGCAGGTGATATCCACCTCCGCATACATTAATTCGCGCTGCAGGTTTTCCGACCAGTGTTCATCGGCATAGTCCACATCGGTTTTGATGCCGGCCCCCAAGGTATCTTTAATGGGTTCAACCATCGCTAATGGCATGACTATGTGGAATTGCCCACTTTCGCCATCCAGATCAAGATCAAACTTACTGCAGATAACGGTTTCATTAGGGCTTAACATATTGGTGAGCAGCGGATTACTCTCGTGAGACCTGATAGCAGGCTGGAAAGCCACAACCGACTGCCATGCCTGTTGGATATCAGCAAAAGCTGCGGTAATCAGCCGGCTCACGATACGCTGTTCGGTCATTGTGAAGTCGCGATTCTCAATCTTATTTACGTGCCCGCTTCCTCCAAAAAACAGATCAACCAGCTTGAAAACCAGACCGGCGTTCAAGGTAATCAAGCCTCGTCCCGGCAAAGGCGAAAAGTCTACCCAGCTCAGCGAGGCTGGCAGATACAATTCACTGGCATACTCGGCGTATTTCAACACTGCGATCCCGGACGGGCTAACATCACAGCCCCGTTGCAGCATTTCTGAAACGCTGCCGCGAAAAAAGCGGGCGAAGCGTTCATTGAGCATTTCCAGCGTCGGCATGCGCCCGCGAACAATCTTCTCCTGTTGAGTGAAGTCAAACGGTATTGGGTCGCCATCTTTAACGCTCTTTTCGGTGTCGATGTCACCATCGTCAACACCGGTCAGTAGCGTGTCGACTTCCTCCTTGCT
The DNA here is from genome assembly GCA_030431775.1 of Gammaproteobacteria bacterium. Classification (GTDB taxonomy): domain Bacteria; phylum Pseudomonadota; class Gammaproteobacteria; order Pseudomonadales; family JAUIET01; genus JAUIET01. Next base: position 10,063 of record JAUIHW010000078.1, read on the forward strand.
CAGCAGTTCCTTGTTGGGATCTTTTTCATCGCTCATTGCAGCACAAAGTCCGTAAACAGCAGCTTCTCAATACCGGGCTTGCCAATTTCTTTCTGCAGTATTTCCTGGGTCAAGGTCAACGCAGACTGCTGCAGAGCCTTCTTACCTTCCAGGCTCTTCAACGCTTCGAAATCGGCCTGGCCAAACAGCAGGACCAGCTCGTTTCGCAAAGCTGGCATGTGCCGATCGATCGCGACTCTGACATCGTCCTCTCTGGTCATCACCGATACGTCAATTTTCATGTACCGGGAGCGACCTTCCACTTTGTAATTGCTGATAAATGAGGGCTTGAATTCAATGTATTGTGCAGGCAAGGTTGCCGTATCAACGGACTGCTCTTCCTGTTTACTTTCCCCGCCACCGAACATACCGGTAAAGAACGCAGCCGCTCCCCCGCCGCCAAGCAGCACAACCACCAGCCCAATGATCAAGGGTAATTTGCTCTTTTTCTTCTCTTCGCCTTCCGCGGCGTCATTGTCTGCCATGACCGATGTCCTTAACGTTCCCCAGTTTTGAACAAACTACGGTGAGCAAGACCTATGCCACTATCTGTTAAGTAGATTTATCCCACTGTTTTTATTGAATAAATACCGAAATCCAACAGCAGTGCCGAATGTCGGTGCCAAATTTTTGACTGCTTGCCCTGCGGTGCTAAACAGCCGCTAAGAACCGGGCGTTTGTTAGACGTAGGCGTCAATACCGGAGGCAGAGTCTTGGCCGATGGCTGCATGGTTGGCGTCCGCAGTGGGCTCTTCGTCAGACAGCGCCGCGCGCGCTTGGGCTATCAGCGGCTCCTCTGGCTCCTCGCTGCCCGACTGCTGTGATTGCTGTTCAACGTTAGCGTCAGCCAGCTCAATGCCCAAACTGTCGAGGTGCTCCCGCAGGCGCGGTAAGTGTTGTTCGATCAGGTCACGGGTCGCTGAACTCTGTGCAAGAAAGGTGACGGAAGTTTGACGCTCGTCACCACTCATCTGAATCTGCAGGCTTCCAAGATCGGGTGGATCAAGCCGAATATCGACGCGTTGCGCTGCGCTGCTTATCATCCACTGTATTCTTTGTCCGAGGTTCTCTGCAAGCTGTGCGTTATTCGGGCTCAACGGAGTGCTTGCGGGGTTATCTGCACTGGCTAGCGCGGGAGCCACGGCTGTGGAATGCTGTGAGCTGGTTGTGCCCAATGGTGAAAAATTACTTAAGGGCAAGGCCGCACGTTGGTCTGCGCCAGAGCCAGTCGGACTCAGCGCATCGCGGAACCCCGAACCCCGCTCGGCGGCGCTACTCAACAGCTGCTTATCATCAACGAGCGCACTTTCCTGCAAGGGAGTTAAGCTCGCGTGCTGCCCCGTATTGCTCGCTAATAATGGCCCGGTCGATACTGTGCCTCGCACTGCCGCATCACCCAATGCAGCCGGTGAGGACGTTCCACGCCGCCCGGCGACTGTTGCAACCGGCAGCGAACGCGTGTCCAAAGGACTTTCTGAGACTGGCCGCGGCACGACAGGGACCGGGCCCGAGCCGGTGACCAGTTCGTTCAGCTTGGTGCCTTGCACAAGCTGCCTCAAGGAGTCGACGAACTGGACTGGCTCACTTTTCAGGGCGATGCGCCCGGACAAATTTGCTCCGTATTCTGTCTGGCCCACTGAACTACTGACAGACACCAGCTGTGCACGCAGCTGACCAGCTATGGTCTGTAGCCTCGACCCGATGTCATCAGAGTAAAGCGCATTCGTTGCCACGCTGTTCGCAGCCGACGGAGAAGTGCTCGGCAAAGCGCTTTGACCCGGCTGACTTGCAGCAGACGCCCAACTGGAAAAGGTGCGTTCCCCAATAAGCGGATTTGCCGCCAAATGCATAGCCATTGGCTCTGGTACAGACAATGCCGGCTGCCTGACCGCTGACCCAACAGGTTCAGAAAAGAACTTCGCATTCTGCGCGCCCAACACAGCTGCGCCAGTAATCGGTAAAACCTGCGATGGACTGTGGTTAGCCGCAGAGAATGCGCTTGATATCGACGACGCCTGCGTCAGTAACTGCTCGCGATTAAGCGACGGCTCGCCATCAGCTGCAAGTTGGCTTTGTGCCAGCGCCGCTGTCAGCGGTCTAATGGCGAACGGTGGCAGGAATTCCGCCGTGTTTGCGCGATCATCACCCATTGTGGTCGGCAATACCGCTGCACCACGGCTGTTGTCTCCGGGATAAGCGGTGGACAGTAAAGAGGGTGAAGCGCCGCCCATACCAACAGAAGATAAGTCAAAGGTGCGAATGCTCGTCATCGGGCTCAGGGAGCCTGTAGCGAGCCCCTCGGAAGCTGTCTTAAGCGCTGGCGCTGGCTCCGGTCCCTGGTTCAGCCGTCCGGCAAATAATCCGGTCGCTGGCAATGCACTGCCGGCTACCGGCAATACGTCGCCACCGTCGCCACCGTCAACAGCCGGGGCGGGCCCCTGCGAGCCCCCCTCAGACAATCCATCGACTTCCGAAAGCACACTTGCCGGACCTTTAGAGCCGCTCAGCGCCAATGACATTTGTTCATTAAAATCAATAGATTGAACACTTTTTTTCAATTCTATTTCAGAGTTGGCACTGAGATTAGACAGACTTAAGAACGGAAGTGCAGCAAACATATACGCCTCTGAATACAGATATTTCGTGGCAGGGCCAATGCTCCCACCCTCGTGTATTCAGTAGATTGCAAATGGCTTGCCAACTACTCAGTGGCTGGCTTGTTCCCCGAATGATATCAATGCCGGTTTGGACTGCTGCCAACAGGCCTGCAAATGTGCTAGAGCTGTGCTGACTGCGATCGAGTCAGTGCATTGCGCCGCTTGCTCCAGTTGTAAACAGGCCTCAGCCATGGCCGGTAGCCCCAGGTTCAGGGTACTGCCTTTAAAGCTGTGAGCTGCCTGTTTGACAGCGGGATAATCACCGGCATCGCAGAGTGCATGCACTCCGTCCAGCCTGCGCTCACTGTCGTCGAGGAACTGCTGCACAAAGCTGCTGAAATCCTCATCCATAACAACTTGCAGTTCCTGAATGGTTTCTTCGTCAAGCAGTTTCAGAATGGTCTCAGCACTGATAAGTTACGCGAATCTGGTT
>JAUIHW010000079.1 GCA_030431775.1 Gammaproteobacteria bacterium
TTGCCGGGATTTCAAAGCCTGGTTTGGCGGCCTTCAACTGGTCAGCATACACTTCCTGGCGATAGGGAGAATAGTAAAGCGGTAACCACCCATCCGCTATCTCAGCGGTTTGTGTGACGTTTTTCGGACCTTCGGCTCCCAAAAGAATCGGCAAGTCTTTGCGTAAAGGGTGGGTGATTGGCTTCAAAGGCTTACCCATTCCCCAGGCACCCGGGCCATTGTAGGGCAGAGGATAGTGCTCGCCTTCATTGGCCACTGGCGCTTCGCGAGCCAATACCTGGCGAATAATGCTGACATACTCGCGGGTTCGCGCCAGCGGTTTGCTGAAAGGTTGACCGTACCAACCTTCAACCACCTGTGGCCCAGAGACGCCCAGACCCAGCATCATTCGACCGCCGGACATATGATCCAGCGCCAGTGCGGCCATGGCACAGGCGGTAGGCGTACGGGCAGACAACTGCGCCACCGATGTACCCAGGCGAATCTTCTCTGTTTGTGCGCCAATCCATGCCAATGGCGTGAAGGCATCATTGCCCCACGACTCCGCAGTCCATACCGAATCAAAGCCGAGCGACTCGGCGGCCTTCGCCCACTCCACGTGGACTGCGGGGTATAGAGGCCCCCAGTAGCCCAACTGCAAGCCTAACTTCAAGTCACCCATACGAGCCGCCTCGATTCTGTATTACTGCTCTGCCGTACCCGAATCGCCGCCATCGACCACTTCGCTTGCGGTATTGGCTTCCACATTGAGCGCTTCGGTCAATGCGGCTTCCACCTCACTGGCACTGACAGTTTCCGTGTCTTCAGCCTGCTTGCGCTTGCGCTCCTGGTGATAGGTCAGACCGGTACCAGCCGGAATCAAGCGACCAACCACAACGTTTTCTTTCAAGCCCCGCAGGTTGTCCACCTTACCGGTGACCGCAGCTTCTGTCAGCACCCGAGTGGTCTCCTGGAAAGAAGCCGCCGAGATAAAGCTTTCTGTGGCCAACGATGCCTTGGTAATACCGAGCAGCTGCCGCTCAAAACGCGCCGGCATCTTCTCAGACGCTTCCAGCCGCTCGTTTTCTTCAAGCACCCGGGTGTACTCCAGCTGCTCCCCTTTAATAAACGGAGAATCGCCGACTGCCTGAATTTCCACTTTACGCAGCATTTGGCGAACAATCACCTCAATGTGCTTGTCGTTGATCTTCACACCCTGCAGACGATAGACGTCTTGTATCTCGTTGCTGATGTACTTGGCCAACTCCTCCACGCCCTTGAGACGGAGAATATCGTGCGGTGCCAGCGGCCCTTCCGAGATTATCTCGCCTTTTTCTACTTGCTCACCTTCGAATACAGTCAGCGTCCGCCATTTCGGAATCAGCACCTCATAATGATCGCTGCCATCGATAGGGTTCACCCCATCCAAAGGCGTGATAACCAGTCGGCGCTTACCCTTGGTTTCCTTACCAAAGCTAACAGTCCCAGAAATTTCCGCCAGAATTGCCGGCTCTTTCGGCTTACGCGCCTCAAACAGATCGGCAACCCGCGGCAGACCACCGGTGATGTCACGGGTTTTCGATCCCTCCTGCGGGATACGTGCAATAACATCACCGACCACCACGTCGGCACCGTTGGCCAGCGTAACAATCGCATTAGCCGGCAGGAAGTAGTGTGCAGGAACATTGGAATTCGGAATGCTGACTGCGTTACCGGTGTCGTCAACCAGAGACACGGCCGGACGAATGTCCTTGCCCGACGTCGGGCGCTCGCCCGGCTCAATAACCGACATACTGCTCAAGCCGGTCAACTCATCGGTCTGCTCGCGCACCGTAATGCCTTCCTCGACGCCTTCAAAACGAACTTTACCGGCAACTTCAGAGATGATTGGGTGGGTATGCGGATCCCAGGAGGCGACAATATCACCTGCACTGACCGAAGACTGATCGGCCACCTGCACCACAGCACCATAGGGAAGCTTATAGCGTTCGCGTTCGCGGCCAGCGGTATCTACAATCGCGAGTTCGCCACTGCGCGATATAACCACGAGCCTGCCGTCAGGCTTCTCCACTGTTTTCACATTGTGCAAGCGGACTGAACCATCCTGCTTGACCTGGACATTATCAACCGCCGTCGCTCGCGACGCTGCACCACCAATGTGGAAAGTACGCATGGTCAACTGGGTACCCGGCTCACCAATGGACTGAGCGGCAACAACCCCGACAGCCTCACCAATGTTGGCAAGATGCCCGCGGGCAAGATCACGGCCGTAGCACATGCTACAGATACCGTAGCGGGTTTCACAAGTAATGGTGGACCGTACGACCAGTTCGTCAACAGCCAGTTCTTCAAGACGCTGCACCCATTCTTCATCCAGCATGGTGCCAGCCGACACCAGCACCTCACCCTCAGAGCTGATCACATCACGCGCAACGACCCGGCCAAGGACTCGCTCGCTGAGCGGCTCAATGATATCGCCACCTTCGATAACGGGCGTCATCACCAGGCCTTCTTCGGTACCACAATCGGACTCGGTAATCACCAGATCCTGGGCAACATCGACCAGACGACGGGTCAGATATCCACTGTTGGCTGTCTTCAGAGCGGTATCTGCCAGCCCCTTACGAGCCCCGTGCGTAGAAATGAAGTACTGTAGTACCGACAGGCCTTCGCGGAAGTTAGCTGTAATCGGCGTTTCAATGATCGAGCCATCCGGCTTGGCCATCAGGCCCCGCATGCCAGCCAGCTGACGAATCTGCGCAGGGGAGCCACGAGCGCCCGAGTCTGCGTACATGAAAACAGAGTTAAAGGAATCCTGCTTCTCGTCCTCCCCATCCTTATTTTTCACAGTTTCGCTGGCAATACCTTCCATCATTGCCTTGGCAACCTGGTCATTGGCTCGTGACCAGATATCGATGACTTTGTTGTACTTCTCGCCCTGGGTAACCAGACCTGAAGCAAACTGCGCCTCAATTTCCTTAACCTCATCTTCCGCCCGGCCAATGACATCGGCCTTGCTTTCAGGAATCACAAAGTCATTGACCCCAATCGATGCCCCAGAGCGGGTCGAGTATTCATACCCGGTGTACATCAACTGGTCGGCAAAAATGACTGTCGCCTTCAGACCAACCAGGCGATAGCACTGGTTAATCAGACGGGAGATCGCTTTCTTCACCAAGGGCTGGTTAACCAGATCAAACGGTAATTGCTTGGGAACCAGCCGCCACAAAAGGGCCCGCCCGACCGTTGTATCGACCAGGCGGATTGTCGTTTCGCCATCCACTGTTTCCTCGATACGAACTTTGACCCGGGCATGCAGGTGGACATGGCCAGCTGCATAAGCGCGATCGACTTCGGCAATATTGGCGAATATCATTCCCTCGCCTTTCGCATTGATGCGGTCACGAGTCATGTAATACAAACCGAGTACCACGTCCTGAGATGGCACGATAATCGGCTCGCCGTTGGCCGGCGACAGGATGTTATTGGTTGACATCATCAAGGCACGCGCTTCCAGCTGAGCCTCAATAGTCAGCGGTACGTGCACGGCCATCTGGTCGCCATCGAAATCCGCGTTATAGGCCGCACAAACCAGCGGGTGCAACTGAATTGCCTTACCTTCAATCAAAACAGGCTCAAACGCCTGGATACCGAGGCGGTGCAAAGTGGGGGCTCGGTTCAGTAACACCGGGTGCTCTCGAATCACCTCGGCAAGAACATCCCAGACTTCCGGCGGCTCACGCTCCACCATTTTCTTGGCAGCTTTAATGGTGGTTGCCCAGCCTTTCGCCTCCAGCTTGCCAAATACAAAAGGTTTGAACAGCTCAAGTGCCATCTTTTTCGGCAGACCGCACTGGTGCAATTTCAGGGTAGGACCAACAACAATGACTGAACGCCCGGAATAGTCGACGCGCTTGCCAAGCAGGTTCTGACGAAACCGCCCCTGCTTGCCCTTGATCATATCAGCCAGAGATTTCAACGGCCGCTTGTTAGAGCCAGTAATTGCACGACCGCGGCGACCGTTGTCCAGCAGCGCATCAACAGATTCCTGCAGCATACGCTTCTCATTGCGCACGATAATATCCGGCGCATTGAGTTCCAGCAGTCTTTTCAGACGGTTGTTTCGATTGATCACGCGACGGTACAGATCATTGAGGTCTGAGGTTGCGAACCGGCCACCGTCCAGCGGAACCAGTGGGCGCAAATCAGGCGGCAAAACCGGCAGAGCGGTCATGACCATCCACTCAGGCTTATTGCCCGAGTTGTAGAAGGCTTCCAGAAGCTTCAGGCGCTTGGACAGCTTTTTGATTTTGGTTTCCGAATTGGTCTCGGGAATTTCTTCGCGCAGCCGGCGGCCTTCCGCTTCAATATCAATGTCGGCCATCAAGTCCTGGATGGCTTCAGCGCCCATCTTGGCGGTGAAGTCATCACCAAACTCTTCCATGGCTTCAAAGAACTGCTCATCGTTCAGCAGCTGGCCGCGCTCCAACGTAGTCAAGCCGGGATCAATCACGACATAGGACTCGAAATACAGCACGCGCTCAATATCTCGCAAGGTCATGTCCAGCAACAAGCCGATGCGCGAAGGCAGTGACTTCAAAAACCAGATGTGGGCAACGGGGCTGGCCAGCTCAATATGGCCCATGCGCTCTCGCCGGACCTTGGTCAGCGCCACCTCCACGCCACACTTCTCACAGATGACACCGCGATGCTTCAGGCGTTTGTACTTGCCACACAAGCACTCATAGTCCTTCACCGGGCCAAAAATCTTGGCACAGAACAAGCCGTCTCTTTCCGGCTTAAAGGTTCGATAATTAATGGTTTCCGGTTTTTTGACCTCTCCATAGGACCAGGACCGGATAGTCTCCGGGGAGGCCAAACCGATTCTGATCAGGTCAAACTCTTCATCCTGCCCTTGAGACTTCAATATGTTGAGTAAGTCTTTCAACGTCTTCTCCCGCGTTTGCGCTTATCTACCGATGAAACTGGGTTTGTCAGCTGGCCTGCCAACTACTCCGAGTCCAGTTCCATGTCGATACCGAGTGAGCGAATTTCCTTCACCAGAACGTTAAAGCTCTCCGGCATGCCGGCTTCCATTCGGTGATCACCATCCACAATGTTCTTGTACATCTTGGTCCGGCCATTCACATCGTCTGACTTGACCGTCAGCATTTCCTGCAATGTGTATGCAGCGCCATAGGCCTCCAGCGCCCAGACCTCCATTTCCCCGAAACGCTGCCCACCAAACTGTGCTTTACCGCCCAGAGGTTGCTGGGTAACCAGGCTGTACGAGCCCGTAGATCGTGCATGCATCTTGTCATCCACCAGGTGATTGAGCTTGAGCATGTACATATAACCCACCGTGACCGGTCGATCAAACTGCTCGCCGGTGCGACCATCATATAAAGTCATCTGGCCACTTTCAGGCTGGCCCGCAAGCTTGAGCAGGTTTTTGATTTCCGTTTCCTCGGCACCATCAAAAACCGCAGTGGCCATAGGCACGCCAGCGCGCAGGTTTCCGATCAGCTCATCCAGCTCTTTATCGGTCAGGCTGTTGAGTTGTTCTTCTCGACCGGCGCCGTCGTTGTAAACCTGTTCCAGGAACTTGCGAATATCAGCTTTCTTCTTCTCATGACGAAGCATTTCATCTATGCGCTCACCCAGGCCACTGGCAGCAAGGCCAAGATGGGTTTCCAGAATTTGCCCAACGTTCATCCGCGAGGGCACGCCCAGCGGGTTCAATACAATATCAACCGGCTGACCGTTATCATCATAAGGCATGTCCTCCACCGGTTTGATGGCTGAAATCACCCCTTTATTACCGTGCCGCCCGGCCATCTTATCGCCCGGCTGGATGCGACGTTTGATAGCAAGATAGACTTTGACTACCTTCAGCACACCTGGCGCCAAGTCATCCCCACTCTGCAGCTTGCGCTTTTTATCCTCAAAGCGATCACTTTGCGATTTCTTTAGCTCTTCAAGTTGCCGCTCCACAGCTTCCAACTGCTTATTGACTTCATCGTCATCAAGCCGAATGCGGAACCAAAGCTCTCGCTCCAGTTCCTGCAGCGAATCGGCGCTGACGCTGTCACCTTTCTTAATCGAGCCGGTTCCGGACACGACCTTCTTGCCAGCCATCAGGCTGCTGAGCCGTGCGTATGAAGCGTCTTCAACAATCCGGTACTCGTCATTCAGGTCCTTGCGGAAATCGTCAAGCTGTTGCTGCTCGATTTCCAATGCCCGCTGGTCCTTTTCCAGACCATCCCGGGTAAACACCTGAACGTCAATAACCGTACCTTTGGTGCTACTGGGCACGCGCAGTGACGTGTCTTTAACGTCGGACGCTTTTTCCCCGAAGATAGCACGCAGCAGTTTCTCTTCCGGAGTGAGCTGGGTTTCACCTTTCGGAGTCACCTTGCCCACCAGAATATCTCCGGCGTTCACTTCGGCACCGATATAAACGATACCGGACTCATCGAGCTTACTCAGCGCGCCTTCGCTAACATTTGGAATGTCGGCGGAAATCTCTTCCGGCCCCAACTTGGTATCCCGAGCTATACAGGTCAGCTCCTGAATATGGATGCTGGTGAAGCGGTCTTCTTTGACCACACGCTCCGACACCAGGATTGAATCCTCGAAGTTGAAACCATTCCAAGGCATGAACGCAATACGCATGTTCTGCCCCAGGGCCAACTCGCCTTTATCTGTTGACGGCCCATCAGCAAGAATGTCACCACGATTGATCGCATCGCCAATACTGACTACTGGCCGCTGATTAATGCAGGTGTTCTGGTTAGAGCGCGTGTATTTAATCAGGTTGTAGATATCAACGCCTGGATCACCCTCGGCAATCTCGGCTTCGTTGGCACGCACCACGATTCGGCTCGCATCAACACTTTCCACCTTACCGCCACGACGGGCAACCACGCAAACCCCGGAGTCACGCGCAACGGTGCGCTCCATACCGGTTCCTACCAGTGGCTTCTCAGTACGTAATGTCGGCACTGCCTGCCGTTGCATGTTCGAGCCCATCAATGCTCGGTTTGCATCGTCGTGCTCGAGAAACGGAATCAGAGAAGCAGCAACCGACACCACCTGCTTCGGCGAAACATCCATATAGCTAATGCGATCAGGTGTGGTTACCGAGAACTCATTCTGGTGACGAACTGCAACTAGATCATCGACGAAGCGGCCATTCTTGTCCACTTCCGCCGATGCCTGCGCAATCACATACTCCGCTTCATTAATTGCCGACAGATATTCGATCTCATCGGTGACTTGGCCGTCGACCACCTTACGATAGGGACTTTCCAGGAAGCCGTACTCGTTTGTACGGGCATAGGACGCCAACGAATTGATCAGACCAATGTTCGGCCCTTCCGGCGTTTCAATCGGGCAGACCCGACCGTAGTGCGTTGGATGCACATCACGCACCTCAAAGCCGGCGCGCTCACGGGTCAGGCCACCAGGACCAAGCGCCGAAACGCGACGCTTATGGGTCACCTCGGAAAGCGGGTTGTTCTGGTCCATAAACTGCGACAACTGACTGGAGCCGAAAAACTCCTTGACTGCTGCAGCAACAGGCTTGGCATTGATCAGATCCTGCGGCATCAGCCCTTCGGATTCAGCAACACTCAGGCGCTCTTTAACGGCACGCTCAACTCTGACCAAACCAACACGAAACTGGTTTTCAGCCATTTCGCCGACAGAGCGTACCCGGCGATTGCCCAGGTGATCAATATCATCAACCAGGCCCTGTCCATTACGAATTTCGATCAGCGTTCGCAATACATCAACAATATCTTCCTTGCTGAGCGTTCCTTCACCCTCGGTTTGCTCGCGGCCAAGGCGACGATTAAACTTCATACGACCAACATCCGACAGGTCGTATCGCTCCGGCACAAAGAACAGATTATTGAACAGGTTTTCTGCAGCATCCTTGGTCGGTGGCTCGCCAGGGCGCATCATACGGTAAATCTCGACCAGCGCTTCGAGCCGATTGGTCGTCGGGTCAATTCGCAGGGTATCCGAAATGTACGGGCCACAGTCCAGGTCATTGGTGTAGAGCGTAATCAGCTCGGTAACGTTGTGCTCGGCGATGGTATCCAGCACCTCCGGAGTGATTTCGGTGTTGCATTCCACAACAATTTCGCCGGTTTCCTGGTCAACGATATTCTTGGCCAGTGAGCGACCAATAACGTATTCAGCCGGCACACTCAGCGAATCGAGCTCCACCTCTTCCATTTTTTTGATGTGGCGGGCTGTTATACGACGCCCTTGCTCAACCAAAAGATTGCCTTTCTGGTCGTAAATATCAAATGCAGCCGACTCTCCTCTTAGCCGCTGCGGAACCAGCTCCAGCGAGAGATTGCCTTCGTCGTCAGCGTAGAAAGTGTTGGTGTCGAAGAACAGGTCGAGGATTTCCTCGGTCGTAAACTCAAGAGCACGCAACAGTACCGTTGCCGGTAATTTCCGACGCCGGTCAATACGCACATAGACCATGTCCTTAGGATCGAACTCGAAATCCAACCAGGATCCACGGTAAGGAATCACGCGTGCGGAATAAAGGAGTTTTCCGGAAGAGTGGGTTTTACCTTTGTCGTGATCGAAGAAAACGCCAGGAGAGCGGTGCAGCTGCGACACAATTACGCGCTCAGTGCCGTTAATAACAAAGGTGCCATTTTCGGTCATGAGCGGAATTTCACCCATGTACACTTCCTGTTCCTTAATATCCTTGATGGCTTTGTTGCCGGAATCTTTATCGTAAATGATCAGACGAACTTTGACCCGCAGAGGCACCGCAAAGGTTACCCCACGGAGCTGGCATTCCTGTACATCGAACGCCGGTTCTCCGAGGCTGTAATCGACGTACTCCAAAGCCGCGCTGCCGGAATAACTGACAATCGGAAAAACCGACTTGAAAGCCCCGTGCAATCCGTAGTCCCGACGATTCTCCAGACCAACATCGGATTGGGTGAACCGCTGATAGGAGTCAAGCTGAATTGCCAACAGGTATGGCAAGTCCATGGCTTGCGGCAATTTGCTGAAGTCCTTCCGGATGCGTTTCTTCTCAGTATATGAGTAGGCCATTAGCAGTCCTCACTAGGTATGAATGTGCGCCCATCCGGGCGCCAGCAAAAAAATCGACACCGGTTCGCCACTGGGCGAACCGGCTGAACAGCACAAAGCGGCCTTGCCAAAACCAGCAAGACCGCAGCGCCAACATTGCAACCCAAGGTTTGCAAGTTCTGTGTTACTTAAGCTCCACAGTTGCGCCAGCTTCCTCCAGCGCTTTCTTGGCTTCTTCCGCTTCGGCTTTGGGAGCAGCTTCTTTAATCGTTGACGGAGCACCATCAACCATTTCTTTGGCTTCTTTGAGACCCAGGCCGGTAATACCGCGAACCGCTTTAATGACGTTGACTTTCTTGTCGCCAACAGCCGACAACACAATGTCGAACTCATCTTTCTCTTCAGCCGCCGCTTCACCGGCGTCGCCACCACCGGCACCCGGTGCCGCTACCGCTACCGCAGCAGCTGCAGACACACCAAACTTTTCTTCCATTGCCTCAATAAGTTCCACAACTTCCATGACACTCATTTCTGCAATTGCATTTAATACATCATCTTTTGAAAGAGCCATTACTCTTGTCTCCTGTAATATGTTGAATTAGTAAACCTGTACCAAACCGTTAAGCCGCTTCCTGCTTCTGATCGCGAACTGCAGCCAACGTTCTAACCAACTTGCCTGGCACTTCGTTAACAGTGCGTGCAAGTTTGGTGATCGGCGCCTGCATAACGCTCATCAGCATAGCCAAGGCTTCTTCACGGGTTGGCAACTTGGCCAAACGATCAATCTGACTGGCGTCTAGAAGCTCACCACCTACCGCTAAGGCCTTAACTTCAAAGTCTTCGTTTTCTTTTGCGAAATCCTTGAATAATCTTGCCGCTGACCCAGGGTCTTCCAGAGAAAACCCAAAGATGGTCGGGCCGACCAACGCCTCTTTGACGCATTCGAACTCAGTGCCTTCAACAGCCCGCTTGGCCAGCGTGTTACGCACAACGCGCACATAGACCTGGTTTTCGCGAGCGGTTTTTCGCAGACCAGTCATGGCTGCGACATCAACACCTCGTGCATCGGCTAATACGGCAGACAAGGCACCGGCGGCGACTTCATTGACTTCAGCGACGATCGCTTTTTTGTCTTCGAGTCGTAATGCCACTGACTTACTCCTCCCCTATCTGTGTGATAGCCTGCCCGTCAAATGCGGGCTGGCTGTTTTGCCCGGGAATACTCCCGAGCCCCTGCGGGGAAACTAATCCAAATTGGACTGGGTTCCACCATCTGCGCTGGCAGAGCCGCTCTCGCTGACTCACATTAAGCGTTACTGCCTGAGGCATGAACGCGCCGGCGGTCTTTGACGGCCTGGGCATGCATTGCATAACCCGGACCCCAAAGCTGTAAAATACTAAAACACTCCTGCTATTTAATAGCTCAGGCTGGATGGCTCTATCTGCAAGCCAGGGCCCATGGTTGTGGACAAGGTAATTCGCTTCATATAAACCCCTTTTGCAGCAGCCGGCTTGGCTTTCTGCAAATCAGAGAGCAGCGCTTCCAGGTTTTCCTTGACCGCGGTCACCTCAAATCCAACCTGACCAATCGCCCCATGAACAATCCCATTCTTGTCAGTTCGATAGCGCACCTGACCCGCCTTGGCATTCTGAACTGCCGTGGCAACGTCCGGGGTAACGGTGCCGGTCTTCGGGTTTGGCATCAGGCCACGCGGGCCCAGTATCTGGCCAAGTGAGCCCACCACGCGCATCGCGTCCGGGGACGCGATCACCACGTCAAAATCCATATTCCCTGCCTTCACCTGTTCTGCCAGGTCATCCATACCCACTATATCGGCACCCGCTTCTTTGGCGGCTTCCGCATTAGCGCCCTGCGCAAACACAGCTACTCGAACATTCTTTCCAGCGCCATGGGGCAGAACCGTCGCACCGCGCACAGCCTGATCGGATTTGCGCGCATCCACACCGAGATTGACACTGACGTCAAAAGATTCTTTGAACTTGACGGATGACAGCTCGTTGAGAAGACCGACCGCTTCCTCAACCGGATACAACTTACCGGGCTCTACTTTAGCGCGGATTGCCTTCAGTCTTTTTGATAACCTGGCCATCAATTAACCCCCTCTACATCGATGCCGGCACTGCGAGCACTGCCCGCGATTGTTCGAACAGCTGCGTCCATATCAGCGGCTGTAAGGTCCGGCATTTTAGTGGTTGCAATCTCTTCCAGCTGTGCACGAGTCACTTTGCCAACTTTCTGGGTATTCGGTGTTCCACTGCCGCTTTTGATACCGGCTGCTTTGCGCAACAGCACCGACGCGGGCGGGGTTTTTTGTATGAAAGTAAAGCTACGATCTGCGTAGACCGTAATCACTACGGGAATAGGCAAACCAGGCTCCATGCCTTGAGTCTGGGCATTGAAGGCCTTGCAGAACTCCATGATATTCACCCCGTGCTGACCCAGAGCTGGGCCGACGGGAGGACTGGGATTGGCCTGACCAGCTGGCACTTGCAGCTTGATATAAGCCTCAATTTTCTTCGCCATAATGGCATCTCCTGTGTGGGTGGTAGCGCCCCGGTTTTATTTGGGGACACATCTTGGCATTACCTCGGTGTGTCGCTTTAAAATCCCAAATAAACCAGCAGCTCCCCTGTTAACAATCAGGCTTTTTCGACCTGACCGAATTCCAGCTCTACCGGAGTAGAGCGTCCAAAAATCAGTACCGCAACCTGTACGCGGCTCTTTTCATAGTTCACTTCTTCGACTACACCGTTAAAATCATTAAACGGCCCATCGATAACTCGTACCATTTCACCGGGTTCAAACAGGGTTTTCGGCCGAGGGGCCTCTACACCTGCTTCCACGCGCTGCATAATAGCGTTGGCTTCAGCTTCGGTGATGGGGGCCGGTTTGTCAGCCTTGCCGCCGATAAACCCCATGACACGCGGCGTTTCCTTTACCAAATGCCAGGATTCGTCCGTCAACTCCATTTCGACCAGCACATAACCCGGGAAAAATTTGCGCTCACTTTTGCGCTTCTGCCCGGCACGCATCTCCACCACTTCCTCGGTGGGCACCATGATTTCGCCAAACAGCTCCTGCAAACCAGACAGCTCAATGCGCTCCAGCAGAGAAGCTTTTACTTTCTTCTCGTAGCCTGAGAATGCATGCACAACGTACCAGCGTTTAGCCATATTATGTTCCTAATCCCCTCAGCCGATAATATTCGCGACAATCAAGCTGAGCAGAGAATCCAGACCCCAGAGTATCAACGCCATAACCACCACAAGAGCCAGCACAATTGCTGTTGTTTGCAGCGTTTCCTGATGCCCTGGCCAGACGACTTTGCGAATTTCAGTGCGAGCGCCCTGCATCAGCGACCACAGCGCCGCACCTTTTTCGGTTTGCATGGCAACCGCTATCGCGACGATCGCCAATACCAATAGGGCAATGACGCGATACAGCAGCGACTGATCGGCGAAAACCACATTGCCAGCGACACCAGCGCCGACCAAAAGCGCCACCACCAGCCACTTCAGGCCGTCAAATCGAAACTCGCTTTGCTCGGTTTTTGCATTCATATTGGGTTTACACAATGGCTGGCGCCCTACAGGGCCCACACCACTCGCCTATATTTGGTCAGCCACACCACCCAGTTTCAATGGTTGGCAGGCCAGGAGGGAATCGAACCCCCAACCTACGGTTTTGGAGACCGTCGCTCTGCCAATTGAGCTACTGGCCTGTAGTGCCGACTACCTGTAAAAACTGCCCTATTAAATAAAACACGGGGCAAGCAGGGCAAAACCTGCCTACCCCGGCCTGCTAACAACCCGATTATTCGATGATCTTGGCCACGACACCCGCGCCAACGGTTCGACCGCCTTCGCGGATCGCAAAGCGCAAACCTTCTTCCATCGCAATCGGTGCGATCAGGCTCACCGTCATCTGGATGTTGTCCCCC
>JAUIHW010000015.1 GCA_030431775.1 Gammaproteobacteria bacterium
TGGGCAAGCACCGTAAGGGCAAGTCCTGCCTGTACATTCGCAAGCTGGAGGACATCAATCTGGACGTGCTCAAGGAGCTGATTCAAGCCGGCTGGAACGACATGCTGCAACGCTATCCGATCTGAGCGCTCCATGCTCAGCTGCTCTCCAGCTTGACTTGACCTGCAGAACCTTGTCGTCCTTCGGGGTATCAAAAGTTCTTTTATAAAAGCAACCTGTGACCTATACTTGTCACATTGAAAGCTGTGAGTAGCGCCTATGGCCGCATCCCGGTCTGTTGTAGCTCCTTCTCTGTTACTGGCTTTGTTTGAGTGGCGGGCGCTTGCTGAAACCGCGCTCATGCCCATCGCCTACCAGTGCACCCCGCGTCTGCCGAAGGGCCAGGGGGCGCCGGTATTGATTATTCCGGGCTTCATGGGCGGTGATGAGTCCACCTATTTTCTGCAACGCTGGTTGCGTAATCTTGGCTATGTCCCTTATGGCTGGGAGCAGGGCGTTAATCTGGGCCTGCGGGACAAACTGCAGCGCGGACTTGCCCGACGGCTGCAGAAAATTCAGGCAGAACACGAGCAGCCGGTCAGGCTGATTGGCTGGAGTCTGGGTGGTATCCAGGCGCGGGCGCTGGCGCATGAAGCGCCAGCGTGGGTCAATAACGTCATTACCATGGGCAGTCCGTTTCGTATGCCCGGCAAGCGTAATGTGCGAGGCCCCACGGCGCGAATGTACAGACGCATTAATGGCAATGAGCTTGAAGCGCTGCTTGACCCGAACGCGGCCTGGCAGAATCCGCCACCCGTGCCGTGCACCGCGGTGTACAGCCGCTCGGACGGCATTGCAAACTGGGACCTGTGCGTGGATAAGCTTGATAAAGGCCAGGCAGAGAACATCGGTGTGGTCACCAGCCACCTGGGCATGAGCAGCAACCCCATGGTGTTGCTGTTATTGGCTGATCGGCTCAGCAAAAATAAAGAGCAGTGGCGTTATTTTAAGGCGTCTGGTGTGCAAAAACTGTTGTATCAGTGCGAGCGGGCGGAAGCCTTGCGTGACGCCTAGTATCCGGTCTGTTATAAGGAGTTGCTGGCATGCCCTCCATCCACCGTAATGCTTGAACCCGTCATATAACGTGAGGCGTCGGAGGCCAGCAGCATAAAAGCCCCATCCAGGTCTTCCGGAGTGCCAAGACGGCGTTGCGGTATTTGTTTTTGCAGGCGTTGCAGAGCGTGCTCATCCATTTCAGTGAGCTCGGTGGGAATAAAACCCGGCAGCAGGCTGTTCACGCGTATTCCGTAACGCGCCAGTTCCACGGCCATGCCGCGGCTAAGGTGAATAACGCCGGCTTTGGTGGTGGCGTAGGCGGCCGCCATATTGCCCGGCCGCGCGCCGAGAATGGAGCCCACGTTAATAATCGAGCCGCCTTGTCCGCGGGCTTTCATTGCAGTCGCCGTATGGCGGGCCACAGTGGCCAGACCGATCAGGTTGGTGTCTATCAGCTTACGCCAGTCTTCGTCCTTGGTATCGAGAAAGGTCTTGGTAATGGAAATGCCTGCGTTGTTCACCAGCACATCAACCGGAGCGAAGTCTGAATCCACCTTAAGCAAAGCGTCGGTAATACTGGTTTCATCGCACACATCCATTACCACTGCCAATGCCTTACCGCCTCGTTGTCGAATATTATCGCGGTGTTGCTCGATACGTTCTTGGCGGCGCGCGGCCAGCACCACCTGTGCGCCTGCGTTCGCGGCCAGGTTAGCAAAGTGCGCCCCCAGGCCACTGGAAGCGCCAGTGATCAACACGCAACGGTCTTTTATGTCCAGTGTGTAAGACATAGGCTGCTCCTGTGGGTTGTGCTTGAACCCGATACGGGCATAGGTTAGTCTATCTATGCAAGTTTCGCTTGTCCACCCAGCAGACGAAGGCCCCGCATGCGGCAGCTCACCGGTCAGGATTCAAATTTCATATTTATGGAGGCGGCTAATTCCCCGCTCCATCTGACCTCTATTTATATCTACGACCCATCCACCGCTCCGGGCGGGAAAATCACCCACAAGCAGTTACTGCAGCATATTAACGAGCGCATCCATACTTCGTCGGTGTTTACCCAGCGCTTGCGCAAAGTGCCCATGAATCTGGATTTCCCCTATTGGGTCGATGATCCGAATCTGGATATTGAGTTTCATGTTCGGCACATCGGTTTGCCGTCTCCGCGCGATTGGCGCCAGCTGTGTATTCTTGTCTCTCGCCTGCACGCCAGGCCGCTGGACCTGTCGCGGCCGCCATGGGAGATGTATATCATCGAGGGGCTGGACAATGTCGAAGGCGTGCCGGCCGGTAGTTTCGCCATTCTGTCCAAATACCATCACGCCGCCATCGATGGTGCCTCCGGAACCGAGATCGTCAGTGCATTGCACGACACCCAGCGGGAGACAGCGGCGCGCCCGGCGGTCAGGCCACAGCGACCAGACGCTGTCCCTGCTGACTGGTCATTATTGATGAAAGCCGGCCTGAACAACATCCGTCGACCTTTTCACCTCGCGTCGGTGCTGAGTGCATCAACGCCGAAACTGGCCTCGCTGTGGCAGAAGAAGGATGACGCACCGGCCAGCTTAGCGGTACCCAAAACCCGCTTTAATAACCCCGTTTCACCGTATCGCGTGTTCACTGGCGTTGAATTCAGTCTGGATGACTTCAAAAAAATTCGCCGCGCAGTGGATGGCGTGACCATTAATGATATTGTCCTGGCCATTTGCGCGGGTGGATTGCGCAGCTACCTGCAGCACCATGATGAGCTGCCAGATACGCCATTGGTTAGCGCGGTACCGATTAACACTCGCACTGAGGCGGATAAGGATGTCACCGGTAATGTGGTGTCCATGATGTTAATCAAGCTACAAACCCAGATTGAGGACCCGCTGGAGCGCCTGCAGTCCATAAGCGACATCACCCGACGGGAAAAAACCATGGAGAAGGCGGTCAGTGCCCGCCAGATGACCGATATCAATCTGCATTTGCCGGCCGCAACGCTGGCAATGGCCGGCCGACTGATCACAGCCACCGGGCTGGCTTACCGCACCAAGCCGGTGCTCAATGTGGTAATTACCAACGTACCGGGCCCACAGATTCCTTTGTATCTGTGTGGCGCAGAACTGTTGCAAACCTGGGGCTGTGGCCCGGTGATGGATGGTATGGGCCTGATAGTGTCCGCGCACAGTTATAACGGTAAGCTGTTTCTGTGCGCCGGTGCCTGCCGGGAAATCATGCCAGACCCGGCACGGTTTTCCGATTGTCTGCAAGCCAGTTTTGCAGCCCTCAAAATTACCGCACTGCCCAAACAGACAAAGCCCCGGCATCGTAAGGCCGCCAGCAAATCGAAAACCACTCAACACAATAAGAAGAGCAAACATGCAAGAAAGCAACACGCCTGAATTCTCGCAGGAACACGACTCACCCATCTATTCCTGGTATGTGGTGGTAGTGCTCATGCTGTGTTACGCACTGTCTTTTATTGACCGTCAGGTATTAAGCCTGCTGGTGGAGCCTATCAAGGCGGACCTCCATCTGTCTGACACTGAGTTCAGTCTTTTGCAGGGCATCGCTTTCGCGCTGTTCTATACATTCGTCGGTCTGTATATGGGCAAGCTGGCCGACAGTACCAACCGCCGAAACCTCATAATGGTAGGTGTTGCTGCCTGGAGTGCCATGACCGCACTGTGTGGCCTTGCAAAAAGCTTTACCCACTTGTTCATTGCTCGTGTTGGTGTAGCGGTGGGGGAGGCGACGCTGTCGCCGGCGGCGTACTCGATCACTGGTGACTATTTTCCCAAAGACAAACTGGCCCGCGCGATGAGCACCTATTCTGTTGGTGTTTTTCTTGGCAGCGGGCTGGCCTTTCTGGTGGGCGGCACGCTGATTGCGAGCATTCCGGAAACGGCAACCTTGCCATTGGTGGGCGAACTGAAAGCCTGGCAAATGGTGTTTTTAATTGTCGGGTCCGCCGGTATCCCCTTCGTACTGATTTTGCTGACCATCAAAGAACCGGCGCGCGGCCGTTACAGCGCGCCCAGTACTGATGATGAACAGGAAGCCAGTATTGCGCGCTCAGTGCGGTATTTTATGCGGGACTGGCCGTTTTACCTGCCGCATTTTGTCGGCTGCTCCATGCTGACCATGATCGGCTACGCTTTTCATTCCTGGGTGCCGGCATACTTCATTCGTGTTCACGAGTGGCAGGCCAGTGAAATTGGCATTATCTACGGCACCCTGAATATTATCGTCGCCCCGTTGGGCGTACTGGCCGGTGGCTGGTTCGGTGACCGCCTGACACGTAACGGCTATCATGACGCCTATCTGCGTGGCCCCATCATTGGTGCACTGTTGCTTTGGTTGCCCGCCAGCCTCGCAACTTCGCCGTGGTTGGGTGCACCTACGCTTATTCTGGCTTGTCTGGGTGTGTTGCATTTCTTCGCCAGCTTTCATGCCGGTATGGCAGTGGCCGCATTGCACACCGTTACCCCGTTGCGCATGCGCAGCCAGGCTACGGCGGTGTATTTGTTTGTCATTAACCTGATTGGTCTTGGAGGCGGGCCCTTACTGGTTGCTCTGCTAACGGATTTTGTTTTTTACGATGAAATGGCGCTTGGCTCATCATTGATGCTGGTGGGCATGGTGGCCACACCATTGGCCGCATTGTTGCTGTGGATTTCCAATAAAACATACCGGCAACGGGTCGCGGGCTTAAACCTGACTACAGCCGAAGGGTGAACTATGCAAAGCAATTACGATGTCATTGTGCTGGGTTCTGGTGTGGGTGGTTGTTGTGCCGCCGCTCTGCAAGCGTATCAGGGCAAGAGGGTATTGCTGGTGGAAAAGCGGGCCTATCTAGGGGGGCGATTCTCTACGGTGGACCGTGACGGTTTTCAGTGCGCTACTGGCGGGCTGGCCGTGCCGACCGGGCAGAGCCTGGAGCAGGTATGTGAGACGGTTGGCATACCGTCAGGCGTTAAGCCCAGCACCAAAATTGCCACCTGGCTGGATGGCAAGTTTTATGACCACAAGCACGGTGTGACCCGCCGAATCATTCGCGAAGTTGCGGAGAGTCCCGAGGAAGCCGACCGCGTGCTGGCCGCTCTTAATCGTGCCATGGCTTGGGAAACGCCGGGTAATGACATCAGTTTCGGCGCCTGGTTAACCCAGTACACCAGCAATCACCGCATTCACGGTATGTTCCAGTCAACCATATCGTCCTTGCTGACGGTAAACAGCAACGAATTACCGGCCGGGGAGTACTTCAAGGTCATGAAAGTGAGCGCGCCGCTGCGCTTCGGGTTTATCGAAGGCGGTAGTATCCGGCTGTGGGAACGCATGGCGGACCTGGTTCGTCAGGCCGGCGGTGACGTGCTGTTGGGAGCGGCGGCCAAAACTGTTTCGGTCGACAACTTTCGAGTCAGCGGAGTCACACTGCGTTATCAGCAGCAAACTCATGAGGTGTCGGCACCTGTGGTCATCAGTAATCTCGGGCCGGCGGTCACATTGGAACTGATTCCCGAGCAGTACCAGGAACTGAGTTATCTGGAGGCCATGAAGCGCGTCACGCCAACCGCTATTATTTGGCTGCACTTTGCCAGCGACGAGCTGTTGCTCGATTACTCAGCGATTGGTGTGGGATGCAGTCGTCGGGTGAACATGATTGATATCCCGTCCCTGGAAGCCGAGGGCGTGGCACCACCCGGCAAGCATTTGTACACCGTTGGGGCAGCACCGTTGGATGCACTGAACCCGGTGGATCTCGACGGGGAGTTTGCCGCAGTGATGGATGACCTGCGCGATATTATTCCGGAGTTTGATGAGCTTTGTACTGTGCTGACCAAAACCTGCTATCGCGGTAAGTGGCCAGGTTTTCGTACGGTACCGGGCTCACGCCCTTCGCATCGCTCGCCAGTGGAGAACCTATATAACGTGGGCGATGGTGTGTGCCCGCCCGGTTATGAAGGCTCGATGGGCGCAGCGCGTTCAGCGCAACTAGTCAGCGAGGAAATTGCACAGCGCGGGACGCTTAGTTCTTAAGAATCATCGCTACGGCTTCGCGCGCGGACGCGGCGGCACTTTCCGTGCCGATCGTGCCGCTGGGTGCGGCGCCGTCGCCCACGTTGTACAAGCCCTTGATGGATGTGTTCACCGGCATACCGCGGCCAATCCAGCGGTGCATGCCCGGCGACTGGCCGCGGTGCTTGGCTTTCACCAGAAACGTCGCTTCTTCGCTGACGCCCGGGAAGTTGTCCTCCAGCTCTTGCAGCATGATCTCGAACTCGCGGTCCAGATCCGGCTTGGCAGCGTCTCTTGGAGCGCCGTAGGCGGTATGCAGGTATTTTCCCTTGGGCGATACGGAGGGTGAAATTTCTGATGGGATTTCCAGGTAGATCAGGTTTCGGGTGTTACCAAGCACCATGCAGCCGTCAAAGCCTTCCATCACAGGCCGGTCCATCACAAAGCTCGCATGCATGATGGGCGCATCGTGCGCATCGGTGTGCAGGCGCGCAACATAGCTGCGCTCAAAAGCGGCTTCACCACCTGCCAGTTCAACCGTTTTATCCGGCCCGGTGTTTGATAGCACGAGGGGGGCGCGGATAATCTGATCCTGGCCTTCGTTGTTATTGATTTTCACGCCAGTGACACAGCCGTCTTCCACCAGTATCTGTTTACACCCGCTCTGGCGACGAACTTCCGAGCCACGGGCCTGCATTGCCGCGGCCAGCGTTTCCATTAATGCGGCGTTGCCTTCACGGGCCATGCCAAATCGACTGCCCTTACTGCTGTATTTCAGAAAGCCGAAAAATTCGCTGGCGGGAATCTCATACAGATTCACGCCCATCAATGCGGCCGCGTAACCGTTGAACAGGTTTTTGACTTCCTGGTTATCCGTGTATTGGTCGAACCAGTCGTGAATGGTGATCGAACTGAGCGGGGTCCATTCAAACAGTGCGTTGAGTAATTGCTGATACAGCGCTTTCGCAGCCGCTTCGTCCTGCATCGCAAACTCGATCATGCCGTACAGGCCTCCGCCGTCGTCGGGCGTATCGTAATCGCCGTGGGCCAGCCGGTAGCGCATGCGCCCGGTCAGATCGACCATGTCCATATCGGCGCCGACCGCGTCGAATGCCTCGCGGATTGCGCTGCGCGGGCCCATTGGCACCATTAATGCACCGGTGGTCACTTCGCAATCTTCCCGGGTTCGGTGCGAGCAGCGTCCACCGAGATAGGGCGACTTCTCAACCAGCAGTACTTTTTTGCCGGCACCGGTCAGGCGGGCAGCAGCGCACATGCCGCCCATGCCGGCGCCGATCACAATTGCATCAAAAACTTCGTCACTCATTTCCTTCGCCTGCTTCTGATCAGAGTCGTTGGCTCATTATCTCCAGAGTCTTGGCACCGCCCGGGTCATCGGCGGTCGCGGGCACAATGCATACCTCGTCCAGGCCGGCCTTGCGGTAAGCTTCCAGGCGCTGGTCGATGTCGCTGGCCTCACCGATCAAACCGCTCGCCGCAATTAACTCATCTGGCATGGCCGCTAACACCTCTTTGGGATGTGGGCGGGTTCGGGCAAACTTCACCAGGTCGCCGAAACCGGCCTCAATAAACATTTCGCCATAACCCGGTGCAGCCAGATAACCCACTTTGGCGCGCAGCATTTGTTGTATGGTTTCGGGTGCCGGGTTGACGGCACAGGCCAGCCAGGCGGCCAGTATGGGCGCCGGCTTGCCCGCTTTATGGGCCGCGTCTTCCATTTGCTCACGCAGTCGGGCAACACTTTCGGGGGTGACCATGTTCAACAGCATGCGGTCCGCATGGCGTGCTGCAGCGCGCACGGCCGCCGGGCCAAAAGCGGCGATGGTCACGGGGCCGGCTACCGGATCCAGCCGTAAGCGATAGCCTCGGCAACGGGCCAGTTCACCGGAGAAATCGACTTTTTCGCCTGCCAGCAAGGCGCGAGCGATCTGCGCGGACTCCGCCAGATGGGTGGCCGTTCTTTCCCGCGCCCGACCGTGCCATTCTTCCACGACCACATTGCTGGAAGCACCCAGCGCCAGGGCCGTGGGGCGACCGGTCAGGTCAGCGACCGACGCAACGCCCATGGCCATGGTCATGGGTGAGCGAATCGATACGCCCAGCGGGCCGATGGCCAGGCTGATCTGCGAGGTGTTCAAGCCAATCGCCGTGGCCAGCGAAAAGGCATCGTAAGTGGCCATTTCCCCAATCCATAACTCCGGAAAGCCAAGTCGGTCGGCGTTGCGGGCGATTTCCAGATTTTCGCTGGCGGGTCGGTCCTGCCACAATGGGGTAACTACACTGAGCTTCATTGGTGCTTGGTTCTCCGGTTAATCTCGGTCTTTCAGACTGGCGTGAGCGTTGACCCACTCGTTGGAACAAATTGCCCCCCAGAAAGATATCTCGTTGGCCATTGAAGCCACCGCGCAAAGCTCTGCAAATTTGTTGGCCTGGCCGCTACCGGCACAACCCATGAGTTCCAGGCACTCCCGCTGCGTGGGCAAGCCGGTGCCTCCACCGACGGTTCCGACCGTGAGGTTGGGGATATGCAGGTCCCAGTGCAACACGCCCTGGTCGTGGTCGTACTCCAGCAGATTTTGCGCCTGGCTGCATTCCGGCAGGGTGGCTACGTCCTGGCCGGTGGCGATGAAAATTGCGGCGGCGACATTGGGCAGGCTATGGTGGGTGTTGCGATTGCCGCCCCACATGGAGAAATTGGCATAATTCTGGTGCAGCCGGGGCAGGTCGGCAACGTCGGCCCGGGTAATACGGTGCATGACCGCGTATGGAATGCTGACGCTGGCGGTTACTGCCTTACCGCGCCCCAACAACATATTCAGGTTGGCCGGCACTTTTTCACCACTCAGTCCACCGGCCATCAGGTAACGCCTGATAGTGGGGAATTTCTCAGTCAGCGCCTGCGCGGCCTTTTGCGCCGAAATGCTGACCATGTTCTGGCCGGACGCGTCGCCCGGGTCCATGGTCATTCGAATGGTGACCAGGCGGCTCATCTGCCAACAGCGGATGTCGAGTACCTTGCCGTGCGAGGTTGTGGACTCCATGACCGGTACCAGCCACTGCCAGTCATCGTTCAGCTCGCTGGCAAATTGCCGGGCATCATCAATCGTGTGGAATTCAAACACCGGTGCCCGTTGCACGCCACCGTTACGAGTCACGCGAACCCGGATTCCACCGGATTCGTTGATCACCTTCATGCCACGGCTGGTTGAAGCAACCAGCGTGCCTTCCGTGGTTGCCATGGGGATGTAATATTCCCCTTCGGCGTATTCTCCTTGCACGCTGACCGGCCCGGCCAGCCCGATGGGTACGCGCGCGGTCCCTATGAAGTTTTCGATGTTGGCCGCTGCCGGTTTCTGATAGCTGTCTTTATCCTGTTGCAACAGCAAATCCCCGCGCTGCAGCGCGGGGATTTGCGGATGGTCACTGCTAGTCTGGCCCAACTCAGTTCCAGTAGTAGTTGAAGCTCAGGCCATAGGTTCGAGGTGGCGCATAAATGCGGGTTGCGCCACCCAGGCTGCCATTGATGTGGTGCACAGAGTACAGCTCATCGCTGAGGTTTTTACCCCACAGCGTGACGTCCCAGTTTTCACTTGCGCCTGTGTATTTGGCGGAAGCGTCAACGATGGTGACATCACCTTCCAGGCCGCGCGGGTCATTGCTCAACTCGAAGTGATACTCGTCGGTAAACGACGCGGTGGCGCCAAAGCCCAGCATAGCACCCCCATTAAGAGGTACCGACAAATTTGCAGACAGTGACCAGGTTTGATCGGGTGCGCGGGGCATGTCATTGCCGGCATTGGCGCCTTCCACGAATTCCCCGTCCATGGTGGCAAAATTTCCACTGAGGCTGAAGTTTTCGGTAATCGCGAATGCAAAATCCGTTTCAATGCCGGTGACTTCGGCCGAGGCGTTATCAGCGATCAACACGAAGTCGATCAGGCTCCAGGTCTGCAGATCATCATATTCAAGATCAAAATAAGTGATGTTGAAGCGGATCCGGTCGTCTAACCATTGAGTTCTGGCGCCAATCTCGTAGTTGGTTGCAAGCTCCGGCAGAATTGGCACGGCCGCAACGACCGCACTGGACTGCGAGCCGTTGAAAGCACCACTCTTGAAGCCTTCCGAGTAAGTCGCATAAATCATATGGTTGTCGCTTATGTTCCAGTCAACGGTTGCCCGAAAGGTCACCTCATCCCAGGTTTCCGACGCTGAGACAGAATAGGGAGGGCCTACCAGTGGGATACCGGTAAAGCCGGCCGCGGTTGGTGCGATGTTGGTGACCGCGGCGTTGTCGATGTCTTTTTCATCCTCGGTGTAGCGGGCACCCAGTGTTAGCGCCAATGCATCGGTAAAGTTCCAGGTGAACTGGCCGAAGGCCGCGATGCTGGTGGTGGATGCGGCCTGAATGAAGCTGACATCCCCCGGGCTGGTTAAGCTGGTAACCCCCGGGCTGATCGGGTCCCAGTAGGTGATGAAGCGCTCGTCCTTGTCGACATCTTCCTTGTAGTAATACAGGCCAGCAACCCACTTCAAACGGTCAGACTCTGCCGCCAGGCGGATTTCCTGGGAAATCTGGTCAGCTTCCTGCATCGCGCCATCGTCAACCTCGAACAGGCCGGTTCCACCGTCCTCATTGGACAGCACCGGTACCAGCGCCTGAAACCACTCAGATTCGCTTTCCCGATACGCAGTGATCGAGGTAAGCGTGGCCCATTCCATGTCGAAGTCCACTCGCAGCAACAGCCCCATCAGTTCCTTTTCAGAAGTCTGGATTTCGTCGTGGCTGGATTTGCGTGGGTCGTTACCAAATACTTCGTTGGCAGCAATCATCGGTGCGGTAAACACCTCTGGGAACGGGTCGATATCAAAATTTGTCAGGAAACGGTTACTGCCGCTGGTATCGATATCCGTGTAATCAAAACCGAGTAACACCTCCACCGCATCCGATGGGGTGAACAGCAACTGGCCGCGCACGCTCTTGGTGTCGTCGTCTTCCAGGTCCTGCCCGGTGGTTACGTTTTCGGCAAAACCGTCGCGTTTGCGAAAGTTAACCGTCAGCTTGCCGGCCACCGTGTCGGCGATTGGGCCATTGATGTAGCCACGGAAATTCAGAAGGGCTTCATTGCCAACCGTCACCCCGGTTTTGGCCTCGAACTCCTGCTGCGGTTTTTTGGTGAAGATGTTTACCGCACCGCCCGCTGAGTTGCGCCCGTACAGCGTGCCTTGCGGGCCGCGCAACACTTCAATTCGTTCGAGATCGTACAGATCGGTCGATGTTCCGCTCGGCCGGCCGATGTAGACGTCATCGATAAATACCGCCACGGCGGGATCCGAGCCCGCGGAATCATTAGTGGTACCGATGCCCCGCAAATAAAGTTGCGGCTCGGTGATATTGAACGAGGTCATCTTGAAGTTCGGTGTTTGCACGGCGATGTCTTCCATGCTGGTAATCCCACCCTGGCTCACCATGTCGCCGGTGAAGGCGGTGACTGACATGGGCGTTTGTTGTAAGGATTCCGCGCGCCGCTCAGCGGTCACGATTATCTCTTCCAGCATTGCCGCCTGGGCGTTTACCTGGGTCGCGCTGCTGACTGACAACATGCTCGCCGCTATCATTGCGGTACGTAATGCAACAGTCTGATGCTTTTTCTGCTTCATGGTTTTTCCTCACCGTGGCCGGTTACTTATCTGTCTGTTATTGCCGGTTGTGAGCGATGGCTAATCCACGCTCACTGACCATGGGCAATGCTAACGCGAAAAGTCTTGTTAAGCAAGTTGATGAATTGGCTTGATAGAAGCTTTGAAAATGGCGGAATTCCCGGTGCCTGGAACTCCGTTTCTGTGTGCAAAAAATCGTCACGCCCGCGCTCGGAATTCCCTGAGTGCTTGCAGTTATTTCTATTACAGGCACAATTCAACGCTTGTACAAAAGGCCCGCAATGAGCAAGCTTACGACCCGCGCCAGTTCCATCAATCGTGCCCTGGATGAAATCGGCGACAAATGGTGCCTGCTGATTATTCAGGAAGTGTTCTGGGGCATCAATTCCTTCAGTGAAATGCTGGCCGCTACCGGCGTGTCACGCGGTGTGCTGACCAATCGCCTGAACTGGCTGCAGGAGGTGGGCTGTCTGCGCAAAACCGCCGACAAAGAGGGCGGCCGGCGAATGCACTACCACCTGACGCGTAAATCAATTGCCCTATATGACTCGGCATTGATGGCGCTGGCCTGGGAGCGGCGCTTTTTCAGCACCCCGGAACTTGATTACGTGGTATTGCAGCATCGAAACTGCGGCAAGGCGTTTAACCCGGAAATGCGCTGCCGGCAGTGTGATCGTGAAGTGGTTGCCGCGGATGTCAGCTATCGTCCCGGCCCGGGTGCAACCATGGATGAGCGCGACAAAAAAGTTCGCCGTCGCTCGTCCATCGCCGTACATGAAGCCCCGGCGGCACGCGCGGTATACAAGAACCTGATCCATGTAACGGGCGACCGCTGGACCGCCAACCTGATTGCACTGGCGTTTCACCGTCTGCACCGTTTTGATGAGTTTCATCGCGAACTGCCGGTTGCCACCAATATTCTCAGCGACCGGCTCAAGTTCCTGGTGAACGAGGGGGTGTTTCGGCAACAGGCCTACCAGCACAAACCGCTGCGTTACGAATATCATCTGACTGATAAAGGAGAAGCCCTGTTTCCCTGGTTCATTGCCATTCAACAATGGGGCGACCAGTGGTGCGACCCGGAAGGGAAAGGTAAACCGGTCATCGCCAGCCATGACTGCGGTGGAGAATTGGTTGGCGAGGTGCGCTGCGGCGCTTGCGGCGAATTACTGCTGGCTCACGAGGTGGACTTTTCGGTCAACGAGCCGGCGACCAATGGTGCAGCCAACTAACTTGCATTATCAGACCAACGCTAGTAGTATTTGGATGGTGACTAAAATTTAGCTTGGAGGTCTGCTCATGGGCGCAGCATTTGAAAACCCGGACGCACCGTTTGGATTCGAACATGGCCCTTTCGTTACCGGTGCCTTTGCTCCCCTGTTTGACGAAGAGGTCCACGAGAGTTTGCCGGTCGATGGCGAGATTCCGGCCGATCTGAATGGCGTGTACTTGCGCAATGGCCCCAACCCGCGTTTTGAACCGAACGGCATTTACCACCCATTTGATGGCGACGGTATGGTGCATGCGGCCCATTTTGACCGCGGCCGCGTTGTGGTTCGTAATAAATGGGTACGAACGGCCGCCTGGCAGGAAGAAGATCAAAGCGGTAAGGCTGAATACTGGGGTGTGCGGGAAACCCTGAAAGGCCGCGCGGACCGTCCAATCAAGGACAATGCCAATACCGACATCATTGGTTACGGCGGCTATGCGTTGGCAACCTGGTATTTGGCGGGCACTCCCTATTTACTGGACCCCATCACTCTGGAAACCGTGCGCGCGGCGGACAATTTCGTCCAGAAGCCCGGCTTTGGTGTGTCGGCCCACCCGAAGGTTGATGAATTCAGCGGCGAGCTGATGTTTTTCGATTACTTCCACGAACACCCGCACATGACCTATGGCGTGGCCAATGCGCAGGGTGAGCTGGTACACCACGTGCCCATCGAGTTGCGCGGCAATCGTCTGCCACACGATATGGCGATTACTGAGAACTATTCCATTCTGCACGACTTGCCGGTGTTTCATGACGAGGCAGCCTATGCGGCTGGCCGGCACAAGATCTTGTTTGACTCCAAGATTCCCACCCGCTTTGGGGTTATACCCCGCCATGGTGCGGCCGATACCATTCGCTGGTTTGATTTCACGCCGTGCTTTTTGTACCACGTGGTAAACGCCTGGGAAGAGGGCGATGAAGTGGTCATGGTGGCCTGCCGGTTCATGCCACAGCGCAAGCCGGACGGTAGCATCGATGAGCAGCGTACTGCGCATGTAATCGGGCACCTGGGCATGGACGCCAGACTGTGGCGTTACCGCATGAATTTGAAAACCGGCGCCTGCAAGGAAGAGTGCCTGGACGCCGACTACAATATCGAGTTTCCCGGCTACAACAGTGCACTGACCGGGCGCTACACCCAATGGGGGTACCTGGTTGATCATGATCCGGACACTTTGCGCTGGACCGGCCTGAACAAATACAACACCGACACCGGTGAGCGGGTGGGTGAATGGACTGACGGCCACGATTGTTGTTGGTATAGTGAGCCCTGGTTTGCACCGGCCGACAATGCGCGCAGCGAAGATCATGGCTATGTGGTGGCCTTTGTCTGGAACGATTCCACCGCTAAGCAGGAGCTGCAGATATTCGATGCGCAGAACATGAGCCCCGGGCCGATTGCACGGGTGAAAATGCCTCATCGCATTCCACCTGGCTTTCACGCCTGCTGGATGAAGCCGGAGCAAATCGCGACCAAGTGAATTTGTAAGCGCCAATGGGGGGCGAACCGGCATGAGAACGTCTTCTGAAGAGCGTATCCGCGACTACACCGAGAAAGGCTGGTGGACGGAGCACACGCTGCATGGCCAACTGGCGCACTGGGCCAGTCAAACCCCGGAAGCCATCGCTGTTGCCGACCAGCCGGATCGTGCTGAGCTGTGCGGTGCTGCACCGTATCGTCTGAGTTTTGCTGAACTGGATCGGGCCAGTGACCACCTGGCGGCGCAGTTACTGGCCGGTGGCGTGGGTCGCGATGACGTGGTTTTGGCACAGCTGCCCAATATCACCGAGTTGCTGGTGCTGTACTATGCCGTCAGCAAGCTCGGAGCAATTATATCGCCGGTACCGGTGCAATACGGCGAGCACGAACTGCAGCACATACTGAACAAGTTAGAGCCAGCGGCATTCGTGACCATTGATCATTTCAAGGATCAGCCTTTGGCGCAGGCGGCGGAGTCGATGCTCAGCGGCCACGGCAAAACCCGCTTAATGGGTTTTGGTGATCCGCTGCCCGACTCGGCGTTTGCGTTGACGCTGTCGACTGATCAGGACGAGCAATCGACGCAGGCTCTTGAATCACATCGTGGCAGTTTCAGTGATGACCCGTTTTCTACCGTGACCATCTGCTGGACGTCTGGTACCACCGGCACCCCAAAAGGCGTGCCGCGTTCGCACGCAATGTGGTTCTCCACCGGGCGCAACACGTCGGAGGCCGGTGGTTACCAGCCGGGCGAACGCTTGCTGAACCCGTTTCCGTTGGTCAACATGGCGGCCCTCGGCGGCTTTTTGTTTCCAAGTATGCTGTTTGGCCTGTCAATATTTCTGCACCATCCTTTGAATCCGCCGCTGTTTTTGCAGCAAATTCAGCAGGAAGGTATCAATTTCACCATCGCTCCGCCTCCATTGTTGAACCAGTTAGCAAAGAGCCGCGACATGTGGGAGCAGTTTGATTTTTCTGCGCTGCGCGCCGTTGGTTCGGGTTCTGCACCATTATCGCCCAGCATGATCGATGTGTTTGATAACCAGTACGGCAAACAGATCGTCAATTTTTATGGTTCCAACGAAGGCATCAGCCTGTTCTCCACGCCCGCTGTTGCCTCTGAGCCCGAGGTTCGCGCCAGTATGTTTCCGCGTCTGGGCAGCGGTGTGGGTGACTGGCAGGGCAATGCGTCGCGAACCTTGCAGACCAAGGTGGTGGATACGGCAAATGGCGCGGAGATTCGTGAACCAGGACAAGCCGGCGAGTTGCTGATTGCCGGTGCCACAGTGTTTGATGGCTATCTGGACACCGATAACAGCGATGTGTTCACCGAAGACGGGTTTTTCCGCACCGGTGACCTCGTGGAAATCTGCGGTGAACCGCCGCATTACTACCGCATAGCCGGGCGCTGTAAAGACATCATCAATCGCGGTGGTATGAAAATTTCACCCAGTGACATCGATGTGTTACTGGAAGGTTTCCCACAGAGCGTGGAGGCGGCCGTGTGTGCCTATGAGGACGAGCGGCTGGGTGAAAAAATCTGCGCCTGTCTGGTGGTTGCCGAAGGCGATGAAAAACCGCGCCTGGAAGAAATCAATGAGTTTCTGCTGGCGCGCGGTCTTGCCAAATTCAAACTGCCGGAACGATTGGAATTCTTCGATGCGCTGCCTCGCAACCCACTGGGTAAGGTGCAGCGCTTTGTGTTACAGGACGCCGTCGCGGAGCGAACATGACTACAGCCTATATTTATGATGCCATTCGAACACCGCGTGGGCGCGCCAAAGCCAGTGGCGGCCTGGCCGATCTAACACCGCTGCAATTGCTGGCAACTCTGTATGAAGCACTGCAGCAACGGAATGGTCTCGATCCGGCACAGATTGAAGACGTTGTGCTGGGTTGTGTCACCCAAAGTGGTGAACAGGCGGGTAACGTTGCCAAAGCATCGCTGCTGTACGCTGGCTGGCCCGACCATATCCCGGGCATCACCATCAACCGCTATTGTTCTTCCGGGTTGGATGCGCTGAACTTTGCCGGCCTGAAAGTACAGGCCGGGCAGGCACGTGCTGTGTTGGCCGGCGGCGTTGAAATGATGTCGCGCGTGCCAATGATGTCTGATAAGGCCGCCATTTTTTCTGACCCGGCGCTGATCGCCCAATGCCGCATGCTAATGATGGGCAGCGGCGCTGACCTGGTGGCGAGCCTTGGCGAGATAAGCCGCGAGGAAGTTGACCAGATTGCCTATCAGAGCCAGCAGCGCGCCGCCGCCGCGAGGGCCGAAGGTCGTTACAAGTCCATTATCCCCGTGCAAAACCCGGTTAAGGACATCACCGTCAGCGAAGACGAGTGCATTCGCGCGGATACTACTCTTGACAGTCTGGCCGCCATGGAGCCGGTGTTTGCTGAACTTGGTAAGCAAGGCGCGGACCAGCTGCAACTTGCTACGCATCAGCAGCTCAGCAGCATTCAGCATGTGCACACGGCAGGGAACTCGCCGGCAATGGCGGATGCGGCGGCGTTGATCCTGGTGGGCGACGCGGCGCTTGGCGAGCAGCTGGGTATCGCGCCGCGCGTCGAGATCGTATCGGCCACCAGTATTTGTGAAGACCCACTGGAAGTGATCTCCGGTTGTGTGCTGGCAGCACAGCGCCTGCTGGAGCAGCAGGGCATGAACAGCGCCGATGTTGACCTGTTTGAAGTGCACGAAGCCTTCGCCGCAACCTCAATCAAGTGCATGCGCGAACTGAACATTCACGCCGACAAGCTGAACGTCAACGGTGGCGTCATCGCGCTCGGCCACCCCATGGGTGCGACCGGGGCCATTATGCTGGGCACCTTGCTCGATGAGCTGGAGCGCCAGAATCTGGGCAGCGGCCTTGTTGCGGCCAGTGGCGCCGCGGGTACCGGTACGGCCATGCTGATTCGTCGCGTTTGATGGAGTGAGCGCAGCGAGCCGGCGAAGGGCGGCCAGGCGAGCCATAGTCTTACAAGGCAATTTAGTCCGGTCGTCGGCCTCATACCCAGGCCTTTAAGGGTGGGGCGGCCGCGGAATCAAACCACTGGTGCGTCGTACATAATCCGCATACTCCGGTTTCTCCCGGGTTAGCTTTTTGTCCAGAGTCGCCTGACCGGTCACCTTGATGACCAGCCAGCTGTAAACCAGCGGGCCGATCACGCCCAGCCAGGCCCAGGGTGATGCCAGCGCGATCAAAAACAGCCCCCACCACTGGGTGAGCTCACCAAAGTAATTGGGGTGGCGGGTATACCGCCACAGGCCGCTGTCCAGGACCTTGCCCTTGTTGGCCGGGTTGGCCTTGAAACGGCTCAGTTGATAGTCCCCCAGTGTTTCGAAGACGAAGCCGAGCAACCAAACCAGCGCTCCGGCGATCGCCAGCGCGCCAATTGGGCCACCGGTAACAGCGGCAATCTGTTGCGGCAGGGTTAATACCCAGATAACCACGCCCTGCAACAGAAACACCTGACGCAGACTCAGCAGGTAAAAAGGCAGGCCCTCAGCTACCCAGCTCCGCAGGCGGGTATAACGCGGGTCTTCGCCGTGCCCCCAGTTACGGTGCACCAGGTAAACGGTCATGCGTAATGCCCAGACAGCGATCAGTATCAGACTTAACAACGGCGCGCCTTCGGGTTGCCCGGCACTGCGCCAGGCAACAAACACCAGCCCGAATATGATGGCGGAGAACGCCATGTCGATGATGCTGACATCACGCAGCGGGATGCTGATCAGCCACAGGGCCAGAACCAGCAGCAGAGCGGCACCGGCGGTTGTGGTCAGTACCGGGAGAAGTTCGTTGAACGGCATGCGTGGTACACTCCCTTATTATGTTTCTTTATGCAAGTAACTAAGGTAACACACAATGACTGGCCATACATCCCCTCAACGCCCCCAGAGTTTGACCGGACGCGTTGCTATAGTGACCGGTGCTGGTAAAGGCCTGGGGCGGGCGTATGCCCTGCAATTGGCTGCAGCGGGTGCGAGCGTGCTGGTGAATAATCGTTCGCACGCTGGCCAGCCCAGCAGCGCGGACGCTGTGGTTGCTGAGATTCAGCAGAGAGGTGGTCAGGCCCAGGCCAGCTATTGCAGCGTGGAAGACCCGGCAAGTGGTGAGCAGATGGTTGCCGAGGCCATGGAGCACTTTGGGCAACTGGATATCGTGCTGGCCAATGCCGGAGTGGACCGCCCGCAGACCTTTCATAAGCAGGCATGGTCGGATTTTGACGAAATTTTTGCGATCAATTTTCACGGGACTGCGCGTTTGCTGCACGCTGCCTGGCCGCTGCTGCGCAGTCGTGGCTATGGCCGACTTCTGGTATCCACCTCCACCGCTGGTCTGTATGGAAACCACGGACAGGCTGCATACGCCGCGTCCAAGGCGGCTCTGCTGGGCCTGATGCGCAGTCTGGCCATCGAAGGGCGCTCACATGGCCTGCTGATTAATGCGCTCGCGCCTTACGCCATGACCCCATTGACCGCGCCGTGGTTCCCCGAACAGCAGGCAGCGCGTTTTACCCCGGAGCCGGTCGCGGAATTAGCGACGGCTCTGCTCGCTGAGTCATGCACGTTGACCGGACAATGCATCATTGCAGGCGCCAACGCACTGCGGATTGCTGAAGTCCGCGAGTCTGGCTCGCTGGTGGCGGGTGAACATGCCAGCAACCTACTGGCTAAGCTTGCTGATCTGGAGTGTCATCTGCCGCAGGAAAGCGCGACCGCTGAATTTGCCGCGTTTATTCGTGCGCTGTAAAACCCTGCCAGTCTCCGCGCTGTGACGCTCGCAGTTTGAGCAATATCAACTAGGCTTAGTAGAGACGGCCTGCAAATATCTCCATGCAACAGGCTGATTCTGGATACAGCGTCAACAGGGATAATGGAAAGCGTGACTTATGGATGAGAGCCAGCACTGTCGTTTTGCCAGCCGATGCCCCATGTACCCCAAATTCAAGAATGAGTTTGGCCTGAACGTATTCAAGACGAGCTATTGCCATTCGAGCCGGCATGAGCAATGTTCTCGCTTTGCCCTGGCATCCAAAGGTACTATGCCGCCCGCCGATTTATTGCCCAATGGTAAAACCCTGCCGGCTGCCTGACGCCTGCCATGAATGAACAGCCGTCGGTTTTAGTGCTTGATTTCGCCGGTTACGCTGAGTCGGACGAAGCCAGCGCTGCGCTTGATGCCAGCTTATGTCAGGTTGAGGTATACACGGACGCCAAGCTTGCATTCTCAGCAGTACGCTTAAAACGCCCCGATCTCATCGCACTGTGTACTGCCGAGGTAGACGACGGCATTTTGAATCTGTGCGCTGGTCTTGAACACGCGAATCCGGACGGAAGAGTGTACACAATATTGGTCACGCCAGCCGAACAGGTAGACCCACAGCGTGTTCAGGAATGCAGCATCGTGTATTTTGCTGAACCACCGACGGACTGGGAGGTGTTCGCCCGGCAAGTCTTCCTGATGGCGCTGACCGGCCGCAAAGCCGGTGTTCTGGAAAGTGCGCTGCGCGATAGCAATACGGCACTACGAGCAGTGGACAGCAGCTCCTGCACCATCGACATCGCCACTGAATCCTGCGCTATAGCGCCACCATTATTGCGCCTGCTGGAAATACCGGCCAAGGATCAGCAGAGCTTTTACGGGTTTGTTCACTGGCGGACACTTTTGCCAAGCATTTATCCGGACGATCGGGCTGCTATGGAATCGCTGATTCAGGCAGCACTGAAAACCGGCCAGGGAATGTGCGGGGACGTACGGCTGGCGCTTAAACCGGATATTCGCATCGGTTGCACGATCACAGTGCGGTCCAACGGTGAACGGCAGGCCTATCAATTGCATCTGACCTGGCACCGCCTTGCTGAGCGAACCAGTAGGCAGCGGGATATCCAGCTGTCGTCGCCGGAAGCAAATCTGCAACAGCTGACTCGCTTGGGCGAAACCATGAACAGTCTTGCCAGCGGTTCAATTCTGTTCGTACGGCTGGATGATTACTCCGCAGTTTGCAAAACCCTTGGGTTTATGACCGGCCAGAAATTGTTAGAGCAGGTGCGCGAGCGTGTACTACAGGAGTTAAGAGCGACCGACCGGGTATTGCAATTTGCTGGCGCGGACGACGATCGGGTGGCGCGCATTGGTGGAGCTGAGCTGGTGGTTTTGCTGAGCGAGATAGCGGATCAGCGCCAGCTGGGACGTATCCGGCAGCGGGTTTGTCAGGCTCTCCAACGCCCCATTATTCTGGATGGTCGTGCGGTGCCATTTAAGGCCGCGGTTGGCATGGCAATCTGGCCGCAAGACGGTTTAAGCCCTGATGATCTGCTGACCTCGGCCTCGATCGCGGCCGATGAGCCCCAGCACAGCTATGAAGCGCCGCAGGGAATGGATCGCACTCAACAAAAAATCCGCGCCGCGAGGGATGCCTTGCGCCTGGAAGCGGACCTTTATGACGCGATCAGTAATCAGGAACTCAAACTACTGTTTCAACCCAAATACTCGTTAGCCACAGGGGCCATCGCCGGGGTTGAAGCATTGCTGCGATGGCATCAGAACCACAGTAATTGGGTTAGTCCGGATGTTTTCATACCGATTGCAGAGCGCAACGGTCTGATCAACACAATTGGTGCCTGGGTTATCGATGAGGCAATACGCACCCACGCTTCCTGGCGCGACGATGGTTTTGGAGACATTCCCATGGCCATTAATATCTCTGCTTATCAGCTGAATGATCCCGGCACATTGAATCAGTTAGTAAGCATCTGCAATGCCCAGCAGGTTGCCTGTGAGAATATCGAACTGGAAATCACCGAATCGTGTTTGATGGAAGATGCCCAGCAGGCAACCCGCGTGCTCAGCGAATTGAGCCGCGCTGGTTTTAAGATAGCGCTGGATGATTTTGGTACCGGCTTTTCGTCGCTATCATATTTGCGAACGCTGCCGCTGGATGTGCTTAAAATCGATCGATCCTTTGTTAGTTCACTTTGTGAAAATGATTATGATCCTGGACTTATTGTTTGCATCATCGGACTGGGCTTAACTCTTGGTCTGTCCATTGTGGCAGAGGGTGTTGAGACTGAAGCGCAGTGGCAAATGCTCGGTGAATGGGGTTGCCATTATGGTCAGGGGTTTCTGATGAGCAAGCCAATCAGTGCAGAGAAAATTACCGACCTGTTGCAGCAAGGATATACTCCAGGAGCAGCAGCGGTCTGACGGAAAAATCATTGTTCGACACGTGCTGACTATTTCGTTAGCGTGGCGTCCTCGTTAGGGATGATTGTCAGCGGATAGCGTCGTTCACCAATCGATACCTGGTAATCACCGGGAGGCAGAGTAATGGCCGGACCATTCACGGTTCCGCTGGCCACGTTTTGTGCGCCGGCGTCGTAGACACTGAAGGTTGTCTGTAAGGATTGCTGCATTGCCTGACTCAGGGCGTCGGCGTCAGTCGCATCAAAATAGGCGCCGCCTCCCAGCTCCGCCCAGCGGGCGAACTCCTGCTTCAGTGCGTATTCATCTATCGCGAAGCCGATGATGTTGATGCGAACCGCAAACCCGGAGTTTCGAAGTGCAGCAATGCTTGCTGTCGGGTCTCCATCGCAGGTTTCCTCGCCATCTGTTACCAGAATCACCAACGCTTCTCTGGCCACACCGGCCAGGTCCTGACTGACTCTCGCCAGTGAATCGGCAATTGGTGTGCGGGCGAGATTTTTGGCCTGGATGCCATCGATCACCGCGCTGGCCGTACTGCGGTTCAAGGGGCCCAGCGCCTGCACCAGTTCGGTATCGCAGGCATCCGGTTGCCGGTGCCCGAAAACCCGCAGCGCATAAGCGGTATTGGCGGGTAATAGCTCGTTAACCAGGCGCTTCAGTGTTTGTTTGGCGATGTTTATCCGGCGTTCGCCATCAAGTCGCTGCAACATGCTGCCGGAGGCGTCGAGAATCAGCTCGACGGCACCGAAGGCGCTGTCGGGCGTGCTGGCCTTGCTTGAAACCACCCGCAGCGTGCCGGGTTGGCGGGATGGCGTTACAGTCAATGTCTGACTGGCCAGGGTATGTCGCTTCAGCCCGGTCAGATAATGCAGCTCATACTCACCCTGCTCCTCAGGCGCCTCTATCAGCACCGGGTTACCGCGTCGGGTGTAGCCGTAGCTTCGGCTGTCCTTTGGATTTCCGGGAGGCGTTACGGCAATATAATCCGTTTGATTGCCGGGGCCTTCCCAGATCACCTGAAACACCTGCCCGGCTTCGACGGTGTCAGGTGCCTTCAAGCTTGCACTGGCGGGTAGAACAGTCAGTGGTGTGCGTGCAAGCACCCGGCGCTCACGGCCGGTCAGGTAGCGCAGCTCATAGGCGCCAGCGGTTTCGGACAACTGCAGTTGGCCACTGCTTCCAGTGCGGGCATACACGAAATGCTCATAATCACGGTTATCCGCGCCCTCTGGAACGGCGGTTATATAGTCCTGATGATTGTTGGGTCCGGTCCAGGACACGGTGATGATACTGCCGGCCATTGCTTCGGCCGGCCCGCTGACACTGGCCGCTGTATCAACAATCTGCAGTGGCTCGCTGGCGAGAATATGATAACCGCCGCCAGTCGCGTTGATCAGGTAACGAATCTCGTAGTCACCGGCTATTTCGGGGAGCAGCAGCTCAACCGGATTGCCGGTTCGGGTGTATTTGTAGTTGGTATAGGCGTTGCGCTCTGCTCCCTGCTCAACCACGGTGATAAAGTCCTGCGGGTTACCCGGGCCTTCCCAATTAACAGCAAGCACACTGCCAATCGTGGCCGACGGCGTGAAACTCACTGCGGCGTCGGTCGCGGTGACTTCAATATCGGTTCGTCCAATGGTGCGATAGCTGCCGCCGGTCAGGTAACGGACTTGATACTGGCCCGGAGTGGTCGGCGCGGTCAGCTGCACCGGGTTGCCACGCCGGGTGTTCCGGTACATGCCGTATTCACGTTCCGCTGCGTCGGCGGCAACAATGGTGATGAAGTCCTGCTTGTGGCCCGGTCCTTCCCAATGCACGTCAAAGTTTGCGCCCATGGCAACCGACTCAGGTGCCTGCACGCTGGCACTCACCGGATTCACGGTAAGCGGCAGCTTGTGCAGGGTGGGGTAGTTGCCGTCACCATCCAGCAGACGAATTTCGTAGCGGCCCGGGTTATCCGGTACCGTCAACTCCAGTTCCGCCTGGCGGGCATACACGTAATGGTCATAACCGCCCTCGGGTTTGTCCGGTGCAACAATGGTGACAAAATCCTGGCTATCGAAAGTACCGCTGATTGCCACCTTGATGTCACCACCGGCCGCGGCCGCGGCCGGCGCGCTCAGGGTTTGGGCATGCGCTGCATCGAACCCGACGCTAAAAAGCACAAAAAGAATCGACGCTAACAGCCCCTGGTATTTTTTGAACATGGCCAGACACTCTCCTGGGTACTTGCGATATCGCGGCGTTTATTCGTTTGACAGTCGATATGCTACCAAATTACCGGGCTACGGGCTGCCGCTGGTGCTTACCCAGATGGGTGAGGTCCAGGCTCGCTCCTGGATGACTGGCGAGTAAAATGGTTGCTCATCCGGGTTAAGGCAACATTTGCCGTATACATCACCCTTTGCTCCGCGTTCCTGAGCATCTGCAGTTGCAGCGTCAGCCTGTACCTGACATTGGCTTGAGAAAGGGTCTACGCCGGCGGCTTTGCATTGCCAGGTGCTCCAGCGGCAGCTGGGGTTTTCAACCACGCGAGCGTAATAGAAAGCGTTTTGTCCCTCGGTATAATTGTTATCCTGCCAGACGGCGCACAGTTCGCTGGCCCCCCGGCCGGTTGGCTGGCAACTGCTCTGGTTCACCCAGGCGCCATTGTCGGGGTTGCCGGCCACATCAAACACCTGTTCCTGGGGTTGGCCGTTGCCGTCAACCCAGCCTTTGATGATCTGAATTCGTTGCAGGTCGGTGCCGGGGTGGCCGGCAATTCCCGGGTCTTTGCTAGCGGACACCAGAAATTGTGGGCCTTGCTCGTCGCCGTTGATTTCAAGCTTGCCACCCATGGGTACGCCTGTTTGGTACGCCTGGGCTACCCGGTCGGGCGCTTCGCACAGGTCCTTGTCAAATTTGCTGGCGGCAAAAAAGCGTACGATCGGCCGGGTGCCGCTGGTGGCGTAAGTTTCCTTGCGCCGCATGCCGGCAAAGATTGCATCGCGGGAGTTTTCTTCAGCCCAGACCACGGCATGGCCGCCGGGGTTGTCGAAAAAGTGGTCCTGCACGTTGCGGTAGCCGGAGTCACGCCGCCCTAAGTGGCCTTTATAATTGTCTTCCTCGGCTCCTCCGGGAGTCGCG
Organism: Gammaproteobacteria bacterium; assembly: GCA_030431775.1. GTDB lineage: Bacteria > Pseudomonadota > Gammaproteobacteria > Pseudomonadales > JAUIET01 > JAUIET01. Next base: position 24,809 of record JAUIHW010000015.1, read on the forward strand.
GTGTGCGTGTCGGTGGAACCGATAAAGCCGAATTGAAAAGGGTTAACGCCGGTTTGCTTTTCCAGAGCCAAGCCGTCCTTGAGTGCATTGCGCGCCATATTTCGCCGGGCAAAGTCTTCGATGGCGACCGGTGCTGCCCGATCGGTCGCGACTTCGCCGTGCAATGTGCCCAGCATACTCAGGTTGTCAGCGAAGGCTTGCTCAAAGTCGCACAGCTCATCTTCGGTATCCACGCCAATTCCGCGTAACCGGTCAAAGCGGCATTCCGAGCTGGCCTTGTGCTGGGTCAGTTCAATCACAGGCTCAAAAAACAGTCGGTTTTGTGCCTCAAGCGCGCTCTCCGGATCGCGAAACATCAGGCCGCCCGCGAGGTTGGGGTTGTGCGGGATCGCCAGCACATCGCAGCCGGTACCTGCTTCTATGCATTGCTCGCGTAGCTTTACCCACAGTTCAGGGAAGTTGTACGAGCCGGTGTCGTAGGTGGATATCGCTTTCTCGGTTACCTTTTCATTGCGAAAAATCACGTTCCGGTGCATGTTTTTGTGTTCGGGCGCATCGGTGTATTCGTATCCCACGAAGGTTGTGAATTCACAGGCCGAGCTGCGGTCATAATGGTCCTCGGCCGCCTGTTGGATTTTTTGCCAGTAATCGGTATGTCCGGCATCACAGTCTGACAGGGTGCAGGCAAAGCTCTGATCGCCACCCGGTGTGGTGACCGCACGGCTGGCCCACCAGTTGGCCGCCAACAACTGAACAATATAGATATCGGACCGGCTCATGATGCAATGTGGCCACCAATAGCCGAGTTTGCTGGAATCTTCAGTGCAAACATTCATTGGGCCAAGTAATTCCGAGTGGTCGGTCACCGCAGTAAAATCCAGCGGCCGCTGAATTTGCGCAATCACCGTTTGCTTGCCGTCCTCGTCAGGAATGGTAATCGGCTCGCCTTTGGCATAACGATAGGCGCCCCAGGGGTCATTGCGTTGACTTGACACATAAGAGTCGAACGAATAGCGCGTGTGTACATGCAGGTCGCCAAACATTGGTTGGCGCAATGGATCGTAATCAGCGCAGGGTTCGCGTTGCTCGGTGCGCTCGAAGGCGAGTGTCGTGTTCGTGACAGGTAGCAAAAGAAAAAGGATGGTGACCACTCGGGCTAATGTCCATATGACAGGCATTTCTGGTTTCCTATGCGACTGTTCAGGCCGCAAGCATACACAAAGTGTCGAGATGGCAGGGCAGTGGCGTGTGAACGTCCGGTAAGGTCGCCAGTGGCTTCTTGCTAACCGCTATGGCTTATACCACACCGGTGAGGTGTACGCGCGTTCCTGAATAGTGGAGGGTATTCCCTCAGGATGCGCTTGCTGCAGTGCAATACTGTCGTAAAGCGAATGCCTGGGAGTGGGTATTTGCAGCACTCTGGCGTAGTAAAAAGCGGCCTGCTCCGGGTTAAACTCCGGGTCGGTCCATACAGTCTGCAGGTGGGCGCTGCCAATGGAGTTGCTGTATTCAGCGCTGGCCAGATCAACACTGTTGCCTACCGCTGGCAGCTTGCCGTGCCGGTCAGGTTTACGGTCATCGGAGGCCGCCACGTTGAATATTTTTTCCCTGGCCTGACCGTCACTGTCGAGCCAGCCTTTAACGATCTGAATGCGGTCGAGGTTGGCGCCTTTCGGGTCACGAGCCGCATCGATCAGAAAGCTGGGTGCTGAGTTGTGGCTGGCTTTGAGCAGCTCGCCACCCATTGGTACGCCCTTGCGGTAGCCAACGGCCGCAAGGTTGGCTTCATCAAGGTCGCCTGCTGTGAACTCCCAGCCGGCAAACAGACGCACCTGAATCCGTGGCCCCGTGCTGGCATACACCTCTTTGCGCTGGAACGCGGCAACGATCGCTTCGCGGCTATTGTTTTCCGCCCACACAGCGGCCAGCCCGGATGCCGAATAATCCCAACCCGTAGGGCCGCTGTTACCGCTGCGAGTCTTGGGCCCGCGTTCGGGGATCGAGTCCAGAGCCATCTTGCCCTGAAAGTTGTTTTCTTCTGCGGATGCCAGGCTGGTGTGCGAATCCGTCGAGCCGATCATACCGAACTGATAGGGGTTTGTACCCAGGGTGTTGCCAAGTTCCAGACCACGCAGTAGCGCGCTGCGGGCGTAGTCGCCGGCCGTTACGGTTGCGGTTTTGTCCGTATCCGGGCGGGCATCGATCAAGAAGCGATAGCGTTCAAAGTCAGCGAATTCGTCCTCGGGAGACAGTAGGGGATGGGTCTCGGAATCGCCCTTGATCTGTGTGACTTCGGCCACCGGCTCCCATTTATTTCGCAGACGAGCGTAGTCTGCGGAAAGCGCTTTATCGAACGAGTCCAGTAAGGGGAACATCCGGCCTTTTGACAGATTCATGTTGTGTGGGATCGCAACAAAGTTGGCACCCACATCATCGGCAGTTGTCGCCAGCCAGGCCCACAGGTCTTCCGGATGAATGCTGTCGAGCATGCTGAAAGGCAGAAAGCTGGCTGCCGCGGTTGCATCACCGTCCATGAAAACCACGCGATGCAGATTGGCGGCATTCGGAATTGATGACCATTCCCAGCCGATCAAGGCGGTGAAAACGCCCGGTTGATTATGGTTATCAGCCGCGGCGGCAATTTCCCGCCAGGGCTTTTGCCGTATTGTCTCGCTGTTTAGCGACGCCAGCACGCTTGCGTCCCCGGTGTTCGCGCCTGCTACCAAAGAATGAAACAGCTCGGCTTCTTTTCCCTGCTTCAGCAGCTGTATTGCCTGGCGGCCAAAATCGGTCGCCAGCATCTGCTCATCACCTTCAAAAAGGCGTTTAGGCACCGCGGTGAGTTCGGCATGGTCGGATATCACCAGAAAGTCCAGCGGCGTTTCAATTTGAACGCGGGCGCGATGAAAGGGGTGTACCACAGGCAAGCCCCTGGCATAACGAAATGCAGTGTCAGGGTCGGCGGAACGGTTTTGAAACAGAAAGGCATCAAAGGAATAGCTGCTGTGCAGGTGGGTGTCCCCCCACAGCAGTTGGGTTTCTGTGTCGGCGATGGCGGCGAGGCAAAGCAGTCCGCACAGTAGGCCTGCGCCAATTGCTTTGTGCTTGGGTCGCAGACCAGTCATGCGCATCATTCCTGTTTAGCGGGGTGATACCAGATGGGGGATGTGTAAGCGCGCTCCTGGGTGATCATCGGTACTTCGTCACTCATCGCAACCCCGAAGCGTTTGGCGTCATAGGCTGTCCAGCGCGGAGTCGGAATTTCCAGGACACGCACATAATAGAATGCTGATAGATCGGGATTGAAATCCGGGTCCTGCCAGTCGGTTTGCAGTTGAGCGGCTCCAATGGTGTTGCTGTAGCTGGCGTCGGCAACGTTTACCGTATTGCCTACCGGGGGCAATTTACCGTTCCGCTTCGCTTTGCGGTCTCCGGACCAGACCACGTCATACACTTTCTCCTCGCTGTCGCCATCGGCATTCAGCCAACCCTTGACCACCTGAATGCGGTCCAGGTTGGCGCCGATCGGGTCTTTGGCCGCGCTGATCGAGAATACCGGAGCGGGCTGTTTGGCTGTACCGTGCAGCTCGCCACCCATTGGCACCTGTTGTTCTGCGTAGTTGGCGGCAAAGCGCACCAGTATTCTCGGGCCGGTGGTTGCGTAGGTTTCCTTGCGCATCATTGCGTCGAAGATGGCTTCGCGGGTATTTTCTTCAGCCCAGACAGCGGCGTATCCGGACGCGGCCATCTGCCAGCCCAGGGTTATAAAGTCACCCACTTTGCCCAGTTCACCTGACCAACGCCCTGCGGCAGGCTCCATGTAGCTCATCTTGCCGAAGAAGTTATCTTCCTCGCCAGTGGCCAGGGCGGTATGACTGTCAGTGGAACCGACCATGCCGAACTGGTAGGGATTGGTGCCAAACTGCTGTTCCAGTTGCAAGCCGCGGCGCAGAGCGGCGCGGGCGTATTCAAACGGAATCATTTCCTTGGTTTTCTTGGTGCCGGCAAAATTGGCGCGGTCCCAGGTTTCATAGTCGGCAAATTCATCGTTTTTTGATAACAGCGGGTGGGTTTCCCCATCCCCTTTGATCTGGGTGACCTCGTACAAGGGCTCCCAGCGGGCCCGCGCTTCCACATACGCCGCCGTCATCGGTTTACCAAATTCCGTGCTTGTCTCCGGAAACATGAGCCCGTTGCTGATGTTGCCATTGTGCGCAAGCGCCAGTACTTTGCCACCGGTCTGTTGCTCATAATCCGCCATCCACTGCCACAGCTGTTGCGGGTCTGTGCTTTCTATCGTCGTGTGCGGAAGTTTCTGACCGGCCTGCTCGGCGCCATCGCGGTACAGCACGTTGCGGTGCAGGTTGCTGCCATTCGGGCCGGAGGTCCATTCATAACCGATGATCGCGGTGAACCGGCCGGGCTCGTTGTAGGCTTCAGCCGTGGCGATGTATTCGCCCCAGACTGATTCAAAGAAGCCACGGTCAAACAGCATGTCCGGTGCGTTACCCAGGGTCAGTGCAGTCATCACTTCCATGCGGGTTTTCAGAGCCGCAGCGCCGGTTTCATTGTTCAAGCGCCGATTCCAGTCGGCCACCACGTCGTTTGCCATGAACTCTTTATTGCCAGCGATTATTTCGGACATGGTACCCATGGCGTCGGAATGGTCGGAGACCACCAGAAAGTCCAAGGGCCGGGACAGCTTGACCCGCAAACCGTGGGTGGACGTGATCTCCTCACCACGAGCAAAACGGTAGGCGTCTTCGGGATCCAGCTGCACACCAAAAGCCCGCGCATCCAGCGACAAGGTAGTGTGCAAGTGCGTGTCCCCCCACAGTACGCGCTTGTTATCAGCGCTGGTTGAATAGGGGGAAAAGCTATTGCCCTGCGGTTCGGCACTCGGTGCTTGGCTGGCCAAAATACCGGCCAGCGTGATGGCGCTCAGCGCGCTCAGTTTGTTGAGCATGATTGTATCCTCTGTACTATTGTTGCCCGGCGTAGACGCGGTTCGCTTCCGACAACACATATTGCCGGACGGCTTCCGCGTCTTCGGCTGAAATGTACTCTTTGAAGCCAACCATACCGACCGGGCTCAATACACCATCGATAACAATGTCTTGCCAAATATTGTGTATACCTTCGCTGGAATAACGCAGGTCCGGCGTGAGGCCACCCGTGCGCAGGCCGTCGCCGTGGCAATAAGCGCAATGGCGCTGATAAATGACCTGTCCGTGCTGGACAGTCTGCGCGCTCGCCGTCACGGCCGCCGGCTTTGGCATTTCTTCCAGCGTATCTTCCGGTTCCGGTAATTCATGCGTTCCGCCAAGCTTGTAAACCAGTACTCGTGAGCGGTTTGGTATCTTCCAATGGTGCGCAAGCGCACCTCCCTGAGCACCGAAGCCACCGCCGAAGCCGACCGCTATGGCCACATACTGCACGCCATCAATCGCGTAACTGATGGGGGCTGCCATCGCTCCTGTCTGAGTATGGTGCGACCACAGCTCAGCGCCGGTCTCGGCGTCGTGCGCGGTCAGGTTGCCATTCTTGCCGCCCTGAAACACCAGCAGGCCAGCGGTGCTCAGAGTACCCCCCATCGTGGGTCGCTGCGGAGGCTGAACCCAAGCCTGTTCCTGCTTGACCGGGTCCCAGGCCAATAGCTGCCCACTGTATGACGCATCCAGCAGCGCGTTGATCTCATTGACCGAGGCCGGAGGTGGAGCCATGCCCATATTGTCGAAGCCCAGGTGCCAGTAACCCTGGTTGGGTTTTTTATCGATGTCTCGAGTGGGCGCCAGATAGGTGGACGGAAACACCATCATTGGGAAGTACACCAGGCCGGTTTGCGGGTTGTACGACATGGGTGGCCAGTTATGGCCGCCACCCATGCTGGGAATAACCGGTTTCTTGCCATCGAATACGCGCGCGCCGTCCGTTTCCACCGGTCTGCCCGTGGCCATGTTGACTCGTTCCGCCCAGGTGACGGTGGTGTATTTCTCCGCCGAGATCAACTCGCCATTAGTGCGGTCAAGCACATAAAAAAAGCCGTTTTTCGGTGCCTGCATCAGCACCTTGCGCAGCTTGCCGGCGATTTCCAGGTCGGCCAGCATAATATGCTGGGTGGCCGTGAAGTCCCAGGTTTCGCCAGGGGTGGTCTGGTAGTGCCAGACGTATTCGCCGCTGTCCGGTTTTAGGGCAACAATTGAGGCCAGAAACAGGTTGTCGCCACCTTCCGGGCTGCGCAACGATTGGTTCCACGGTGAACCGTTTCCAACACCGATATAAAGCAGATCCAACTCGGGGTCGTACACCATGGAATCCCACACGGTGCCACCGCCGCCCCATTTCCACCATTCTCCGCTCCAGGTTTTGGCGGCCATTTCCATCACATCGTTTTCAAAGCCGTCGGCCGGATTTCCGGGAACCGTGTAAAAGCGCCAGGCCTGCTTGCCGCTGGCAATGTCGTAAGCGGTGACGTAACCACGAACACCCAGTTCCGCGCCACCGTTGCCGATGATTACCTTGTCGCCGGCGATTACCGGGGCGCCGGTAATCGTATAGGATTGTTCACGGTCGGTGGTTTGCACGTCCCAAACCACGGCGCCATCGTTAGCGTCAAGCGCAATCAAGCGGCCGTCATAGGCGCCGACAATGATTTTGCCATCAGCATAGGCCACTCCGCGATTCACTGCATCGCAGCAACCCTTGGCAAGAAAAGAACGATCGACCTGAGGGTCATAAAACCATTTCTGTTCGCCAGTGACCGCATCCAGCGCGTACACCATTGACCAACTGCCAGTGACGTATAGTGTGCGGTTTATCATCAGCGGCGTGGCTTCCACGCCACGGCGGGTGGTCATATCGAACGACCAGTGCAGCCCAAGCTCGGCCACGGTACTGCGATTGATCTGGTCCAGGCGAGAGTAGCGCTGTTCTTTCCAGTCGTTGCCGTGCCCGGTCCATTCAACGGTTTCGCTCGCAGCTGCTGCCTGCTCTGCCACAGTGCCAGCTTTTTGTGTTAAGCGTTCCTCGGTTTGCTCTGTGCCTGAGCCGCAGGCCGTTAATACAGAAAGGACTATCAGCGGGGCGAATCTGCGCATCTTGGTCACCAAATTGCTTATTTAACTTTTCATTTTCAGCAGTGTATTGAACACCTTGTCTGCAAATTTACCGTACGGCGGTGCCAGGTATTTCATGGCTGTAAAACCGGCCTGGTAAAACACCGGGCGCATCTTCGAGCAGGCAACAAAACCTTCATAGCCGTGGTAGTGGCCCATGCCGCTGGGGCCTACGCCACCAAAAGGCAGGTCGTGCTGGGCGACATGAAACAGGGCGTCGTTCACTGTGACGCCACCGGACATAATGCGTTCTATGTAGTGGTCGGCCAGCTCTTTATTGTTGGTAAACGGGTACAGCGCCAGCGGCCGGTCGTGGGCGTTTACGTAAGCGATCACTTCCTCCGCTGTGTCATAGCTCAGCACCATCAGCAAGGGCCCGAATGTTTCGCGCTGGCGTATGGTCATGTCGTCGGTGGTGTTCAAAACAAGCTGCATGGGTATCTTGCGTGCCTCGATATTGGCTTGCTGTCCGCCACAGATGTTAACCAGAGTCGCACCTTTTGCCTGGGCGTCTTCCATAGTATCCAGCAGTCGTTGAACGCTGCGATCATCGATAATCGAGGTATAGTCCTTGTGATTAATGTCGGGGCAATGCGCGGCACCATAGGCTTTTGCTTGCGCGACGAACTCGTCAATTTGACTATGGTGCACGAAGACATAGTCGACGTTGGTACAGATTTGCCCTGCGTTGAACTGCTTGACAAACAGAATCCGCTCAACCGCTTTCTTGAGCGGGTACTGCGGGTCAATAATTGCCGGTGCCTTGCCACCCAGTTCGAGGATTACCGGAGTCAGGTTCTGTGCGGCCGACGCCATCACCGCCCGGCCGGTTTGTCCCGAGCCTGTGAAAATCAACAGGTCGAACGGCAGTTTGGAAAATGCTATTCCGACACCGCCGGTTTCCTCAAAAAAGGCGAGTTTGTCGGCTGGGAAATACTTCGGACTCAGCTCGATCAACAGTCTGGTCAGAGCAATGGAGTTTTCTGACATCTTAACCATGGCGCGATTACCCGCGGCAAACACGGCACACAACTGTGAAAAACTCAAATTGATCGGGAAGTTCCAGGGAATGATCAGGCCCACCACGCCAAGCGGCTGCGGAATGACCCGATTCTTGCCGCCGGCGAACATACTGACATCCACATGCCGTTTCTGCACCTTCATCCATTTTTTCAGGTGTTTGACGGTATCATTGATGCCATCAGTGACCGAGATGACTTCGGCGAACAGGGTTTCGTGCCGTGAGCGGTTGCCATAGTCGGCGCTGATGGCGTCGACGATGGCGTCCACGTTCTCGCTGAGCATGCGCTTCAGCGCCAGCAGATCTTCCTTGCGCTGCTGGTAGTCGGGGTAGGGGTGCTCGAGATAGGCAGCGCGTTGCGACTCCAGTGAGCCGAACAACTGACTGTCGATCTCACTGGGCGCATTAATCGCTGTGTTCATTGCAGTACCCTTTAACCTTAGAAGTTATACCGGGCAACCAGCTCCCAGGTGCGTGGCGGATCGATGTGCTTGAAGTAGGTCTGGTCAAAACCGAACGCTCCCAGCGGCACGTCATTGCCCCAGGTGAAAGTTTTTTCGTCCGTCAGGTTTTTACCAACCAGGGCCAGCATCCAGCCGCTGTCAAGCGATGCCAGGGCCAGGCGTGCATTCAGCTTGCCATAACTGTCCTGAATCAGGTTGACGTCCTGGTCTGCACCGACAATCACATCGTCGGACCAGTTGTAATCGATATTGGTGGTCAGCTCCATACTGCTGCCCAGGCTCACGACGTACTCCAGGCCGATATTCGCGGTGTATTCAGGTGCGAACTGCAGTTGTGCGCCGGACAGGTCCTGCACACAGGCCCGTGAGCCGGTGGCGGCTGCCGCGGCGAGGATCTGGTCCACATTACAGGCCGCATTCGGGAACGACTTGTACTCAGCATCCAGGTAGGCAACCGCTGCATTCACGGTTAATGCGTCATTGACCGCAAACATAAGGTCGGCTTCAACGCCTCGCACTTCGGTTTCGGCTGCGTTGCCCACGACAAAAGCCGCGTTGCCGTCGAACGTACTGACCTGTACGTCTTCGTACTCGCTTTGGAAGATAGCGGCGTTCAGTCGGCCGCGGCCATCGGCCAGGGTGAACTTGCCGCCGATCTCAACGGTCGTAACGGTTTCGTCTTCGAACTGCGCAATATCGTCCAGCTCTCCGCTCGGTGTTACTTCTATTTCACGGCCCAGCGAGTTGTCTTCATCAAAGCCACCGGCTTTGTAGCCATTGCCCACTTCCAGGTACAGCATGGCATCGTCATTCACAAGTTCGGCCACGGCTCAGAAAACTGAGTGGGCTATAGTCCGAATCCAGTGAGTTAGTGAACTCGTATTCGGTAAAAGCGGTGATGGAGCGCAGCGTGTGTTCGCCAATCGCCCAGTCTGCCGTTAGCTGGTACGCTGAAGACTCGGTGTCGTCGAAAAGCCCACGCTCCGGAAAGTTCAGGTCGTATTGCTGGTAATCGAAACCGGCCTGAAAATTGGGTGAACCAAAGGCCTGGTAAAGCGCCGTGGCTGTTGGGCTGGCCAACGGAATGTTCTGCTGGCGGCCCAGCACGTCGAACTGGCCGCTCTCGGCCTTGAAGGTCAGGCTCAGGTTTTCGGACACATCCCAGGCCAGGGAGCCGCGCACGTACAGGTTATCCTGCTGCGGGCCGTCTTCGCCACCGACGGCCAGGTTTTCCACGTAGCCGTCATCGTCGTATTTCTTGACGGCCAGGCGTCCACGAACATTGTCAGAAAACGGGCCGGACACAACCGCGGTAATACCGATGCCTTCCAGCTCGGTGCGGTAGCTGGCCTCAACATAGGCCTCAAATTCATCGGTGGGTTGAGCCGTGGTGATATTGATGGCCCCGGCGATGGTGTTTTTACCGAACAAGGTGGATTGCGGACCCTTCAGCACCTCAACCCGCTCCAGGTCCAGGAACTTGCCGCGTGCGCTGCGGCCACGGCCGTAGTACACGCCATCCACAAAAGTGCCCACCGACTGCTCAAAGCCGTAGTTGATGCCGGAGCCAATGCCACGAATAAACAGCTGGGTGCCCGCACCACCTTCCGCCACGTGAACATTGGGCAGGTAGGGTGTCATGTCTTCCAGGTTGGTCAGGGCTTTTTCTTCAATTTGTGCACCACTCATCACCGAAATGGCAATGGGCACGTCTTGCAGGCCTTCGGCGCGCTTGGTGGCGGTCACTACCACCTCCTCAAGCATCTGGGCCGACGCGGTCTGGGCCAGGGTAATGGCAAATGCCAGGGCCGATAGAGCAAAAGGTTTACGGTACATGGGCGTTTCCTCTGTAGCGGATGTGAGTATGGCTGCCTCAAGGCGGCTCATTGTTAGGTGGCGCGGATGATAGTGCTTTAGCGCGCACTTTTATAGGCTTTCGAAGACAAATTTTTGACTTCAGAAGACAGCCGGCCGTTTCTGGCCATCAGTTATTGACGCGAAGGCGAATTTTTTTGACAATAGAAGACATAATAAGCCTGATAAAACCATGACAGCTACTGTACGGGTTGCCGTGCTTCGCGGCATTGATCGAATCCTGACCGAGCTTGGTGGCAACGCCGAGCGGCTCTGTGCGGATTGCGGTTTCGACCTGCGCCTCCTGGATGACCCCAATGCACTGATGCCGTATGAGGTGCTCGTTGAGCTGCTGGAATACTGTTCGGAGCAATTGCAATGCCCGGATCTGGGACTCAAAGTCGCCATCAAGCAGGATATTGATGTGCTGGGCCCGCTGGCGCTGGCGATGCAAAACTCCGACACCATGGCCGAGGCCATGCATTGTGCGGCCGCTTATATGTACGTTTTGACCCCGGCGATGCAATTGAACATAACGCCACTTGGCAGTGAGACCAAAGTCGGCCTGGCGATCCGCTTGCCAGGACTGCAAGCCCATCAGGCGCGCCAAACTTATGATAAAACGGCCGCTCTGACGCATCGGGTGATGAGCTTACTGGCCAAAGACGCCTATCAACCCATTTCGGTGGCCCTGCCGCACGAACCGTTGTGCAAACCAGAAGTGTACCGCGAGTATTTCGGTGTGCCCGTGCATTTCAATGCCGACCGGGTGGAACTGCTGGTACCCACGGAATGCATGGAAATCAACCTGGAGTCCAGCAATGCCCACATCAAGCAGATTGCTCTGGACTTTTTGCGCAGCGAAAAACCTGCTGCCAATGCCAGCATTAGCGAACGGGTGGAGCAGGTGATTTTAAGTACCCTGGGCACCGAAAGTTGTAATCGCGATGATATTGCCGCTGTGTTGAGTATGCACCCGAGAACCCTGCAGCGTCACCTGGATGCTGAAGGCGTAAGCTTTAACGAATTGCGCGACCAGGTGCGCAGGGGCCGCGCTGATTACTATGTACGCGAAACACGCATTCCGCTGTGTCAGGTGGCGGCCATGATCGGTTACAGCGACCAGACCATACTCACCCGCAGTTGCCGGCGCTGGTTCGGTGCAACACCACGCCAGCTGCGCATCAATAGTGCGGCCGGTTGATCTGGCTCACGACGCCAACAATAAACAGGAGCTAACCCCAATGTTCGACTTTTCCGATCTCAACTGGTGGGCAATTCTGCTGTCGACAGCGCTGGCCTTTGTGCTGGGCGGGTTGTGGTATGGGCCTCTCTACCGGGTTTCCTATAGCGTTCTGATGGGCGCTGTATTAGGCGCCTGGCAATAACAAGAGTCATATTATGAAAAAGTTATTCCTGGGCCTGGTGGTCTTAATCGCCCTGGTGTTGCTTGCTGCCTGGTTAGTGGGGTCGGCCAGCTTTGTGAAACAACCCCAAGCCAAAGCCACGCTCAACGAGCCCAATCCAGGCTTGGCGGCCACAGATACAGCCGGCTCGGAAATTCTGTTCGGTGATTTGCATGTGCACAGCAACTACTCGATGGACGCGGCGATTTTTTCCACACCAATGATGAAGAACACCGGCTACCGAACGCCGGTGGATGCTTGCCACTTCGCTCGTTATTGCGCTGGCCTGGATTTCTGGAGTATCAACGACCACGCTGAGGGATTGGCACCGTGGCAGTGGCAGGCTACTAAGGAGGCGGTGCGCCAGTGCAATGCCAATGCCGACTCGATGGTGGCCTTTCTGGGCTGGGAGTGGAGTCAGGGCGGCCCGGTTGACTCGCACTGGGGCCACAAGAACGTTATTTTGCGCGGCCTGGCCGACGATGAAGTGCCCACCCGTCCCATCGGCTCCGGAGACAAAAATATCTGGCGGGTCATCGGCCAGTCACCCGCCGTGGTGCGTGGCTTGGCGCTCATGGCAATGAGCCGTCTGAACCTGTCGGACTACCAGACACTGGCCCAGCATTTGCAATCCACCGCCGACACCCCGCCTTGTGCATCGGGCGATGTGCGCGAGTTGGGCGCAGATTGCCACGAAACGGCCAGCACTCCGCAGGAACTCTTCGAGCGGCTCGATCAATGGGGTTTCGATGCCCTGGTGATTCCCCATGGTCTGGCCTGGGGCACCACCAACCCGACCGGCGCAGATTTTCAGGTGCAGATGAACCAGTTGAACAGCCGCTACCAGCGCTTGCTGGAAGTGTACTCCGGGCATGGGAATTCCGAAGTTTACCGCGATCTGGAGCAAGTAACTTCGGCGAGTGAGTCCTGTGCGGCACCCTCTAACGGTTATATGTCGTGTTGCTGGCGCGCCGGGGAGATTATTGAGAATCGGTGTCGTGCCAATGGCGGCAATGATTGTACCGACCGTGCCGCAGAAACGCGGCGCCTGTACCTGGAAGCCGTGCAAGCCGGCTCTCCCTTGCACTCCCCGCTGTCCGTCGTGCCGGGTGCCAATGCGGATGATTGGGGGCAATGTGACCAGCTGGTCGGTGCCTTTCAGCCCGCACACAATTACCAGCCGCGCCAGTCTGCGCAATACATACTGGGCTTGGGCGACAAAGACTCCGAGCGCTTTCGGCCCGGCTTCATCGCGGCCAGCGATATTCATACTGCTCGGCCGGGCATTGGCTATAAGGAAACGGCACGCTTCCACTTTACCGATACCAAGGATACCGGCCGGCGAGCGCTGTTCGATCCATCAGCCGATCGGCCTCAGGAAGTTCAGAAATACAGTATGTTCGATGTGGAAGATGGAAAAGATGCGTTCTACTTTACCGGCGGGCTGGTGGCTGTACACAGCAATGGTCGCGACCGCGATGCCATTTGGGATGCGCTCTATCAGCGCCGTGTGTATGGCACCTCCGGGCCACGCATCAAGTTGTGGTTTGAGCTTGAAGGCGAAAACGGCAGTCTTCATCCGATGGGCAGTGAGCTTAAATTGGCCGGCGAACCCATATTCCGCGTGCGTGCCCAGGGCAGTCTGAAGCAGCTGCCAGGCTGCCCCGACCATGCGGTCGAGGCGCTCGGTGAGGCGGGTGTCGCTGATTTGTGCCGCAATGAATGCAATAACCCCGGCAATGAAGCGTACCGTATTGAGCGCATTGAAGTTGTGCGCATCCGGCCGCGGCAAAGCGGTAGTGAGCCGCTCAGTTCACGCATTGATGACCCATGGAAGGTACTGCCTTGCGAGTCTGCACAGCAGCAATGCGAAGTCAGCTTTAGTGACCCGGCTTATGCCCAGGCCGGCCAGGAAACACTGTACTACGTGCGAGCAATCCAGGAAGCAAGTGTCGCTATTCAGGGTGACCCAATGAATTGCCAATTTGATGAAAATGGCCAGTGTGTCCAAACCAATTATTGCCTGGGCGTGGAGCCTGAAGAAAACTGTTTGAGCCCGACACAACACCGCGCCTGGTCGTCACCAATCTATCTCAACCCCTAATGTTGCTTCGCTAAGCGTCTGCGAAGAACTGGCGATCAATTTTTGCCGGACGGTCCGGGTCGATGTCGGCATCCAGCGCTCGGGCATACTTGTGGCCCGAATAAACGGCAGCAGCAATCAAGCCGGGGGCGTCGGCGTCGCCAATGCGTTGCACTGACTGAGGAGCACCGGCTTTGCTCTGCTCGATCGCATTCTGCAATTCAAAGTACAAAGAATCACGAGGCGTTCGGCAGCTCACCAGCACCACATTATCAGCCGTTACCTGGTGCTGATTTCCTGAGTATACGCAGCCCAGAGTCGCGTGCTTGCCGTCGAAGCCGTCCAGGCCGTGATTCAGTATGATGTCGATACCCAGTTGCATAAGACGCAATTGCACGCGCGCCTGCTCATCATTGTTAACACTCCATTCGGACACGCGACTGGTCGGGGTCAGGTAGGCAACATCCACGCCGGCGATTTTGAGCTGTTCGGCAATAGCGCTGGCGAGGTAAAAGCCGTCGTCGTCATACACCAGAGTGCGCCCCTGCGGCCGCCTACCGGCAAAAATATCCTCCGGCGTGAACACCTGCGGCTGCACGCTGCTCAAATCCAGTGGGGTGGTGTTGTAGTTTCCAAAAGCGTCGCGGCGCCAGCTTGAGCCGGTGGCAAGCGCAACATGTTCCACCCCCAGTTCAAGAATGTTCTCGACAGTCAGCTCACTTTCGCGATAAATCTCAACACTGTTGAGCTTCTGTAATTGCGTGACCCGGTAATCGCGCACCCGTGCCCATTCGGCAAACCCCGGCAGGCTGCTCTCGGCCGACACGCGCCCGCCCAGTTCGCGGCTGGCCTCGGCGAGCAGTACCGGGTAGCCACGCTGTCCCAAAGCACGCGCGGTCTCCAGCCCGGCAGGCCCGGCGCCTACCACCAACACGCTGCCTGACTCGCCTTTACGCGCAATACGCTCCGGGTGCCAGCCGCGCCGCCATTCCTCGCCCATGGTCGGGTTTTGTGTGCAGCGCAGCGGAACATGTCGGCTGTCGCCGGTGTAGCAGATGTTGCAACCGATGCATTCACGAATGTCTTCAATTCGCCCCTCTGCAATTTTGCGCGGTAAAAATGGGTCGGCAATGGAAGGACGCGCCGCACCCACAAAGTCCAGAACCCCACGTTTCACCTGGCTGGCCATCGCATCCGGGGAGGTGAAGCGGCCCACGCTGACCACCGGTTTGCTGGTGAGTGCTTTCACGCCCTGAACGTACTGCTCCAGCGAACCCTGTTCCACAAAACGGGAAACCCCCATCTCGAGGCTGTAATCATCCACATTAATGTCCCAGAGATCGGGCAGTTCGGCCAACTGCTGAAACAACTCCAGTCGATCGCCAAAGACCGGTGACTGGTCACCACCACCGCCATCATCAATGGCGAAGCGCACGGCTACTGCCATGGTGTCGCCCACGGCTTCCTTAGTGTCTTCGATGATCTCGCGCACCAGCCGGGCACGGTTTGTCAGCGAGCCACCGTACTCGTCAGCGCGGCTGTTAAGCTGCGGGTTCATGAAATTGTCCAGCAGATATTTGTGAGTTGCATACACATATACAATGTCGAAGCCAGCGTCACGGGCCCGCAATGCGGCATTGCGGTGCCAGCGGCGCACCTCGCGAATATCGGCCTTGTCCATCCTGCGGGTTTGCACCGGGTCATAGTTCCAGTTCGGCAGGCTGGCCACATCCAGGCCAACTTCCCGGCTGAACAGGTTGGCCACGCCGCGGCCACCCAGCCACAGCTCCACGCCTGCCAGCGCCCCGTGCTCGTGCACCTGCTCAGTCATCAGGCGGTGTGCTTTAACGTCATGCTGGTCCCATAGCGCCTGCGTGGGGAAGGGCAGGTCGTCAATGGAGGGGTGCACCGAACAATATTCAGTACACACCACCGCCCAGCCGCCTTCCGCTTTTACGCCGCGCATATCGGCCAGCATTCGCGGGCGCTGCCAGCCCATGCCCGTGCAATGCGGCACCTGGTAAAAACGGTTTTTCGCGGTTACCGGGCCGATGCTGACCGGCTCAAATAAAATATCGTAACGCGGGTCGCGCTCATGCATGGGGCTTACCTGCCTGACTACTGTGCGCTGATGATACCAAGCCTGCATCGCTCTAGCGTGAACAGACGCTATACTGCAGATATCGCCACCCTGACAGCTATTTGACCCGTGCTATTGGAACAACCGGAATACGCCAAGGAACCGACCGACGAACACTGGATGCGCTTGGCCCTGAAACAGGCCGATAATGCCTGGCAGGCGGGCGAAGTGCCGGTGGGGGCGGTGCTCGTCAGAGATCAACAAGTCGTCGGCGTTGGCTGGAACCAGTGCATTAATCAGCGGGATCCAAGCGCGCATGCCGAAGTGGTTGCGTTGCGCCAGGCGGCGAGCCAATTGGACAACTACCGCCTGCCAGACAGCACCTTGTATGTAACGATTGAACCTTGTGCGATGTGTGTTGGCGCAATCGTTCACGCGCGGGTGCGCCGGCTGGTGTTCGGCGCTTATGAACCCAAGGCGGGCTGTGTGTGCAGCAATCCGGCTTTGCTGGACAGCGGGCATTTTAATCATCGTTTTGCAGTGACTGCCGGCGTGTTGCAGGGGGAGTGCTCGGCACTGATCAGTGGGTTTTTTGCCGCACGGCGCTCGTAACCCACTGTCAATATCCGGTGATTGGCTAGGCGTTCAATGGATGCCAAGGTGCTCAGCTTGCCATAGCGCAATCAACCCGGCCGCTCCGCGGTACCTTTCAACGGTCATTTGAGCAATGTCAAAGAAATGTGATCGATCAGCGGTTAAGGTGGCTTCAGTCATCCATAAGGAAGCCGACATGAAGAAGAATGAGCCCATTAAATCCATCATGAGTACCAACGTTGAAGCTGTTCAGCAGGGGCAGGCGTTGAGTGATGTGTACAAAATTATTTGCAATACCGGTATCCACCATGTGCCGGTGCTGGACGGTAAGAAGCTTGTTGGCCTGATCAGCTACACAGACATGATGAAGCTTGACCTGGCTATTCATAATGTGGATGCGCACACCATCACCGCGGTCATGGATCAGCAGTTCGCTATAGCCGATGTCATAACCAATGAATTGGTCACTATTCGGGATTCCGATAATGTTCGCAGCGCGGCTGAACTGTTAGGTGAGGGCGATTTTCATTCCCTGCCGGTGGTGGATGCGGACGGTGCGCTGGTAGGAATCGTGACGAGTACGGATCTTATTCGTTATTTGAGCAGTCAGTTTTAGCCTGCACACACCGGGGTTCGGTTGCAATGCTCTCGCTTTGTGCCGGTATCGCGTCGCAGGGGCTGGCGGGCGATTGCCAGCGCCACATGTCCGCGTCGCTCAAATCGCCGGGATAGTCCGCAGCAGAATTTCCGGCGCCCGGTGTGAAACTTCCACTGGCGGTCGTGAGCGCTCCCGGGCAATCTGCAGCAAGCGCAATACCTGATAGTAATAGCGAATATTCTGCACATACGTCACTGGCTCATCACCGCGTGCGTAGCCGTAGCGCGTTCGGCTGTACCACTTGCGTTGCCGCAGTAACGGTAGGTGTTCTTTCACATCCAGCCAGATGTGCGGGTCGTGGTCCAGTGCTTCGGTCAGCTTGCGGGCGTCCTCGAGGTGTCCAAGGCCCACATTATAGGCGGCCAATGCAAACCAGGTGCGGTCCGGCTCGGCAATATCCTCAGGAATGCGCGCCTGCATACTACGAAAATACTCGGCACCACCACGCAGACTTTGCTCAAGGTTCTCCCGGTCTTCAATATTTACCTGCTGAGCCGTTGCTTCCGTGAGCATCATCATGCCGCGGACTCCGGTGGGCGAGACGGCATTCGGGTTCCAGTGCGATTCCTGGTAGGAAATTGCCGCCAGCAACTCCCAGGGCATGCCGTATTCGGTGGCTACTGAACGAATCAGCTTTTCGTAAAGAGGCAAGCGGCGTTTGACATTGGCCGCGTACTCCAGCGCGTCGGCCTGGTCTATTCGCTCGAAATAGCTGAAGTAGCGCTCCTGAAGCTGGGCCAGCCGACCACTTTTTTTCATTTCCATCACGAAATTGTCCACTTCGGAATACAGCTCGGCATGCCTTCCCTGGTCACGCAATAAGGACCACGCCAGCTTGCGTTCCGGCCCCAGCCGAATGGACAGGCTCAGCTCCGGGTAGATTCCCCGGTGAGCAATGAATTCGTGTTCGCTGACCACCGTGTAATCAGCTTGCTCCTTCTGTACCAGCTCAAGCAGATCCATGGTTTCCAGGTCGAACGCGTCCTGCCACTGCAACTCAGGGTGTTCTTTCCTGATTTTCTCCAGCAAGCGGCTGGTATAACTGTCGGCACCGACTACTATTCGCTTGTTGTACAGATCGGACAGTACGCGCGGCTTGCGGCTACCCAATTTGTAAATGACGCGAGGCTGTGCGTGGTAATAAGCCGGGGCGTAGCGAAAGTCTGGCAGTTGCTCGGCGGTAATGATGAGTCCAGCGGCCGCCAGGTCAGCTTTACCCAGCTGTAGTTGCCGGTACACATCGTCGCGGCCATAAACACTGTAAATATTGAGCTCGACCCCTAGGTGCTTGGCAAATTCCCGCGCCAAGCGGTACTCGAAACCGTCAACGCCGTCGAGGGCCGGGTGGAAGGTGTGTGGACCGTTTCGGGTAACCACATTTAGAACACCCCGGTCTTTTATACGTTCTAACGCCGTTTGTTGCTCGCAGGCGAGCAGCCCGGTAGCCAGCAATAGAACGAGTAGTCGAGTTTTCAGGTCCATGGTTTTATTGTAACGCCCCTTTGCGCTTGTCGCAGCGCAGTCGTAAAATGGCGCCTGCCTCAAGGAACCACTTCCGCATGGTACCTCCCTACAACCACTACCTCAGGATAGGATGCGAATGATATTGCGCGGTACGCCTGCTCTTTCGGCATTTCGGCAAGAAAAACTGTTGCGCAAATTGCAGCAGGCCAACCCGGCTGTGACCGGGCTGTATGCCGAATACATGCATTTTGTGCAATTGTCAGGCGACCGCCTGGATGCTGAGCAAAGCGCCACGCTGGAGCGTTTGCTGCATTATGGGCCCAGTCAGGCTCCCAGCGCGCCACAGGGGCAGCTTTTCCTGGTGTTGCCGCGTTTCGGCACCATCTCACCGTGGTCCAGTAAGGCCACCGATATTGTGCATGTTTGCGGGCTCAGCGCGGTCCGGCGAGTGGAGCGGGGGCTGGCTTACTACCTGAGCGGCCCGTCCAGCTTATCCTCAGACGAAAGCCGGGAGTTGGCTGCTTTGCTGCACGATCGCATGGTCGAAGCTGTTGTGCATGATGAAGCCAGCGCCGAACAGATGTTTGCCCAAACCGAGCCGGCTGAAATGACGCGCGTCGATGTGCTCGGCGGCGGAAAGGCTGCCTTGCTGCAGGCCGACAAAGCGCTTGGTCTGGCCTTGAGTGACGACGAATGTGACTACCTTGTCGAGAGCTTCCAGGCCTTGGGCCGCAACCCCAGCGACGTGGAACTGATGATGTTTGCCCAGGCAAATTCGGAGCACTGCCGGCACAAAATTTTCAATGCCGACTGGCTGATTGACCAGCAGCCACAGGACCATTCCTTGTTCGCCATGATTCGCAACACCTATCAGGCAATTGATGGCGCTGGCGTTCTCAGTGCCTACGCCGACAATGCCTCGGTGATTGAAGGCTTGCCCGCGCAGCGCTTTTACCCGCATGCGCAATCCGGCCGCTACCAGCCCCATAGCGCCCACGCCCACGTGTTGATGAAAGTAGAAACCCACAACCACCCGACCGCGATCGCGCCCCTACCGGGTGCGGCGACTGGTTCCGGGGGCGAAATTCGCGATGAGGGAGCCGTCGGGCGCGGTAGCAAGCCGAAAGCGGGCTTGACCGGGTTCACCGTGTCGAATTTGCAGATACCAGGCTTTTTGCAAGCCTGGGAAGGCGATTATGGCAAGCCTGGACGGATCGTATCGGCCCTGGACATCATGCTGGAAGGGCCAATCGGTGGGGCGGCCTTTAATAACGAGTTCGGCCGGCCCAATTTGTGCGGGTATTTTCGCACTTTTGAACAGCCGGCCAGGCCGGGCAGTGGAACGGACCGCTGGGGTTACCACAAACCCATCATGATTGCTGGTGGGCTTGGAAACATCAGTGCCGAGCACGTCGACCAGCACGAGATTCCGCCGGGTGCCAAGCTTATTGTACTGGGTGGTCCCGCCATGCTGATTGGTCTGGGTGGCGGGGCCGCATCGTCAATAGCCAGCGGTAGCGGCAGCGCCGATCTTGATTTTGCGTCGGTACAGCGGCATAACCCGGAAATTCAACGCCGTTGCCAGGAAGTGATTGACCGCTGCTGGCAGATGGGCGAGCACAACCCTATTGCCTTCATTCATGACGTGGGGGCCGGCGGCCTGTCCAACGCTCTGCCGGAGCTGGTGAAAGACGGTGGTTGCGGTGGGCAGTTTGAACTGCGGGCCATTCCCAATGATGAACCGGGCATGTCGCCACTGGAAATCTGGTGCAATGAAAGCCAGGAGCGTTATGTTCTGGCGGTGCAGGCCAAGGATCTGGAGCGCTTTAGTGCCCTGTGCGAACGCGAACGCTGCCCGTTTGCGGTAGTGGGCGAGGCGCGGGCGGAACATCACATAGAGCTGGCTGATTCGCACTTTGGGAACAAACCGGTGGATTTACCCATGCAGGTATTGTTTGGCAAGCCGCCAAAGATGCAGCGCGCCTTTACCCGCCGGCCAGCGCAAGTGGCTGACGACGGTGGGCTGGCTGAGTTGCTGGCCCTGCCGCTGCACGAGGCCTTGCAGGATGTGCTGGCCCTGCCGGGCGTGGCCAGCAAATCGTTTTTGATCACCATTGGGGACCGCACGGTAACCGGCCTGGTGGCCAGGGATCAAATGGTGGGTCCGTGGCAGGTGCCCGTGGCCGATTATGCCGCCACCCTGAACGATTACGAAGGCTATGGCGGTGAGGTGATGGCCATGGGCGAGCGCACTCCGCTGGCCGTGGATAACGCCCCGGCGTCGGGTCGCATGGCCGTTGGTGAAGCGCTGACCAATATCGCTGCCTGCCCAATCGGTGAACTGGGCCAGATCAAACTGTCGGCCAACTGGATGGCTGCGGCCGGCCATGGCCACGAAGATGAAAAACTGTTTGATACCGTGCGGGCGGTAGGCATGGAGCTGTGTCCGGCGCTTGGCATTGCCATTCCGGTTGGCAAAGACTCGATGTCCATGCGTACCGCGTGGGAAGACGCCGGGCAGGCTAAATCGGTTACCGCACCGCTGTCGTTAATCGTGTCGGCATTTGCGCCCATGCCTGATGCCCGTCAGTGTGTAACCCCTCAGCTTGCCAGCGATGAAAACACCCGGCTGTTGCTACTCGATCTTGGTCGTGGCCAGAATCGACTTGGTGGGTCGGCCCTGGCGCAAACCCAGCAGGCTGCAGCCGGCAGCATGCCAGACCTGGATTCCCCGGCGGACCTGCAGGCGTTCTTTCAACTGATTCAGGAAACACTGGCGCAAAACACGCTGTTGGCCTATCACGACCGCTCCGATGGCGGCCTGCTTACAGCCCTGCTGGAAATGGCGTTTGCCGGGCATTGTGGCCTGGACATCTCGCTGGAAAACCTGCCTGGCGCGACCAATGCGGTTTTATTTAATGAAGAGTTGGGTGCGGTTGTGCAACTTGCTGAGCCCGCTGTGGCGCGCTTTATCGCCCGTGGTGCTGAACTTGGGCTTGCCGATTGCATTCACGATATCGGTTCAACGAACATAGAGCAGAACATAACAGTGAGTCTGAATGGCGACGTACTGCTGCAGGCAGCGCGTGCAGAGCTACAGCAGCGTTGGGCGCGTACCAGTTTCGAGCTGCAGTCCCTGCGCGACAACGCAGACTGTGCCCGTGAGGAGTACGAAGCGCTGGCGCTGGTTGATGACCCCGGCTTGAGCCCGGAGCTGAAATTTTCGATTCAACCCTTTGCGGCCGTAGGGGGTCGTTTGCCGAGAGTCGCTATTCTGCGCGAGCAAGGGGTCAACGGGCAGTATGAAATGGCCGCCGCTTTCACCCGGGCCGGCTTCGAGGCGGTTGACGTGCACATGTCAGACCTGACCAGCGGGCGGGCCACCTTGCAGGATTTCCAGGGTCTGGCCGCCTGTGGTGGGTTTTCCTATGGCGATGTGTTAGGAGCCGGTGAGGGTTGGGCCAAGAGCATTTTGTTCAACAGTCAGTTGCGCGATGAATTTGCAGCATTTTTTCAACGCTCAGACAGCTTTGCTCTGGGTGTCTGCAATGGTTGCCAGATGTTGTCGGCGCTGTATGAGCTGATTCCCGGCAGCGGACACTGGCCACGTTTTGTGCGCAACTTATCCGAGCAGTTTGAAGCGCGCCTGTCCATGGTGGAGGTACAGAAATCCGCCAGTGTGCTGCTGGCGGGTATGGAAGGCTCGCGCATTCCGGTGGTTGTTTCCCACGGGGAAGGGCGAGTGGAGCCGCGCGGTCATGCGGACGCACCGCCGGCCTGTTTGCGCTTTGTCGACAATTTTGGCCGCCCGGCAACGTTTTATCCGGCCAATCCGAACGGCTCGCCAGGGGGGGTTACCGGGGTGTGCAACGACGATGGCCGGGTAACCGCGATGATGCCTCACCCCGAACGGGTGTTTCGCTCCGTGCAGCATTCCTGGGCGCCCGGCGAATGGGGAGAGGACGGCCCGTGGATGCAACTGTTTTACAATGCCCGGCGCTTTGTGACTTGAAATGCTCAGTTCAGCCCCCATCTTGAGCCGACGGACTGCGCGCGGGCGTGGAAAAAACCGAATTTGTCTTTTTCGTACTATATAATGCCGCGCTCTTTGCCGTCGCTGGCTGAATAAGGCTCCTATGCTTAATAAATACCCCGTCTGGAAATACCTGCTCATTCTTTTTTTGCTGGCATTGGCCGCTGTGTATGCCGCGCCCAACTTGTATGCCCCGGACCCGGCCGTGCAAATTACCGCACAAAGCAGCGGTCAAACCCTCACCCAGGGCGAGCTGGAACGTGCGCGCTCCGCGCTTCAGGAAGCCAATATTGAAGCGGCCAGGTTTGAGCTCAATGACACCAATATTCTGATTCGCCTGACCGATAGCGAGGCGCAATTGCCGGCGCAATCGGCGCTGAAACGCAGTCTTGGGGATGACTATGTCGTGGCCCTGAACCTGGCGCCCACGACCCCGGCCTGGTTGCAATCCATGGGGGCCGAACCGATGAAGCTCGGGCTGGATCTGCAGGGCGGCGTGCATTTTCTGCTTGAAGTGGATACCGTGGCGGCCGTTGATAACCGCACCAAGATCAATTTCAGCGCCATCAAACGCGAATTACGCAAGGAACGAATTGTTGCGCGCTCCCAGCTCGAAGACGATGGCTCGATTCTGCTCGATTTCTCCACCCGTGAAGCCCAAAGTGAGGCCAGAAGTGTTCTGAATGATAATTTTCCGACGCTGGCGCGCAGCAACAGTGAGCTTGACGGCCGGTTTCTGACCCGCCTTACCTGGACCGAGGCAGGCCGCAAGGAAATAGAGGACTACGCGATATCGCAAAACCTGACCACCCTGCGCAATCGTGTGAATGAGCTGGGTGTGGCCGAACCGTTGGTTGCGCGTCAGGGACGAAATCGTATCGTCGTTGAACTGCCCGGGGTGCAGGATACCGCGCAGGCCAAAAAGATTCTCGGCAAAACCGCCAACCTTGAATTTCGACTGGAGGCCGAGGTCGACGCCTCCATGGCCAGCAAGGAAGAATTTCAGTTCCGCAGTGCGCTCGACGCGGGGCGGCGTGCCTACCTGGAGCGGGCTGTCATCATCACAGGTGAGCGCGTGTCCAATGCGCAGGCCAGCTTTGACGATAATGGCCAGCCACAAGTCAATATTTCGTTGGACAGCCAGGGCGGCGCATTGATGAACCGGGCAACCCGCGACAATATCAAACGCCGCATGGGCGTGTTGTTTATTGAGCGACGTACCAAAACCGAGTACGGGGAAACGGGTGAGGTGCTCAGCAAGCAAACCGACGACGTGAAATCCATCATTAACCTGGCCACCATTCAGTCGGCGTTGGGCCGGCAGTTTCGTATTACCGGGCTTGATAATGTCGCTGAATCATCAGAGCTTGCTTTGTTGCTGCGTGCCGGTGCCCTGGCGGCCCCAATTGATTTTGTCGAGGAACGCACGGTAGGCCCGTCACTGGGTGCCGAGAATATTGCGCTTGGCGTCAAGTCGGTGCAGATCGGTCTGGCCCTGGTGCTGGTGTTCATGCTGGTGTATTACAAGGTGTTCGGCCTCGCGGCCAATATCGCGCTGGCAGCCAATCTCGTCATGCTGGTCGCGGTGATGTCACTGCTGTCTGCCACGCTGACCCTGCCGGGCATTGCCGGCATCGTATTGACCGTGGGCATGGCGGTGGATGCTAATGTATTGATTTTTGCACGTGTGCGCGAAGAGTTAAAAAACGGCCTGTCGCCACAGGCAGCGATCAACGCGGGCTATGACCGGGCATTTGTCACAATCATCGATGCAAACCTCACTACCTTGCTGGTTGCCATTATTCTGTATGCCGTAGGAACGGGGCCGGTCAAAGGTTTTGCCGTTACGCTGTCGATTGGTATTGTGACCTCAATGTTCACCGCGATTGTCGGTACCCGAGCCCTGATTAACCTGATCTACGGCGGCCGCCGTGTGAAGAAGCTGGCGATATAGGAGTTTCCCATGGCAGCCCCCGAAGAAAAATCGTCGACGCCGAAAATTGTGCACTTTATGTCCTGGCGCAAGCTGGCGGCGGTTTTGTCCTTGCTGTTGGTTGCCGCCTCAATCGCGTCCCTGGCAACCCGCAGCCTGTCTTTCGGATTGGACTTTACCGGCGGCACCCAGGTTGAAGTGGGCTATAGCAGTGCGCCCAAACTCGACGATATTCGTAACACGCTGGACACGGCCGGTTTTCGTAATGCCATCGCCGTACATTTCGGTTCGGATACCGACATTCTGGTGCGTTTGCAGAATGATGAAAGCCTGCAGAACATGAAGCCCGATGAGGTCGGCAGCCGAGTGCTGGAAGCGTTGCGCAGTAGCAGCAGCGCAGAGGTGGAGTTGCGACGCATCGAGTTTGTGGGCCCGCAGGTGGGTGAAGAGCTGCGCGAGCAGGGCGGGCTGGCGCTTATTATTGCGCTGGTGTTGGTGATGATTTATATCGCCATGCGTTTTCAGTACAAGTTTTCCCTGGGTGCAGTAGCCGCACTGGCACACGACGTTATTATCACACTGGGTTTCTTCTCATTTTTTCACTGGGATTTCGATCTGACGGTACTGGCCGCTCTACTGGCGGTAATCGGTTATTCGCTGAATGACACCATCGTGGTATCCGACCGCATACGGGAGAATTTCCGTACTTTGCGCAAGCAGGACCCGGAAACAGTGATCAATATCTCGCTGACCCAGACTCTCGGCCGAACCTTGGTTACGTCGTTAACCACCTTGATGGTGTTGGCCGCCTTGTCGATATTCGGCGGCGAGTTGATTCACGGCTTCGCGCAAGCCTTGATTATTGGTGTGATGGTGGGAACTTACTCATCAATCTACGTGGCGTCCAACATTCTTTTGAGCATGAACATCAGCAAAGAGGATTTGCTGGTGCCAGAGAAAGAAGGCGCTGCCTTCGACGATGGCCTGCCTTAGACACTATGGCGTGTACCAAATAGGCGAGCTGTAGGCTCTGTCCTGCACCTCGCGAGGTGCGTCTTCGGGTACCTCAAAGCCAAACCTTGCACGGTCGTATTCGCTCCAGCGCGGGGTTGGAATCTCCAGCACTCTGGCATAGTAGAACGCGCGATGATTCGGGTTGAAATCCGGGTCTTGCCAGACCACTTCCAGGTGCCCATTGCCAACCGAGTTGGCAAAGCTCACGGTCTCCAGGTCAACGGTTGATTGTACCGGCGCCACGCTGCCGTCTTCCCGCAGGGTCCGCTCGCTGGAAACCGCTACGTTATAGACTTTTTCGTATAAGCGTCCACCGGTGTCCAGCCAGCCCTTGATGATCTGCACCCGGTCCAGGTTTGCTCCCATCGGGTCTTTGGCTGCTAACACCATAAACGAAGGCGCGGCGGCTTTGACAGGCTTTGGCAGGTCGCCACCCATTGGCACAGCTTGCTGATACGCGAGCTGCACCCGGTTTGGCTTCGCCAGCAGAGCTTCGTTCAGAGTCCAGCCACCAAACAGGCGCAGTCCAATGCGGGTCCCGGTGGTGGCATAAACTTCCTTGCGGCGCATGGCGTCGAACACGCCTTCGCGGGTATTCTCCTTGGCCCATACTGCCGCATAACCCGAGGCCACCATGCCCCAGGCCATGATGGTGTTCTCGCCTGGAACGCGTGGGATAAACGGGTCTGCCAGACGCGCGAATCCCGGTTCGATCATACTGGCTTTGCCCCAGAAGTTTTCTTCTGCGCCTGTGGCCAGTGAAGTGTGGGCGTCGGTGCTGCCGATCATGCCGAACTTGAATGGGTTGACCCCACCGCGTGCCGCTTCGGTCAGCCCCAGTTTCAGCGCTGAGCGTGCGTATTCGTATTGCAGCATGGCGGGTTTTTTCGCAACGGCTTCCATGACATTCAGATTGCCTTTGTCCCAGGTTTCAAAATCGGCAAATTCATCGTCCGGCGACAGGTAAGGGTGGGTTTCCGCGTCACCTTTGATCTGGGTTACTTCGACAATCGGTTCCCAGCGCTGGCGCTGGCGACTGTAGGCCTCGGTGAACGGTTTGCCGGCGGAGTCTCTGAGCGCAAACATGCGGCCATTACTGACGTTGGCATTATGCGGTATGGCCATAATTTCCCCGCCGGTTTTTGCTTCATATTCCGCCATGAAGGCCCACAACTCTTCCGGCGTCTGCCCATCCAGTGATGAAAATGGTGGCATGGATGCTGCTTTGTCGGCACCGTCTTTGTATACGACCACCCGGTGCAAGTTGTCCCCTTGTGGAAAGTAAGTCCATTCATAGCCGATCAAAGTGGTAAACCTTCCTGGCTGGTAATACTGGTCCGCCGTGGCGGAATTGGCTTTCCAGGAATCGAAGCTGAGTTCAGGCACTGCGTATTGCGCATCGCTGTTCATAAACGCCTGCCCGAGCATGGCAAACAACTGCGCCGCATTTTCAGGGCCGCCCGCCATACGTTGCAGATAGTCCTGCCCCTTTTCGTACTGTAACAAGGCACTGTCGCCGCTTCGAAGTCGAGGCAGAATGCCCAGGTATTCCGCATGGTCCGACACCACCAGAAAGTCCAGTGGTCGACTCAGGCGCACCGGCTGCCCGCTGCTGGCAGTAATGACCTCACCGCGAGCGAAGCGATAGGCGGCATCCGGACCGAGCGTTTCATTGCCGGCGGAATTGGCATCAATACTTTGCGAGCTGTGCAGATGAGTGTCGCCCCACAGCAATTGCTGCGGATAGTCGGCGTCCACATAGGGCGAATAAGGTTTGCCGTCCAGTGTGCTGCGTTTATCCAGCACGGCATTCACAAACGGGTTGATACTCTCCTCATTCTGCTCATCGGCTTGGGATTGGGCGTTAGCGCCGGCAACACCCATAGCAAGGCTGATCGTCAGGGTGCGCAGCACATGGCGTGTGGACAATAAAGCAGTTGTGGAGGAGAGCGGGCGCATGGGGAACTCCTGGTCGGTTTGCCAGCAGTTTACTACCGCTGGTCCTGTCCACAGCTTACAAAATTGGAAGTCCGTCACATTACTGTCTAATCTGATCAAAATATGATCAGTTCTTGCTAGGCTACAACATAAGGAGTAAGGATGTCTGAAGAATTTTACCCAGGAAGTTTGAAGTCAGGGACCAGTATCGGTGCCACATCGGTAATCGCTGAAGGTGTTTACCTGAAAGGCAACCTGATTGGTGACAAAAACCTGATGGTAGCCGGCAGTATCGAAGGACGGATCGACCTGCGCTCCGGCGATGTTATCGTCCGTGAAAGTGGAACCGTAAAAGCGAATATCATTGCCGATCAAATTACTATTTACGGCACAGTGTATGGCAATGTCACCGGCCTCAAGCAAGTCAGTGTCAGCCGCACCGGCAAAGTGCACGGCGACATCACCTCACCTCAGGTTTCATTGGAAGAGGGCTGTACCTTCAAAGGCGCGGTAGACATGGAAGCCAAAGCCCTGAACGCCGTCATTGCAACGCTGAAAGCCGTGGAAAGAGCGGTGGCCCAGGAAAGCGCGCCCGGCGACAAACTGGAAGATGAGGAAAGCATCGGCGAATTCTTGCAAAAGAAGGCGGCTAACGAATAGCCGCTGTAGGGCACTTCTGCGCGGTAAGTTCGCAATGGTGCTATTAGCGCCGGCTTGCAGTCAAAAAGGGCTTTCACTGCTTGGTTTGGCAGGTATATCCAAAGTGGTGCCACTAGCACCGGCAGCCGCTCGCGAGGGATTTTTGCTCCGCGACTTGCCCCCTCCGGGGTGCCCTCCATCAAAAAAATGCCTTTCGTTGAAAGTCATTTTTTCTCCTTCGGTCTGCGTCTTTTACCTTCGCAAAAGCCCCCCCCGCGAGCGGCTACCTTAACCCGAAGCAGGTTACAGTTTAGAGCTGAGGGGAAGCGATTGGAGATCTACGATAACGAGTTGCCCTAAAACTACTAAGGCATGCACTGTGTGATTTGGCAGGTGCTTTCAAAGTGGTGCCACTAGCACCGGCAGCCGCTCGCGAGGGATTTTTGCCGCGCGACTTGCCCCCTCCGGGGTGCCCTCCATCAAAAAAATGCCTTTCGTTGAAAGTCATTTTTTCTCCTTCGGTCTGCGTCTTTTACCTTCGCAAAAGCCCCCCCCGCGAGCGGCTACCTTAACCCGAAGCAGGTTACAGTTTAGAGCTGAGGGGAAGCGCTTTGAGATCTACGATAATGATGTACCCCATAACTAAGGCTTGCAGCCAAAAATGGCTTGCACGGAGGTAAAAGACGCCGGCCGAGAGAACCAAAATGACTAGCCGAAGGCGACGGCATTTTGGTGAGTGAGGGCACCGCGGAGCGGCCAAGTCGCGCAGTGCAAGCCATTTTTGGCTGCAAGCCGGCGCTAATGGCACCCCTTCCGGCGCTAATGGCACCCCTGTTCATGTGGCACCAAAACTCCGTTCCTGCCCCGGCTAATTATCCTTCAACAGTGGCCCGACAAGCTGCAACACCGCTTTGAAGCACTTCGGGTTACCGCACACAATATCGCCGCTGCGCAAAAAGTCCTGACCGCCGCGCATATCGCTGACCAGGCCGCCGGCCTCCTGCACCAGTAAAGCCCCTGCAGCAATATCCCACTCGCCCAGCCGGGTTTCCCAGAATGCCTCATACCGCCCGGCCGCGACGTAGGCGAGGTCCAGTGCGGCTGAGCCCATTCGGCGTATACCGGCGCAGCGCCGGGTGACTTGCTCAAGAGATTTCATGTACGCCGGTATCAGGTCTTCCTGGCGTGAGCGGTACGGGATGCCGGTTGCCAATACCGCGCTGCTTAAATCGCTGCGGCTTGATACCCGCATGCGGTTGCCGTTCAACTGCGCACCCTTGCCGCGCGTGGCCGTAAACTCCTCCTGCCGCACCGGGTCGTACACTACTGCGTGTTCCAGTCGGCCGTTGAGTTTGCAGCCGATGGAAATACAGAAATGTGGAATGCCACGAACAAAATTCGTTGTACCGTCCAGCGGGTCAATGACCCAAACGGTTTCACTGTTCGCATCGCCAACACTGTAGCCGCCTTCTTCACCCAAAATAGCGTGGTCAGGAAAGGCCTTCTGCAAATGCTGGATAATCTCCGCTTCAACCTGGCGGTCAACTTCCGTTACAAAATCATTTTGGCCCTTCTCCTCAACCTTGATCCGATCCAGGCGGTCCATGGCTTGCAATATAATCCGTCCGGCGCTGCGGGCGGCTCTCAGGGCAACGTTTACTGTGGGGTGGTGCATAGTATCTACCTTGTGGAGGGCGGGAAGTATATCAGTGCTGTATTACACTGTGGGGTAGACCGTTACCGCAGCTGGCCTGCTCAGCGCAATCTCACACCGCCAAATTCCTGTGCCGAGTTTCTTCTGCAGTAGAGATTGCTGATATAAAGCTGATTGCTGTAAGGTGATTTTTCCTACCGAGGTCATGCAAACAAGTGGATTGATCTTTACACTACCGCCAATTTACCCTGCAGAATTTGTGGGAGGCGCTGCCTCGAATAGGCGTCGGTTGGGTCAGCGTCTGGCTGGCGACTCGCAACCCCGGTTTATGCATCCTGACAGAGGACACCACTTTGATCGACAACATCCGTATCGTGCTGGTTAATACATCGCACCCTGGTAACATCGGTGCCGCTGCCCGAGCCATGAAGAACATGGGTCTGTCCCGTCTGTACCTGGTGCAGCCGAAACAATTCCCCGCCGAGCAAGCGGTGTTTCGCGCGTCTAACGCTTTGGATATTCTGGACCAGGCCACCGTGTGCGAAAGCCTGGATGAAGCCCTGGATGGGGTAAGTCTCGTGGTTGGCACCAGTGCCCGTAACCGGCGCATTCCCTGGCCACTGCAAACACCGAGGGAGTTTGCTGAATCTCTGGCCACGCAAGGTCCGCGTGAGGTAGCGGTGTTGTTTGGCCGCGAAGACCGCGGCCTTACCAACCACGAACTGCAACGCTGCAGCGCACATATTCACATTCCCACTGATGAAGCCTACAGTTCCCTGAATATAGCTATGGCGGTGCAGGTGATCTGCTACGAGTTACGCCTGGCCTGGTTACAGGACAACCCGGTACCGGAGCAGCAGTGGGACGCACCCTGGGCAAATGAGGCCGACAAGGAGCGATTTTACACGCACCTGGAACAAACCCTTGTTGACCTGCAGTTTCTGGACCCTAAAGCACCGCGGCAATTGATGACCCGCTTGCGCCGTTTGTTTGGCCGGGTTGACCTGGACGAGATGGAAGTCAACATTTTGCGCGGTATACTGACCGCAGCCCAACAGACAAAGCGCTAATGGCTCAGCATTTCAGGTGTTTTTTTTGCGGTCGAGCTACCCATCGCTGCTCGCCTCGATCCGTCGGGCGCTGCGGAACTCGACCTCGCGCCGCTGGCGCTCGGGACTCAAACAGTCCTCGCGCTGTTTCCGCCGGCTCTCGGCTCACAAAAGCGCGATGTGATCGGTAGCCCGACCGCAAAAAAAACACCTAAAATGCCGAGCCATTACCCCAAATATACAAGAGGATGCCTTGAGCCGACCTGACCCGATTTACCTGGATTATGCTGCCACAACCCCGGTTGACCCGCGAGTGGCGGAAAAAATGGCAGGCTGCCTGACGCTTGATGGTGTGTTTGGTAACCCGGCCTCTCGCACCCATGCCTTTGGCTGGCGGGCCGAAGAAGCCGTGGAAAATGCCCGCCGACAGGTGGCGGATCTGATTGCCGCCGACCCACGCGAGATCGTCTGGACTTCCGGTGCCACCGAGGCCGATAACCTGGCGATTAAAGGTGTGGCGCAGGCCAGTTGCGAGCGTGGCCGACACATTATCACCAGCAGCATAGAACACAAAGCGGTGCTGGATACCTGCGCCCACCTGGAAACTCAGGGCTTTGACGTGAGTTATCTACCGCCGGATGCAAACGGCATCGTCGCACCGCAGGTGCTTGAACAGGCCCTGCGCAATGACACGATTCTGGTCTCGCTGATGCATGTCAACAATGAGCTTGGCTCCTGCAATGACATTGCCGAGCTTGGTGCCCTAAGCCGGGCGCGTGGCATTGCTTTTCATGTGGATGCAGCGCAATCGGCCGGTAAACTGCCGATTGATGTCAAAGCCATGAATATTGACCTGCTGTCCATCTCGGCGCACAAACTGTATGGTCCAAAGGGGGTTGGGGCGCTGTATGTCAGCCGTCAACCGAAGGTGCAAGTGGCCGCGCAGATTCACGGCGGTGGCCACGAGCGTGGCATGCGCAGCGGTACCTTGCCCACCCATCAGGTGGTTGGCATGGGGGCGGCCTGCCAGTTGGCCGCTGAAGAAATGAACCAGAACCTGGAACACATTACCAGACTGGCCAAGCAGTTTCGTGCCGGTATAGAAGCCATTGAAGCCACTCATTTCAATGGCCACCCAACCCAGTGTTACCCAGGCATTATTAATGTAAGCTTTGAGTACGTGGAGGGTGAGGCGCTGATATTGGCGCTCAAAGACCTGGCCATTTCCTCGGGCTCGGCCTGCAGTTCGGCCAGCATGGAGCCGTCGTATGTACTGCGGGCACTGGGGCTTGCTGATGAGCTGGCGCACGCCTCGATTCGCTTCAGCCTGGGGCGTTTTACCCGCGAGCAGGACATTGTGGCCGCGCTGGAACAGATCAGACGGGCGGTCAGTCGCCTGCGATCTGTGTCACCACAGTGGAAACGCGCACAAAAATCTTTATAATAGAAAGGTTTATTCCCCAAACCTGCCGCTAAAGGCAGGTTTTTCATTTGTTTTTTGTTATTTGCCTGGAGAAACTGCATGGCAGTCGAGCGTACTTTATCCATTATCAAACCCGACGCGGTCGCCAAGAACGTGATCGGTGACATCTACAGCCGCTTTGAGCGCGCGGGTCTGCGCATTGTTGCGGCTAAAATGCTGCAGCTTGATGCCAGCAAAGCCGGCGGCTTTTATGCCGAGCACGAAGGCAAACCTTTTTACAACGACCTGATCGAGTTCATGACCTCCGGGCCTGTTGTTGTGCAGGTGCTGGAAGGCAACAACGCAATTGCCCTCAATCGTGAATTGATGGGTGCTACCAACCCCAAAGAAGCGAATGCCGGCACGATCCGCGCGGACTTTGCCGAGTCAATCGATGCCAATGCTGTGCACGGTTCCGATTCGCCGGCTTCGGCTGAGCGGGAGATTGGCTACTTTTTCGATGCATCGGAGCTGTGTTCGCGCAGCGCCTGATCCGGAGCGAGTGAGTCATTGCCGTGAGCGAGTGCCCCGAGCAGAAAACCAATCTTTTGGGTTTGTCGCCACAGGCCATGCGGGACTTTGTCACGGAGCTGGGTGAAAAACCGTTTCGCGCCCAGCAGCTGCTGAAGTGGATTCACCAGCGTGGGGTCGAGCGCTTCGAGGACATGACTGACCTCAGCAAAGCGCTGCGAGCGCGCCTTGAGCACTGCGCCGAAATTCGAGCGCCAGAGATTGTCAGCGAACAGGCCTCGGCTGATGGCAGCTATAAATGGCTGGTGCGGGTCGAGGGCGGCAGCTGTGTGGAGACGGTGTTGATACCTGATGGCGGGCGCCGCACCTTGTGTATCTCCTCGCAGGTTGGCTGCGCCTTGGACTGCAGCTTTTGCGCAACCGGTAAACAGGGCTTTCAGCGCGACCTGTCCAGCGCAGAAATTATCGGCCAGGTGTGGCTCGCGTCAAAAGCCCTGGCGGCGGATGGCGAGCTGATTAAAACCGCGCTCAGCAACGTGGTGATGATGGGCATGGGTGAGCCGCTGCTCAACCTGGACAATACGGTATCGGCTGTGCAGTTAATGATGGACGACTGCTGCTACGGCATTTCCAAACGGCGGGTTACGGTCAGCACTTCAGGCGTGGTGCCGGCAATTGACGAGCTGGCACGCCGCAGCGACCCATCGCTGGCCCTGTCGCTGCATGCACCCACCGACGCATTGCGCAACCAACTGGTGCCATTGAATAAAAAATACCCATTGGCCGAGGTGCTGGCCGCCTGCCAGCGTTATCTGGCCAGCATGCCGGACCGCAAGCGGCGGATTACGGTGGAATACACGCTGATCAAAGATGTGAATGATTCGCTGGAGCACGCGGCGCAAACGGCTGAGCTGCTGCGCGAACTGCCTTGCAAGATCAACCTCATTCCGTTCAACCCATTCAACCTGGTGGACTATCAGCGCCCGAGCAATAACGGTATTAATCGCTTTCGTCAGCGCTTGTTGGAAGAAGGCTACACTGTTACGGTTCGCACTACCCGAGGTGACGACATCGCCGCGGCCTGCGGGCAGCTGGCGGGTGAGGTGCAGGACCGTACCCAACGCAGCGCTCGCTACCGTCGACTGGCGGCTGGCCGGCCAGCGTCGCCGGATCAGCCTGTGATAGTGAGGGCCTCATGATGACAAGGCATTGGAAAATGCTGCTGTGCGGCACGCTGTTGAGCTTGCTTGCGGCCTGCGTGACCACTGAAACCGGGGTGTTTACCGCTGACACCAGCCCGGACCGGGCGGTAGAGTCCCGGGTCAACCTGGCCATGAAATACTACCAGCAGAACGACCTGGATTCGGCTCGTCGTAACCTGGACGCCGCCCTGGAAATAGACAACCGCGCGCCGTCGGTGCACAACGCCTTAGCCCTGGTGTTCAGCCGTGAAGGTGATACCAAGTTGGCGGAAAAGCACTTCAAGCGGGCGATTTCTCTGGATTCCGCTTACGCGCCGGCGCGCAATAACTACGCGGCCTACCTGTATGCTCAGGAGCGTTATGCCGACGCAATGAAGCAGTTGGAAATTGTAGCCAACGACGAATTATACGAAGGCCGCATGTTGGCACTGGGCAACCTGGGCCGAACGGCTTTGAAGCTGGGCGACAAAGATAAAGCCCAGGCGGTTTTCAAGCGCATGCTGAATATAGATTCACGCAATTTACTGGCGCTGCTGGAGCTGGCGCATCTCGCCTATGATGACAAAAAATACGAATTGGCGTCGGCCCTGTACGATAAATATCGTACTCTGGCGCCACAACAGTCGGCTCGCGGCCTGTTTCTTGGCCTGCGTTTGTCTGAAGTCCTGACGGATACCGACGCCCGCGCCAGTTATGTTCTGGCGCTGCGAAACTTGTACCCGGAGTCGGACGAATACCAGCGTTTCGTCAGTGGGGACTATTAAAACGCCATGAACAGCTCGGCCCCGATTGATTCCGACCAGGCAACCGCCCTCAGCAGTGTTGGCCTGCTATTGCGCAAGGCGCGCGAGGATCAGTCAAGAACCCGTGAAGAGGCGGCCCACGAAATTAACCTGCGCATGGACCAGCTGGACGCACTGGAGCATGACCAGTTCGAGCGTTTGCCGGGCGACACTTTTGTGCGCGGCTATCTGCGCACCTATGCCAGGTGGTTGCATCTCGATGAGGATGATGTGCTTGCCATGTACATCGAACAGAGCGGGCAGTCGGAAGAAATTGCGCTCAGCAAAGACCTGCGCACCAGCCGCTCACTGCCTAAAACCCATGATCATGGTCGCCTGCTCAGCGCTGCGCTGGTGGTTGCCGTTTTGATCCTTGGCTTCTGGTTGTACAACGCCAATCGCGACCGGGTCAGCGAGTTGGAGATTACCGGCAATGAAACAGCCGTGGATACGTTCTCGGGCAAGCCACTCGAGGATAAGGCGCCTGTGCCGCAGGAAGCGCTCAGCAGTGCCGAAACCGAAGTCGAAGCGGCTGCGCCTGCGCCTGCCAGCGCGTCATCACCTTGGGAAAACCCGTTTACGCAATCCACATCGGCTGCGCCAGCAGCTGAGCAGCTAGTTGCCGATACGGCGTCGGCCTTAGAGGCTGAAACTCCGGCTGAGCCTGAACCCGAACCGCGCCCGGTTGCCGCGCCAGCAGCGAGGAGCGTTGCGCAGGCAGTGAGTAACTCCGCCGCTATGCCGGCCGAAACGGTTTATCGTGGACGTGGTCCGGATGAAATTCAATTGCGCTTTACTGCCGACTGCTGGCTGGAAATCAAAAACGTCGACGGAAAAATCATTTACTCGGCCGTTCGAAAAGCCGGCCAGGGGCTGCAAATCAACGGTAATGGCCCTTTCTATCTGTTAATTGGCAAGGCCAGTGCCGTTGAGCTGTCTTATAACGGAGAAAGCATTCCGGTTCGCTCCAGAAACCGGCATAATTCGGCGCGGGTTACATTAGGCGGCTAATCGCATGCAACACGAGTCTCCGATCAAGCGCCGGCGGTGCAAGCAGATCTTTGTTGGCAATGTACCAGTCGGTGGGGATGCACCGATTTCGGTGCAGAGCATGACCAACACCGACACCCTCGATGTGTCCGCAACGGTTGCCCAGATCCAGGCCATTCAAAACGCCGGTGCTGACATAGTGCGGGTGTCGGTGCCCAGCATGGAGGCTGCGGAAGCTTTCGGCCGGATCCGTAAGCAGGTGGATGTGCCACTGGTCGCGGACATTCATTTCGACTACAAAATCGCCCTAGCCGTTGCCGAGCAGGGTGTCGATTGCCTACGTATCAACCCAGGTAACATCGGTCGCGAAGACCGGGTGCGAGCGGTGGTCGATTGCGCGCGGGACAAAAACATACCCATTCGGATCGGCGTCAATGCGGGTTCGCTGGAGAAAGACCTGCAGCGTAAATACGGTGAACCAACGCCGGCGGCCCTGGTGGAGTCGGCCTTTCGCCACATCGATATTCTTGATCGCTTGAACTTCGACAACTTCAAAATCAGCCTCAAGGCCTCGGAAGTGTTTATGGCCGTGGCCGCTTACCGCCTCATTGCCGAGCAAATCGACCAGCCATTGCACCTGGGCATTACCGAAGCCGGTGGCCTGCGTTCTGGAACGGTGAAATCAGCCGTCGGCCTGGGCATGTTATTGATGGACGGCATTGGCGATACCATCCGAATTTCACTGGCGGCCGACCCGGTTGAAGAGGTCAAGGTTGGCTTTGATATTCTCAAGAGTCTCAAGCTGCGCAGCCGGGGTATTAATTTCATCGCCTGCCCAAGCTGCTCGCGGCAGAATTTTGACGTAATCGGCACCATCAATGCGTTGGAGCAACGGCTTGAGGACGTGACCGAGCCCATGGATGTTGCCATCATCGGCTGTTACGTCAATGGCCCGGGAGAGGCCAAGGAGGCCGAAATCGGCTTGACCGGCGCGTCGCCCAGCAACCTGCTTTACGTTGATGGCAAGCCGGACCACAAAATCCAGAACGATGACCTGCTCGACACTCTGGAAAACCGTATTCGTGACAAGCTGGCTGCAAGGGAACATCGGGAACAAAGCCTGATCGCCAGCTCCGGTCACTAGGTCCGGCAGCATGAGTAAGCAAAGCTTCAACGCCGTGCGCGGCATGAACGATATTCTGCCCACGGAAACGCCGGCATGGCAGTTTCTGGAGCAGTGCGCGGCTGATGTGTTCGCGGCCTACGGTTATCAGGAAATCCGCCTGCCCATGGTGGAACCCACGGAATTGTTCGCCCGTTCCATTGGCGATGTGACCGACATTGTCGAGAAAGAGATGTACACCTTCCTCGACCGGAATGACCAGTCCTTAAGTTTGCGCCCGGAAGGGACCGCAAGCTGCGTACGCGCCTGTTTACAGCACGGCCTGCTGCACAATCAAACGCAACGCCTTTGGTACAGCGGGCCGATGTTTCGTTACGAACGGCCGCAAAAAGGCCGCCAGCGGCAGTTTCACCAAATTGGTGTGGAGGCCTTTGGCCTGGCAGGGCCGGACATTGATGCGGAGCTGCTGGCTATGAGTCGGCGGCTGTGGCAAGAGCTCGGCATCGATCAGCAAGTACGTCTGGAAATCAATTCTCTGGGTTCGCTGGAGGCGCGCGCCACCTATCGCAGAGAACTGCAAGCCTTTTTGCGCGACCATATGGGTGCGCTCGATGAAGACAGTCTGCGCCGTCTGGACAGTAATCCGCTGCGCATACTGGACAGCAAAAACCCCGAAACCCAGGCGGTTTTGCAGGCTGCGCCGCGCCTGCAGGATTGGCTGGATCAGGAGTCTACTGAGCACTTTGCCCAACTGTGCGCCCAACTGGATGCTCTCGGTATTGAGTATGTGCGCAACCCCCGCCTGGTGCGCGGTCTGGATTATTACAGCAAAACAGTGTTTGAATGGGTAACCGACTCGTTGGGGGCTCAGGGCACCGTGTGTGCCGGTGGCCGCTACGACGGTCTGGTGGAGCAGCTCGGTGGCAAGCCCACCGCAGGTATCGGGTTTGCAATGGGTATGGAGCGTCTTTGCCTGATGCTCGAAGAAACCGCCGGGCATGGATCAACGGGCGCTGTGGATGCCTACTTCATAGTCGGGGGCGATGCCCAGCAGCAAGAAGCGCTGCAATGGTGTGAACAGCTGCGCAGCCGGTTACCAACCCTGCGGCTGCTTATGCACTGTGGTGGTGGCAGTATGAAAAGCCAAATGAAAAAAGCCGACAAAAGCGGCGCCGCCTGGGCTTTGTTGTTTGGGGAACAAGAGCAGGCTGACGGCACTCTGACTGTAAAGAACCTGCGCGACCCGGCCATTACCCAGCAGGCCTTACCCGGCGAGCGGGTCGCTGAATATTTATTACCGTATTTGGGAATGTAGCAACATGGTAGACGACTATCGCACTGAAGAAGAACAAATCGAGGCGATCAAAAACTGGTGGGATGAAAACGGCCAAAGCACACTGCTTGCCGTAGCTCTGGCGCTTGCCGGCGTGTTTGGCTGGCAATACTGGCAGAGCAGCCAAACTGAAGCGCGTGAAGGCGCGTCGGCCCAGTACGAATCCCTGCTGGCCTCGATTCCGCAAGAAGGTGAGCAAACCGCGAGCCAGTTCGCGACTACGCAGCACTTGGCGGAAGAGCTGAAAACCAACTATTCCAGCCTCAATTATGCCTACTTTGCCGCGTTCCAACTGGCAAAACTGTATGTTGAACGCGATGAACTGAGCGCAGCGCGCGAACAGCTGCAATGGGTTGTGGACCAGAAGCCTTCGGAGCCGGCGATTGCCGCGTTGGCGCGGCTGCGGCTGGCGCGCGTGGTGTATGCCGAGGAGGGCGCTGAACAGGCGCTGAGCTTGATCGACAATGTCGAATCCGGGCCCTACACGGCCGAATACGCCGAATTGCGTGGCGACCTGTACGCGGACTTGGGGCAATTGGAGCAGGCGGAACAAAACTACAGCCTTGCGATAGACAGTGCCGCAGCGGCGCAGCAGCAGCCTGACCGTTTGTTACAGCTCAAGCACAAAGGCGTGCAGCGCCGCCTTGCAATGGGCGCTGCGGCGCCCGAACCGGCTGTTGAGGCGGCAGCAGTCGCAGCGCAGACGGAAGCACAAGCCCAAACCGATGATAGCGAACCAACAGCGGCAGACAGCGATGAGAATGATGAAGAGAAGTAAGCTGGGTAGAGGCGGCCGCCTGGCCCGGTTGACAGGGCTGCTGCTGTCTCTGACTTTGTTGGCCGCTTGCAGCGGTAACAAAATCAAGGATGAGGAACTGACCGAGCCTGCCAAGCTGGAGAAGATCGATCAAAAGGTAACGTTGAAGCGCAACTGGGCAAGCAAAATTGGTGACGGCCAGGGTAAGGCCTACGTAAAGCTTGAGCCCTTTTATTATCTCGGTTCGATCTATGTGGCCTCCAACGATGGAGTATTGGAAAAATTGGATGCGCAGACCGGTGACCGGGTCTGGCGTCGCAAAACCCGGCTCGTTATCAGCGGCGGAGTGGGTATGGACGATGGCCAGGTGTTTGTTGGGACCATAGCCGGGGAAGTGGTTGCATTTTCAGAAGCCGATGGCAGCGAGTTGTGGCGGACCCGCTTGAGCAGTGAGATTCTCAGCGCACCG
The DNA here is from genome assembly GCA_030431775.1 of Gammaproteobacteria bacterium. GTDB lineage: Bacteria > Pseudomonadota > Gammaproteobacteria > Pseudomonadales > JAUIET01 > JAUIET01. The sequence goes on from JAUIHW010000015.1 coordinate 64,397, forward strand.
CGCAGCGATGGCGATACGGTGGTGGTGCATTCCTACGATGGAAAAGTGTTTGGCCTGTCTCATGCCAATGGTGAGAAACTCTGGGAATACGAAAGCCAGGATCCGCGCTTGACCCTGCGCGGCTCCAGTTCGCCGTTGATGATCGAAGGAGTCGCGGTCATCGGCCTGGCCAATGGCAAGCTGGTGGCCCTGGATGCGGAAACCGGTCTCTTGCGCTGGGAGCAGCGTGTGGCCATTGCCCAGGGGCGCTCGGAAATTGATCGCATTGTCGACATTGAAGGAACCCCGGCCCAGGATGGTTCCCTGCTGTTTGCGGTCAGTTATCAGGGGCGTGTGGTGGTTCTGGACGCTGGGAGCGGACGCATCCTGTGGCGCAAGGAAGCGTCCAGTTATACATCGGTGGCGCTCGGCTATGGCAACGTTTACGTGGCTGAGGCCGATGGCAAACTGAGCGCGTACAAAATTAACGACGGCAGCCTGCAGTGGCAGCTGGAGGACCTGAGCTGGCGTAAGTTATCCGCACCGGCCACGATCGGTGCCTATGTGGCGGTTGCCGACTTTGACGGCTACATTCACCTGGTATCACAGCTCAGCGGTGAACTGGTTGGTCGTCAACGCATCGACAGTTCCGGGGTGCGCGCGCCGCTGCGTGAATTCAACAGCCGCTTGCTGGCCTACTCCAACGGAGGGCGGCTGGTGTCCTACTCCCTTCAGGAGTAGGAACCGATGCACTGGCATGCTGCCTGTAATAGCCCTGGTTGGTCGACCGAATGTCGGTAAGTCCACACTATTCAACCGGCTGACCCGCAGCCGGGACGCCATAGTGGCCGACTTTGCCGGCCTGACCCGAGACCGCCAGTATGGCCGCGTGGAATACGAGGGCCAGGCATTTATTGCCATTGATACGGGCGGCATTGTTGGCAAAGAGCAGGGGCTGGATGCTGAAGCCGCCCGCCAGGCGCAACTGGCGATCGACGAAGCGGATATGGTGGTCTTTATGGTGGACCTTCGCGATGGTCCGGTGGCTGCCGAGCAGGAATTACTGGGTCGATTGCGCCGCAGCGCCAAACCCACCTTGCTGGTTGCCAATAAAATGGACGGCCTGGACGCCGACCTGGCCGCCAGCGAATTTTACGCTTATGGCCTGGACGCCGTGCACTGTATTTCAGCCAGCCAGGGGCGCGGGGTCAAGCAGTTACTGGAAGTGATCTGCACACAGCTTCCGCCCGCCGAGCCTGAAGCGGACGAGGATGGTGCGGCGGGCACCCGCATAGCGGTTATTGGCCGGCCCAATGTTGGTAAATCAACCCTGGTGAACCGCCTGTTGGGGGAAGAAAGGGTAGTGGTTTACGACGAACCGGGCACCACCCGCGACAGTATCGAGATTCCCTATACCCGCCAGGACCAGCCCTATGTACTGATCGATACCGCCGGCGTGCGCCGGCGGAAAAACATCAAACAGGTCATTGAAAAATACTCGATCGTAAAAACGCTGCAGGCGATTCAGCGTGCTCACGTGGTGGTGGTGTTGGTGAACGCGCAGGAAGGCCTGGTTGACCAGGACCTGCACCTGATCGGTGCGGCTCTGGAAGCGGGCCGCTGCCTGGTCATTGCGGTCAACAAATGGGACGGCCTGGAGCCGGATAAACGCGAACAGATTAAACGCGAACTCGATCGCCGCATGCGCTTCGTCAACTTCGCTGAAATCCATTTTATTTCTGCGCTGCACGGCTCCGGTGTTGGCAAGTTATACGCCGCAATCGATGCAGCCTATGCCGCGGCCACTCAAAACCTGTCTACTCCGCGCGTGACGCAGATTTTGCACGACGCGGTCGATGACAACCCGCCGCCCATGGTCAATGGCCGGCGTATCAAACTGCGGTATGCGCACGCTGGCGGTAGCAACCCCCCGCGCATTATTGTGCATGGCAATCAGGTGGACGCTGTGCCGAAAAGCTACCAGCGTTATCTGGAAAACACGTTCCGGCGGGTGCTGCGCTTGTCGGGCACGCCGATCAAGATAGAATTCAAAAGCGGCGACAATCCCTATGCCGGGCGCAAAAACCGCCTCACTCAGCGGCAGGTGAATAAGAAACGCCGCTTAATGAAACACGTCAAGAAGAAGTAGGCGAGGCTTTACGCGGAGCAAGCCCTCATGCACGCCGAGCACACCGACCTGACCACCCGGGCTGATATACAGCGTTTTGTCGAGGCCTTTTACGAAGGCTTGCTGAACGACCCGCAACTGGCGCCGATATTTCTGGAGTCGGCCGAAGTCGATATTCGTGAGCATCTCCCCAGAATTGTCGACTACTGGGAAAAGCTGCTGCTGGGCGGGCAGCGTTATCAGCGCCATACCATGAACATTCACCGGGCCCTGCACGCCAAACGGCCACTGACCGCGCCGGACTTTGAGCTCTGGCTGGCTTTTTTTACCCGCACTATGGACGCGTTGTACACCGGCCCGGTCGCCGAACGCGCCAAGCGCATTGCAAAAACCATTGCCGCTAATATGCAAACATCCTTGCACGGCCAGGCTCCACCCTGATTGCGCATTTTGTGCGCAAGGCCACAAATCACTGCCTAAAAAGCGCGCTGCTCAAAAACTGCGCTATGGTTAAATTATAACCAGTTTGATGCCTCTATGAGGAGGGTGAGCATGGGCACTGGCAGCGTTTGCGCCCAATACGACGGGCAGGCCACCGTCACAATCAATGTCAGCGAATATTTTGATTACCAATGCGTACACGATTTTCGCAAAGCCTACACCGATCGTCTGGAAGCAAACGCCGACTTTGTCGTTGATCTATCCTTGACTAGGTACATTGACAGTTGTGCGCTGGGCATGTTGTTAAGCCTGGATAAAGCGGTTCGCAAGCGTTGTCGGCAGCTGCGCGTCATCAACTGCAGTGAACACGTAAAGAAAATTTTCTCGATCGTCCACTTCGACAAAAAACTCAGAATCGAATAGGCAAACCGCCGTACAAGTATAAAGAGCACTAGGATACTGACCAATGAGCGCAATCGACCTGCAGGCTGAAAACCGTCACCTTAAAATGGAGCTCGATGCACTGCAGCAGCAATTGCAGCGCGACAAGCTACGCAACGAATACGAACAGCACCTGGTTAAAGAAATTCTGGAACACGCCGCCAGTCGTAACTTCAGTGACCTGCCGAATGTACAGCATGAACATCGTCCGTTCAGCTATTTTGATGGCGATCTGTTTCTGATTGCACGGCGCCCCGAAGGCGGCATGTATGTATTGCTGGGCGATTTTACCGGCCACGGCCTGGCCGCTGCGATCGGTGGCATGCCGGTCTCCGAAATCTTTTTCACAATGGCTGCCAAGTCTCTGAGCATCGGCGACATGGTGACCGAAATGAACACGACTCTGGGTCGCTTGCTGCCGGATGAAATGTTTTTTGCGGCCTGCCTGCTGGAATTGGACAGCAAAGGCGACCGGGTCCATCTGTGGTCCGGGGGTATGCAGGATGTATTGTGGTACGAGCCGGCCAAGAAAGCCTGCCGCCGCCTGGCGTCGCAACACCCGCCCTTGGGCGTGCAGTCGCCGGCGGAATTCGATGCCCATTTCTCTCGCCTGTACGCCCGACGCGGCGACCGTTTCCTGCTGTGTACCGATGGCCTGATCGAAGCACGTAACCCGGAAGGCGATGAATTCGGGCTGGAGCGCTTACAGGCGGTGTTTGAACGTCAGCCGACACAGGGCCTGGAAACCGTGCTGGGCACATTCGATGCGTTCATCAACACCGAGTCGCAGACTGACGACATTACGGTCGCTCTGCTGACCTGCGAGGCCGTGTAGCACTCAGCGCTCGGCTCGCGCCTTAACTGCTATTTAATTTATTCCCCTTTCCCGGCCCATTACAATGTCAATGGGTTTTAGGGGAATTTTATGGCTACTTTTAATTTGGCAGACTTGTTCGAACTGGTGGTCGATACCGTTCCGGATGATCGTGAAGCGCTGGTTTGTGGCGACAGCCGGCGCACTTTCAAAGAGCTGGATCAACGAGCCAACCAGCTGGCGCATTATCTGCTGAGCTGTGGCGTAGGGCCGGGCGATCATGTTGGCCTGTACATGTACAACTGCAACGAATACCTGGAAGCCATGTGGGCCTGCTTCAAGGCCAGGGCGGTACCGGTCAACGTAAACTATCGCTACGTTAACGACGAACTGCTTTACCTGTTTGACAATGCAGACCTGGTGGCGCTGGTGCACGGCCGGGAATTTGTGCCAGCCATTGAAAGCGTCCGCCACAGTGCGCCCAAACTGCAACATCTGGTCAGTGTTGAAGACGGCAGCGGCGAAGACCTGGGGCGCACCGGCTCGGTTGACTTTGAGCAGGCTCTGGCCAGCCAGTCGCCTGAGCGGGGCTTTGCCGCACGTTTTGAGGATGATCTCTTTATTCTTTACACCGGCGGTACCACCGGTATGCCCAAGGGCGTTATGTGGCCGCACAAGGCCTTGTTTTACGCGGCCATGAACGGCGGCGGCCACTTTCATGCCGACGGGCCGTGCAAGCAGCCGGAAGACATCGTTGAGCGGGCCAAAGACAACTTTTTCATGAAGAGCATGGCGCTGGCGCCGCTGATGCATGGCGCCTGCTGGTGGAGCGCCTGCATCAGCAACCTGGCCGGACACACCCTGGTGTTGAACCCGGACCGCTCGCTGAATGCCGAGCAGGTCTGGGACATCATCGAACGCGAGCAAGTTAATTCGGTGTCCTTCGTTGGCGACGCCATGGGTGTGCCGTTAATGGATGCGCTGCAAGCCAACCCCGGTCGGTGGAAGCTTGATTCGGTGTTTAACGTGGGTTCCGGTGGCGCTGTATTCTCCACATCGTTGCAGGACAAATACCGTGAGGTGTTTCCGAATGTCATGATCACCAACAGCTTCGGTTCCTCCGAGTCCGGCCAGATGGGCGCTGATGGCGGTGGCGGTAGCGACGGCCTTGGCAAGGTGCAGATGAACGATTTCATGAACGTGGTTGTGGAAGCCACCGACGATACCCCGGCCCATCTGGCTGAGCCCGGTGGGGGTGAAATGGGTATCTTTGCGCGCAGTGGCCATATTCCGAAGGGCTATTACGGAGACCCGGAAAAAACCGCCAAAACATTTGTGGAAATTGATGGCCAACGTTGGCTGCTGACCGGTGATGAAGCCAAAATCGACGCCGAAGGCGGTATTACCATATACGGCCGTGGGTCCAACTGCATCAATACCGGCGGGGAGAAAGTATTCCCGGAGGAAGTGGAGCAGGCGATCAAATCGCATCCGGCCGTGTTCGACACTCTGGTGGTCGCCACCCCGGATGAGCGCTTTACTAACAAGGTCACTGCAGTGGTGCAGTTGCGCGAAGGGCAAACTCTGAATCTGGAGGCTTTGCAAAGCCATTGTCGGCAGCATATTTCCGGGTACAAGGTGCCGCGGGAGCTGCATGTAACCCCGGAGATTGGCCGGGCGCCCAGTGGCAAGCCGGATTACAAATGGGCGCGGGGGGTGGCCCTGGAAAAGACATATCTGACAGAATGATTCAAGCTCATGCCACCTGGGCTGAATGGACTGGAGGATGCAAGACACGCCGTGAACCCATCCCTGGAGGCTCGTCTTCGGCATCCATGCCTCCAGGGATGTATTCACGGTGGTCTGGAATGGCGGTGTTTGTTAGTGCTCCAGATTAGAACTTTACAACCGGAATTACAAAACATGAAAGAACTCGATATCAGCACCAAGAATTGCACTGTTGAACAGGACGGTAAGATTCTGGTGGTTACATTGAACCGTCCCGAGGCCAAAAACGCGCTAAGCCCGGCCATGCTGGTGGGAATGTATCGCGCCTGGCGTAAACTGGACGACGATGACGAGCTGATGTGCGCGGTGTTTACCGGTAAAGGCGACACCTTCTGCGCCGGCATGGATTTAAAGCAGGGGCCGGAAGGCGGGGACGACCCGGATACAAAAATGATACAGGAGCTCATGCAAGATGTGCCCGACCTGCACTGGCAGGCGCTGTTGCGGCATAAGCAGCCGATGAAGCCTATTATCCTTGCCGTGGAGGGTTATGCGCTGGCTGGCGGTACCGAAATGTTGCAGGGCACGGATATCAGAGTGGGCGCCGAGGACGCCATTTTCGGCGTAACCGAAGCCAAGCGTGGCCTGTTCCCGCTGGGTGGCTCCAGTGTTCGCCTGCGACGGCAAATCTCTTATTGTCAGGCGGCAGAGATCCTATTGACGGCACGCCATGTTAGCGCGCAGGAAGCCAAAGAAATCGGTCTGATCAATCATGTGGTACCCAAGGGGCAGGCCTTGGAAAAAGCCCTGGATATTGCACGCACTATTTGCCGGAATGGGCCGTTGTCGATCAAGGCCCTGATGAAAATGCTCCGTGAAGTGGACGGCTCGATTCTTGAAAAAGAAGCATTGGAAACTGAGCTGGAAGTGGGCGGCCCCATTTTTGCCACTGAGGATGCGCGCGAGGGTATGAAAGCCTTTGCCGAGAAGCGCGACCCGGTCTACCACGGAAAATAAGGCGCGCAATATGTCGCACACAGTGCTCATTGAAGATGACGGAGGCGTACGCCACCTGACCCTGAATCGTCCGGACAAGAAAAATGCGTTCAGCAATGAACAGTGGTCGGCTTTTACCGACGCCATGTTGGCCGCGCAGGAAGATGACAGCGTCAAGGTAGTGTTGCTCAGCGGCACAGGCGGCAACTTCTCCTCCGGGCAGGACTTGAGCGCATTTATGGATGCCACGGCGGACGAGGAACACCCGTTTGCGCGCTGCGCGCGTACCGTGTGCGCCTTTGACAAGCCTTTGATCGCTGCTGTCGAAGGCATTGCTGTGGGTGGTGGCGCAACTCTGGCCATGCACGCCGATGTTGTTTACGTGGCCGATACGCTGCGCATGCGATTGCCGTTTGTCAGCCTGGGGCTGGTACCGGAGTTTGCCAGCAGCTATACATTGCAGGCCAGTATTGGTGCGCGCCGGGCCGCTGAACTGTTTTATACAGCCGAGTGGATTAACGCCGAGCGCGCGCTGGAAACCGGCATTGCCACCGCCCGCTTCCCGGTTGAGGAGCTGCTGCCACATGCGCTGGACAAAGCCCGAGAGATAGCTCAGTGGCCGGTGAATGCTCTGCGCGAAACCAAGCGTTGTCTAAAGGTTGCACACGAAGCCGGCCTGCAGGCGGCGCTCGCAGCGGAAGAAGCGGGTATGGAGAAGCAGGCCGGTTCGGCGGAAAACATAGAGGCCATCACCGCGTTTATCGAGAAACGCCCGCCAAAATTTTGACCACTCGCCCGGAATGCCGGCCGGCAATGCCGCTGGCCGGTCAGCACCTGCAAATTCGAGCCCTGGCGGTCTACAATTGAATAATGGCTAACTCAACCTTAAGTAGAATGCTCGACCGCCTGGGTGGCGCCGGGCTGGACCTGTGGCGCGGGCGCATGAGCGTCAGCACCAAACAACCGGCGATCGACCTGTGCCACCGACTGTTGACCCTGCGTGGCGAAGCGTCGGCCATTGTGATTGCCGACGAAATAATCTCCCGTTTCAACGCCATGCCGGCGGATGAGCAGCTTGAGTTTTTCATCCAGCTGCTTGAGCAGTTTCAACCAGACCCCGACGCCCTGGCGTTGGCCGCGGAGCGCTACCTGGATGAGCCCGGGCCGGAAATGGCCGCGGAGCTGGGCCGGGTTGCCATGCCGCCACGCCAGGAAGTCATTCGTAATCTCAGCACCTCACCCTCTGGCGTGCGAGCTTTGATCAAGGTGCGCGAGCGCCTGCTCGAATGCATCAAGACCGAGCCGTCGCTGAAATTGCTGGATGACGATTTCGTGCGCTGTTTCCGCTCCTGGTTTAACCGGGGTTTTCTCGAGTTGCGTGAAATCGACTGGCAGACTCCGGCCCATATTTTGGAGAAGCTCATTGCGTACGAGGCGGTGCACGAAATTCGCGGCTGGGACGACCTGCGTCGCCGGCTTGCCGAAGACCGGCGCTGCTTTGCATTCTTTCACCCGGTACTTGACGATGAGCCACTGGTTTTTGTGCAAGTTGCGCTGACCGATGACATGGCCGCCAACATCAGCGATATTCTGGACGCTGAGCCGGCCAATCGACCCGACAAACCCAGCACGGCGGTGTTCTACTCCATCAGCAATTGCCAGGCTGGTTTGCGCGGCGTTTCATTCGGCAACTTCCTGATCAAGCAGGTTCTGCTTGAACTCAAGCTGGAGTTTCCCAGTGTTGAGCACTCGCTGACGCTGTCGCCGGTGCCGAATTATCGCCGCTGGTTGCAAAAACTATTGGCCGATGAGGAACGCTGCGCTGAAACTGGCCTGCTGGATGACAGCCAGCGCGAAAACCTTCGGGCCCTGGATCAGGCCATTACTGCCAACGAGCTTGAAGAAATCGACCGCATGCTCGTGCTTTGCCAGAACCAGCTGCTGTGCCTGTGTGCCTACTTCCTGCTCAATCAGAAACGCGACACGCTTCCGGCCGACGCCGTGGCCCGCTTTCACCTCAGCAATGGCGCCAGCCTGGCCCGAATTAACTGGGCCGGCGATTTGTCCAGCCGCCGCTTGCATCAGTCCTTCGGTATTCTGGTCAACTACGTGTACGTGGCCGATAAGCTGGAAACCAACCATGAAATGTTGGTTAACGAAGGCGTTATCGCGGCAAGCGCAACGGTCAAGAAACTCGCTCAGGGCAAGTTGACGAAGAAAGCCGCTTGATAGTTGTGCTGGTGTTGGCCGGTTAAGTGCCAGTAACGCAGGCGTTGGCAAGCCCTGAAAAATGGTAAGCCTTGTCCTTCGGGCAGCGCTATTGAGCTAATGCCATTCTATGAGCTTGTGGTGGAGTGATAGGGCGAAGTGGAGTTAGAAGGGAAGTTAGAGAGAGTGCAATTAAAGTCGACCGCCGGGCGTTGCCCGGCTGGCCGCGGCAGGCGGAGAGGAGGCTATCTCACCCGCTTGCGAGTTGCCACCAGGCTGACCATTCCAATGGCCAACAGTGCCAGGGTGCTTGGGTCTACCGAGTGAGCAACCGCCGTGGCCGCGAAGGCCGTTGATACCATGCCCAGACTGGCCAGGACTGCCGCTGCCAAGAGTCGAAATGCGCGGTCCAGGTTGTTTGTGTTCATGGTGCTGCTCCTCAGTAGGAAACTTTTTCGTGTACACAGTAGTCTTTGCATCAGTCGTGCCAAGTCAACTAAAACCATTAAAAACAATGGCTTAGATGTTTTCTGAGTTCAGTAAACAGCGCTTGGTGTAAAGAAGTTCGACGTTTGAAATTCTAAACGCCGCCGAACAGTTTGCCGCGAACCGCACTGCGGTATTGCTGGGGAGACAGTTGCACATGGCGTTTGAACAGGGCGCAGAAATAGCTACTGTCTTCGTAACCCACAGTGCTGGCAATGTCGCTGACTTTGAGGTCGGTTTTGTGCAGTAGCTCGCGCGCGTCGTTGATGCGCTTTTGCTGCAGGTATTGCAGCGGGGTCAGGCCGGTGACGTCTTTAAACCGCCTGTTCAGGCTCCGGGTGCTGAGGTCGAAGCGGCGGGCGATGGTGGCCATTGACGGCATTTTGCCACTGCCGGCATTCAGCTGGTCCTGGACGGCGGCAATGGTTTCGTCGTGGTGCAGGCCAGGCTGGCCTTCCACGTACAGGCTTTCCCGGTGCTGGCTGCGAATTTCGGGGGAGAACTGCGATTCCACCTGGCGGCTTATTTCAGGTGAATACTGTTCGCTGATCAGGTGGACCATCAGGTCGGCAATGGCGTTCAGGCTTCCGGCGCAGTACACCGTGCCGGACTGGGTAATCAGGTGGTGGCGCTGCAGCAGTGTGTTGGGGTAGCGGCGGGCGAAGGTGTCGAAATACGACCAGTGGGTGGTGGCTGCCCGATTGGCCAACAGGCCGGCTTCGGCCAGCAGAAAGCTGCCGGTACTGACGGTGCACAGCAGTACGCCTGCTTCGGCCAGCTCACGTAGCCAGGGCGTCAGGGCTTCGGCTTTTCGAACACCGCGTAAGGGGTTGCGCCAGAAGGTGGGCAGCAGCAGTAGCTGGGGTTGCTTCGCCTGAGGCCAGTGGGTGTCCGCCAGCAATGTCAGGCCTGCTTGGGTGCGCACACAGCGGTGCTCTTCTGCGGCGACTGTTTGCACCGCAAGACGCGCTTGTCGGCCAGGCTGACGCTGGCGTGCGGTGTTGTCGGCGGCGTACAGCATTTCCAGAGGCAGGCTGATACTGGAAGTCAGCATGTCGTCGAGCAACAGAACGGCAACCGAGTGCAGCACGCTATTCCTCAGGCATAGTCACAGTATGACCAAAATACCATATAAATTGGCCTTAATGCTGCATTATGATGCCGTGAATGGCAGTAAGATGCGCGCGCGAATCATTTCCTAAGGAACACCGTGTCTTATTTGCCTGTCATCATTGGTTTTGGTGGCATCAATGCCGCCGGCCGAAGTTCCAGCCACCATGCGTATCGGCGCCTGGTAATCGATGCCCTGCCAGAGCAGACCGCCCGGCAAACCTGGCAGTCCCTGGCGCAATTAATGCAATTGGACGTTGCCGACACCGGGGAGCTCAGCGCAGAGCAGATTTCCTACATGTCCAGTAATACCTTGATCCGGAAAATCGCCGAGCCGCATTTCGACCCGGCGCGGGTTGAGTGGAACCGCCGGGTCAATCTGCGTCCGGAGCCTGACCGGCCGATTTTCTTTGATTTGCGCACCAAGCATCTGCCGGCTCAAATACCGCACAGCTGGGAAATCTCTCATATGGATGAGCGTACTGTTCGGGTGATGGTGCGCGACGCTTGTGAAATGCTGTTGCCCGACTCCATGGAAAGCGACGTAAAAGCGGCCGGCCAGCTGCCCAGTGGTTTTTTACCTAACACCTTGTATCAGTCACGCAATCATCCGCGTGGGCTTCAGATGACTGTTTATGGCGCATCGGATGCGATTCACTCCATGGGCATTGACTGGTCGCATATTGCTGACAGTGTGCCGCCCGACCAGATCAGCGTGTATGCCGGCAGTGCAATGAGTCAGCTTGACCACGAAGGCAATGGCGGCATGCTGGCCTCGCGTGCCTTTGGCCGGCGAGTAACCTCCAAGCAATGCGCGCTCGGTTTTTCGGAAATGCCGGCCGATTTTATTAATGCCTACATTCTTGGCAGCGTCGGCGCAACCGGCACGTCAATGGGCGCCTGCGCGTCCTTTCTTTATAACCTGCGCATGGCGGTTCAGGACATCCAATCCGGTCGTAGCCGAGTGGTGTTGGTTGGCAACAGTGAAGCACCGATCAGTCCGCAGGTAATCGAAGGGTATGCGGCGATGGGTGCTCTGGCAACCGACAAGGGTTTACGCGAACTGGACGGCATGAGCGAATTTGAAGAGCCGGACCACCGCCGCGCCTGCCGGCCTTTCAGCAGTAACTGTGGCTTTACCATTGCGGAGTCGTCGCAGTTTGTAGTGTTGTGCGATGATGAGCTTGCCCTGCAACTGGGCGCCAGTATTCATGGCGCCATAGGCGATGTGTTCGTCAATGCTGACGGCCACAAGAAGTCCATTTCAGCACCCGGTATCGGCAACTACATTACCGTCGCCAAGGCTTTGGCATCCATTCAGTCGATTATTGGTGAGCAGGCCTTGCGAGAGCGCAGCTTTGTTCAGGCGCATGGAACCGGAACCCCACAAAACCGCACCACGGAATCGCACGTTTTGAACGAATGCGCCAAGGCCTTCGGTATTGCCAACTGGCCGCTGGCTGCCGTGAAATGTTTTCTTGGCCACAGCATTGGTGTGGCGGCCGGTGACCAGCTGGCCAGCACACTGGGGGTTTGGGCACATGGCATTCTGCCCGGCCTGCGTACGATTGACCATATTGCTGAAGACGTGAATTGCAGTCATCTGAACATCAGTAGCCGGCACAGCAAGCACGCTCCGGATCACTTTGAGGCCGCGGTGATCAATGCCAAAGGTTTTGGGGGTAATAACGCCTCGGCCGCAGTGTTATCGCCCACGGTCGTTGAGCGCATGCTGCTTCGCAAGCATGGCAAGCAGGCCCTGCAGCAATGGCGCAGCGCCAATGAAGCCACGGTCAGCAAAGCCGAGGCCGCCGAGGCCGCCGCGCTTCGGGGCGACTTGGCGCCCATCTACAAGTTTGACCACAACGTACTGGATGGGGGCAACATTAACTTTAACGACGGGCAGCTGCACATTGACGGCTATGCGCCGATTAATCTGCAACAGGCCAGCCGCTATGACGATATGTTATAAGCTTTGGCGTTCAACGTGGCAAGCCGCCTGCCTTCATAAATAAGCCTACCAGGGAATCAAGCCATGGCACCGCCCTCAAACGCCGGAAAAGAACTGCTTGAAGTCATTGGCCCGGAAGTTTCCGTCGCAATGCCTCGGTCTGAGGTCTGGCAATTGCTTGCCGATTTGAGTCTGGCCCATCACTATGTTCCCGGGCTGACCGGCACCGAAATCACAAGCGAGCAACAGCAGGGGTTGGGTGCCAGCCGGCAGGTGTTTTCCAAACGCCCGCCCATGGATGAAACGGTGGTTGAGTGGCAGGAAGGTGAAGGCTTTCTACTGCGTTTGCACTATGGGCCGCAACACGCCTGGGGCCCGTTCGCTGAAGCTTTTTTTCGCTACGGCATCAAGGATGGGGCCATACAGCATACCACTTTGCTGCAGAACGCCATGTTGTTTCGTTTGAAAGGCGGCGCGGTTGGGGCGGCATTGGGTAATTTGCTGATGCGCAAGGTATTCAAGTCCACCTTAGCCAAAGTTACCCAGGCGCAGGCCGCGTTTTATGGGGCGCAACACGGCAAATAATGTTGCAGGTTCTCAAATATAGCCTTGCCGGCTAGGGTTGAGGCGTGGTTCCCCAACGCTCATAAATATCAATGGTCTCAGTTCCCAGGTTGCCAGTTGCGCATTTGCGAAAGCCATTTTTCTGAGCCACGCGAACAGAAGCCGCGTTGTCTGCATCAATGATGCACACCGTTCTGGTGTTCAGCGTTGAGTCCACCCAGGCCGTCACCAGGCTCAACGCTTCGCTGGCAATCCCTTTGCCCCAGGCGCTTTCCAGAAGGCACCAGCCCACTTCGGGGGTGCCGCTGTAATTCGGTTTGATATCGCGTAGCCCTTCGAGCAAGCCAATTTCGCCGATGAACTCCTGGCTGGCTTGCTCTTCGATAGCCCAGAAGCCATAACCCAGCAGGGCCCAGCAACCGAAACTGCGTTGCACGGCGGTCCAAACGTCCTGCTCCGGGCGTGGGCGGCCGCCGATAAAACGGGTAACCGCCTCGCTGGACCACATGCGGCAGGCCGCCGGCAGGTCATCCAGGCGATGGGCCCGTAACTGCAGGCGCTCACTGGTGAGAGTGGGGATGTCGCAAGCGTTTACCTGGCCGAGTGAGGTGAGGGGCATGGTTATGGCTCCAGCAAGTCAGGGAATTTGCGCAAACTGGCGCGCAGCTGATGGTAGCTTAGCCCCAGCTGCTCGGCAGCGCGCCGTTGGTGAAAACGGCTTTGCTGAAGCGCTAGCTCGATATAGCGTTTTTCCTGCTGTTCCAGTTCATCACGCAGATTGAAATGTGCGGGAATGGTGCCTGGGGCCGTGTGACGGGGGTCGGGTTTTGCATTTTGCACCGCTGAGAATTCATCCTCCTGGTGCACAAGGTAAGCCCTGACGGCATTCGCACCTGGCCTGTAGGGCGAATCAAAAGGGTCGAAAATGATTCGGTCAATCGGTTCGTCTACCTGCTGATGCCGATAGGTGCTTCGTTCAACGGTGTTTTTCAGCTCGCGTACATTGCCCGGCCAGGGGTAGCTAAGCATGTCGTCCAGAGCGCGTTCGCTGAAGCCCGCGAAATAGTCGCGCTCCAGCTCGCGGCTCATGGCCATGGCGAAGTGTTCGGCCAAGGTTCGGATGTCGTCTTGCCGATCACGCAGTGGGGGCAGGGTGATCACATCAAAGCTCAGGCGGTCGAGCAGGTCATGGCGGAACTTGCCGTTGTCGGCCAGTTGCGGCAGGTCTTCGTTAGTGGCGGCAATCAGGCGAACATCGGTGCTCAGCACATCGCTGCCGCCCAGGCGCTGGAACTCACCGTATTCAATCACCCTGAGCAATTGTTCCTGCACCCGCAGGCTGGCGTTGGCGAGCTCGTCCATAAACAGGCTGCCGCCGTCGCTGCGTTCAAAACGGCCGGTGTGGCGCCGCGTCGCCCCGGTAAAAGCGCCGGGTTCATGGCCGAACAGTTCCGACTCCAGCAGGCTTTCGCTGATTGCAGCGCAGTTCAGGGTTTCGAAAGCCTGGTCCCAGCGGCCGGACAAATAATGAATGCGAGCGGCAATCAATTCCTTGCCGGTACCGCGCTCTCCCACCACCAGCACAGGCTTGTTCAATGGCGCCACGGAGGACACCTGTTCCAGCACCGCGCTGAAAGCAGGTGCCGAGCCGATCAGACGCGCGGCTTCGCGGGCTTCACCCGGGTTTCGATCCATGCAAGCTATTTAACTATAAAATGGATAAAAAAACCAATTAATAGTTAAAAAGGCTATTAATCTATCTGGGTATTCTTATGCCTAAAATATGAAAGTCTTTTAAATTCAATAACATACGACAAAAGGCCAAAGTTGGCACGCCTGCTGCAATAACGTTAAGCACAAGCAATCGCCGGAGGACGACCAACCATGGGCATATTTTCACGCGTCAGCGACATCGCCAACGCCAACATCAATGCACTGCTCGACAAGGCGGAAGACCCTGAAAAAATGGTCCGCCTGATGATCAATGAAATGGAAGAAACTCTGGTGGAAGTACGCACCAGCTCTGCGCGCATGATCGCCGACAAGAAAACTCTCGGCCGCAAAGCCGAGCAATTGGCCGAGCTGGCCCAAGATTGGGAGCGCAAGGCTGAGCTGGCCATTCAGAAAGGCCGCGAAGATCTGGCCAAGGCCGCGCTGCTGGAGAAAAACGGCATCAATGAAGACATCGAACTGGTGAAGGCCGAGATTGACGAGCATGAGCAGCAAATCAGCAAGCTCAGCGAAGACATCGACAACCTGCAGCTCAAACTGAGCGATGCCAAGGCACGCCAGAAGTCGCTGGTCATGCGCGCTCGCAACGGCCGGGCCAGAATACACATTCGCAAACAGCTGGACAAAAGCGCTGTGGATGATGCCATGGCCCGCTTCGAGCGCTACGAGCGCCGCCTGGACGAGCTGGAAGGCGAGGTGGAAGCCTTCGACCTCGGCAACAAATCGATTTATGATGAATTTGCCGAGCTGGAAAACGAAGACAAAATTGCCGACGAGCTGCAGGCACTGAAAGACCGTGTACAGGCGAAAAC
>JAUIHW010000016.1 GCA_030431775.1 Gammaproteobacteria bacterium
TTCAGCTGTCCTTTGCGATACACTTTTTTTCGTCGGGAATGCTGGCTGGCCAGCTTTTTGGCCATGCGTTGCACCAGCATCTGCATATCCCGAAAATAGTGAGCGTCCAGGCTGGACAGGCGCGCGTTGCGCAAGACATCCTCACGAAGCTGCTGCCCGGCGTTGCTGGCGTAGAGCAGGTATTGTTGTTCTACGTAATCTCGCGCTTTGTCGAGCAAGGCCTGCCGAGCAGCTGTCAGTGCGGCTGCCTGCTGATGGTGATCCGGGTCGCTACCCTGCTCCAGTGCCTGGATACTTGCATCCAGGTCGGCCAAGCCCATATGTTGCACCAGGCGACGCGTGTACTGGCCTTTTTGGGTAAAGATCCGCATTGCCGATACATCCACGGCATCGCCCGCCCGCACTATTTCGGCGGCTATGGCGTCGCTGTTGCCATCCAGCAACAACTCGGATAGCTCATCAAGACCGGCTGCAATACCTGGAGCTGCTGCTCGATCTTCGCTTGCCTCTTCAGGGGTCGCAGGGTATTTGGCCTGCTCAGGGTTTGCGGCGAGGCCATCGTGTTGAGCCAGCGAAAAGAAATGCTCGAAGCAGTAATCAAAGCGCTGTTTTTCAGCCTCGCTTTTGGCCAGAGTGGTCGATAAGGCACGCTTAATCAGGCTACGGTCATCGTAGCCTACCAAGGCAATTGCCTGCATCGCATCCATACTCTCTGAAGGTGACACACGAACATCGGCATTGCGCAAGATTCGGACGAAGTCGATCAGCTTGCGGTCCATGGACTAAATCAACTACTTCTGACCCGCGGAAGTTTTCGCTAACAAAGCATTCAGTTCGGCCTCAACATTATCGATATCTTCCTGAAATTTAAGCACCACATTAAGGGTGTTATGAACAATGTCGCGATCCAGAGTGTCGGCGTGCAGCAGCACCAGGGTGCGTGCCCAATCAATGGTTTCACTGATGGCAGGGTGCTTTTTCAAATCGCGTTCGCGCAATTGCTGTATGAAAGCCACCATTTGTGAGCGAAGTTTCTCCGGTAACTCCGGGACTCGCGCCTGGATGATGCGCTGCTCCAGCTGAGGCTCAGGAAAAGGTATATACAGGTGCAGACAGCGTCGTTTCAGAGCATCGCTGATCTCGCGAGTGTTATTGCTGGTTAGCACAACCAGAGGTTTGTGGCGGGCTGATACTGTACCGATTTCCGGTATAGAAATCTGATGGTCGGAGAGAATCTCCAGGAGCAATGATTCGAACTCGTAATCGGATTTGTCCAACTCATCGATCAGCAACACACAACCCTTTTCCTGCTGCATGGCTTTGAGCAGAGGCCTGGGCTCCAGAAACTCCGGTGAGAAAAACACATCACCAAACTGATGCAGACGTTGGACCGATTCATGCAGCCCGGTAGCGCCTTGCAATACATCGGCCAGTTGTTCTTTCAATACCTGGGTGTACAGCAATTGCTTGCCGTACTTCCATTCATACAAAGCCTTGCTTTCATCAAGGCCCTCGTAACATTGCAGGCGAATGAGCGGTGTGCCGGTAAAGGCCGCTGCGGTTTTGGCAAGCTCGGTTTTCCCTACGCCCGGAGGCCCTTCTACAAGAATGGGCTTTTCCAGCGCTTGAGCCAGGTATACCGCGGTTGCAATAGACTCATTACAGATGTAGCCCTGCTCTGCAAAGCCTGTGAGAATGCGATCGATTGCCTGGCCCGGCACCTGCCTGGTGCTCATCAGCCGCCCGTCATATTCATGAAACGAACAATTTGGGGCTCGTCGTCGAGATTGAAATAATGCCGCTCCGGTTTAAGATCCATCGCTGCAATGATCGCCTGCTCGAGCTCTTCATCACTCGCGCCATTGCGCAGGATGGCTCGTAAATCCATGGAGTGCTCATTACCCAGACACAGCAGCAGGCGTCCCTCCACGGTTAAGCGAACGCGGTTGCACAAATGGCAGAAATTATGACTGTGCGGCGAGATGAAACCGACCCGAATTGGGCTATGGGCCAGCTGGTAATAGTCTGACGGGCCAGCTGAACTGGCGACGCTTGGTAATAACTCATAGCGCTCGGAAATGATTTCCCGCACCTCGTCGCTGGAGCAGAAGGTCAGTGCGCGATTGTGCTCATCAATATGCCCCAGGGGCATTTCCTCTATATAGGAGATGTCCAGTTCATTGGCGATACTGTATTCCAGCAGGTCCAGAATCTCATCGTCATTGCGGCCTTTCAAAATGACGGCATTCAGTTTGATACGATTAAACCCGGCGTTTTTTGCCGCCTGAATACCCGCCAGCACGCGCTCAAGATTGCCTACCCGGGTGATCGCCTTGAAGCGCTCGGCCTGCAAGCTGTCGATGCTGATGTTCAGTCGTGTGACCCCGGCGTCGCGCAGCGCGGCCGCGTACTTGCTGAGCTGGGAGCCATTGCTGGTGATGTTCAGCTCGCGCAGGCCAGGGGCGCTGGCAATATCGCGTACCAGGCTTAAGACGTTATTGCGCACCAATGGCTCGCCGCCGGTCAGGCGGATACGGGTGACGCCCAAGCGGACAAAGGCGTGCGCTACCCTGGCCAGTTCTTCAAGTGAGAGAATTTGAGGCCGCGGCAGGAACTCCATATCTTCGGCCATACAATACACACAGCGAAAGTCGCAGCGGTCGGTGACCGACAATCGAATATAGTCCACTCTGCGACCAAAGCGGTCTAGCAATTGTGTCTGTGCGGATTGGCTCATAACTACCGAACTGTAAGCCTGCCAGAAGACGAACCTGCGATGATACCCCAGACTGCGGTTCAAGTAGAGCGTTCCTGCCCTGTTTTGGCCGTACTCCGCCCCAGTAGGGCTCAGGAAAAGCGAAGTTAAACATATGAAAACATTGGTAATTGGTGGTGCTGGCGCCACCGGTCAGTTCATTGTTCGGGGCCTTATGCAACGCGGCCACGATGTGACCCTGCTGAATCGCGGCCGCCACCAGATCGCTGAACTGGATGAGTCTCTGCCCCGCATTCAATGCGACCCCTATGACGAAGCCGCCTTGCAGACGGCCCTGGCCGGGCAGTACTACGATCTTTGTGTTGCAACTTATGGCCGATTGCGGGCGGTCGCGCGGGTAATGCGTGACAAGTGCGAGCGCTTTATCTCAGCCGGTGGGGCGCCCGCCTACCGTGGCTATATGAACGCGGCCCTGTGGAAGCCGGAAGGCCTGCCGGCACCCACGGCCGAAGACGCTCCGAAGGTGGAAAGTCCCGAGGAAGACGAGAAAGGCTACCGCATTGTGCTGACTGAGCAGGCGCTGTACCAGCAGATACCCCACGCCACCCACTTTCGTTACCCCTATGTGTATGGGCCTTACCAGATGGCCCCGCGCGAGTGGTGCATTGTCAAACGCATCATTGACCGCCGCCCCGCGATTATCCTGCCCGATGCTGGCTTGACCCTACAGACCTTCGGCTATGCAGAAAACATCGCGCACGCGCTGCTGTTAGCAGCCGATCAGCCCGAGCGGGCCAACGGGCAGATTTACAATTGTGGCGACAGTATTTGCCTGAGCCTGCGTCAGGTGGTCGACGTGATTGCCACCGCACTTGGCCACGACTGGCAGGTGCTGTCGATACCCAATGAGCTGTGCCCGGTCGGCTTGCCATTGCTGGCTCAGCCGCAGTCCACGCACCGCCTGCTGGACCTGAGCAAACTGCGCTACGAGCTGGGCTATCAGGATTTGGTACCCCCGGCCGAGGCCCTGGCGCGCACCGCCCGCTGGCTGGTGGATCACCCGCCCAAGGCCGGTGGCATGGAAGAAAGCGTGATGCAGGACCCTTTCGATTACCAGGCCGAAGACCGGATTATTGCAGCCTGGACCACCCTGCAGCAGCAGATGCCCGACAGCCGTATTTTCGCCACGCCGCCGGAGGTTGGCATGAGCTACAGTGGCCCCGGCGGCAGACCACGCAGTCAGGCGGAGTTTGACAAGTAGCGCCTTACGGCTTGCTTCGACATTCCTCAGGCTGACACCAAGCTGACACAAAATGGCGATAATTTTGAGGGTCACCAGCAGAATTCAGCAGTTTTGTGGCAGTCATGGCGTATTTTCGACTTTTTCTTATCGGTACATTGGGCTTATTCACCCTGGCAAGTTTGGCACAACAGGGTGGCGGGGAAACGCCATACCATGAGCAGATCATCGCACTGTTAAAACAACAGAAAACCGCGGTCACTGAAGTACTCCCAGACCTGCACCCCAAACGAACCACATTCAACGCCGAGGCACCTATACCGCCGCAGTGCTACACCAAAACGGATGGCCAGTTTAACCCCTGCTATGTCTGCCACCAGAATGAAGTGCCGGGCCGCGAAAACACCATGAATGACGGCGGCCTGCAGATTGCCTATGCCTTCAGCGACGTGGGTATGACCAATCACTGGGCGAACTTGTTCGAAGACCGCTCCGAGGCGGTGGCCAAGATCAGTGACCAGGAAATTCTGGAATGGATAGACACAGACAATTATTCAACCCTGGCCCCGCGGCTTAAGAAAGAAGGCTTTGAGGGTTGGATTCCGGACCTGGAAAACCTGCAGCTGGGCGCCGAGGCCTTTGATGAGTACGGTTTTGCCAGGGATGGTAGTGGCTGGGTTGCGTTTAATTATAAGCCGTTACCCAGTACTTTCTGGCCAACGAACGGCTCGACTGATGATGTGATGATTCGTCTGGATGACGCCTATCGTCAGACCACTGATGGCAAGTACTCCAGGGACGTTTATGCCGCAAATCTGGCGATCCTCGAAGCTCGGGTCAAGGGTTTTACTGAAATCAGCAGCTTACCGGTGGACGAAAAGGTGATTGGTAAAGACCTTAACGGGGATGGAGAGCTGGGAACGATTAACCGTATTTCGGACGTCAGCAGTTATGTTGGTGGAGCGGTCAATCGCTATGTGAATGCCTACATCTATCCGGTCAATACGGAATTTCTGCATACTGTGCGCTATGTCGGGATTAACAGTGACGGCAGTATCGGCGTGTCCAGACGCATGAAGGAAGTTCGCTACATGAAAAAGTGGAAGGAGTTTGGTCATCAGGGTTATGCACGCGAGTACGAACTGGAGAACTTCGGCAAGGAGCTGGGGCGGCTGCCGCGCTACATTCTGGTCGGTGACCATGGGCTGGACAATGGCTTTGGCTGGTCCGTGTCCGGCTATATTGAAGGTGTTGATGGCGAGCTGCGCACCCTGACCTACGAGGAAAATCTTTTCTGCATGGGTTGCCACAGCTCTATTGGTGCCACTATTGACAAAACGTTCAGTTTTCCACGCAAAGTGGATGGTGCTGCAGGTTGGAAATACATCGACTTAAAAGGCATGCCGGACGCACCCAACATGGGTGAGCTGGACGGCGAGATTCTCACCTACCTGAAACGCGTGGGTGGTGGCGGTGAATTTCGCAGTAACCCTGAAATGTTTGCTCGCTGGTTTACCGCAGAGGGGCTGGCGGACGAAACAAAAATTGCAGCTGCTAAAGATGTTTATGAGTTAATCACGCCATCGCGGGAGCGCGCTTTGCATCTGAACAAAGCTTACCGTGTAATTGTTTCTGAACAGGATTATATATACGGCCGTGATGCCACCGTAACTCCGCCACAGAATGTCTTCGATTTTATCGATAATGAGACGGCCCCCACGCTGCCGGGCGAGCTGTTTTTTGAATGGGATATCCGCCTCGCATGGCCGGAGAATAAATGACAGCTTACCTTCGAACTTGATCGGTTATTGATCATAAAGCGGCTGCGTGTAAACGAAAAGCCATGCAATCGTCATGGTCATGCCATAAAGACTTCATGGCCTTGCAACACCAAGGTGAAATTATAGTCAAGCACCGTTGGTCAGCGGCTCGTATGCAGCCGATGAACGGCGAACAGGCATAAAGCAATATCTTTGGCATGAGCATCAGGAGCATCATTCATGACTATTAACCCTAAACTGGCGGTTAGCGCACTGGCGTTGGCTGTGTCGCAAGCAGTGCTTGCGGGTACCGAACCCTACTTTAACCCGCTGACCCAATCCGCGGCAGTGGCTTCACCAAACCATGTTAACGAACTTAATTCTCCCTGGCAGACGCCCGCTGGCGTAACGCAATGGAACCTTACCAGCCTGTCTGAAGTGGAAGCTGATTCCTTCCAGTCGATTCAGCGTGCAGATTTTGACGGTTTTGGCAATCCCGCCGGTACCTCGGCGTCAATGTTCGATATGCTGGCCTACGGTCCTTATGGGCGCTATATCTTTATTCCGCACGAATCTCCGGTGGGTGCGGGCCTTACCCGTTATGACCGCCACACAGATACTGCGGAGTTGCTGTTTGCAGGTGATCAAAATGGCGATCGCAGCGACGTCAACGGAGCCAGCTTTGATTTTGATTACGGCGCCTTCGACCCGTCGCGCCTCACACCCAATGGCACAGTGATTATGGCCGAAGAATGGTCCGGTCGTGGTCGGGTGGTTGAGTTGATGGACCCGTTCGGCCCTGCGCCAGCTGACCCGACTGCCGGCAGTTCCACCATGGTACATGGTGAAGACTATCGCGAACTGCCGATCGCTCGTGTTTCCCACGAAGGGATTAACTTCAGCATCACAGATCCCAACGGTGTGATCTACTTCATTGACGAAGACCGTTCCGGTTCCATTTACAAAATGGTGCTCAGTACTCCCGGTGACTACATGGGTGGCGGCCAGACCTTTGTACTGGTTACTGACGGATTTACCGGCGACGTCACGGCGCGCTGGGACAGGGAGCCCAATGATGACCCTGCGGTATCGGCCAGCCGCTTTGGCATGGCAACCTGGGTGCCAATAACCGATGAAAATGGTGGCACTCTAGAAGGTGTCCGCAGCCCATTTGGTGAGGTTCCATCCGATTGTGTGGACAACCCAATTGAAGACCGCTGCCAGGTCTCTGATCGTCCGGGCCGCGAAGCCGCTGATGACGCGGGTGGTACGCCTTTCGGTCGCCCCGAAGACATGACCATTGGCTACAGTGCTGATGGCAACGAGATGCTGTACGTCACCACTACTTCTGAGAATTCCGTGATCTCGATCGAGGAATACGGAGATGGCACAGCCATGGTTCGTTCTTTCGTCAACCCGAACACCGCGCGCAACGCCGGCTTTGACCCCACAACCGGCGTATTAAATGCCCCGGATAATCTGGCCCAGGATGCATTCGGTAATGTTTACATCATTGAAGACGCACCGAATGGTTCCGATATCGGTGGCGATATCTGGTTCGCCCGTGACACCGATAGCGACGGTATTGCCGAGTCCATCGATCACTTCCTGAGTATTCAGGTTGATGGTGCGGAAGCCACTGGTATGATCTTCCATCCACGCCGTCCTGGTATTTTCGCGGTAGCGGTACAGCACCCGGACAGCACCGATTTGGAAGCCGTGCCTGAAGGCTTCGGTGATGCCATCTGGGAATTCAGCCTGCGTAATGTGGTTCCACCGGTGTGCAAGGGCCACAATAACTATGGCTGGGGGTACATGTCTCTGGATATGGGTGATGGCCATGAAGTGCAAACCTGCACCTACGCCGAGGAAGTGAACCTGAAGCGTAAAGCCGTAGAGGCTAATCGCGGTCGCAAGCGTGCGCTGCAGCCGTAAGCTGTTCTAAAGACGGCGGAAAAAGCCCTGCTTTGCAGGGCTTTTTTTTATGTGAAAGCCATTGAAGTATGTCATGACATTGTTATTGAGAAATCGAACTGCACTGGAACAATGTCTTACTCTGCGTTATCAACGACTCTCTAGTCATGCACAGCCAGCATCTTTGCATGCGCCTTGAACGGCAGCCCGGCTTCCTGCCCGGGTAGTAAGGGCAGCGACGACAGCTGCCACAATGGCTCCCAGCAGCCATGTTGCTGCAGCAGCGCCTGCAGTGTTTGTTGGGCATCTTCCGGTAGCTGTTGAAACTGTGCGCGCAGCTCCTGCAAGCACCAGACGCGGTAGCGGGACACCAGGGCGCCGCGATAGTCGACGCCGTCAATATGGGCGTCAAAGCGTGCCTGGCTGTTACCAACCGCTTCAGCATTAGCGACCAGGTAAGGCAGATAGCATTGCCCAATGTCATCAAGCAGTGGTGCCAGGTCGGTTGGTAAAGCAACTGGCTCTGATCGCGTTGACCAGCGCTCGGGTGGGCTGTTCCACAAGCGTGCCACCCATTCGAGCACTGCGGGTGCACGCTCGCGCATCAGCTCCAGGGGTACCGGGTCCAGCGCGAAATGGCGAAAAAACGGCCCGGCAAACCCGATGTCCGCCACACTGGGCCGCTCGCCCAACATGTAATCACGCGTGGCCAGTAGGTTTTCCAGGGTAGCAAGCAAGCGAAGGTAAATGCCCTCTACACCGGCAATGTTGGCCCTGGTGATGCCGTCGCCGGTGGTGTAATTGCGCTGCCGACGGCGCAGGTTCCAGCGCTTCAGCACACCCGGCAAGGGCATCTCGCCGGCCAGTTCTTCAGCAAGATGCCGGCTCTGCAATGCGGCACCCTTGCGGTAGTGCCAGCGGTAGTGCATAGCTGGCCGCCACAGCCATTCATCGGCGTAGTCTTCCAGCAGCAGGCAGACAAAGCGCAGCACCGGGTCCTGCGGGAGCAGCGGGTGTGGCGTGTACTGCTCTTCAAACCACTGAATGATCTTGCTGCTGTCGGTCATCCAGCGGCCATCGCCAAGCAGTACATTCGGCATTTGAATCACGCCGACCTCGCGGCCAATGCGGCGTGCGTCGCGTGGGAACTGCATTGCATTCAGGGTGTAAGGAATACCGCGGGTGCGAAAATAGTTTTCCAGCTTGCCGGTAAAGTAAGAGATATTAGAGCCATACAGCTTGATGGCCAGCGGGGCCGTTGCCTCATTCATGTTCGCAACCCTGGCGTGGAACTGGCTGTTATCATGCCCAGTAGGTCCGGCACAGGTCAATAAAGGCCTGGGCACTGGTTGTCAGCAGGCGGCCTCGTTGGTAGTAAATGCCCACTTCCCTAGAGAAGTTTGAAATGGCCAGGCCGGGAATCGGCTGCAGCTCCCGGCACAAAGGGTCGTCAGCCAGCAGCCGGGTGTTCACGTAAGCAACACCTTTACCCTGTTCCAGAAGAGCAAGCCGCAAGCGCAGGCTTGTGATCTGCCAGACAGTGGAGAAGCTGTCGCGTATACGTTGCTGGCCAGGACGCTCGGCGACCTGATCAAGAAACGAGGCGATCAGCACGCATTGGTGTAGCGCTGTGTTGTCGCCCGCCAGCACGGGCTCTGCCAGCGGGTGGCGCGGACTGATCACCAGCTTGCGGTCTTCCCTGAATAATGGCTCGGCATTGAACGCTTCCATGTGCGTCTGGAAGGGGCCAAAGCCCAGCTCTGCCTCGCCACGCAATACGGTCGTGATAATCTGGCGGCTGGGCAATTCCTGCACTTGCAGAGCCGGGTTCCCGGGCTGCGAACAAAATGTGTGCAGTAATGCTGCGGCATAGTGTCGGGTCAGCATGCTGTTCATGGCCAGCGACAACGGTGGGGCCTGGTTGTTGCGCAGACTGTCCAGGTCAGCCAGTACCGACTGTTCGCCCTGCATTACCTGCAATGCGTACTCAAACACCCGCCGGCCAGCCCGGCTCAAGGCCGGGTGGCGGCCACGTACAATCAGCTCGCTGCCGAGTTTGGCTTCCAGGCCGGCAACGGCCTGACTGACCGCCGACTGGCTAAGGTTTAAACGCTTTGCCGCCCGGTTAAAGCCGCCCGCCTCCACCACGGCCACCAGAGCCTGCAGCTCGCTTCGTTCCAGGCGCATCTATCTATTATAAGTTTCACTAATAAATAGATCATTATATTCTATTATACTAATATTTGCTACTCCCCTAAGCTGACTGAATCAAGAGATGAGGAGTCAGCCATGAGCAAGCTAATTGAGGTTAACAGCAGCCTGGACGGCGTGATAGTTGGGGAAACGGCCATCTCCCTGGTGGATGGCGAGGCTGGCCGCTTGCTTTACCGCGGCCGGGACATTGCAACGTTGACCAGTCAGCCCTGCTTACGAATCGCCGGCCTGCTGGTCTGGGGGCGGTTTTTGAGCACGGACGAGCAGGCCGCCCTGGACGAATTTTTTGCCCATCAGGCGGTGCTTCAGAAAGCCGATTTGGCGCTATTGCAAGGCCTGCCCGCGGGGCTGCACCCGATGCGCGTGCTGCTGAGCTGCATCCCGGCGCTACAGGTCGAGCCGCCGCCATCACTCAACGGCCTGCCGGCCCCGCCGGACTTGCTCACCGGCCTTAGCATCTGCGCCAAGTTACCGGGTTTGCTTGCCAGCTGGCACTGCCTGCAGCAGGGCCTGCCACTGCCTTGCCAGGCGCAGGGCTTGAACCCGCTGGAAAGCTTCCTGTTACAGTTTCATAACCGCGCCGCTAGCGACCTGGCAATTAACACACTGAACGCGGTGCAGGTGCTGCAAATGGAGCATGGCTTCAATGCCAGCACTTTTGCCGCACGGGTATGCGGCAGTACTCGTGCGCCAATAGCGGCGGTATTGGCCACGGCGATTGCCACTTTGTACGGGCCGCTGCATGGCGGGGCTGACCAGGCCGCGCTGGAGATGGCGCTGGAGCTTGGTAAGCCCGAGCGGGCCACAAGCTATGTGCGTGAGAAGCTGGCGAGTGGAGAAAAAATCATGGGCATGGGGCACCGGGAATACCGGGTGCTGGACCCACGCGCAGCCATTCTGAAGCCCATGGCCGAAGCGCTGTGCGAACAGGCAGGCCAATCACAGGTGGTCGCCACGCTGAGCGCTATCGAAAAAGCGTGCCAGGCGCACTTTGCCGCGAGGGGCAGGGAAATTCATGCCAATGTGGAGTTTTACAAAGGTGGCGTGTTTCATGCGCTGGGTTTTCCCGCGGAGTACTTCACCGCTTTGTTCGCAATGGCCCGCTGCTTCGGATATATGGCGCACTGGCTTGAGTTTCAGCATAACGCTCGGTTGATACGCCCGAAAGCCCGTTACACGGGGCCGGTAAGGGGTAGGCAGTAGTCTCTGCTTGTCATCGCCGTTACACCCAAACACAATACGCTCAACGTTTTTACCGGACTACTGCCATGCGCACAACCAGCCTTTCTCTGCTCCTCTTGCTTTGGGTGTTGGCCCCGGCAACGGCCGAGCCATTGCGACACCTGGTGTTTCCGCCTGCAGCGAACGGGCAGTTGGTTCTGGCCGTCGATCTGCATACCCACAGCGTGTTCTCTGACGGTTCAGTATGGCCGGACATTCGCGTGCAGGAAGCCGAGCGTGAACAACTGGCCGCAGTAGCCATTACCGAACACCTGGAGTACCAGCCACACCAGCAGGATATTCCCCACCCCGACCGAAAGCGCGCGTACGCAATTGCCAGCAAAGTCGCAGCCAGCAACAAACAAAGCGATTTGTTAGTCATCAGCGGCGCTGAAGTGACCCGGAAAATGCCTCCGGGGCACATCAATGCAGTGTTTCTCAAAGACCCGAATCAATTACTGGTCAAGCAGCCGCAGCAAGCCTTGCAGGCCGCCAGGCAACAGGGCGCATTTTTATTCTGGAACCACCCTTATTGGGAGGGACAGCGTAAAGATGGCGTGGCGCGACTGGCCCCGATCCATCAGGAGCTCATTAATAAAGGCCTGCTGCATGGTATTGAAGTGGCCAACGGCGATGATTTTGCGGAAGAGGCCCTGCAGCTGGCACTGGACAATAACCTCACCATTTTAGGCACTTCGGATATACACGGCCTGGTGAGCTGGGATTATGCCTTTAAGCCTGGTAACCATCGTACGGTCAGCCTGGTATTGAGCGAGCGTCTTAGCAAGCCCGCTATCAAGCGTGCTTTGCTGGAGGGTCGCAGCGTTGCCCTGTTCAAGGGGCAGTTTATCGGCCGGCCAGAGCACGTTGCTGCCGTGGTTAATGGCATGCTTGCCATGACGGTAGAACCCATAAAAAACCGGCAAATGGTCAATGTGACATTCCGTAACAGTGGCCCGATAGACCTGTTGTTGAAACAAACCGGTGCACGGTTTTTTTACAATGCCTCGGATATCCTGAGCG
This sequence comes from Gammaproteobacteria bacterium, assembly GCA_030431775.1. Lineage (GTDB taxonomy): Bacteria > Pseudomonadota > Gammaproteobacteria > Pseudomonadales > JAUIET01 > JAUIET01. Next base: position 12,089 of record JAUIHW010000016.1, read on the forward strand.
TACCGGCCAACTCCAGCGTCAAGGTCGCCGTTAAGGCGATAGACCAGGCTACCAACTATCGTTTTGAGGGTGAACTGCTGAACAGCTTTGTGGGCGTACGCAAGCATCTAACCCTGAATCTGGCACCCTAGGTATACAAAGCCGCCCTGATTTTATTGCCGGATCGGAGTATAGTTTCCCCGGAGGAAACTGAGCATGGCACTGCACGATCGTACCCGCCGCAGCCGCATCTACCAGGAAGCACTGAAGATGGCGGCGGAATACCTGCAAAACCCGGATAAATTGGATAATCTGGTCCAGCGGGCCGGCAGTAAGGCCGATAAACGCCGCGGCGCCTTGAGCGAGGCCTGGCGGCAGGTGCAGCTGTTGATTGCCATGTTGAAAAGCTACCGTGCCGGTGAGTACCGGGAAGTGTCCAATAAAAGCCTGATGCTGATCATCGCGGCCCTGTTGTACTTCATCATTCCGGCTGACCTGATTCCAGACATATTGCTGGGGCTTGGATACATTGACGATATAGCCCTATTGGCCTGGACGGTGCGCACTCTCAGTGATGAGCTGGGGCGCTATGAGGAGTGGCAGAAAATTCAGCGTTCAGCGATGGGGCCGGAGCGGGCACGCGCGGTGCGTCAGCGTGAAGGCCTGCTTATTGAAGGTGAACTGAGCCAGGAATAAAGGCAGCTATCAGGAATTGTTCGCCTTGCGCATTAATTTCCACATCAGCCCGGGCGCCAGGCGGCGAAACAGCATCATTTTGCCAGCTTCACGTGGGCAGATCTGCCAGTTTTTCGGGCTTTTACCTTTGGCAAACGCGGCTTCCACTGCTTCGACAATATCCTCTGGCTCCGACATACGCTTGTCGGCGATTGCGCCTTTGATTGAGCCGGGTCCCTTTTCAACCGCTTGATCCACCAGCGGCGTGTTGACCATGGGCGGACAAACCAGCAGGTAATGCACCGGGCTGTGACGCATTTCTTCGGCTAGCACTTCCATCCAGGTGTTGGTGGCTGCTTTGGTGGCGCTGTAACCGCCAAGCCCATGTGTTAGTACCGTGCCGGCCATGGAGCCAAAGGCAGCTATCTGGCCGCGGCCCCGTGCTTCCATCGGCTCCATCACAGTTTTGACCATATTCACTGTGCCACCATAGTTGATGGTCATCTGTTTGTTGGTGAGTTCCGCGCTTTGGCCACGAATACTGTCACCGGGCATGATGGCGGCACAGTGCATCAGCCGGTCGATCGGCCCAAGTTCGCTCTCGACTTGAGCAACCAGGTCGCGAACCGCCGATAAATCAGAAACGTCGCATTTGAAGGCGCTTATTCCTTCATGTTCCGCGGCAGTTGCAGCCAGCTTGTCGTCATCCGTATCAATAATGGCGACTTTGGCACCGTTTTTTGCCAGGTTCAGCGCCGCAAGGCGCCCCATACCGCTGGCTCCACCTGTGACCAGTGCGACTTCAATTTTCATAGTTACCTCTACTTCCGGCAGCAATGCTAGGCTGCATAAACTTCGACCCGAGCGCCATTAACAACGCTGGTACCGGACGCCGTGTCCAGTACCTCATGATCGATGATGTCGTTACAACTGATCCCTGGTGTCAGCTCATTGGCAAGTCCCTGGCGCGAGTCTTCATAAAGGTGCCCAAAACCGTGTGGAATACTCACCACGCCGGGCATTATCCCGTCATTCACCTCAACTGGCACAATGGCCTCGCCAACCCGGGAGCTTACTCGCGCATTCCCGCCGTCCTGTAAGCCCAGACGCCTGGCGTCGCTGCTGTGCACCATCATGGTACAACGGTCTTTACCGCGCACGTATTGCTTGATGTTGTGCAACCAGGAATTCATGTCCCGAATATGCCGTCGGCCTATCAGCAGCATGGCATGTTCGCTGTGTTGCTGTTGTCGCTGAGCGAAGTCCCGGTCAATTCGTTCCAGCTCGGTGGTGATCAAAGGGTGCATCAGTCGAATCCGCTTACCTTCTGTTTTCAACAACTCCGGTAGCTGTTGGGTCATTGGCCCAAGATCAAGCACACCGTGCTCGCGCAGCCTGGCCAAGGAAAGGCCATTTGGGTTCTCACCAAAGGCATCGCCATAGGGGCCGTTACGAACCATTATATCGATAATACGTTCCCAGCCGGATTGGTCCTGGTACTCAGCTTTAATGGTTTCTTTGTTCAGCTCGCGGCCAACCCGTTCCGCCTGAGCAATTACATTGTCCAGAGTGCCCTCAAACATGAAATCATCCATTTGCTCTGGTGTGATTCCATTCAGCCCAGCGGTGATCGTGCACAGGGTTTGCCCCATGGTTCGCATGTCAGGCGGTGGCGTGAACATCTGTGGGCTGTAGTTGGCGAAGTTGCGCCCGGATGTGCCGGTAAAAGTCATGTCGTAATTGCTTTGTTCTGCCTGCGTGGTAGACGGCAGAATAATATCGGCCTGGCTGCTGGTCTCGTTGATGTAGATATCCAGCGCGACCATGAAGTCCAGAGTTTTCAGTGCCTCGCGAATTTCTTTACCGTTCGGAACGCTGAGCACCGGGTTGCCGCAAATAGTAATCAGGGCACGCACCCGGTCATCACCCGGCGCGGTAATTTCTTCGGCCATCAGGTTAGCCGGCAGCTCGCCGCAGGTTTCGGGAAAGCCGCGCACGCGTGATTTCCAGCGGCCCCAGTGTGGCGAGTTATCCGGTGCACCCGGTCCTGGTGCGCTGGTGGCTGGACGAGGAAACATCATGCCTCCAGGCACATCCAGCTTGCCGGCGAGCAGGCTGATGACATCCACCAGCCAGGATGCCAGCGTTCCGTACTCCTGGGTGCACAATCCGATACGACCGTACGCGGCCGCCGTTGGTGCGGCACAGTACTCGCTTACCAGCCGACGCAAAGTGTTTGCCTCCACACCGGTGATTGAGGCGGTACTGTCGGCCGTGTAATTAAGCACCGCAGCGCGCAGCTCGGCAAGGCCATCAATAGAGTCCGCCAGATGGCCCGGCGTTACCCAGTTGTTGGCGAACATTTCATTGATAAATGCCATCAACATAAAGGCATCAGTGCCCGGCCTGATGTAAATGTGCTGGTCGGCAAGCGCCGAGGTTTCGGTGTAGCGTGGGTCGATCACAACCACTTTGCCGCCGCGCTCGCGAATAGCTTTCAGTCGCCGCTCGATATCGGGGGCCGACATCAGGCTGCCTTGCGACACCATGGGGTTGGCCCCCATGATGATGAAATAATCGGTGCGGTCCACATCGGGAATAGGGAACTTCCACTCCTCCCCATAGAGCACAAAACTGCCCATTTGTTGCGGGTGTTGATCGACAGTTCCAGCGGAGAAGAAGCGCTCCGTTGCCAGAGATTGCATCAAGCCGGCAAGATAAAGCTGACAATCCACTATGTGACCAGTTGGATTACCAACGTACAACGCAATCGCGTCTTTTCCGGATTCCGCACGAATAACATTCAATTTCTCGGAAATCGTCTGAAACGCTTCATCCCAACTGATGGCTTCCCAATCGCCATTGCCCGTTTTGCGCACCGGTTGGCGCAACCGCTCGGGGTCTTCGTGGATATAGCGAAAAGCCTGCGACTTGGCGCAGACATAGCCATGGCTGCGAGGGTCGTCGGGGTCACCCTGCACCGAGAGAATACGCTGCGCTTCTTCGTCAACCTCCACGAGCAAACCACAACAGGCCTCGCAGGTCGGGCAGGTTCGTTTTATTGTTTGGTTCACCTGGGTATTCATGTGCGGCTCCCATTATCAAGTTCCGGTTGAGATACCGGGGTTGAGTGGCTTGATAGTACGTGAAGCGTCCATCCGTCACAGCAAACTTTACCGCGGTGTAATTCGTCGCTTAGAGCTGCGGGTGAAAAGCTGGTAACCTGCGGTTTGCTATCGGCAGGCGGAAGGTTTACCCGGTATGAAATGGGGCGTACTGACAATCATCGCAATATTGGGCTTGCAGGGCTGCGGGGTTCCCGACGGAGCGCTGATCCACAGCTGTGAGCCGGCTTCCAACATGACACCAGTGTGTGGCCTGCAATCGCCGGAAGATATCGAGGTGCTGCCCGGCAACGATTTCCTGCTGCTTAGTGAGTATGGCAGCATGGGTGAGCGTTCCGGACAGATCGTGCGGTTCAACGTCAATGACAACAGCCATCAGGCGATTTTTCCGGTACCAACACCGCTTCCCGCCACTCTGGCCGGTGACCCGGCCTGCACTCAGCCGCCGGGGCCGGAATTTAGCCCGCACGGCAGTCATCTGGTGCAGCTTAAGGACGGTAGCTGGCGTTACCTCGCAGTCAACCATGGCGGCCGTGAGGCGGTGGAACTGTTCGCCCTGGTCAATGATGCTGAAGGTTTGCCGCATCTGCACTGGCAGGGTTGTGTGCCAGCCGCAGAGAATACCCTGATCAATGATGTGGTCGGGCTGTCGAATGGCGACGTAGTGTTCAGCCGTATGTATAACCCCAAGAAGCCGTACCAGATGGCGTTGGCCTCGTTGTTTGCGGTCGACACCGGTGACGTCTGGTACTGGAGCCGCGCGGATGGTCTGCGGCGTCTGCCGAACACCGTTGGCAGCCTGACCAACGGCGTGCAAATCAGTGCTGACGAGCGCTTTGTGTTCATCAATCAATACATGAACGAGGAGGTGCACAAATACGATTTGGCAACACAGGAAGTGGTTGCTGTTGCCAAAGGTGTCAGTGCCGACAACAGTGCCTGGGCGCCCAATGGTGAGCTGTGGCTGGCCACGCACGACAGTGATATGCGTACCTTGTTTGCCTGTTTTAATTCTCCGCAAGTTGCTTGTGGCCTGGGGTTTGAGATTGTCGCGCTAAACCCTGAGACCATGGCGCTGCGCCGCGTGTTTAAACACCGCGGTGCGCCAATGGGAGCGGCCACCGTTGCCGTTGCCAATCGTGGCAAGGTGTACTTTGGTACCTTTGTGGGAGACCGCATGGCAATCAGTTCTATCGACGAATTTACGCCGTGAACGAGAAGCCCCATCAGGCGCCCCGCTACGCTCTCCTGGCCGGTCCGGCGCTTGCCGTCGTTGCCTATGCCTGGTCTTCAGGTGTTGGTAACAGCGAGGCTGTTACCTGGACTCTGGCGATTACCGTGTGCTGTGTGGTTTGGTGGGTCTCCGAGGCTGTACCGATCGCGGTTACGGCTCTGCTGCCGCTGGCCATCTTCCCTTTGGTTGGCGTTCTGGATAAAGAGCAGGTTGCTTCGGCCTACGGCAGTAGCCTGATTCTGTTGTTATTGGGTGGCTTTATGCTGTCCAAAGCCATGGAGCACAGTGGCGCCCACCGGCGCCTCGCGCTGTATATGATCCGCCTGATCGGCGGTGGCTCATCCGCGCATGTCGTTTGGGGCTTTATGATAGCCGCAGCGGTTTTGAGTATGTGGATCTCGAATACCGCCACGGTGCTGATGATGCTGCCGGTGGCCACGGCCGTGCTGGCGCAAACGGATGATGATCAGCTGGCCACGCCGCTCTTTCTGGGCATTGCCTACGCGTCCAGTGTGGGCGGTCTGGGTACTCCGATTGGCACGACACCCAATCTGATTTTTATGGACGTTTACGCCCAGACCACGGGTCGGGAGATCGCGTTCTTTCAATGGATGCTGGTTGCGCTGCCGGTGGTGATCTTCATGGTGCCGATTATGGCCTGGTGGTTGTGCCGTGGTCTGACTGCCGATAAGGAAGTCAGTCTGCCCACGGTGCATGCCTGGACCGCGCATGAAAAACGAGTGCTGATCGTATTTGCGGTAACCGCTTTCGCCTGGATTTTTCGCAAAGAGCCGTTCGGTGGCTGGAGTGGCTTGCTGGGTTTGCCAGGCGCGAATGACGCCAGCGTGGCCTTTCTGGCGGTCATCGCGATGTTTCTTATTCCCAGTGGTAAACACAAGGGCGACAAGTTATTGAACTGGGAACGCGCCAGCGATATACACTGGGGTGTCCTGCTTCTATTTGCCGGTGGATTGTGCATCGCCAAAGCCTTTGCAGAATCCGGGCTGGGCGATATGCTGGCCGGAAACCTGGTTGTATTGCAAACGGTGCCGCTATGGCTGATGTTGCTGTTGCTTTGCCTGTTTGTTTCGTTCATGACCGAAACCACCAGCAATACCGCAAGCGCTGCCCTGTTGTTACCAATTCTCGCAGCAGCGGCTGCAGCAATGGACGTTGACCCGGCCCTGTTGATGTACCCGGCGGTACTCAGTGCAAGCTGCGCGTTTATGCTACCGGTTGCTACTGGACCGAATGCGATCATATTTGCCAGCGGGCAGATACATGGCCCCGATATGGCGCGTAATGGCTTTGCGCTGAACCTGATCGGGGCGTTGTTTATCGCAACGTATTTTTACCTGCGTCAATGAATTTCCGGCTGTAGCCACACCTGAGCGGTCAGATCATCCTGCCGCCGCCCGGCCAGCTGGCGCCGGTCGTGCTTCTCGGGTTCGAACCGGATGATCTGCCGGCGATCGGTATCGCCACGGCGTGCGTGCATGCGGCGTTCCGGGCCTTGGTAACTTGGATTCCTTGCCTCAAACATGCTAACTATGCCTCAAGAGTAGAAAACCTGTTAGAGTTGTTGCATCACGGCTTCCGCGGCGCTGACGTCCAGGCCGCCGCCTTCTTCAACCGCCAGGTGTTTGACGACACCGTCCTCAGCAATGAGCGCAAAGCGCTGTGAGCGTTTACCCATACCAAAGCCGCTTGCATCCAGCTCCAGGCCCAGAGCCTGGGTGAGTTCGCCATTGCCATCAGCGGCCATGATGATGTTGTCGGCATTTTGTGAGTCACCCCAGGCGCTCATCACAAAGGCATCATTGACCGACATGCAAACGATGTTGTCCACGCCCTTGTCTTTGATTTTGTCAGCATTCACTACATAACCGGGCAGGTGTGCCGCCGAGCATGTCGGGGTAAACGCTCCGGGTACTGCGAACAGCACGGTTTTTTTACCGGCAAACAGTTCGTCGGTTGTCAGATCTTGCGGGCCCTGCTCGCCCATTACTTTTAAGGTGGCTTGCGGAACACGGTCGCCCACTTGAATGCTCATACTCGTCTCCTGATAGAACTAAGGTTTTATTGAACGGCCTGTAATAGTACCAAGCAAATGGCCCTTCGGGCAGTATTATTGACTCAGCGAGGCATGCAGCGTCGCAATCCAGTTGACTTCTTTGATAAAGCCGGTCTCCCAGGATTTCAGGCTTGCTGGTAAACCCTCGGCACTGATGGCCTCCAGACTCTTGCCAGCAGCCAGTTGTTCACGCATCCAGGTAATGCTCTGCTGCAGCATGCCCAGAGTTTTGCTCAGGTCTTCCTTGTCCGACAGCGGCCCGTGGCCGGGGATAACGGCCCAGCTGTCATCAATCATTGTCAGTACCTGCTCGATATTTTTGGTCAGCCCTTGAACTGTGCCGCCGGATCCCAGGTCGATAAATGGAAACTGACCGGCAAAAAAGTGGTCACCCATGTGCACTATTTTAGCAGGCTCGATGAACACTATACTGTCACCGTCGGTGTGACCGGCTGCAAAATGCTGCACCCTCACCCGCTGCCCGGCCTCATGCAGTACCACACTGTCGGCAAAGGTAACTACCGGCAGACCGTATTCTTCCAACGGCTCGATAACTCGGTTGAAGGCTTTCATTTCCTGGCGGGTGGATAGACGCTCACGCACATTTTCATGCGCGACAAGATTGGTGCGTGGCCCAAGAAATTCGTTGCCACCGGCGTGGTCGTAGTGCCAGTGCGTGTTGACCAGGAAGCGGATGGGTTTATTACCCACGGCAATGATCGCGTCGTACAGTTCGGCGGCATTTGGCTGCAAACCATTGTCTATCACCAGCAGTGCACGCTCACCATTTAGAACCGCTATATTGCCGCCATTTCCCTGCAACATGTGTACATTGTCACGAATCTCACTGTTGGTAATGCTTACCGATGGCGCGTCCTGCGCCCACAGCAGTGGTGCCAGCGGGCTTAAACATGCCAGTATCAGGGTGCATAATCGATGCATTGGGGTCTCCTTGTCGTGCTTGCCGTGCTCATGATACACCAACAGGTCTGCTGTACCGCCCGTTCAGTCGTCGCCGAGCAGTTGATCCAGGCGTTGTTGATTGAAGCGCGCCAGCTGGCGGCGCTGGCGTTTGTCCGGTCGTCCGCCACTGTCGAGCATCAGTTGCCGGTTAGCTTGACGCTGGGCAGCTGCCAGCTCACGTTTGGCCAGGCTCTCGGGGGTTTCTTCGTACAACAGGGCGGCCTCGGGAGCACCGCGGCGCTGCTCTGACAAAGCAAGGATGCGCACGGTTTTCTCATCCCAGCCCTGGCGAATGGCCAGGGTGTCTCCAACGGTCACTTCTTTGCTGACCTTTACCCGCGGGCCGGCGTGGTGCACCTTGCCGCCTTCGATGGCTTTTTTGGCCAGGCTGCGGGTTTTGAAAAAGCGGGCGGCCCACAGCCATTTGTCCAGGCGAACCTTGCTGACTTCAGGCATCAGGCATAATTTCGTCGAAATGGTGAATGGCCGGGTGTGAGCTTAAGGGCTCGCGTTGCCGCTGGCTGTCCGGCTGATGAATACCCAACACGTGGCGAATTCCATGAGCTCGTGCCGCATCCAATACGTCTTCATTGTCGTCCACGAACAGCGAGCGCTCGATTGCAAAACCGCTGTGGCGCTGCAAACGTGGCCAGAACTCGGCATGCTCCTTGGCCGCACCGAAATCGTGTGAGGTGAAGATCTCGTCAAGGTGCCGGTCCAGAGCCGTCACGGCCATTTTTACCGCCACGCTCTTGTGATGCGCATTGGTGACCAGATGTACCTGTTTACCAAGCCGGCGTAAGCGCTGCAGAAATTCGATCACATGTGGGCGCACCTGAATCAGGTGTCGCAGCTCAGCTTTAAGCGGACCCAGATCAAAACCGGTGCGTTGCTGCCAGTGATCCAGGCAATAGAATTCCAGGCTGCCATACAGTTCACGCATAATGGGCAGCAGGTATTCGCGGGCCTGCTCCAGACTGAGCTTGTGCACCCGGGCATAATGTCGTGGCATGTGGTCGTTCCAGAACACATTGTCGAAATGCAGATCCAGCAAGGTGCCGTCCATATCCAGCATTACGGTTTCGATGCCCTGCCAGTCCTGTTTGCTTAACAAGCCCAACCACCTGTAAATTCTGTGAAAAGTTGATATTCACGCTCGCCGGCGCGGTTCCTGCGCTATTGTACAGTGATGAGTCGGAAAACCGAGACCCTTGTTCCTACCATGGCCAGCAATGATGCCAGCATGTTAGCGGAAGCGGCCTTGCCCATTTTGCGTAGGGCTGGCGCCGCTATTTTGCAACATTATGCGACGGTTGATTCCATCAAAGTCAGTACCAAGGCGGATCGAACGCCGTTAACCGCCGCCGACCTGGCCTCACACGAACTCATCAGCAGCGGCCTGGCGCAATTAACACCGGGCATACCGGTATTGTCGGAAGAAGCCGAAATACCGGCGCTGGTCAGGCGGCAGTCCTGGTCAAGGCTGTGGATGCTGGACCCGCTGGATGGTACCCGCGAGTTTATCGATGCCAATGATCAATTCTGCATAAATCTGGCGTTAATCGAGAACAATAAACCCACATTGGGTTTGATTTATGCGCCTGTGCAGGGGCTGGCCTACCTGGGAATTCCAGGTGCTGGTGCCTGGCGAATCGCGCCCGACGGAGAGCGCACGCTGTTGAACTGTCGACAACTGCCCAATCACCCGGTACTGATTTCCAGCAGCCGGCGCTTCACCGACGAAATGCTGGCCTGCGAAGCCGGACTGAAAAACCACTTTGGCAAAGTGCACCGTCTGACTCAGGGTAGCGCCATGAAGTTTTGCCGGGTGGCGGAAGGAGAGGCTGACATTTACCCCTGTTTCGGACCGACATCGGAATGGGACACGGCCGCTGGCGAGGCGATTGTGGAAGCCGCTGGGGGCGTAATGCGCAGCCTGTGCTTTAAACCGTTTCACTACAACCAGCGCGATACCATGCTTAATGGCGGCTTTTTCCTACTGGCAGATACAAGCTTTGACTGGCAATCGGTTCTGCGCGCGGCGACCGCGGCCTGAGAAGCCGGCGCTGTCTGCGGTACCTTGGCTGCTGACCCTGGTGTTCGGTATGCCAAGCTGCGCAATGGCTGAAGAGGACCTGTCCTTCACGGCCTACTACCTTGGAAGCACATGGAGCAGCAAAGGCCAGTTCAGTGTTGAGGGCTCACTAGATCACAGCTTCAATAAGCGCAACTGGTTGGCTGTCAGCGGCCTGACCGCCTCGGGTGCTGATGAGTCAGACGGCCAGCCTGGGCTGGATACCCGTGGCATAGATATTGATTTCGGCCAGCGGCTTGAACCGTTTAGCTGGCGCATTGGTGCTGGCTGGCTTGGTGACAGCGGGCTTGCGGAAACCCACCGCCTGCAATTGGGTCTGGGCTATGAGCGGCCGCGCTGGCAGCTGGATGCCTCTTTTGAACACCGTACAATCAACTACGAACTCGAAAGCTTTGCGGGCCTGTTACGTGCGCTGGACAGATTGCTGGAAGCCGGTTTACGAGCCGAACTCGAAAGCCGCTTTCCTGGTGTGCAGTTTGGTGACCTGATTGAGCTTAATGCAGAGCTGGATTTGAACACGCAAATCTATGGCCTTGACCTGAGCTACAACCTGTTGGACCAATTGCAGTTGTTTGCCGGCTACAGCCATTCCCAGTTTTCCCGTGACCCAGGACAATTTGAGTTGCATGCCGGGCTTAACCGCTACGGCGATACCCGACAGGGGCAACAGGTGATTGCGAATTTGAATCAGCGTCTGATCAACAGTTTCAATGGCCTGGCCAGCGACTTTCGGGGCGGGCTTTATGATTACTCCGCCATGGTCGGGCTGGATTGGGGTGTGGGCGAACACAGCCTGGTAATGGAATATGGCTTCGACCGGGATGCGATTGATGGCAGTGCGGTCAATAGCCTGTTTTTGCAGTGGATGGTGCCGCTGAGCGCCAGCCTTGACATGCGACTGGTGGCCGGGCGCAGCGACACCAGAGCACAGGGTGCACTCGGTTTCTTTGGCGTCGGCCTGTTGTTGTACCGCTAAGCACCGCTGAAGTGCTTGGCGGAGTAACTGCGTTCTGACAGACTCAGCCGCAACGTGCGCTGATGTAATTGCGCAGTTGCTTCGGGTCTGGCCAGGTGGTGCGTTCGATAAAGTAGACTAAGGCCATTTGGGCTTCGGATTTATCCGCAAACGGGCCCATGTCAACGCCTTCACGGGTTTGGTAAAACCAGGCGCCATCCTTGCGGAAAAAGCGGTTGGAACGTTTGTAGATCACTACGGGCTGCTGGTTGCCTGGGTTGTGTTGAGTCGCTGCTCCGGCCATTGTTGACTACTTCCTATACTGTAACCGTTCACAAAAAATCAACTCAGTGCACATTTTCGTGCACAAATTGATCTGTTTAAAATTCAGCCTAGACCAAAATTCCTTTCCCAGGCTCGACCGCGTCACAAAAACGATCAGTGGCTATAGTTTCCTAGCCACCGTTAATCGCTCCGTTGATCTGGAAACTGTGCGGCAGTTCACAGAAAGTTCAAACCTGTGCTTAAATTTTAAGCAGTTTGCAGTATCGCGTCGGGAGCGGCTTGTTATGGAAGCACAATGGACCTTGTTAATCGTGGCGACGGTTGTCATTACCTTGGGTATGTTTGGCGTCGGTTACTGGCTGGAAGGCCAGAGCAGCGTGAAATTCCGCAGTGACGACAGCGGTAACAACGGCACATCCAAGGCGCAAGAGGAATAAAATACAAGGCAAGGCCGCCAGGCAGCGTGCAGCGCAATTATTACTCGGCGATAATGGCCAACAGCTTACTGCCGGAGTCGCCAGGTGCCTGGAAACAAAACACTTTCACCGCATCAGAAACGTCGACGCCGCGCCTTGCGTCGTGGCTCGACCCGATCGCAGGCTGAGTTCGCTTATCTTTGCCGTCATGCACCGCATCGGGTCGGAATTGTTGCCGAGGGTGACTCCTGGTTCTCCTACCCTCGTCAATACCTGTTAGCCGGGCCGGATATCAATCTGCTGCACCATTTGCAGCAAGTGCTTGAATACACCGATACCGCCAACCTCATAGAATGCGCTAACAATGGCGATGAGGCGGTCGAAATGCTTGCCGGCCGGCAAAAATATCGCCTGGCCAAACTGCTGCAAAAAAACGCCAAGCATATCGATCTTATCTATTTTTCCGGCGGAGGCAATGATGTGGTCGGTGACTACGACATGGACCGCTTACTGAAGGACTACCAACAAGGCTTCAGCGCAAAACAGTGTCTGCGCTGGCAACACCTGCAGCGTAAGATGGACCGCATCGAACTGGCCTATCAGGAGTTGCTGGAGATTCGCAATGAGTACGCACCTGAGGCCGTAGTGATTACTCACACCTATGATATTGCGCAGCCCTCGGAGAAAGGTGCCGAGCTATTGAAGTTTTACAAAACCGGGCCGTGGATTCTGCCGCACTTAAAGGCCAGAGGCATTCCACAGAGCCTGCATACGGAAATTGTCCAGTGCCTGCTGGGCGAGTTGCGATCCCGCCTGGTCAAACTCGCCTCGGCAGAGCTTGCACGCGGCCGCTTCGAAGTCATTGATACCCAGGGAACATTGCGCCCTGGGCACGGCAGTGACTGGTTAAACGAAATTCATCCAACCGCGTCTGGCTTTCGGCGGCTGCATCAATTAATTTACACTCGTATGAAGCAGTTGCAGCCCAAACTACCATGAGTACGCCGCATCGCGAGCGTGATTTCGCAGACAAGATTGTCCTGGTGACCGGTGCGGCCAGCGGTATTGGCCGGGCCACGGCCAGCTGCTTTGCGCAGCGAGGCGCTCGCTTGGCCCTGGCCGACCTGAATACCAAACGGGTGACCCAGTTTGCCGAGGAGCTGCAGGCAAACGGTTCGGATTGCCAGGCGTATACCGTTGACGTTGGTGATGAACCTTCGGTTGCCGCATTGCACGAAGATATTCAGCAGCACTTTGGTGGTCTTGACGTGGCCTGCAACAACGCCGGTATTTCCGATACTCCGCAGCCACTGACGGACATGTCGCTGGAGTGCTGGGAGCGCATGATTCGCATCAATCAGACTTCGGTATTTCTGTGTCTGAAAAATCAACTCAGGTATTTCCTGAACCTGCCCGAGGCGCAGCGCCATGGAAAGGCGATTGTCAATGTGTCCTCTGGCGCCGGTCTGATACCGGCGCCCGGCCAGGCCCATTACACGGCCGCAAAGCATGCCGTCATTGGCCTTACCCGTTATGCAGCCAGCGAGCAGGCCAGCAATGGGATTCGGATCAATGCGGTCTGTCCGGGCTTTATCGACACCCCGATGTTGGCCGCCAGCGTGCCTCAGCCAGTACTCGACAAATTGCCCAAAGCCCTGCCACAGGGTCGCCTGGGTAGCCCTGAAGAGCTGGCCGACGTGATTGTCTGGCTGTGTTCGCACGAAGCCCGCTGGGTCAATGGTCAAAGCATAGTCGTTGACGGCGGGCAGTTGTTTCACTGAGTTGCATATCGCACAATGGGGGCCCAACAAAGAGGTCTTTCCATGAATGCTGCCGATATTCGCTGTGACAGCGATCTTCAACTGTACAACAAGCTGCTGCAGGACCCCACGGTGCAGAAGGTGCGCCAGCAGATTGAGCGCATGGAAGAAAAACAAGCCGGTGGTGCGACGCGGCGGCATCTGCTGGCAACCTCAGTCAGGCTCAGTCGCTCGATGGCGCCGTCTTTGCATGGCATGGCGGACCATTGTGTCGAGCGCTTGGGCATCAGCACGCCTTTGGAACTGTATGCGTTCAGCAGTCCGCAATTCAACGCGGCTTGCTTCAAGCCGGAAGACGGTCGGGTGTTCATCATGTTCTCTTCCAGCCTGCTGGAGGCATTTACCGATCAGGAGCTGCTGTTTGTGATGGGCCACGAGTTGGGCCACCATCTTTACCAGCATCACGACATACCGATTGGTTATATTCTGAAGGGCCAGCAACGGCCCCAGGCCAATCTGGCGCTCAATCTGTTCGCCTGGTCACGCTATGCCGAGGTATCTGCTGACCGGGCCGGCGCATTCTGTGCAGAAGATCTGCAAAGCGTAGCCCGGGCCCTGTTTCGCCTGGCCTCTGGCGTCACCAGCGAGAAAGTGGTTCAGTTTAATCTCAGTGAGTTTCTTGAGCAGGTCGATGACATGGTGGCGGTAGACGCCGAGCCTGGCCAGGGCGCACCCATGCAGGACTGGTTCAGCACCCACCCCTTCAGCCCCTTGCGGGTAAAAGCCTTGAAGCATTTCCATGAAAGCCAGCTGATGCACGCTGACGGATATGACAAAGCGGAATTAGAGCATCAGGTGCACAGAGTCATGCAGCTGATGGAACCGGATTACATGCAAGGCAAAACGAATACTGCCAAGGCCATGCGCGGCCTGTTTATTGCCGGTGCCATTGCCGTTGCGAATGCACACAACGGTATCAGTGAAGAAGAAAAACAGGTATTCAAAACTTTCTTTGACGATGAGCTGGACATCGACAAGCTGGACCCCGAACGCCTGCAGGAATTACTGCCCAAACGCATTGAAGACACCAAGCGTCTTGCCAGCCGCGCCCAATGTATGCAGATTATGCGGGATCTGTGCCTGATTGCGCGCGCTGAAGACACGATAGTGGAGCCAGAGCTCGGCATATTGCGTGATATTGCCACCGGGCTGGACCTTGAGGAATCGTTTGTTCTGCAGTGTGCGGAGTTGTCGGAGCCATTGGACTGACCGGTTCACCGGTAGCGGAAACCGTAAATACTCCCATCAAACCATAGCTCAGCCGTTTGCCCGGTCGAACTCGGTTATAATCTGGTCAATTAAAAACTCCGCACAGCTCCGATGACGCCTAATGACTGGCTGATGAAGCGGGATGCACTACTGGCGGCACGGAAATGCAGCAAACTGATTGAGCAACGCCTCGGCTTGAGACTGGCGTTGGCCCATCCGGCGTTTATTTCTCTGCTGGGCGATTACGCCGCGCTGTATGATTGCGATGAAATTCGCAGCGCCTATATCGAATTGATAGAGCTGGCCCCAGAGTCGCAGGCCCGCCTGATGCGGGCAAAGCTGTTTGCTACCGAAGCTGAGCGGCGCCAGGTTAGTCCCCGCAGAGTCAGCACGCTGATCAAACCGGAGCAGATAGAGGCCTGACTAACAATCCAGCTCGGAGCGTGCCTGGTCATCGTTCACCGGGAAGCACTGTCCGGACGGCAGGGAGTCTGGCACGTAACGCTCCAGGTTAGGATCGTACAGGGCATTGCTTATAAACGCGGTCAGATCATCGATTTCTGATTCGCTTAAACCCAATGGCACAAACCGCGAGTCCAGGTTATTGATTGCCAGCGGCTGTTGCGCAACGGCGGCGTTTTTGTAGGCAACAACCTCGCGAATGCTGGAGAAAGAGGCGCCGTGGCCATAAACGGAGCTGTCTGCCAGGTTGTACAGCTGCGGTATTTTGAATTTGTAGTCGTCCTCGGGCTCACCGGTAAACCCGCCGCGCCCGCGGCTGGTAGCGTCGTCCACCGTTCCATGAATACGCGGGTTGCTGGTATCGAAGTCGGCAAAACCAATGTTAAAGAACACCTCATCGGCGCTGGCCCCAACCTCGGAACTCAGGGCCGGGCCGCGATGGCAATCTACACAAGCGCCTTTGCCAAAAAATACAGTGGCACCGCGCAATGCCGCCAGCCCAAGGTCACCGTCCCCGTTCAGCCAACGCTGAAACGGTGCTTCTGTAGCCAACAAGGTGCGCTCATACGCGGCAATGGCCTTGGCCGCGTCTTCCAACACGTCATCACTGCCCTCGGGAAATGCCGCGGAAAACAATGCCTGGTAAGCCGGGTGTGTCTGTAAAACAGTATCGTCCTCTACTTTGATTCGATGAACGCCAAGGCCGGCGACAGCCTGGGTTTCCACGCCGGCCAGCATGCGCACATTGGCTTCCTTGGGCGTTCCTGGGGTTGCCAGAACATTCATATCAATGCCAGCATTGATCAGACCGTTAATGGCATTTCCAAACTGGCCATTCCACAGCATCACGTCCTGATAAGCCACGTTCAGTGCCGTAGGCGTTGCGATGGGCTGCAGGTCAGGCTTCATCGGATCACCCTCCGGCATGGCGGGGTCGAAGCCATCCGCCAACACCCGGCCTTCGCCGTTGATACCGAAACCAGTACCGCCTTCGGAAATTCCCTGGGGTACGCCAGCCTTGAAACCGGCGGCAACATGGTGACAGGACGCACAGGAGTAGGTGCCGGCAAGTGCCGGGTTGTTACCATCCTGAGCCAATGCGGTTTCATGGTAAAGCAGCTGACCCAGTGCCACTTTCTCAGCTGTTAGCGGGTTGCTCGGGTCTTGCGGGATGGCATCCAGGTTGGTTTCGTGCGGAAAGGTAAACGCGGCCGCACCGCGACCGGGCGCTGCCGCTTCCAGCAGTTCATTCAATTGCTGGGACAGCTCTGCGCGCTCAATAGCCATGAGCTGAGCACTGCTCAGCTCAGAGAACTGGGCACCATCCGTAAAATTTACGCCGCTCCCGGAGCCGCCTGAACAAGCCCCCAGTAAAACAGTCGCACCAAAAAGCAGGCCCAGCTGTCTGAAAATCATGCTACTTCCCCCACAAAGCGCCAGCCCTCTCAAGAGTAAGGCTATTTGATTTCAGTCTAGTTATTGTGGGGAATTACTCAAAAAATGAGCAGCACCGTTAGTCGTAGCCGCCGTCTTCCCGACTAACGGTGTTGTGGCATGCCGAGACCAAAGGTGGCCACCAGACCACGCAACACTTCCACCACGCCTCCGCCGAAGGTGTTGATTAGGGCGCGGCGGTATTCGTGCTCCAGGTCACCGGCCAGAACATGCCCCTCATCGGGAGCGGAAATCAGTGCATTGGGGCCGACGATGTCCATCATCAGGCGGCAGATTTCAATAAGAATCTCGGTTGAGTACACCTTCATGGCGGACGGCAGAACCGGGCTGATTTCTTCCTGGTCCAGCTGCCAGGCCATGCGAAGATTGGAGACTCGCATGGCTTCCAGGTAGGCGTATATCTCGGCCAGAGCTCGTTGCACACCCGGGTCATCAATAATACGACTGCCATCGTGCTCTTCTCTGGCCCATTCCAAGGTGCGCTGGAACAGCTTCCAGCCTTGTATTCCCCAGGCGGCCAGGCCCAAGCGTTCGTGGTTAAGCTGCGAGGTAATCAGCCGCCAGCCCTTGTTCAGCTCGCCGATGACGTTGTCTGCTGGTACCCGCACATCCGTGTAGTAAGAGGCATTGGTGCGCACGCTGCCGACAGTGTGGATAGGGGAAAAAGAAAACCCTGGATCTTTGGTGTCTACGCACAGAATGGAAATGCCTTTGTGCTTTGGTGCTTCAGGGTCGGTTCGACAGGCCAGAAAAACGTAATCGGCGGCTTCGGCCGCACTGGTGTAGACTTTGCTGCCATTAACGATGAAATCCTCACCGTCGCGAACGGCAGCCGTTTGCAGCGATGCCAGGTCGGTGCCGGCAGAGGGCTCTGAATAGCCAATGCAGAAATGCAACTCTCCGGCCGCAATGCCTGGTAAAAAACGTTGCTTTTGGGCCTCGCTGCCATGGTCCATAATCGCCGGACCAACGGTATTCAGGGTAACGAAGGGCACTGGTGCGCCGGCCAGCAAAGCTTCCTCGAAAAACAACAGCTGCTCAACGGCGGTCAAGCCTCCCCCTCCGTATTCCTTAGGCCAGCCGAGGGCCAGCATATTGTCTTTGCCCATTTGCCGGATCAGGCTTTTATAGAGATCGCCTCCTTCGGCGTTGCGCAGGGTCTCCCGATACTCGGGTTTGATCAGCTCTCCGAAATAGCGGCGTAAATCTGCTCTGAGTGTGCGTTGCTCAGCGGTGTAATCAACAAACATCTGGTTGGCCCTGCCGGAATGAATGGTTTACTTTAGTTGAAATTGAATCCAATTTCAACTATGCTGATCGCAACTGCTACAGGTAAATGCTATGTCGGCCAATCGTGCCGCCGCGGCCGGTGATTTTCCGGTACGGCGGGCCAAGGGAGCGCAAGCTCGAGAAAAGCTCAAACTGGCCGCTGGTCGGGTGCTGGAGCGCAGTGGCTATCATGCCATGCGCATCACCGATGTGACCGCCGAAGCCGGTGTGGCAACCGGTCTTTTTTACCACTATTTTAGCGACCTCAAAAGCCTGACCATCGAAGTGCTGCAAGACTTCATTGCGCAGGCCCAAGATCTGGAAAAAATTGAACAGGGGGTTGCACGAAGTGACTGGTTTGGCCGTATCAAGGCACACAACACGCTGGTGGTGAACAGCTACGCGAAACGACCGGGCCTGATGCGATGCCTTTTGCAAATGGCCGATGAAGACGCGGAATTTGCCGCCGCGATCCGAGCGTCTTTCGTGCAGTCATTGCAATGGCTGGTCGAGCGCATGCCACGGTTATTCCCGGATGCTAGCTGTACGCCTCATCAGGCTCTGCTGGTGGTGTACAGCCTGGCTGGAAGCGGAGAAACGCTGCTGAGGGACTTCTTTATCAACCAGGACGCTGCGCTGCACAGCCAGCCCGTTAGTAAAGAAGAGCTTATAGAGCTGCTTGCGGTCATGTTCTACCGGGGCTTGTTTCTGCAGAACCCGCCCACAGAGCAACTTAATCACACTCACTATCTGGTGCAATTGCAATGGCAGCCCGCACCGGACGAGACAACTTAGAGAGGACTCCATGGAATTTTCATTCAGCGATGAACAGAATGCAATTCGCGACCTGGCGGGCCAGATTTTTGCCGACCTCGCCAGCGACGAACAACTATTGGCCATGCGTCGGGCAGGCCAGGACTACAATGAAAAGCTGTGGGCAACCTTGGCAGAGCAGGGCATTCTCGGGCTGGTTCTTCCTGAAGCCCTGGACGGCTCCGCACTCGGTCTGACTGAGCTGTGTCTGGTACTGGAGGAGCAGGGCAAGCATGTTGCTCCGGTGCCCTTGTATGCAAACCTGGTGCTCGGTGCACTGCCAATTATTGAGTTTGGCAGTGAAGCGCAGCAGCAACAGCTGCTCACCGGTATGGCGCAGGGTGACCACAAACTAACGGCTGCACTGGCTGAACTGGCCATGCAGCCGCAGAACGCCAAAGGTATTACGGCGCAACGCCAAGGTGATCAGTGGGTGCTGAATGGCATGGTGGACTGTGTTCAGGACGGAGCCGTAGCGCGCTACGTATTGTTACCTGCCAGACACGCCGCTGGTCAGGCCGTGTTTGTTCTGGACACTGAGTCCGCCGGTGTGACCGTTACTCCACAGCAGCTTGGCTTATTGGGCGCGTGGAATGCCCGCATTGAATTGAACGGTGTTCAGCTGTCTGATGAGGCGCTGTTGGGGCAGGCTGATCAGGGTGCAGAAATAGTTGAATGGTTAGAGCAGAGGGCAAATATTGCGCACTGTGCGCTGCAGGCCGGTGTCAGTGAGTCCGCGATGCGCAGAACCGCGGAGTACACGGGCGAGCGAAGCCAATTTGGGGTGCCCATTGGTAGCTTTCAGGCTCTGGCAATGCGGATGGCCGATGCCTATATCGACGTGGAGTCGATCCGTTCCACTTATTGGCTGGCGCTGTGGCGCCTTAGCAACGGCAAGGACGCCCGTGCAGAAATTCGAGCTGCTAAGTTCTGGGCATGTGAGGGCGCGCATCGTGTCGTGTGCACCGCTCAACATTTGCACGGCGGGATTGGTGCCGATGTAGAGTACCCTATTCACCGCTACTTTCTTTGGTCAAAAATGATCGCCTATTCGCTTGGTGGAGGTAGCCACCAGCTGCACCAACTGGGCGCCTTGTTGGCCAGCAACGATAATCTTGGCTTGACTGGCCTGGAGGCGTGACCGGCACAGGGCGACTGGTTTTTACAAGGTTTTTCTGTCAACCTTGCAGCCAGTTGTGCGAGGCTGCTGCCTGTTGCACAGCCAAACCCAACCCGTTGAAAAGAGAGAAAAGCCGTGCTGCTAACCAAGCGATTTAAGCCGCAAGCCTGGCGCTTGCTGACCGTACTACTGTTATTGGCTAGCCCTGGCCAGGCCGAGACCGGGCTAAGCAAAGCCATTGCCAACGACTACCATGGCCACCTGGCGGAGTTGTTCCGCTATTTTCATCAAAACCCGGAGCTTTCCATGCTGGAAACCCGGACGGCGGCGAGACTGGCCAAAGAGTTGCGTGAGGCAGGCTTCAAAGTCACTGAAGGTGTGGGCAATACCGGCATTGTCGCAATGCTAGAGAACGGCCCCGGGCCGCTGGTGATGATGCGTGCCGACATGGACGGGCTGCCGGTTCAGGAGAAATCCGGGCTGGCTTATGCATCCACGGCGCAACAGAAAGACTGGGATGGCAAGCTCGTGTACACCATGCATGCTTGCGGACACGATGTACACATCACCAGCTTGGTCGGCACGGCTCGGCGCATGGTGGCATTAAAGGACCAGTGGTCTGGTACCCTGATGCTAATCGGTCAGCCTGCTGAAGAGCGTGTTCAGGGTGCAGCAGCCATGATGGCCGATGGGCTATGGAAGCGCTTCGGAAAACCGGACTATGCCCTGGCGTTTCACGTTTCCTCCTTAATTGAGGCCGGCAAAATCATCGCGCCCAGTGGCGCCCCTTATTCAGGCGCCGACACGGTTGATATCATCGTACACGGCGTGGGAGCGCATGGAGCGCACCCGCATGCCGGAAAAGACCCGGTTGTTATCGGCGCACAAATTGTACTGGCCTTACAGACCATCGTCAGTCGCGAGATTCCACCCACCGAACCGGCAGTCATCACAGTGGGCTCATTCCACAGCGGCACCAAGCACAATATAATTTCCGACCGGGCGCACCTACAGCTAACGGTTAGGAGTGACAGCAGTGAAACTCGCGAAAAATTGCTGGCAGGCATTAAGCGGGTGGCGGTTAATGTCGGCCGTGCCGCAGGTCTGTCGGAAGACAAGCTGCCTGAAGTAGTGGTATCTGATGAAAGCGTTCCGCCAACAGTCAATGATGAGGCCTTGTCTTTGCGGCTGGCCGCACTGTGGGAAAATAAGATGGGTGCGGACATTTTTGATCGTAATTATCGAAAACTCGGCATGGGTGCGGAGGACTTCGGCCTGTTTACCACCGACCCTTACATACCTTCCCACTATTTCGCGGTAGGTGGAACCCCGGCACAGGACTTTGTCGCGGCCGCGAACGGTGGACCGCCGGTGCCAAGCCATCACAGCCCTTTATTCAAGGTGTCGCCTGAGCCTGCTATTACCACCGGTGTTGAAGCCACAGTGCACGCTCTGATTGAACTGCTGCAGGACCAATAGCACTCGTAATGAGCCGGCCGACATTTGCTGACTACGTGCGCATCGAGCAGGTTCGCCTGCTGCAGGGCGATGAGGCCGGTGATAACAACCTGGGCATTAATGGGCAGAACTTTGACGCAGCCTTGCATTCGCGTGCCAGACTCCTGGTCAGGGAGCATGACTGGGAGCGCCTGCTGACCAGTCCCCAACAGTGGTATCAGCGCTCATTGTTGGCCGCGGGTTTGCTCTTCGCAGTACTCGGAGTGGTCGCCGTTATCAATGCCCTGTCCAGCTCGGGCAGCAACCACTTGCTGAATATTTACTGGTTGTTGCTGGTGCTGCTGGGTTTTAACAGCCTGTCGATTTTGCTTTGGGTCTTTGGCTGTTTGGCGAATATAGGCGGTCTGATCAGTGGTACATTGGGAAGCATCCCCCTGAGTCTGCAGCGAATTATGGCACGCTGGCGTAACAATGCTGAACGCCCGGCCTTGCAGGCGTGGTATGACTCGCTCTTTAGTGGTTCGATGGGTGTCTGGAGGCTGAGTACGGTCAGCCATGCATTGTGGCTGGTGTACCTTGGCAGTGGCCTACTGGCCCTGTTAGTCATGTTCTCGGTCCGCCAGTACGACTTTGTCTGGGGGTCGACCTTATTGTCGGCAGACTTTTTCATCGCTCTGACCAATGGCCTGGCTCAAGCGTTGCAGCTGTTTGGACTGAGTATTCCGGATGCGCAAACCATTGTTGCCAGTCGCAGCGGGGACGGCGTGGTAAGTGATTCGATAGCCCGTCGGCAATGGGCCTTGTTTCTGCTGGGCGCGATCGTTCTGTACGGTTTGCTGCCCCGCTTATTGTGCGCAGGCCTGGCGTACATGCTGCTGCGCCAGCAGGAACGCAATTTTCGGCCAGATTATTATTTGCCTTATTACGTAGACTTGCGCCACCAGCTTGTGCCGGAATTCAGCGAGTCGGAAGTAGTCGACCCGGATGCGCACCCATCGCCCGTGCAGGAATCGGCAGGCAGGCCGCTGGCGCCGGCGCCGGCGATTGCTCCGGGGGCCTTGCTGATTGGTTATGAGCTGGATGCAGTCGCTGCAGCTTTGGTCACTATCAATATTCTGAACAGCGCAGACTTGAGTCGCGCACAGCAGTACAGTCAGCAGGCGACCGGGCCGGTGGCCCTTGTGGTGGAGGGGCGCAACCTGCCAGACCGCGGCGTAAAGAGAGAGTTGGCCAGCCTGCTGGCAAATCCGGGGGGATCGTATCTGTTACTGCACCAGCCCATCGCTGGTAATACTGCGGAGGCGAAGACCTCCGAGCAACGCCTCAGAGACTGGTACCGACTGGCTGCGCAACTCAAAGTGCCGGCCGAGCAGGTAGGGCTGTTATCCACTGAACAGTTAGCGAAGCTGGGTACATGAATACATCGCACGCAGCGCCAATACAAGTGGCGGTTGTTGGCCATACCAATACCGGAAAGACCTCGTTGGTCCGTACCCTGCTGCGCAGCAAATCCTTTGGTGCTGTCAATGATTCTGCCGGCACTACGCGCCACGTTGAACGAGCCAGTCTGCTGGCGGATGGCAAGCATGTTCTGAGCCTGTACGATACGCCTGGCTTGGAAGACTCGCTGGGACTGCTGGCGGCCTTAAGCTCCAACGAACGAAAGCTCAGCGTCACTCGGTTGCAGAGTTTTATTGACGAAGCCGGCAAGCACCCCGGGTTTGACCAGGAAATCAAGGTGCTGCGCCAAGCCGGGCAAAGTGACCTGCTGCTGTACGTGGTGGATGTTCGAGCACGCCGTCTGGAAAAGTTCAGCGCTGAACTGGACATTCTAGCCAGCCTGGGCAAACCCATAATACCGGTGTTTAACTTTATTGTCGGGCAGACCGATCAGCTGCGACAGTGGCGTGACATGACGGTCAGCCACAACCTGCACGCTGCCTTGGAATTTGATACCGTCGCTTTTGATTTTGAAGCAGAGAAACGCCTTTATCAAAAAATGCAGAGCGTGCTTGAAAGCCGCTATGACGATTTACAGCGTTTGATTGATCACCGCAGCAGTGAATGGCAGGCATTGTGCGAAGCCGCGGTACAGCGCTCGCAAACCCTGCTCATTGATGCGGCAATCCTGCAGGTGGACGTTGTCGACGGTGGTCGCGAAGCGGCGCTGTCCAGCTTGAGGGGTAAGGCACGCCAGCTCGAACAGCGTGGGCTGCACGACTTATTGAAGCTGTTTGCGTTTTCCAGGCAGGACATTGAGCTTGCACAATTGCCGGTCAGTGATGGGCAATGGGAGCTTGACCTTTTTTCGGTCAATACATTGCGCATGTTCGGCCTCGATGCGCGCAGCAGTGCCCTGAAGGGCGCAGCCGCAGGAGCCGGCCTTGACCTGATGGTAGGGGGTATCAGCCTTGGTGCGGCGGCTGCGGCAGGCGCATTGCTGGGTGCCGGTGTCAGCACCTTCAGGCGCTACGGTAAGCGCATCACCTCGGCGCTGAGCAGCCAGGACAGCATTTGTCTGGACGATACCAGTATGAGCCTGTTGCTGCTGCGCCAGCTGGACCTGTTGCGCCGGCTTACTCATCGTGGGCATGCGGCTCAGGGGCAAATGGAGTTGAGTACCATGGACGACAAGCAGCAGCACCCGCTGCCGGAGCAGTGGCCGAGCATCCTTGCCGGTTTGCGAACCGGCTTGGCCAATCGCAGTGCGAGCAATAGCCAGTTCCAGAGCGCGAAAGCAGAGCTCTTTGCCGTGCTGACTAAAACCAGTTTTTCCACTTCATGATGATGATCTGAACGGCGGCGATTAGCAGAGTTGCACCCAAAAACCAGCTGAACGCTGTTGGGCTCTGCACTCCGGGCATACCGCCAATATTGATGCCAAACAAGCCGGTTAGGAAGCTCAATGGTAGAAAAATTGCCGTAATGACGCTGAGCAGATAAAGATTGCGGCCAAGTCTCTGAGACTGAACGTTAGTTACATCGTCTCTGATCAATTGGGCCCGATCGCGAATAGCGTCCAGTGCTTCGACCAAGCGGGTAATCTGATCGTAGGCTTCCTGCAAAGCTCGGCGCTGCTTCGCGCTCATCCAGTTCACATCCGCCCTGCGCAAATCGTTCAAGGCATCGCGCTGCGGTGCTATGTATCGCCTCAGTAACACTACTTTTTTGCGTATCTCGGAAACCTTGGCATGGACATCGGTTTCCTGATCCTCAATGATAGACTCTTCCAGAGCCGCAATATGGTCATCCAGTTCGCTGATTACCGGCTCGATACGCTGCAGCAATCCGGTGCAAAGATCGACAATCAGCTCAGAGGTGGATTTCGGGCCTTTCCCGGCCAATAGCCGCTGGCGAATATCCTGCACAGCGCTAAGTTGACGGTATCGGGCGCTCAGTACCCGGCCGGGCTCAATCCACAGCCGGATGCCAACCATGTCTTCGACGGCGGAGTCAGCATTCAGGTTGACGCCGCGCAACATCAGCAAAATGCTCTCGCCAATTTGCAGGCAACGCGGCCGAATGTCAGACAACAGCAAGCTGTTAGCGCTGTTCTCATCGAGTGTGTTGGCCAGCGCAATCAAGTCCTGGCCGCTGGCCCAGGACGGCGCATCAAGATGTAACCAGACGTTGGTGAGTCTGGTATTGCTAACCTCACTATCGTCCAGCTCACGCGCGCCACCTTTACCATCCAGCTGAAAGGCACACAAAAATACCCGTTCTTCCTTGCTCATGAGTGGGCGCCGGGCTGGTCTGGCGGACGCGCTTCTTGCGGGCCAATAATATGCACGTCACGCTGCGGAAAAGGAATGCTGATACCGGCTGCTCTGAACGAGCGGTCTATCTCGAAGTTTAAATCACTGCGCACAAACGGCCAGTTGCGAATATCTCTTATAAAACAGCGTAACTCAAAATTCAGCGCGCTGTCGCCGAAACCCATGAATAACACCCGAGGCATCGGCAGATTGCGGAAATTGTTTTCCTGAATGACGTCGGGGTGTTCGTGGGCAACCTTAAGCAGTATTTCCCGCACCATCGCGGTGTCACTGCCATAGGCAACACCCACCGGAACAATGACACGCCCGTGCGGGTCATTCAAAGTCCAGTTGACGACCTGCTGAGAAATGAATTCGGAATTGGGTACAACCACATCGCTACGGTCAAAGGTCTCGATCTCGGTAGAACGCACACGGATGTTTTTAACCACACCCTCAGTGCCGCCAACGACCACCCAGTCACCACGCCGGATCGGGCGCTCAAACAAAAGAATAATGCCTGAGACGAAGTTGTTGACGATATTCTGTAAACCGAAGCCAATTCCAACCGATAGCGCACCAGCAACAATAGCCAGGTTCTGAAAACTGAAACCGGCCATTGATAGCCCTATGATCAGGGCCAGCATGAAGCCGGCATAACCGATCAGCGTGAGCACGGTTTCCCTGGCACTGGATTCAAAGCGCGCCAGCAGGCTGGAGGTGCCGACCACCTTATTCTTGAAGGAATTTGCCAGCATCAACAGCAAGGCAAATAGCAACACGCCGAGCAGGATTTTAGCGGGGATAATCTGGGTTTCACCGAAGGCGAAGCCATCCTCGAACAGCCGCCGGAACCAGGCCCAACTGACGTCAAGCAATTCCCAGGCCTGAAGAAATACCACGGCTGCGAGGCCCCAAACGACGATCAGGGAAAAGAAGCGAAACCACAACAGCCCGGGCACATGCGCGTCCGCCGCCACCGCCAGCTTTTTGCGCACTGCCCGGTGCCAGCGACGCTGCCCAGTATCCAGCCCGTCGAACACCTCGCGTGTGAATTCGTTGAGTAACCAGAGAATGCTGATGGCCAACAGCGTGCCGATAAAGCCCTGTAGCAGGTAGGCGGAAAAATTAAGGTAACCGCCGATTTCCGCAATCCCGGTAACCAGCAGCAGACTGACCAGAACACCGCGCAATTTGCGGCTGCGGCCGGCGAAGCGTTCCAGGCTGTCAATCAGCCAAATCAACCAGATCAGGTTGCCGGCGAGGCCCAGCATAATGCACAGGCGAATGAAGTGCGCCATGCTTTCTGGTAGCTGTGCGGCCACCATGCTGAATAACAGGGAGATAAACACCAGGCCAAGCAGTACACGTATTCGTTGGGCCAGCGCGTGCCTGCGCTTTGGCTGGATAGGCGCAAACACCCATTGCGTGTTGCCAGGCTCCAAAGTGGCGCGAATCACAACGCTCGCCCAAAAAAACATGGTCAGCAGGTAACACAAGTGTTTTATAAGGGCTGTGGAGCCGTTATTCGCCGGCGGGAACAGCAGCCAGTACAGTGAGGCGACGCTCAAAGGCAGCAAAACAAAAGCCATTCGGTAGATGGCTTCGCGCATGGCCAGGCGGAAGCGGTCGAAATTGCCGTAGCCTTGTTCTGACTGCAAGCCCAATACCTGGGTGCGTCGAATAAAACTGAGGTACGCGCCCAGTAGCACCGCAACCAGGCATAAATACAATAGACCGCGTTGCCGCGCCAGGGCGTCCCATACGCCACCGGACAACTTGCGCACAACCTCCATTGTCGCGCCCAGAACCTGGTTGCGCTCAGCAAAAAAACGTTTGAGTACCGCCATCGCTGTGCGCGAATTCTGCTGCAGCCGACTTACCAGCATGGAGCCCTTGTACTCAGTCAGTTGTTGCAGAACAGCGTCCACCCGATTGGCGAGCAGTTGGCAGTCAATGGCGATTTTCTTCTGTGACTGAATGCTGGACTTTATGTCCCTGAGCTCGGCTTCGAACACATCGGCCGCGTTGTCATCGTCGCCAAGGTCCAGTGCCGCGAGATTGTTGTTCAGAGTTTGCAGTTGCGCTTCTGCCGCGGCCACACAGTCACCAATTCGGCTGCGGGCCTGATTGACCTCGACAACGTGCTGTTCAAGTTGCGCCGGGTCCAGCTCCCCTTGTTGCAGATCAGCTTCAACAGAGGCCAATTGCTGGCGCAATTCAAGTGTATCTATATCGGACTGCGCGCTGATTTGCAGGGCATAAAGCAGTGCAAGCAGCACACAAACGAAACGGCGGCAATTGGTGGTGAAGGCAGCGCCCGGTGTTGCCATTTAAGCAGCCACTACAGAGAACGAAGGGCGCCAATTGTACCGTAGCTACAACTCTACCCAGTGAATAATATGGTCTTCGAGTTCTTCCTGCGGAATATTATCCTCGGACAAAACCTGCCCTTGCACAGTGATGCCGGCGCTGCGCACACTGCCTGATGTGCCACTGATCAATGGGTGCCAGTCCGCCAGTGGCTGTTGCTCGGCCCTTTTTCGGTAGGCGCAGCTGGCGGGCAACAGCGTCATGGAGTTTGGCTGCTCGTTAAACAGCTGGCGAATATCCAGACAATCACTAACCCGTTGCAGGCGGTTTGGGTAGTGCCTGCAGCGGCAGCTTTCCAGGTCAAGCTCACGACAGGCTACTGCAGTGTAGAAAATGTCACCGCTGTCTTCATCTTCGAGCTTGCACAAACAACATCGCCCACAGCCATCGCAGAGGGCTTCCCATTCCTCGTCATTGAGCTCGGACAGCGGAAACCGCTGCCAGAAATTGGCTCGCAGGCCCATGGCGGCCTATCCGTTACGCGGTTGCCAGCGTCAGGTTAAAAGTGCGCAGGCGCTGGTATTGCTGTTGCAGAGAAAACTCCAGTTCCTTGATCTTTGACCGCAGTGCTTTTCGTTCCAGCTCGAGGCTATGATGCAGCTCGGCTGAGGCGCCCATTAGCCTGTCGCGGTTGTGCACAAACCACTGCTCCCGGGTGGCGCGCCATTCCTGTAACAAGGTTGCCAGTTGACTGGCCTCCTGTTCGATGTAGCTGCGCAGCTTGTCAGATACCCGCTGGCCAGCCATTTTCTGGCGTGCAGAGCTGAGCTGCTGGTGAACCATGGCCTCACAGATTTTGAAGCGTGGGGTGCGGCGCAAGTCGTAGCTGAGTCCCACCCAGGAACAGACGCTGATCAGCCACTTGGTTGGGTCAAATTGCCACCAGCGCACACCGTTACGGTAGTCATTCTGAAACAGATGGTGGTAGTTATGATAACCCTCGCCATAGGTAAAAAACGCCAGCAGATCGTTGTCGCGGGCGGAATTTTCACGCGTGTAGGGTTGGCGGCCCCAATAATGGGCCAAAGAGTTAATAAAAAAGGTCGTATGGTGCGAGTACACCAGGCGAAGAAAACCGCAGGCCAGAAAATGGGCGATGTAGTCACCAGTGATTGCCCCCATAAACAGTGGTGGCAGGATATTCATGATTAGCGCGATGCTGTAATAGTGACGGTGTTGCCACATCACGATTTTGTCGCGCTGCAGGTCGTTCACATTGCTGAAATCATCGTCATTGGTTGGATAATGGCGCAGCATCCAGCCGATATGTGAATACCACAGGCCTTTTCGGGCCGAGTAAGGGTCTTTTTCCTCGCAGTCCACATGGCGATGGTGGCGACGATGTTGCGACGCCCAGACCAGAATACTGTTTTGAAAGGCGGCGGCGCCAAACAATGCCAAAAACAGCCGCATCGGTGCCCGCGCTTTGTAAGCGTTGTGAGCCCATAATCGGTGGTAGCCTGCGGTAATTGAAATACCATTGAGCGCCGCCACCACCGCAAAAGTGACCCAGTGATGCCACTCGAAGCCAACGGCGAGCTGGTACCAGACAATGCCGACCAGGGACACCGCAGGGGTGATTGTCAACATAAGGAAAGTGGGCCAGACAATGCCTGGTTTGGACGCCTTGTTGGTAATGCTGGGAGTCTCTGACATGCTACCTCTCTTGACAAGTCGGCCGGCCAGAATAGATCAGAAATGCTGCAAAATCCATACTTAGGGGGATCTTCCTTAGTCTACTCCAGAGGCTCAAAACTGAATTTTTGCCCGCCTATGGTTGCCTGATACATCAGCCCGCCTTTGGCAATAGTAAATACGGCCATGCCCTTGTACCAGCTGCCCTTGGCCTGGTTATTATGCTGCTCAATACCGGCGCTGCCACTGGCGCCGGTGGTGCCCGCCTGACCAGAAGCGCCGGCGGTTATTGCCACTGCCGAGGCCTCGGCGCCAAACTCGAAATTGCCGCTGGTAAATTCATCAACAGCGCGTTGATCCTTGAAAAAAATGATTTGGCTGTAAGCCTGGCCACCCAATTGAAAACCGAGCGTGATCTGAACCATTTCAGACAAGCCTATGGGAGTGCCGCGTTGGTATACCTTGCCAGTGCCATAAGCCCCTCCAACTCCGATGCCACCCTTGCCGATGGTGGGAAACACAGCATAGCCTGTGGCCTGGCTAAAGAACTCGGCCGCCCCAGGGGTGCTTCGAAAGGTTTCCAGGGTATGAGAGTAGCGATCCGCAGCGGCTGGCAGCGGAAGCAACAACAGCAGATATACCCATGTTCGAAGCCAATGCATTGAGACCACCTCTCGACCAGCTATATCATCAGCTTAGCACTATTCGCCCTCGGTTTTGAAAACCTTCAAGCCTCTTGACTGATAATTGCGCAATGCATTGGGGTGGTCCAGGCTGCAGGTGTGCAGCCAGACTCTCTGCGTGTTATCCCAGGCCCAGGCTGATTGCAGGGCGTGGGTAAGCAGATAGCCGCCAAAGCCTCGGCCAAAAAACGTTTGGGCCAGTCCGAAGTAGGCAATTTCCACATTATTATCGGCCTGTTGATGCAGTTCATAATAGCCGGCGATGCTGCCGCGGCAGTAGGCGACCCAGGTGCGTACCTCATCACTTTCAGCCCAGTTGCGCCATTGTTTGTCCGTGCTGTCTAGCTTGTCTGTCCATTGCCATGGCTCACCCACGTACTGGTAGAGAAAGCGATTTAATCGGTAGTCTTTGATCTCAGCCTCACAAACGCTCAGCGCTTCTGGCTGGGGCGCGGCAATAACGGCCCCCGCATCAAGCATTTCCAGGTAGTAAATTGTGACAGCGTTCATTCGAGGCCCCGGTATCGGCAACAGCAGCGCTAGTCGGCGTTGTACCATATCGGGGAAGTCCAGGCACGCTCCTGGATGCTCTTGCGGTGCTCGGGGTTATCACAGGTAGCCGGGCGGCTACTGGCATCGGCATTCATGCAGTCATAGGCCAGCCAGCGGCAGCTTGGGTTTTCCACCGCTCTGACATAGTAAGCGGCCGAGACTGTAGGGTCGAACCTTGGGTCCCGCCACACGGTACACAGCTCGCTGGCACCGCTTCCGCTGCGCTCGCAGGTGCTTGTGTTCACCGTGGCGCCATTGTTCCTGTCACCGGCAACATCAAATACCGCCTGATGGGTTTGTCCCTGCTGATCACTCCAGACCTTGACTACCTGTAAGCGCTGCAAGTCAGTGGCGCTTTCGTTGGGTGCTTTGCGTGCCGACACCAGAAAAGCCGGGGCGGCTGCTTGTCCTCTGGGCGGCAGGTCGCTGCCCATGGGCACAGCTTGCTGATAGGCCTGTGCGACCCGGTCAGTCTGGTCACAGAGGTTTTGCTTGAGATTCCAGCCGCCAAAGAATCGTGGTTCGATGCGAGGGCCACTGGTACCGAAGGTTTCACGGCGGCGCATGGCGGCAAACAGGGCCTCGCGGGTATTTTCCGGGGCATACACGCCAGCGATCCCGCCAGGGTTGTAGTGAATGGTAGAACCCTTGGCTATGCCGCCGGGTACTTCTACCGCTTCTCCAGTCCGCGATGCGACACTGCGGTCCATTCCGGTGGCCCCCAGGTAATTGTCCTCGGCCACTGCACCACCTGTGGCATTGTGCGAATCCGTCGCGGCGATGATCCCAAACTTAAATGGGTTGACACCGATCTTTTGCCTTTCTTCAAGACCGGCGGCCAGGGCATAACGGGAGTAGGAGTACTGTGATAAACAACCGGCGAGGCGCATGCCACCACTACCAACCTGTTCCCCACAATCCTCGAAATCTTCTTCCGGCGGCCGCAGTTTTTCGAAGTCACACAATTCATCGGCCCCGCCCAGCACCGAACTGAGCCCATTGCGGCATTCGCTATCACCTTTAACCTGCATGGTTTCCACTAACACTTCATAATTGGCACGTAATGCGGCGCGACGCCGCTGTTCCGCTAAAGGGATTTTCTGCATGCTGTAGGGATAAAACATCCGTCCACTGCTCCAGTTGCCATTGTGTGGAATGGAGATCGCGTCGCAGCCGGTACCGCTGTTCACGCAGTAATCTTCCAGCCATTGCAGCATGCTTTCCGCCTGCTTCGCCTCGCGCGAGCTGAGCGGCGTTGGTGGTACAAAAGCATTTTTGAAAATAACATTTCTATGCAGGTTGCTGCCCTGTTCGGCCAGCGTGTACTCATAGCCGACGAAGCTTGTGAATTGGCAGTGCTCGCTGCGGTCATACCAACGCTCGGCAGCACGCTGATTCAGATCCCACATGTGGGTTGCCCGCTCCAGGCAGCGAGCACCGTCTGCACCGCAAAGAATTTCCGGGCGACCTTGTTGCAGGCCAATTAGCGCCAGCATGCGAGTCAGACCACGCATACGTTCACTGGCCCCCGGCCAGGACCATTCGCCGCGAAATACCTTGCAGATCAAAGCATTATTGTTGGCAAAGTCCGGGTCCAAACACAGAGCCTGCTCGCCAAGGTTAGCCGCATGATCGGTAATTGCCGCAAAATCCAGAGGAGCATCCAGTTGCAGCGTTGGGACAGGCCCGCTTTCGCCCTGCAAGCGCAGCTCGATTTCACCCCCTCGCGCAAAGCGATAGAAGTCATCCGGCTGATTGCTTACACCAAAGCCATAGGCGTCGGCTGACACCGCGGTATGCACATGCAGGGCACCAAAGTAGGCATTGTTAAGAGGGTTGCGATCAGTGCAATCCGCCCGTGATGAGGCTATATACTCCGGCTGAACAGCCGGCTGGGTAAACCAGGCCTGCATAATCTCAGCACTGGTCGGGACCTGTTGTATCTGCTGCTGAACCCAGACGTATGCACCGATGGCCAGTAAGACTAAAAAAGCGACGCTGCCGAGTAGGACTCTAATTGCTGTTCGCATGCGTTATTTCTCTCGCTGTTTAATTGTTATTGGGCTGCCGCTGGCCTAGTCCTAGTACCCCTGGCGCTGGAGCAACTGTTCTATCGCGAAAACATGCGGGTCATCCACCCCCAGTTTGCGCAGAGCGGCAGCGAGCGCCAGGGCATAGTCAGTGTTTGCGCCGCTGGGGCCGTGACTTCGGGCAATGTGTTCGGCAATCTCGTGTTCGGATGCTGGCCCCAGCCAGGCCGGGTTACGGTCGTCAGCAATGTAGACAATACCCGGTTTGTCAGGGCCACCATCAAACAGTAACGTCACGTCAGTTCGCAGGTAGCCATTTTTTTCCCGGTGGTCCAGGTGCTCAAACACATGGGCTTCCACCTGCAATGCAATGCCGGCACAGAGTTGATCCGGTGCCGGCACTAGGGTGAGCACCCGGCCGGGCGCACGCGGTGTGCCTCGATGGTCGTGAGAACCTTGCCAAAAGCGCCTCTGCCACCCCTGAATGTGAGCCGGTTTGCTGGCCAGTACAGGGAAATCCAGCTTGTACAAAATAGAGCCGTAGGCAAACAGCCAGATTTCGTCCATGCCACTGAAGTTATGTCGAAAGCGGTTGTCAGCGATGGTGTTTGCGGTCATCAGCCGGGAAAGAAGAAAATGGCAATGATCGCCCACAGGCAGAAACCGCAGGCGATGATGCTGAACCCGAGGTCGGCAAGTGCGCCATGCTCGCCCGCCTGGTGCCGCCGCCATTTGGCTGCTATTGGCTGGGTGCATTTGTATAATAGTGCGACGAACAGAATCAGCCCCAGCCACTGCAATAGACTCATACGAGTGGCCTTGCTATCGGATTTGCCATTAGTTGTGAATATACAGTCACGACGAGATTGAAATGATAACGCCAAGTGGGCGTGGTTGGCGATCCGAGCACGCGATTTGTGGCCGATAATCACCAAAAGGCATGGCTTATAGTGACTTTTCAGTAAAGCTGTTTTAAGGTATTTCGAAGGTCCTACTGCCGGGAACAGCGTCAGCTGTATGACTAAGCCTCAAGACATTAATCTGCCCGCACGGCAAAGAATTTTGGCGGCTGCTAGTGCGCTGTTCTATCAGCATGGCTACCGAGCCACCGGGGTCAATGAGATCATTGCCAAAGCGGACGTAGCCAAGGCCACATTCTATGCGCACTTCGCGTCCAAGGAAGCGCTTTGCCTTGAATATCTTGAAGAGACAAACCTGGCTGAACTTGCTGAAATCAGGGCGGCTTATTGCCGAGCAGCGCGACCCTTTTGAGCGCTACATGGCGCCTGCTCGTATGATGGAAGGCTTCAGCTCCGTGAATGAGCAGCGTGGGTGCCGCTTTTTGAACATGGCGGCTGAGATTCCGGACAGTGCGAGCTGCCTGCGCCACCCAGGTGTCGTGCATTACAACGCCGTTCGTGCCCTGTTAAAAGATCTCACCAGGGCTCTGAAGGAGTCGGATCTTCAGCGCTACGGCCATCTGCACGTCGACCTGATTGCTGATCATTACCTGCTGCTGATCGCCGGTGGACTGACCATGGCCGAGCTGTACGATGATCTCTGGCCGGCCCGCTACATATCCAATGCGGTGGAGCAGCTGGTGCATTCCAGGGGTGCCTTGAGCGAGGGGCAGCTGAGCGCTGTCTGAAACCCCGTTTTTCGGAAAAACAGACTATTAATACCGCTGGTCAAATTGTTATCATCGATTGTTGATAATCGTTCTCATTCATATTATTATTAAGGCTCAGTGATGAGACTCAGCCATGATAATCTGCGTTTGCAATAATATATCCGACTCTGACATTCGCGACGCGGTTGCCAGCGGGGCGTGCAGCATGCTCGAGTTGCAGCAGCAGCTAGCGGTATCCAGCCAGTGTGGCACCTGCTTTGCCAGTGCTGAAGAAGTGTTGTTCGAGTGTGTAGCCATGGCTGAACAACGCAACGACCTATTCTATAAAGTCGCCTGAGTAATCCTCAATCCAATAAGAATCAATTGCATTTCCCTTTGCTTTCTCATTCGCCTAAAGCAAACCGTTATTTTCGACGCTGACCGCTTTTGGGTTTGACAGGCACGCTATTGCTGACCAGAATACCACTCAGAATTCTGCTGGTTAAGGAAAGCAATGAAAGGTGACGCCAAAGTTGTTGAACACTTGAATAAAGTGTTAGGAAATGAGCTGGTTGCGATCAATCAGTATTTTCTGCATTCGCGCATGTACAAGGACTGGGGCCTGGAAAAGCTGGCTGATCATGAATATCACGAGTCCATCGATGAAATGAAGCATGCGGATGCGCTGACCCAGCGCATACTGTTTCTTGAGGGTCTGCCCAACCTCCAGGACCTTGGAAAGCTGATGATTGGTGAAAATACCAAGGAAATGCTGGAGTGTGATCTCAAGCTGGAGATGCATGCCATACCTGATTTGCGCGAGGCAATAGAATACTGCGAAAGCATTGGCGATTACGTCAGCCGTGATCTGTTTGCCGACATTCTTGATTCGGAAGAAGAACACGTCGATTGGCTGGAAGCCCAGCTAGGCCTGATCGACAAAGTCGGTTTGCAAAACTACCAGCAATCAATGATCTGATTGGCAGGTCTGGCCCCAATCTGTGTGGACTGTGTACATCATAGAGGCCAGTGACCACAGCCTGTATACCGGTATAAGTACTGATGTCTCGCGTCGCTGGCAGGAGCATCTGTCCGGGCGCTCTGGCGCCAAGTTTTTTCGCGGACGCAAGCCCCAGCGCCTGGTTTATCAAGAGCAGCTGGAGGATCGCAGTTCCGCAAGCCGGCGTGAGGCAGAGATCAAGAAGCTGAGCAGAGCAGACAAGCTGCGTTTGATTGCGGGGCAGGCCGATGCCGGATAAACCGTTTTCGCAGGCTTGTGAAAACAACAAAAGGCCGATTCTGTCGCGGCTCCAAAACATATTCGCTGACTGCTCCCGTGTGCTTGAAATAGGCGCCGGTACTGGCCAGCATGCGGCCTTTCTGGCGCCGCACCTCCCCCACTTGAATTGGCAGCCCAGTGATGTGGCGGATAACATTGCCGGCATCGAAGCCTGGTGCGAACAGTCGTCCGGGCTTAATCTACTGCCGCCCGCTATTCTGGATGTCCGACACGACAGCCTGCCGGCTGGACCGTTTGACGCGGTGTTTACCGCCAACACCCTGCATATCATGCACTGGCCCTGGGTAGAGCGAACTTTTCAACTGTTGGCTGGGCTGGTGGCACCTTGCGAGCTGTGTGTTTACGGGCCGTTTAATTATCACGGTAAGTTCACCAGCCCCAGTAATGCCCGCTTTAATGACTGGTTGCAGGCTAGAGACCCGCACAGCGCGATTCGGGACTTCGAAGCCGTAGATCGCCTGGCTGAACTAGCCGGCTTTGTAATACAGCAGGACCACGAGATGCCGGCAAACAACCGCTTATTGCATTGGCGGAAAGCTCGCTAGCCCGATAAACCTGTCTCGACAATGTTCTGCCAAATGGTATTGTTGGCGGTCTGTTGATTGAACGGCAACCGTTCGCAGGCGGCGTGGCGATATTCTTCAATGTGCTCACGTTCGCGATCCAGAAACTGTTCAATAGCGGCAGAGAAATCCTCTTCGGCGAGCCAGTGGCAGGAATAAGTAAACACCGGGATAAAACCCCGCTGGATTTTATGCTGACCCTGGGCGCCAGGGTCAAACCGTTGTAGCCCCTGCTCAATACAGTACTCTATGCCCCGGTAGTAGCAGGCTTCAAAATGCAGAAACTCATATTCTTCAAGGCAACCCCAATAGCGCCCATACAGCGTTCGATCATCTTGGAGACATAAAGCCGCGCCGACTGCCCGGTCCTCTCGATAGGCGCAGACCATGACCAGCTTGTCAGACAGGTGTTCCGCAATGGACGCAAAGAAAGCTCTGTTTAAATAACCTGAACCGCCGCGCTTCAGATAAGTCATGTGGTAAAACCGATAAAAGGTGTCCCAATGGCTGGTGCGAATGTCTGTGCCACTCAAAGTTTGTAGCTCGATACCCTGCTCGACGACACGTTGGCGCTCCTTGCGTACTGACTTTCGCTTGCGCGACGTAAACGTACTAAGGAAATCTTCAAAGTCTCTGTAACCATTATTGAACCAGTGATACTGACAGTCCATGCGTGCCAGCATGCCCTGGGCAGTGAAGAGACGCTTCTGATATTCATCGGGAAACAATACATGCCAGGAGGACGCGCCCGAGCTATTGGCAAACCGCACGATCTTGTCTTTGACCGTGATGAACAGTTCAGCGATATCGACAGCATGGTCACTTATTAGTAAGCGAGGTGAGGTGACCGGCGAGTAAGGTATAGCGCTTAACAGTTTTGGATAATACTGACGCCCTGCGCGATGGTAGGCATCAGCCCAGGACCAATCAAACACATACTCACCATAGCTGTGGTGTTTGTTGTAAGTAGGCATGGCAGCAATCAGCGCGCCGTCGTCTGCATGCACCAGAATATGACAGGGCTCCCAGCCGGTGTCGGCACATACCGAGCCGCTTTGCTCCAGTGCGTTCAGGAATTCGTGACTTAAGAATGGGCATTCACTACTGTTTAATGCATTCCAGTCGGCACGTTCTACATCAGCGATTCTGGAAACGACGACAGCTTGCATAAAATGAATCGCCAGACTTAGCTGGCAGGCTCATCCGGGGGTGTCTGATCAAAACGGCCACCGTACAAAGTGGGAGCGGATACCTGTTCGGGGTGGATGGTGATGATAACCCGCTCTGCTCCAGGTGGGTCCAGATCGGCCGGTGGCGGTTCACCAAAGGAGCTCATGAATTGGCGATGCACCAGGCTCGCATCCGGGTCATCCTGCACAGTCGCATGGCCACGAATTTCCAGATAGTCCATGATATTACTGAATGACTGTACGCAAAACGCAACGCGGTTGTCGGCAAGGATGTTTCTATACTTCATTCGGCTTTTTAACGTTGAAATCAGTATTTTGCCATCGTCCAGGGTAAAACTGACCGGGTTTGTGGACAACATGCCGTCCTTAACCCGCACGGTCGTCAGCATGCCGGTTATCTGGCTTTTCAGCAGAGGGTATTTTTCTTCATTGAGTTCAGGTTCCGACATATCAAGTCACCTTAGTAAAAACTAAAATTTACGACAACACCCATCAGCCAACTAAAGCCCACCCAATGGTTATTCAGAAAGGCCTTGAAGCAGGCCTCACGTTCGCGGTGTCTGGCCAGCCTGAGGTGATGTATGAACAGTATTAAAGACAGCAGTATTGCAGTATAAAAAGGCCATTGCAGCTCAGCATGTTTAGCCAGCATGAATAGCATCAGTAGAGTGGCCCCCTGGAACATACCCACCAGCATGATGTCGTGGCGCCCGAACAGTACCGCGGTCGACTTGATACCAATCTTCAGGTCGTCGTCACGGTCAACCATGGCATACAAAGTGTCATAGGCAACCGTCCAGCACAGATTGGCAGCAAACAACCACCACAGCCAGCCCGGAAGACTGTCTATTTCGGCCGAAAATGCCATGGGAATACCAAAGGAAAAAGCAATACCCAGTACCAACTGAGGTAGCTGAGTAAGCCGCTTCATAAACGGATAGAGGCTGGCGACAGCAAGAGCTGCAAAAGAAAGAAACACGGTTTGTTTGTTAGTAAGCAAAACCAGGCCAAATGCCGCCAGCACCAGAAAAGCGAACAACAATAAAGCCTCTCGCTCTGTCACCTCGCCCCGTGCCAGAGGGCGCATCGCGGTACGTTTGACGTGGCCATCGAGATCGCGGTCGGCAAAATCATTGATTACACAGCCGGCCGAGCGCATCAAAAAAGTGCCGACAACAAAAATAATAAGATTCTGCCAGCTTGGCAGGCTCTGAGCGGCCAGCCATAAAGCCGTTAGCGTCGGCCATAGCAGCAAATAAGTGCCAATGGGGCGATCTGCCCGCATTAGGCGTAATAGGCTTCCCGGTTTGCCGGGCAGGCTACCGAGGTGAGTGAAAATCATGATAATTGCCGCACTGCATGCGCTCGTTTAGAATGGCCGGTCAACATCGCTCAGCGGGTAATGGTAACTGCTGGCACCGGATTGAGGTAGGTTTATGAAGAAGTGGGAATGTATCGTCTGTGGCTGGATCTATGATGAAGCCAAAGGGTGGCCGGAAGACGGCATTGCACCGGGTACCCGCTGGGAAGACGTGCCGGAAGACTGGCTGTGCCCTGATTGCGGTGTTGGTAAGGAAGACTTTGAAATGATCGAGGTTACCGAGACTGCAGACGTGCCGCATCATGAGGCCGAAGAGCCCGTCGAGATACCGCGTCCGGTGGTTATTATTGGTACCGGTCTGGCAGGTTACAACCTGGCTCGCGAGTTCCGCAAGCATGAC
Organism: Gammaproteobacteria bacterium; assembly: GCA_030431775.1. Lineage (GTDB taxonomy): Bacteria > Pseudomonadota > Gammaproteobacteria > Pseudomonadales > JAUIET01 > JAUIET01. The sequence continues at coordinate 50,907 of JAUIHW010000016.1, forward strand.
CAGGAGACCCAGCTGATACTGATTACCGCTGATGATGGACGCTCCTATTCCAAACCGATGCTGTCAACAGGCTTTACCAAGAACACCTCGGCAGATGACCTGGCCATGGCCGATGCCGGCAAGATGGCGCAACAACTTAAGGCCAGTGTCTGGACGTTCACACATGTGCACAGCATTGATACCGCTAAACAGGAAATCCAGGTAGGTGAATCCACTACCGTCAATTACAGCAAGCTGGTATTGGCCTGGGGAGCTGATGTGATTCGTCCTCCGCTGGAGGGAGACGGGCTTGAGCTGGTGTATTCTGTGAACGACCTGCTCGACTACGCAGACTTCCGAACAGCGATTGAAAAAAACGATGTAAAAAAGCTACTGATTATCGGCAGCGGCCTGATTGGCAGCGAATTCACCAATGACCTTGCCAATGGAGGCTTCAGCATAGAAGCAGTAGACCCGCTGGGCTACAGTCTTCCTACCTTGCTGCCCGAACCCGCTGGCAAGGCTGTTCAGGCAGCCTTGGAAGGGCTGGGCGCCAAATTTCATTTTGGGCGCCTGGTACAAACTATTAACAGGCACCCGGACGGCGGCATCGTAGCGGTGCTGGATGATGGCAGCGAAATACGCGCTGATCTTGCGGTGTCGGCCGTGGGGGTTCGGCCGAGAATCGATCTGGCCCAGGCGGCCGGTATCGAATGCAAGCGCGGCATTGTTGCCAACAAACGCCTGGAAACCAGTGCGCCCAACGTATATACCCTGGGCGATTGCGCCGAAGTTGAAGGCCATGTGCTGTACTATGTGGCGCCACTGATGGCCGCCGCGCGTGCCCTGGGCAAAACTCTTGCCGGCGAAGTGACTGAAGTGAGCTATCCAGCAATGCCGGTCACTATAAAAACACCGGCCTGCCCGGTTGTTGTCGCACCGCCGCCAAAGGAGGCTGATGGGGACTGGACCATTGATGTAAACGGGGCTGATGTAGTAGCGGAGTTTAAAGACCCGCAGGGTAATTTGCTGGGCTTCGCATTGACCGGTCCAAATGGCACCAAGGAAAAACTGCGCCTGCAAAAACTGCTGCCACCCATGTTGTAGGGCGTCAGGCCGTCAGCCAACAATAACAAACCTGGAGCACCTATGAGCCTGACCTCCCGCATACTGATCGCCATGGTGGCTGGCCTGGTGGTCGGCATAGGCCTGCATTACTTTATGGGCGCCGTTGAGGCTGGACTGGCGTCGTTTATTCAGGTGTATATCACCGACGGCCTGTTTGATGTGGTCGGCAAAGTGTTTATTGCATCGCTCAAGGTTCTGGTTGTCCCCATGGTGTTCGTATCGCTGGTGTGCGGTAGCAGTGGCCTGGGTAGCGACAATGCCCGCATGGGCGCAATTGCCGGGAAGTCCCTGGGCTTGTACATGCTCACCACCGGCCTGGCGATTACTCTGGCCCTGAGCGCCGCGATTATTATCCAACCAGGTGCCAACATTGAGTTGAGCACCACCAGTGAATTTATCGCTAAGGAACCGCCATCGCTCAAACAGGTGCTGATCGACATATTCCCCAGCAATCCGGTCCAGGCCATGGCTGAGGGCAATATGCTACAGATTATCGTGTTTGCCTTGCTGTTTGGTCTGTCAATCAGCCGGGCGGGCGAGCAAGGCCAGCGTATTCGCGAGTTTTTTGATCAGCTCAATGAGGTCATCATGAGCATGGTCAACATTCTGATGCAGATTGCGCCCTATGGGGTGTTCTGTCTGCTGGCCGCCCTGTTTGCGGAAATTGGCCTGGATATTCTTGGCAGCCTTGCTCATTATTTCTTCACGCTAGTGGGGGTGCTGCTGATCCACGCCATCGCCGTTTACGGTAGTCTGGTGACTTTTCTGGCCAGGCTTAATCCGCTGCAGTTCTTCAGTAAAATGCGTCCGGTGCAGCTGTTTGCGTTCAGCACCGCATCAAGTAATGCAACCTTACCGGTTACCCTGAATGTGGTCGAAAAGCGCATTGGCGTGGATAACTCAGTTGCCTCGTTCACCCTGCCATTGGGCGCGACCATCAATATGGACGGTACGGCCATCATGCAGGGAGTGGCGACAGCGTTTATCGCGCAGGCCTATGGTATCGATATTGGCGTGGCTGGCTACCTGACAGTGGTTGCCACCGCAACCCTGGCCTCTATTGGCACCGCAGGTGTGCCAGGGGTGGGACTGATCATGCTGGCGATGGTATTGCAGCAGGTGAATCTGCCGGTCGAGGGAATAGCTCTAATCATTGGTGTAGACCGCTTACTGGATATGTTAAGAACCGCCATCAATGTCACTGGTGATGCGGCAGTAACCTGTGTTGTAGCTCGCTCTGAGAAGCAGTTTGATATGGACATATTCGATACCCCGGTCGCACAACTGACCGAACGCACAGAGTGAAACCTGCATATCTTCCAGTCGTTATTCTGTGCTTTTTTCTGGCGAACACGCCGGTCATTGCCAATCCGGCTGAATCAACCACCGACAGCGAACAGGCGAATTTATCAGATGACGACCTGCAGCAGTTGCTGGAATTATCCGGAGTTATGTCTGCACTGCAGCAGCTCGAACCAAGCTATCAGCTCAATCTGCAACGTCAACAACAGAAATATTCCCTGTCTGGCGAACAGGCTGCCCGGCTTGCTCAAACCATAGCTAATTATCGCAGTGATGTGGTGCTTGCCGAGCTGCGTCGCAACCTGCCTGGACTGCTGGCCGCCAACAAGGCACAAAAAGCGCTGGAGTATCTGCAAAGTGATTTGAACCGTCGATTCAGGCGCTTTGAGCGCAGCGTTCAACAGCCTGTGCAGCAGCAAAAGTTTGCCGAATATCGGCGCAATAACAAGCTTGATAATGAGCGGATAAGTCTACTGCGTGCCTGTCATGTCGCTGATATGGGGCATCGGCTGGCCGCTGTTTTGCAGTCTTTTGCGGAGGTTGACACGGCTGTTGCCCTGGACTTTGTCAGCGGAGAGATGATAAGCCGTAGTGACAGTAAAGGCGTACAGTTGTGGCGCCATGAGCTGGAGCAGGCTTATGCTGATCGTTATACGCGCGAGGCGGATGACTATTTACATTTTGCCTATCGCTTTTTGCGTAATGAGCAGCTGCAAGAGTATGCTCAGCTTTGGAGTAAGCAAGAGCTGCAATGGTTTATGGAAACGGTATTGGCAGAGCTTCGAAGGTCTCTGCGGGCAATGCGAGCCGAGGCGCTGGCGCAATTGAAATAATATCAAAGTAGGGAAGCTGGCTGATGAAACAGGCGATTCAACGGGAATATCAACAATTACGTCAGGGGCCGCGCGAACTGGGTTGGGGGTCGTGGAGTAAAGCACTGTGTTGGTTGTTGCTGCTGGTGTTGGTCGCTTTCATGGTCCCCACCCTGCTGATACTGGCGGCGGGGAAGCTCTATCAGCATGCCGACCGGGACCCGGATCGGGGAGCAATCGGTTATGCACTGACTGGCTTTGGTGATGGCCACGACATACCGGAGTACCTCGATCAGGGTTGGGAGCGTGCGGAAAGCCTATGGTTCTATAATGTTACTCAGGGCACCAATATTATTCCCTGGGATTTCTTTTTGGAGCTTGAACAGGAAAATTCCAGCGCCACACAGATTCGTTACTTCCGAAGCAACGCCAATCTTGACTCCTTTCGCTATCTGCTGCAGAAGCCCACGCTGTTTAACCCGGAAGGTCTGCCCGTAGGCTTTGTGAAAGATACTTACAAGCGTCGCGAATACCTGGGTTTCAATTGTGCCACCTGCCATACAGGGCAAATTGTTTACCGCAAGCAAGCGCTGCGCATTGACGGCGGTCCCGCTATGGCGGATTTGGACGGTTTTCTGTGGGCAATGCAAGGCGCCATGGAAGCCACTCTAGAGGATACGGCCAAACTGCAGAGGTTTAGCGACGCTGTGCTGGCACGCAATGACTGGAAACGGGCTTTATGGGGTGGCCGAGACTACCTCAGCGATACAGACGTGATTGACGATCTCAAACTTTGGACCGAGCGATTGAGACAATACAATCGAATCAATAAATCACAACTGAACTACGGCTACGCCAGGCTGGATGCCTTTGGTCGAATCTACAACCGGGTACTGCAACACGTGCTTAATAAACAGCAGGCCGCAGAGGCTCTGAGACTGCTAAGCGACCAGCAAGGCCGTAGCCTGCTCACAGAGCAACACATAAAGTCTGTGTTAGACGGACTGAATGAAACAGTGCTTGGTCGTCAGGGTTTTGAGTTGATGCTGGGGCGTTTGCGGCAGTCTGAACCGACTTATCCTGGCTTGAGCGAACAGCAGATTGACACGCTATTCACCATTCTGTTTAACGAGGCCAATGCTCCGGTCAGCTACCCCTATTTATGGGACGTGGCCCATACGGATTACGTTCAATGGAATGGCCTGCAGGCCAATGCTGGTGTGGGGGCCTTAGGCCGAAATACCGGCCAGGTAATTGGTGTTTTTGCCAGCCTGGATTGGCAGGAGGATCATTCCTGGTTCAGGAATTGGAATCTGGCAGCCAAGATCAGTGGGCAAAGCGCCAAGCGGCACAAAATCGACTTCGATTCTTCGGTAAACGGAGTCAATCTGTCGCGAATGGAAGGCCACTTGAAAAATCTTTTGTCTCCCGAATGGCCAGAACACCTTTTAGGGGTCATCGATCAGGAATTGGCCGCGCGTGGTAAAGTGCATTATCTGAAATATTGCGCGTCCTGTCACGAGACGATTCAGCGTGATGACTGGAACCGTAAAATCACTTCCAAATTGCTGCGTCTGGATAAACTGGGTACGGATCCGACGATGGCAAACAATGCAACTCAATACGCAGGGCGCGCAGGCAATATAGGGCAAACCTATCAAGGTACGGACGTTGGCCAGGTGATCGTGGGCAACACCGCACCCGTGCGCCAGATTCTAAGCTCGGTCACTGCGGGCGTAATTGGAACGGCAGACCGTGACAAGGGTATCGTGCGGCGGATAGCCGACCAGGCCTACATGCTGGGAGCCTCATTTTTCAAAAATGATTTGCAGCCAAGCATTAAAAGCGGCGACTATGAACCGGATACCACGGCTGACCCGTACGCTTCGCTTCGCGCCTACAAGGCCAGGCCACTGAACGGTATCTGGGCCACCGCACCCTATTTGCATAACGGTTCCGTACCGACGTTGTATGATCTTTTACTGCCTGTCGAAGCGCGCCCTGTCGATGACGATCCCTGCAAAGGTGATGCAACGCACCATGAGTACAAGCACGAACGCAACACCAGGCCCGAGCGCTTTTGGGTTGGTAGCCGGGAGTTTGACCCGGTTAAAGTTGGCTTTGTATCTGATGGCTATCCGCAAGAAAGTGGCAGTCTTTTTGACACCAGACTGGTGGGTAATTCCAACCGTGGCCACGAATACGCCGCCGGTCGCAGCACACCTCTGCACAGTGACACGCCGTTGCCCCAGCTGTGTGCAAAGCAGCGCTGGGAATTGCTTGAGTTCCTGAAAACCCTGTAGAAATGTGCCTAACGGCCCAATAGCATACGCCAATAACTGCCCAGGCGGGTATCAGCATTTTCACGATGGGTGCGGTACTCGGCATGCTCATGCTCACCGGCCTGCTCATCCAGCAGTATGCCCCACAGGGGGTCGATTTGTTGCGGTAACATGGAGTAACGAATATCAATTACCTCCCGCGGGTTCCTGGGGTGAAGCGCGACATACTCGTCGGAAAACCAGGTAAAGCGCATGAGATCATCGGCCTGCTGGGTATTTACGCGCAGCCAGGGCAAATCTTTTGGGGGCTGCAATCTGGCAATTGACTCGCCGGGATAGACGCGCGTGGACAGCCCGACTCGCACGGCATCAACATAGAAACGATTCTGATGTTCGTAGATGGTCTTAAACACCAGCAGGTTTGCGAATCCCGGTTTAGCTTCCAACCGCTGCGGCTGGTGCCCACGTTGTTCAGCCAGCTGTCGGGCCGCGTCCTCTGCGCGATCGTGCTGCAGCCAGCCCAGCGACAGATAGCCAACGGCCCACAGCACGGCCAGTTGTGCCAGGCGCGCGGACTGCTGCTGTCTGGCGAGAATCACGAGAGCAAGAATGGGCAGAGTGAACAGCGGGTCAATGATGGAAATAATGTCCCACGCAAAGCGCTGGCTGCTGAATGGCCACAACAACTGGGTGCCATACGACGTGCAGCTATCCAGCAAGCCATGGCTTGCATAGCCCAGCGTGGCGAACAGATAACTGCAGCGAAAAGGCCAGGCCCGCAAACGGCCGAACAGCAGATGGAGCGCCAACGCAACTAACAACCCGCCGACTGGAATAAAAACCAGCGAATGGGTGAAGTGCCGATGGTATTCAAGGAACAGCAATGGGTCGGTGGATGACTGAATGAGAACATCAAGATCAGCGGCCATGCCGCCGAGCCATCCGGCTAGCATTGCAACACCAAGCTGCTTGCGCGGCGCCGCGGACTGGGCTGCGGCAGCACCCAACGCGCCCTGGGTGAGAGGGTCCATGCATCGTTCTCCAACAAATCAGCGGACTATGTTACATTTTCCGCCCTCTTTGGTGCACGGAGCGACTGTGAAATTCTTGCCAGGCTTTGGTTTGTTTGTGTTTGGCGTGTGCAGTTCTCTGTATGCCGCAGCCGATTCGTCGCCGTTTGCGACTTCCAACCGTACCGTGATGATTCGCTCCTTGGGCCTGCCTACAGCCGATGATGCACGCCTGCTGCAGCGTGGAGAGTACAGCGCGGTAATGACAGCTGAGCATACCAGCCATTTTTTTATTGACGATGAAGGTAATGAACAGGCATTTCTTGACGGTGAAACCACTGGTTTCAGTGTAAAGATGCACTATGGGCTTGGGGCCAACTGGAATGTTGGTCTGGAATTACCATATATCAGTCATCAAAGCGGGTTTCTGGACAGTTTTGTTGAGGGGTGGCACAAAACCTTTGGCCTGCCAAATGGGCGTCGAGAGGAATTTGCGCGGGACCAACTGCAGTTTTCGGTACAAACACCACAAGCCGATATTACCCTCAATCACGGTAGCAGCGGTCTTGGCGATGTTGCCGTATTTGCGGTGCGTAAGCTCGCGCAAACGAAATCTGCACTTTGGTCGGCACAGCTTCGTGTCGAGGCACCGAGCGGTGAGCACAGCAAATTACTGGGTTCGGATTCCTGGGATGTGGCATTGGGAGTACACGCTTTCGCCAAAAACGCTGAGGGTGTTAGCTTCAATGGAAATATTGGAGTAGTCATTCCAGGTGACTCCAAGTTGCTTCCTGAGTTACAGAAAGATGCAGTTGCCTACGCGACAGCCACAGTCGGCTGGCCGCTTTATGCTGACTGGTTGACGCTGAAGATTCAACTGGAAGGCCATTCAGCATTTTATGAAACGGACATAAAGGCTCTGGGCAGGGAGTCACTGCAGCTCAGTTTTGGAGCCGGCATACGTTTGTCTGAGCGTTGGCATCTTAATTTGGGCATGAGCGAAGATATCGCTCCACAAACAGCACCGGACTTTACGCTGCTTGCTTCCCTGCTGTATCGCCAGTGACTTGGCGTTTGCTAGACGTCCTGGTAGCTGCGCGCCTCGCCAATCCAGCGCTGAATCAAAGGTTCAATACTAAGGGGGTGGCGCTCTACCATGAATTCGCCCATTTTCTGAACCACTTCGAGTAAATTCGAGTCGCGCTCAAGATTGGCAATGCGAAATTGCAGCATGCCGGTTTGCCGGGTTCCTAGCACTTCTCCAGGCCCGCGAAGCTTCAGGTCTTCTTCCGCTATAAGAAAGCCGTCACTGCTACTACGCAACACTTCCAGACGTTTCCGACCATTTGCCGATAAGGGCTTTTGGTAAATCAGAACACAATAGCTGTCAGTGTCTCCACGACCAACGCGACCGCGTAACTGATGAATTTGAGATAAACCGAGGCGCTCTGCATTATCAATTACCATGAGACTGGCATTGGGTACGTCCACGCCAACTTCAATCACCGTTGTAGCGACCAGTAACTGGAGCTCGCCCAGTTTGAACGACTGCATAACCGCTGCCTTATCACTGGCTTTCTGGCGACCGTGAACGAGACCGATGGACAAATCAGGTAATGCGATGCGCAGCTCTTCACAGGTTTTCTCAGCCGCCTGGCACTGCAAGGTCTCGGATTCTTCAATCAAGGTGCACACCCAGTAAGCTTGTCGCCCTGACCGGCAAGCCTGATGAATGCGCTGAACCACTTTAGCCCGCTGACTGCTCTCCAATACACTGGTTTGAACGGGCGTCCGCCCGGGTGGCAGTTCGTCAATCACCGATACGTCGAGATCCGCGTAGGCGGTCATAGCGAGCGTGCGAGGGATGGGAGTTGCGGTCATTATAATCTGGTGTGGACAGATACCGGTTGCTTCTGCTTTCTGGCGCAAAGACAGGCGTTGATTCACACCAAAACGATGTTGCTCATCAATAATCAATAGGCCGAGGTTGCGGTAATCTACTGAATCTTGTATCAAAGCGTGCGTGCCGATAATGAGATGGGCATGGCCGCTGCCAATCGCATCGGTTGCCGTGCGCCTTTCACCCGCTTTCAATTGCCCGGACAAAAAAGCAATATTAATGCCCAAAGGCTGCATCCATAGCTGAAAGTTACGGCAGTGCTGCTCCGCGAGAATTTCCGTAGGTGCCATAAGAGCTGCCTGATAGCCGTTGTCGATTGCCAATAGTGCGGCCAACGCGGCGACCACTGTTTTCCCGCTGCCAACATCACCCTGCACTAAGCGAAGCGTGGGTGCAGTACTGGCCAGGTCCTGTTGCAGCTCCCTGCAAACGCGACATTGTGCAGACGTTAGCTCAAAGCTGAGGCTGCCCGTAAAACGCTCGACCAGATCACTTTGCCGCTGCAATGGTGGTGCTTTAAGCTTACGCAGACGCTGGCGCATTTGCATGAGGCTAAGATGATGTGCCAACAGCTCCTCCAGTGCCAGTCGCTGTCGATAACTTTCCAGATGCGCCAGAATTGCAGACCTGGGACGGTGCAGGGCCAACAGGCATTGGGCCGTACTTAAGCTGGCAGTTCCAGAAGGGATGGAGTCTTTAAACCGCTGCAGCACTTGGTCGGGCAGGCCTTCGCTGAGCTCGCTGCTGTCGAAACGGTCCAGCGCCTGGTCAAGCAGGCGGCGCAGGCTTGCCTGGTGCAGGCCTTCGGTGCTTGAGTAGACAGGAGTCAGGCTGGTGGCCAGCGGTAAATCCTCGGAGTCGCTCAATACGGTGTATTCCGGGTGTACGCATTCCAGTCCGTTAGGCCCGAAGCGCACATCACCATAGCAACGCAAGCGTACGCCGCTTTGCAGGCGCCGTGTTTGAGCCGCTGAAAAATGGAATAAGCGCACCGTTATGACTGAAAATTCCTGCTGGAGCTTGCACACATAACTGCGGCGCTTGCCATACACCACGCCAGCCGTCACGACCTCGCCTTCAAACAGGGCGCTGGTATTGGCCTGCAATCGCCCTATCGGTGTCAGCTTGGTTTTGTCCTCATAACGAATCGGCAGGTGCAGTAACAGGTCTTCAATATTGTGAATGCCGATACGAGCAAGCTTTTCGAGGGTTTTGGGCCCGGCCCCTTTGAGGCTGGCTAACAGGCCGCTTTTTGAAGTGGTTTCAGCTTTCAAAACTATCCGCGATATTCACCAGCTCGGGTGCACCACTGCTTTCCCGGGTAGTGGGCAGTACACTCCATTTCTGTACAATGCGTCAATACGCTGTTCTGTGGAGGTTGTTGCTTATTAAACCCTATCGAGTATTAGTGATTGGCTGTGGCGAAATTGGCAATGAGCTGGGCAGGCAGTTTGACTCCCAGTATTACCAGTTGGCAGGCCTGCGCCGAAATACGGCCGCACTGGATGCAAGGGTGGGCGCGCTTGCCGGGGACTATACTGACGCCCAGTCACTGCGGTCAGCGCTGGTTCAATATAAACCTGACTGCCTGATCCTGACTTTAACGCCAAGCGAATACAGCGAGCAAGGTTATCGCAGCCGCTACACGGTGGGCGTTGAAAACACCTTGCTGGCGATGCGGACACATTGCCCGAAGCATTTATTTTTTGTGTCCAGCACCAGTGTTTATGCCCAGAGCAATGGTGAGTGGGTGGATGAGTCTTCTGCAACACAGCCGAGTGGCTTTAGTGGCCGGGTTATGCTGGACTGCGAAGCGCGCTTATTGTCAGCGGATGTTCCGGCGACCATGCTGCGTTGCGGCGGTATTTATGGTGGTCATAGTCAAGGTTTGCTGGAGCGAGTCCGCCAGGGCAGGCTGAGTGAATCGGAAGCTTACAGTAATCGCATTCACCTGCAGGACTGTGCATCGGCAATCACCCATTTAGTAGAGCATGCAGTTGCCGCTAAGCCGCTACACGACCGCTACCTGCTGGTTGACAATGAACCCTGTCGCAAGAAAGAACTGGAGGCCTGGCTGGCCAATGAGCTTGAGGTAGAAGCCCGGATAACAGCCAAACCGTCGCGAATGGCCGGCAGTAAGCGCTGCTCCAATCGGCGGCTTCGTGCCAGCGGCTTCGAATGTCGATACCCGAGTTACCGCGAGGGCTACCGGGAGATACTCGCGCGCAGCAGGTGTCCTTAAAGTTCCAGAATGGCTTCCACTTCAATCTGGCTGGCTTTTGGCAACGCCGCCACACCGACGCAGGCACGGGCCGGATACGGTTCGCTGAAGTACTCTTTCATCACTTCATTAACCGCCGCAAAATCCCCAAGGTCCGGCAGAGAAATGTTCAGCTTGACGGCATCAGCCAAAGAGCCTCCGGCCGCGTTGGCAATGGCCTGCAGATTTTTGAATACTTGGTGCGCCTGCGCGCTGATATCGCCGGATACCAGTTCCATGGTCTCGGGGGCCAGTGGTATTTGTCCTGAAATATACACAGTAGAGCCCACTTTAACAGCCTGAGAGTATGGGCCGATCGCAGCTGGTGCGTCGCTGGTGTGGATAATGTGTTTTTCACTCATGACTTGCTTCGCTGTTGGTTTGATTGAGACTTTATCCTTGAGACCGAGATGACCGATTTCATGCTGCGGATTCGACGCATGATCCGCGCCAGATGCACTCGGTCGTGAACCGCGATTTCCATTTGTACAACGGCCGTGCGGGCGTCGCGGTCTTCGGTGTGTATTTTATCAATCGGTGCATCCAGACTGGAAATCTTGTTCGCCAGCTCGGCAATCACGCCGCGTTGTTGAGTAAGCTCCACACGCAGGTCCACCTGAAATTCGCCAGACGCCTCATCATGCCAGCTGAGTTCAATACAGCGCTCCGGGTTGTCGCGGAATTCAGCAATGTTTTTGCAGTTGGCCACATGAACAACAATGCCCCGCCCGGCACTGATGTGGCCGGCGATTGGGTCGCCGGGAATGGCATGGCAACACTTGGCAAAACTGATCATCATGCCCTCGGCACCATTGATTGCCAACGACCCATCGTGCCCGTTCAGCTTTTTACTCTTATTTGCGGTCGCCTTTTCGATGATACGGTCAGGCAATAAGCGACGGGCGGTCAGGTACGCTACCCGGTTTCCAAGCCCAATGTCTTCCAGAATCTGTTCGAAGTTTTCGTAGCCGGTTTCATCGAGCAATTCCTGCACGCGCTTTTTGTCAATTTTCTTAAATCGGCTACCAAGCGTTTCAAGCGCCTTGTCAAGCAGTCGACGACCCAGCTCGATGGCCTCAGAGTGGCGCTGGTTTTTCAGTACATGGCGAATAGTGCTGCGTGCCTTACCGCTGACCACGAAACTCAGCCAGGCCGGGTTAGGCTGTGAGCCGGGTGCGGTAATAATTTCAACCGTCTGGCCGCTTTGCAACTTCTCGCTGAGCGGCGAAAAGCGCCGGTTGATACGACAGGCAACACAGGCATTGCCCACGTCCGAATGCACTTCATAGGCAAAATCGACAGCGGTTGCTCCCTGAGGTAAGGCCAGAATGTCGCCCTTGGGTGTAAACACATAGACCTCATCGGGGAACAGGTCGGTTTTGACGTGTTCAATGAATTCCTGTGAGTCGCCGGCGCTTTCCTGCAATTGCAACAGGCTCTGTACCCATTGGCGAGCCCGTTCGTGCGAGGTAAACTCGTCATCGTTACCGTCCGCTTTGTACAGGCGTTGAGCGGCAATGCCCTTGTTGGCCAGTTCCTCCATGGCCTCGGTTCGTATCTGAATTTCGATGGGTACCCCGTGCATACCAAAAAGCACTGTGTGCAAACTTTGGTAGCCATTTGCCTTTGGGATGGCAATGTAGTCTTTGAAATGACCGGCGACGGGTTTGTAAAGATTGTGCATTGCACCTAATACGCGGTAGCAGGTATCAACATCGGCAACGATAATGCGGTACGCGTAGACATCCATTATCTCTGAGAAAGACTTCCGCTGATCGCGCATCTTCTGGTAAATGCTGTACAAGTGTTTTTCGCGCCCTAACACTCTGGCTTCCAGGCCTTCACTGCTTAAGCGTGCCTCCAGTGCTGCTTTGATCTGCTGCAAGACTTCCTTGCGGTTACCGCGTGCCGCACGCACGGCGGCTTCAATACGGCGGGCCCGCATCGGATAGAGTGCTGTGAAGCCAAGGTCTTCAAACTCAACCCGTACAGTGTTCATGCCCAGGCGGTTTGCGATTGGAGCGTAAATTTCCAGGGTTTCTAGCGCAATTCGTCGGCGCTTCTCAATGCTGAGTACTCCCAGTGTCCGCATGTTATGCAAGCGGTCCGCCAGCTTGACCAGAATGACCCGAATATCCCGCGCCATGGCCAGAGCCATCTTCTGGAAGTTTTCTGCGGCGGCCTCGGCTCTTGAGCTGAAGCCGATTTTGGCTAATTTAGACAAACCATCGACTAACTCAGCCACGGGTTCGCCAAATTGCTCAGCGATCGCTTCCTTGCTGACCCCTGTGTCTTCAATCACATCATGCAACATGGCGGCCATCAGACTCTGGGCGTCCATGTGCATTTCAGAAAGAATATAGGCGACTGCCAGTGGGTGGGTTATATAAGGCTCGCCACTGCGTCTGGACTGCCCGAAATGGGCCTGCTCAGCATAATAATAGGCGCGTTTTACCTGCTGTATCTGTGAGTCCGGCAGGTATTCCGTTAGCGTTTGCGAGAGCGCGTCAATAGATTGCACGATAGCCTGTAGCAGTAGTCATCAGGCTTATTGTAACGCGCGCCAACAGCTGTGGAGTGACGCGCCTTTTATTTATTCTTCGCTTTCTTCAGCACCGGTGCTACTGTCGTCACTGCTGGCTGCTTGCAAGGCGCGAATCAGCGCATCGGTGTCCAGATCATCTGCCTGTACCGGTGCAGCTTCCTCAGCAACACGCTCACCGTCGTCTTCCGCACGGCGAAAGGCGCCCAGACCCTCACTGGCGCCCGCATCACTGAATTCGCTGGACTCAACGGCCATGTCAAGACTTTGCTCAAAGCTTTCGGCTTCCTCGTTTTCACGCAGAATTTGCGCATTGATGAGGTTTTCCTCAATTTCGCGCAGCGCAATCACCGTGGGCTTGTCGGAATCTTCTTTGACCAGGGGCTCTTTGCCACCAGTGGCAATCTGCCGAGCTCTTTTGCTCGCAACCATCACCAGATCAAAACGATTGTCGACGTTATCCAAACAATCTTCTACTGTAATTCGCGCCATAGTCTGTGCCTGTTATGGTTCCGGTAAGTCAGTCGAACTGAGAACTCCCCATTATAGTAAGTTGTACGCACGGGCACAAGAAGTGCAAGGTGCGCTGTTGGGAGGGGATTTTTCCACGCTTTGGCTACCGATCACATCGCGTATTTGCGAGCGAAGTGGAGTCGGAAAAAGCGCGAGGACTGTCTGAGTCCCGAGCGCCTTTGGCGCGAGGTCGAGTTCCACAGCGCCCGACGGAGCGCAGCGAGCAGCGATGGGTAGCCAAAGCGTGGAAAAATCCCCTCCCAACAGCGTACCAAGCCAGAGCCCTTGCCTCAGGCTTGCTGAAGTAGCTGTCTGATCAGCTCGGCCTGCGCCTCGCGCTGCCGTGGCAGGGCCAGCCTTTGTCCAAGCACAATGTGTTGCAGGTCGGCCAGCGCTGTGGCAAACACATCGTTGACGACCAGGAAGTCAGCAATCTCATAATGGCTGATTTCATCAGCTGCGGCCTGCATGCGTTTCTGAATCACGGCCTCGTCATCCAGGCCGCGGGTCTTAAGGCGTTCGAGCAAGGTCTCAACCGATGGTGGCAGAATGAAAATTGCCATGGCATTGGGCATGAGCTGCTTAATTTGTCGCGCCCCCTGCCAGTCGATCTCCAGGATCACGTCGTTACCATAGTGCAGCAAATGCTCGACTTCAGCTCTGGCGGTTCCGTAGCTGTTGTTGAATACGGTCGCACATTCGAGGAACTCGCCACGTTCACGCATGCCATCGAATTCATCCTGTGGCACAAAATAGTAATTGACGCCGTCCTGTTCGCCATCGCGTTTTGGCCGGGTGGTGTGTGAGATGGACACGCTGATGTGAGGCAAGGAATTGACCAGCGCTTTCACCAGGCTGGTTTTGCCCGCACCCGACGGTGCGGACACGGTGTATAACTGTCCAACGGACTGGCTGTTGTCTGGCATGTTCAAAAACAATCGGCTCCTGCTGGTCGATGCATCACTTACGCATCCACTGAAAAGGCTGGCATACTGTGCCGCAGTGCTGGATGGGCTTGCAACGAAATATTGTAGTTTCCAGTAACTTAAACTGGAACCAAGAGAGGAGATATACCATGCAACGTCCCAGTGGTCGGCGTCAAGACCAACTCCGCAGCGTTAAAATCAATCGACATTTCACCCGCCATGCGGAAGGCTCGGTGCTGATCGAGATGGGAGAAACCCGGGTGCTTTGTACGGCGAGCATAGAAAAAGGCGTACCACGCTGGATGCGAGGCGGCGGAGAGGGCTGGCTAACGGCGGAATACGGCATGCTTCCGCGTGCTACCAGCGACCGGGTGCCGCGCGAAGCGGCTCGCGGCAAGCAATCCGGGCGTACTGTTGAAATTCAGCGCCTTATCGGTCGTTCTTTGCGGGCGTGCCTGGACTTTAAAAAATTGGGCGAGTACACGATCACGATTGATTGCGATGTGCTGCAAGCTGACGGTGGCACCCGGTGCGCGTCGATCACTGGGGGGGCGGTGGCGCTGGTTGATGCGCTGCGTCATCTGGAATACAAAAAGCAGATCAAGGAGAGTCCCTTGCTGGGTATGGTCTCAGCGGTGTCGGTTGGAATGGTTGACGCCGAACCGGTGCTTGACCTGGATTATGCCGAAGACTCGGCCGCAGATACTGATATGAACGTGGTCATGCTGGATGCGTCAGGTTTTATCGAGGTGCAGGGTACCGCCGAAGGTTCGCCGTACTCGGGCGACGAGTTGCAGGCAATGCTGGATTTCGCACAACGCGGGGCCAGCCAGCTACTGCAAGTTCAGAAGATGGCGCTGGCGCAGTAGTGGAACTTAGATGTCCAGTTCGTAATCGATGACAACCGGAGCGTGTGCCGAAAACACCGGCGCACGGACCACCACTGCGCGTTCAACGGTATTGCTCAGTCCTTCCGATACGACCTGAGTATCAACCCGCCAGCCATTCAGGTCACGATCGCCATCCGGCCACCAGGTGTATTCGTCGTCATCCATGTTAACCGTCCGAAAAGCATCGGAATAAGCCAGCTCATCGTATAGCTGGCCCAGTAGATCTCGCTCTTCCTCCAGAAAGCCACTAATTTCCTGCGGGTTTTGTACATCGGTGTTTTCGAAAGCGATGTTCCAGTTGCCGGCGATGATGTACTCGCGCCGCTTGTTGCGCACTTTCGACAAATGAGCCAGAAACTGGTCATAGAATTGCAGCTTTCTTTCCAGTGCAGCCTGATCGCCGGGTCGCGCGCTGGGTGCCAGAAACGAGGCTACGCTATGGCGCTCGAAGTCGGCTTGAATGTACAGCCCTTCCATATCAAAGTCTGCAAAACCAAGCCCGGTCATAATAGCCTTGGGCAGCTCGCGGCAATAAATAGCAACACCGTTAGTGTTGGGCTCTACGGCATCAAAGAAATAGGCATTGTAGGCGCTGGGGAAACAGGCATCATTCTTGATGTCATACTCCTGGACGCGCAAATCCTGAATGCAAATAAAGTCGGCGTCCTGCTGCAATGCCCAATCGAAAAAACCTTTATTTGCGGCTTCCTCCAAGCCTTCCGCGCAAAAGTTAATGACTCTCATGATCGCCCCTGGAACTCGAAGCGTGTATCATAATTGCAAATGCACGACTATCAAACCGCTTTTATCCGCCTGGCGTTGCAAAATAATGTGCTTAAGTTCGGCGAGTTCCAGCTGAAATCCGGGCGCAGCAGCCCGTATTTTTTTAACGCAGGCCTGATTTGTACGGGTGCCGCGATTCGTCAAACGGGTCAAGCCTATGCGAAAGCACTGCAGCACGCCGGCTTGCCGTTCGACATGTTGTTCGGGCCGGCTTATAAAGGCATTGCTCTGGCAACAACACTGGCCACTTCCTGGCATGAGCTGAACGGGGGTGACCTGCCAGTTGCCTACAATCGCAAAGAGACCAAAACCCACGGTGAGGGCGGCGTTCTGGTGGGTGCGCCCGTACAGGGGAAGGTGCTGATTGTTGATGATGTCATTACCGCAGGCACGGCTGTTCGCGAGGTTATTGACCTGATCGTTGCGGCCGGCGCGCAGCCGGCCGGCGTCATCGTGGGCCTGGATCGTCAAGAGCGCGGCGCGGGCGAGCGTTCGGCTATCCAGGAACTGGAGCAGGAATATGGTATTCCGGTAGTGAGCATCATTACTTTGGAAAACCTGATCACTTACCTCGCTGAACAGCCTTCAAGCGGTGATTTATTGAGCAATATGCAGGCGTATCGTCAAAAATATGGCGTTTAGGTGGCAGTCTGTGCTTCAGTTCATTAGCGATTCAGCGAGTTTTGCTAAACTGGTTTATTAGGTAATCCATAGCCCTACTTATGTTGCATTCCACAATGGCAGGCAAACCTCTGTATCGAACCTTGGTGCTCGTGCTCAGCTTGCTGGGCATGGCTTCCCCTGCGTACGCAGACGGCACGGAGTATTTCCGTTACCGCGACCATTCGGGTACCCTGATTATTGATAGTCGTCTGCCGCCTGAATACGTTAAGCATGGCTACGATGTGATCAACGACCAAGGTATTTTGCTAAAGCGCGTGGCTCCACAGGCGACAGCGGAGCAGATTGCCGCTCGTAAGCAGGAGCTCGAAGAGCAGCGCCAGCGAGAACAACAGCTGGCCGAGGACCAGCGCCTATTGGCGCGCTACAGCAGCGTTGCCGATATTGAAGCATCGCGCAAGCGCGTGGTTGATGAGATCAGTGTGCGCCTGTCCATACTGCGCGGCAATCTGCGCTCTTTGAAGGCGCAAATTGAGCGCCAGCAGGAAGATGCTGCCAACGCCGAGCGTGCCGGGCGCCGCGTGCCAGAAAGCCTTCAGGAAAACCTGCGCAACATGGAAGTACAGGTCGAAGAAACCCGGGAAAATATTCGCGCGCGCAAGCAGGAAATCACCGAAGTTAACCGGCGCTACGCTAACGAAATAGAACGCTTCGAAAAGCTGCAGCACCTGCGCTACGGCGATCGTTCCTGAGAAAACGCGCTTTTAGGCGGTTTGCGCGAGGGCCTGATCGGGATTCGTAAACACCTGACGCTGCAGCAAGCTCCACTGTTTTGGCCAGTTTTCTAGAGGGCTGCGTCGAAAATCAGAGCGCACAAACTGGGCAATACGGCCTTCTGCCGTTGCCAGCATAAAATTAGCGGTTATCGAAACCGGTGCCACCGGGCGAATACCCTCGCGCAGCTCACCTTCCCTAAGAATTTGTTTTAGCTGGCTTTCGATTCGCTCGTAGAACTGGGAAACCCGGTGACGCAGCGTGCGGGTTTCGCCAGCCAACACATCACCTGTCAGCAGGCGCACAATACCAGGGTTACGCTCGGCAAACTGCAGTAACAGGCTCAAGGTGGCCTCGCACCGCCTGGACGCGGCCGCTTCTTCAGCCAATACTCGATGAATGCGGCTGAAGATCGTTTCTTCGATAAAGGCGATCAGCCCTTCGAACATCTTTGCTTTGCTCGGAAAGTGCCGGTACAACGCGGCTTCTGAAATACCTACTCGCCTGGCAATGCCGGCCGTGGTGACACGCTCGCCGGGTGTTTCTTCCAGCATCAGAGCAAGAGCTTGTAAAATCTGCTGGCGACGAGGTTCTTTTCGGGAGCTGTAAACCATAGTGACAACGCACGGTGAACGAATCGCGCCATGCTAGTCCTTCGCGTTAAGCGAAACAATAAACAGCTACAAAATGCACATTATTGGGTGAGTAGAGTACCCACGCCGGTGTCGGTGAACACCTCGAGCAGGGCGGCGTGCGGTACCCGGCCGTCAATAATGTGGGCGGATTTAACACCGCCCTCTATGGCGGCCAACGCGCAGCCAATTTTCGGCAGCATGCCGCCATGAATGGTACCGTCATCAATCAGTTGCTGAACGCGCTCGGCGTTCAGGCCGGTCAGAGTGTTACCGTCACGGTCTTGCAGGCCGGCTATGTTGCTCAGCAGGATCAGTTTTTCCGCCTTAAGTACCTCGGCGAGCTTTCCGGCCACCAGATCGGCGTTAATATTATACGACTGGCCATGCTCATCGACCCCGATCGGGGCGATAACAGGAATGAAATCAGAGGCCAGCATCACATCGAGAACCTCTGTGTTAATGTCGCTGACCTGGCCAACATGGCCGATGTCGATAATTTCCGGAGCTTCCATTTCGGGGCTGGACCGGGTAACAGCCATTTTTTTTGCCCGGATCATATGGCCGTCCTTCCCGGTAAGCCCCACCGCCTTGCCACCGTGTTGCTGGATTAGGCTGACGATGTTTTTGTTAATCGCAGCGCCCAGTACCATTTCCACAACATCCATGGTTTCGCTGCTGGTTACCCGCATTCCATCGACGAAATGCGACTCAATATTCAAGCGTTCAAGCAAATCGGCGATCTGCGGTCCGCCGCCGTGAACCACAATAGGGTTCATGCCAACCAGTTTCATCAACACAACATCGCGCGCGAAACTGGCCTGCAACTCGGCGTCGACCATTGCATTACCGCCGAACTTCAACACCAGTGTTGTGCCGGTGAATTTTTGAATGTACGGCAAAGCCTCGGTGAGTACCGTGGCAATGCGCATGGCTTCTTTCTCAGTCAGTGACATGCGAAGACTCTGGATGTAAACAAACAGTGTCGAATAATAATCGGAAAAGCGGGTGTTGTCAGAATGCGCTGGCCAGGGTTGGGTTAACCAGGCCAATCTGGTCACGGAAGACTGATTGAATGCGGCTCAAAGCCTCGTCGTTATCCGCTTCAAAGCGCAGCGTGATTGCCGGCACGGTATTGGAGGGTCTGATCAAGCCCCAGCCGTCCGGGTAGTCCACCCGAATGCCGTCCAAAGTGGTGATCTTACCGCCTCCAAATTGGGCATTGTCCGTCAATGCTTCAACTATTTCGAATTTTTGCTGTTCGCCCGTATCAATAATGATCTCCGGGGTTGAAGTGCTGGACGGATATTCCTGCAGCAGTTCGTTCAGAGTAAGCCCCGATGTGCTGACAATTTCGATCAGCCTGGCGGCACTGTAAATACCGTCATCAAACCCGTACCAGCGCTCTTTAAAGCAGATATGGCCGGTAAACTCGCCACCTAAAAGAGCCCCGGTTTGAAGCATTTTTTCCTTAATGCAGGAGTGTCCGGATTTCCACATGATCGGCCGCCCGCCATAGCTGCTGATAACCGTGCTGAGGTGACGGGTACATTTCACGTCATAAATAATATCCGCTCCAGGGTTACGGGATACAACATCCTGGGCAAACAGCATGAGCAGCACATCAGGTGCGATCGGCTTACCGCTGGCATCCACCACGCACACCCGATCGGCATCGCCGTCCAGCGCAATTCCGAGGTCGGCCTGATTGGCGGTTACAGCGGCGCGCAGATCATTCAGGTTTTCGCTGATAGTGGGGTCAGGGCCATGGTTGGGAAAGTTGCCGTCAACCTCGCAATGCAGCGGGATGACCTCACAGCCCAATTCCTCCAGCACACGTGGGCCAATGATTCCGCCAATACCGTTGGCTGCATCCACGACAACTTTCAACTCTTGGGCAACGGCTATGTCGCCAACAATGGCTTCTATGTAGGCGTCGGCTACCGAGCACTTTTCCAGCTTGCCGTGGCCGAACTGAAACCGACCTTCCTTCACCCGCTCACGAATTGTCTGGATGTGCTCGCCAGCCAGCGGCTTGCCATCCATTACCAGCTTTAAGCCATTACATTCAACGCCGTTGTGGCTTCCGGTAATCATAATACCCGCGCCGGTTTCCAGATGGTGTGTAGCAAAATACAATAGCGGAGTGGGTTGTTCGCCTATGTCGAGCACGTGTTGCCCGCAAGCCTGTAAGCCAGCGCACAAAGCCTGTTTGATACGCGGGCTGGATAGCCTGCCATCGGCCGACACGACAATCTGTTCCTGACCGCGTTCCATCGCCTCGCTACCGATAGCCATACCCAGTGCGTAGACGGTGTCATCAGTCAGATATTTCTCGGCATCGCCGCGAATATCATAGGCCCGAAAAATACAATCCGGTACATCAACCTGGGGTGGCTCCTCCAGAAGATCTTCCGCCTTCGTGACTTCAGGCTCGGCCGCTTCAGCCGGTACCGGCTGTGCGGCCGTTTGTTTTTTGTCGCCAGCCGTGGTTTTGGCTGTGGCTGCCGATTTGCTCTCGGCCTGTGCTTGTTTCTGTTCGGGGCTGTGGTTCCTGAACGCACCGATTAACTCAGCCAGTTGATTCAGCTTCTGGTGAGCAAACACCGGTGGCATTCGACGGTTGCCGGAAATCAGGCTTTGCGCGTAGCCGGCCAGCCCATCGAGCTGGGCATAGAATTCAATACCGATCCTTCGAAGTGACCAGAAATGCCACAAGGGCACCAGCACGGCTGGCAATATAAGCAGAAATAGCAGACTCCAGACCGGCATGGCAATCGCTTCGCGTACAGATTCGGAAGGTTTGAAACGCACCCACCAGTTACTGTCGTCCAGCTGCGCATCATGGGGCGCCAGTTCTGCCGATGCGTTTGATCCAGTGCTCAGTAACACCTGTTCCTGACCACGGAATTTCTGTAACAACTGGGTTTCGCCCAGCGTGCTGTCCAGGTTGCTAAGAGCTGCTTGTAGCTTCGTGATGTCCATTCTCAACAGAATGGCACCGCCCACTTCCATGCCATCGCTCTCGAACACCGGGCTGACCAAAGAAAATTGCATACCATTGCCGAAGCGGTAGGCTTCGGGGAAGGTGGTCTCATTGTCCTCGGCACGGTTGACCAGACTCGACTCAATATTATTTCGCAGGCTGATATTGTGCTTGCGTAAACCGGTGATTCCTCGCGAGTCCAGAGGTAGAAGCAGTACGCTGTCGGCCTGCGGAAAGGCCGCCGACAGCTCCGCGTTCTTGCGTTGCAGCGCAGCGGTTTCGTTTTGCATCACTGTTTGACGGATGTCTGACCGCGAAGCGATCAGGTCGAGGTGCGTTTTGAGCGAACTGATGGATTGGCTCAACAAGGCTAACTGATGGTTGGCATACTGCTTTGTCTGACGCTCCAGGTCAGTGCCTTGTCGTTTCGGAATCAGCACCGCAAGAATCAGCGCAGCGATCAGTGCGATGACGACGAAACTGACGATAGGTGGCACAATAGTGTGCGGGCTTGAGGATGGTTTGCGATTGCTATTGGAGTCCGCTGCACCTGTTGGCGATTTGGCTTTTGCCATTGTTATCTAGCCTCTTGTAACCACCGCGAGAGAACCGGCTGTCAGTCGCTGTGGCCTGGTAATCTTGTTCCCACCTGGTCGATGATCTGTTTCGCCAGGTTCAGTTTGCTCGTTCGCGGCAAAAGCAGCTCGGTATCAGCGGTAATGAGTGTTGCAGCATTCTCATCACTTTGGAAACCAATTGTTTGGTCAGACACATCGTTGGCAATGATCATGTCAAGCTTCTTGCGCTCCAGTTTGCCCCGTGCATAAGCGATCACATCATCAGTTTCTGCCGCAAAACCAACACAATACGGTCTTTGCGGCAGCGCACTGACTGTGGCCAGAATGTCGTCTGTCCGCTGCAGTGTGAGCTCCATCTCTGCCGCGTTCTTCTTGATTTTGTTATCAGCGACTTGTACTGGTGTGTAGTCGGCGACCGCTGCGGTTGCGATGAACACATCGCAATCGTCCACAGCTTTAAGTGTAGCAGCCAGCATTTGTTTAGCACTGATAACATTAACCCGGCGAATATTATCGGCGCAGCTAAGCTGAACCGGCCCGGCAATCAAGGTGGTTTCACCACCCGCTTCGGCGGCGGCTCGTGCCAATGCGAAGCCCATTTTGCCGGAGCTGCGATTGCTTAAATAACGCACTGGGTCGATTGCTTCCTGGGTGGGGCCGGCAGTAATAACCACCCGCCTTCCCGCCAGTGCGCCGCATTGGAAGTGATTACTTACTTCGCTAACAATATCAGCCACTTCGAGCAGTCGGCCCTCTCCGATATCGCCACAGGCTTGTTCGCCCGCGGCCGGGCCCAGGATCTGCACACCGCGCTCGCTCAAGGTCTGTATATTGGTTTGCGTGCTGGGCTGGCCCCACATGGCCTGATTCATCGCGGGGGCGACAAATTTGGGCGCAGCGCAGGCGAGATACAAGGTGCTCAGTAAATCGTCAGCCTGGCCGTGGGTAATACGGGCGATAAAATTGGCGCTGGCCGGCGCAATCAGCAGTGCATCAGCCCAACGCGCCAGCTCGATATGACCCATACCGGCTTCGGCGTCGGCATCCAACAATTCGAGATGAACCGGTTCGCCTGATAACGCCTGCATGGTCAACGGGGTAATGAACTCGGTGGCTGCAAGAGTCATGACCACTTTAACGAAAGCATTCTGGTCGCGCAGCCGGCGCACCAGGTCGGCTGCTTTGTAAGCGGCGATGCCCCCGGTGACGCCAAGTAGGATATGTCTGTTACTCAATTCATACATTGTCTGATAATAGCCGATGTATGACCGGTGGTAACATACCCGAGGGCTTGCAAAAGTCATATATTCAGGCTTACAGGACAAGGAGGTCTTATGAGCATTCTCGATTGGCACGTGGCCGAGCGGCCGCGTGAAAAACTACTGTCGGTGGGCGCGAGTGCGCTCAGCGACGCTGAACTGCTGGCTATTTTTCTGCGTACTGGTGCCGCCGGGCGCTCTGCCGTGGATATGGCCCGCGATATGCTGCTGCAAACCGGGGGGCTGAGAGCCCTGTTTGATCGCGAGCCGCAGGACCTGGTGCAGATCAAGGGGCTGGGGCCTGCGAAATCAGCGCAATTACTGGCTATTCTGGAGATGGCGCGCCGCTATCTGAGCGCGGATTTGCAACAGCGGCCGGTGCTGGCTTCGCCCAAGGCAACCCGCGATTTTCTCCAATTACGCCTTGCAGGTCGACCGCGCGAGGTATTCTGCGCTCTTTTTCTGGATGCCCAAAACCGCATGCTGGCATTCGAGGAACTGTTTGAAGGCACCATAGATGGAGCGCCGGTCTACCCCAGAGAAGTGGTGCGCCGAGTCATTCAGCACAACGCGGCCGCCGTTATCTTCGCGCATAACCATCCCTCAGGCATAGCCGAGCCCAGCCAGGCTGACCATCGCATTACCGACCGTCTGCAACAGGCACTGGCGTTGATTGATGTCCGTGTTCTGGATCACTTGGTTGTGGGAGCGGGTGTTAGCGTGTCCTTTGCCGAAAGCGGGTGGTTGTAGCTGCCTGGACTGAGGCTGCAGTTGCGCACTAGTGACCTGGCCAAGTGATCCTGAGCGGTTGTTGCGTGCGTAATAGTGACTTCAGCATGCTTCCCAAAGGCTGCCGTTCATGCAATATTAAGCAGCTGATTTTTGCCTATGTCGTCCATGCCTAATTATTTAAAAGAATTCATGCGTCTCGAGTCCGCCGGTGGCATTTTGTTGCTTTTTGCGGCAGTCGCCGCGCTATTGGTCGCAAATTCGCCGCTGCATGGCCATTACGATGCCTTGCTGGATACCGTTGTGGCCATACAGGTGGGTGAGCTGGCCGTTAACAAGCCGCTGCTGCTTTGGGTGAATGATGGCCTGATGGCGGTATTTTTTTTCCTGATTGGGCTGGAAATCAAGCGGGAAGTGCTGGAAGGTGAATTATCGTCACCCGAGCAGATTATTCTGCCGGGCATGGGGGCCCTCGGCGGAATGCTGGTGCCGGCTGGAATCTACGTGCTCATTAATCGCGGCGATGCGGTTGCCATGGAAGGTTGGGCAATACCGGTAGCGACTGATATTGCCTTTGCCCTGGGTCTGCTGGTGGCCTTTGGCCGGCGGGTGCCCACATCACTGAAGGTCTTTCTACTGACGCTGGCCATTTTTGATGACCTGGCCGCCATTATCATCATTGCAATTTTTTATTCCGGAGACTTGTCTTTGCTGGCCCTGCTGGTAGCGGGAGGAGCGCTGGTGGCGGCGGTTGTGATGAACTGGCGGGGCGTTACCAAGATACCAGCGTACGCGATGATTGGCGTTGTATTGTGGGTGGCTGTACTCAAATCCGGCGTACACGCGACTTTGGCTGGGGTGCTGCTGGCCTTTTGCATACCGATGCGCGATGCGCGTGGCGGCTCGCCACTGCAGCAATTGGAGCATGAGTTGCATGCACCAGTTGCCTTTGCAATTCTGCCAATTTTTGCCTTCGCCAACGCGGGGTTGTCATTCAGTGGTATGGGCCTGGACGATTTGATGCACCCGGTGGCGGGTGGGATTATTGCGGGTCTGGTGTTGGGCAAGCCGCTGGGCATTATGGCATTTGTGGGGCTGGCCATTGCCTTGGGTTGGGCCACTATACCCAAGGGCCTGAACTGGAAAATGCTGTGGGGAGTGTCCTGCGCCTGTGGTATCGGGTTCACGATGAGTCTGTTCATTGCCGGTCTGGCATTTGCGCACGGTGGCAGCGAGTACTTTATTGGCGATCGACTGGGTATTCTGGCTGGGTCGGTGCTGTCCGCCTTGCTGGCCTATACTTTGCTGGCGGTCAGCCTGCCTCGCGGGGATGCTGAAGGCAAATAAGCCTGATCAGGCGTTGCTATCCATTAGGCTTTCTGTTTTAATGTCGCGCTCGATTTTTGGGGGGGTGCCCTATGTCCAAAGTGTGTCAAGTCACCGGTAAAAGGCCGCAAACCGGCAATAATGTTTCGCATGCGAAAAACCGCACCCGGCGACGTTTCCTCCCCAACCTGCATTCCCATCGCTTTTGGCTGGAATCGGAAAAGCGTTTCATCAAACTGCGGGTGTCCAGCAAGGGTATGCGAATCATCGACAAGCATGGTATCGACAAGGTGGTGCAGGATATGCGGGCCCGTGGAGAAGCCGTATAAACGGCTGAGGTTAGAATTATGAGAGAGAAAATCCGTTTGGTGTCGTCCGCAGGAACCGGACACTTTTACACAACCGACAAGAACAAGCGCACAATGCCTGATAAAATGGAAATCAAGAAGTATGATCCAGTGGTGCGCAAGCACGTAATCTATAAGGAAGCAAAAATTAAATAGCTCCCAAGCCTAGATTGAGAACCGCACAAGACCCGGCTTTTGCCGGGTTTTGTGTTTCTTGAGCATGCACTCTGCAGATTGTTATTATGCCGGAATTACCAGAGGTTGAAACCACCCGTCGGGGCCTGGAGCCCCATTTGCAGGGGGCGGTCGTCTGCGATTGCGTGGTACGTGAGCACAGGTTGCGTTGGCCAATTGCCGCTGATCTGGCGCAGCATTTGTGTGGGCAGCGACTTAAGGGTATACGCCGGCGCGCCAAGTATCTGTTGTTCGAATTCGAAACCGGCTGTTTAATGATTCATCTCGGTATGTCCGGGAGCCTGAGGGTAATCAATAGCGTCGCACCGCCTGGGAAACATGACCATGTTGACTTGGGTTTTGACAACGGCAATACGCTGCGCTTTCGTGACCCACGCCGTTTTGGATCTATTCACTGGCTGGACAGCGACGCGGAGGAACACGCCCTTTTGGCAAATCTCGGGCCAGAGCCACTGAGTGATCAGTTTACCGGAGAGTTCTTGTATGCCCGGTCGCGCGGCAGAAAGGTCGCGGTGAAACCATTTATCATGAACCATCATGTCGTAGTGGGGGTTGGCAATATTTATGCCACTGAAGCCTTGTTCAGAGCTGGAATTTCGCCCCGAAGATTAGCGAGCAACATCTCGCTGAACAGGTATTTGCTGCTGGTTGACGCGATTAAAGCGGTTTTGCAGGACGCAATTGCACAAGGCGGTACAACGTTGCGGGATTTTGTCGGCGGTGACGGAGAAGCTGGTTATTTCAGCATTTCATTGCAGGCCTACGGCCGGGTTGGCCTGCCCTGTGTGCGCTGTAGCGCTGCTCTAAAAGGTGTACGGCTGGGGCAGCGGGCTACGGCTTATTGCCCGCGCTGCCAGAGGTAAAAGCGGCTATTTGAAGTGCTTTTTCAGGGCATCGTTGACCACAGGAGGTACGAAATTGCTGACATCGCCATCCAGAGAGGCAATTTCCTTGACCAAGGATGAAGAGATATAGGACAAGGTGTCCGAAGGGGTCAGGAACACCGTTTCAAAATTTGGGTCCATGGCGCGGTTCATATTAGCCAGCTGAAACTCATACTCAAAATCAGAGACCGCGCGCAAACCACGCAATACGACCGCCTGCCGCTCGCGGGCAAATTCAGACACAAGTACATTGAAGCCTTCCACTTCAACGCCTTTGATATCACCA
The DNA here is from genome assembly GCA_030431775.1 of Gammaproteobacteria bacterium. Taxonomy (GTDB): domain Bacteria; phylum Pseudomonadota; class Gammaproteobacteria; order Pseudomonadales; family JAUIET01; genus JAUIET01. Next base: position 77,851 of record JAUIHW010000016.1, read on the forward strand.
CACACTTTACGGGCCAGATCCACTCGCTCATCCAGGGAAAACAGGGGCTTCTTCTTTTCGCTGCGGGCGATGGCGATGATGACCCGGTCGAACATTTTCAGTGCGCGGTGCACCAGATCGACGTGTCCATTGGTAATTGGATCGAAGGTGCCTGGATACAATACAGTGCGCATGAATCACTCCTCAGTGGTGCCAAACGAGGGCACCGGGCCATCGGGGCGCGCAGTATATCACCGTCATCTCGTCAGAACAGGGGCAAACGGTCAGTCGGCCAGCCTGGCCAGGCAATACCGATTGTTACCCGCCTCGAGTTCGCGGAAGAGGTGCAAATTGCCGGGCAATTCAGGCGCTTGCTCTGCAGGGTGCTCAAAATACACCAGCCCCCCCGGGCTAAGCGCGGCGCTATCCAACAGGCCTGCCAGGCTGCTGTCCAGCAACCTATCCGCGTAAGGGGGGTCCACAAAGGCGATATCGAAACTTCCCGGTAAGGCCTGCGAAAGCCAATGCGCAAACTGTGTGCATTGCAGGGCGATCTGGGCAGACTCAGCTTCAAGAAGAGCGATATTTTTCTCTAGAGCACTAATGACCGCTGGATGGCTGTCAACAAAACAGGCCGCACTGGCACCGCGAGACAGGCTTTCCAGGCCCAGAGCACCGCTACCACAAAATGCATCCAGTACCCGCGCGCCAGTTAGCTCTGCTTGCAGCCAGTTGAACAGGGTTTCGCGGATTCGGTCAGGTGTTGGCCGCAAGCCGTGAATTGCCGGAAATTCCAGTTTACGCCGACGCCAGCGACCACCGATAATGCGCAACTTGCCGCTAGATTCCACAGGCTTTGCTTTGCGGGGCTTTGTCGTTTTTCGTGCAGTGGGATGACGCGGTGACATGACTAGGGTTTGAAGTGAAGGATCGGCAGTGTAATCAATTGGCCGACGGCAATACAGTGGCAAGTAAGCATGGGATGGTTCAGTAAGAAGTCGGATTCCAATCAACACAGCAATGAAGATGCGCCGGTTGGTGCTGCAGTTTCGGAGCCAGCCGAAGTGGCCGAGCCGACCGACCAGGAAAGCGCTGAAAGGCGCGGGTTTTTTTCTCGCCTGGCCAGCGGTCTGCGTAAGACCAGTTCAACCTTCACCGGCGGTGTGGGGGAATTGCTGCTTGGCAAGAAAGAAATCGATGACGATATTCTCGAAGAGCTGGAAACTCTGCTCATTACTGCGGATATTGGCATGGAGGCAACTGCGGAAATTATTGAGAACCTGACCAGCCAGGTGCGCCGCAAGGAAGTCGACGACCCGGACGCGCTGCTGGCAGCACTGCAGACAGAGCTGCGGGGTTTGCTTGCTTCGCATGAGGCGCCATTGGCCGTCGATGCCGCCAAAG
>JAUIHW010000080.1 GCA_030431775.1 Gammaproteobacteria bacterium
ACGTGGTCTCGGCTTCGATGCTCAACGAATCGGAAAGCTGTTGGCCACCCGCGTTTGTGATCACCTCGCTGTTGTAGCTGTCGGTGAACCGGTCACCCGCTGACAAGTCAAACCGGAACAGGCTGAACGGGTCCAGGCGAACTTCTATTTCTGACGCAAACGGCGGGTCGGTCACCGCAACCGAGCCATACGACCGCACCCGGTTAAAACCTGGAAGATAGCGAGAGTACAGGTTTACCGTGCTGGTTAGTGTTCCCTCGTCGGTTTCGATCACCAGATTCTCTTCAGCACGCAGCAGGTTGGTTTCCCCGTTATAGCTTTCGCCACCAAAGACCACGCGATCGGATTCGACTGTCTGGCTGACACCGTCATCTATCGCATCGTACACCGTGACCACGGTTGTTCCCGGTGTGATCAGGGCTTCATTAAAACAGGCCGCCGCGTTGCCGGTGCCCGTGCCGCTGATCTCGCGGAATTGGGCTTCCAGGAAAAACACCTGCCCGTCGTTGTCAAGAAACGCCAGCAGTTGATCATTTCCAGCAAAGCCAGCGGTAAACAGGCGGCAGCTTGGATCGGTTCTGTTCCCGCAGAAACTGCGCTGCTTTCGCACCCAGCGCTCAAATTCAAAGCCGGGGTTCGGCGTCGCGATGAAGGTCTCGTCGAACAGCAGATTGTCGACAACCACTTGCGGGCAGTTGGCTGCCGTGCAGCTGTGATTTCCGGAAGCTGTCTCTATGGTGCCGCCTTCCGCGGGCACAACCGAGAGCTCAATTCGACAACCGCCCAGCGCCAGCAATGCGATAATCGTGAAACAGTAACGTCTATTCCGCCAGGTATCGGGAGTGAAAGGTTTTAGCCGAAGGTTTGCGGTGCGAACTTTAATACCCATATTCTTCTCCTTGGCACTTCAGAATTTCGAGGCTAAATAGAGCGGCATAGAGTGTCAACCGCTTCGGGCTTATCTTTTCATTACCATTGTGCCGGGGGCGTGGCTGCGTTACATCGCGAGCTGTTGCACAATTTGCTTGCCAAGCGCCATCATATGCACCTGGTCCGGACCGTCGGCGAGGCGGATCTGGCGTGCGTAACAATAGGCCTGGGCCATGAAGAAATCTTCGGTAAGCCCTGCAGCGCCGTGCATCTGCATGGCGCGATCAATCACCCGGCAGGCCATCATTGGTGCGGTAATCTTTATTGCGGCGATCAGATCTTTAGCCACCTTGTTGCCGTATTTGTCCATACGGTCCGCCGCCATCAGCGTCAGCAGGCGGGCCTGCTCGATCTCGCAGTAGGATTGGGCAATTTCTTCGCGCACGGATTGGTGCTGGCTGAGCTTCTTGCCAAAGGTAGAGCGTTGTTCAACGCGTTGACAGGCCAGTTCCAGGGCCCGTTGCGCGCAACCGATCAGCCGCATGCAGTGGTGGATACGGCCCGGCCCGAGGCGCCCCTGGGCTATCTCAAAGCCACGCCCTTCGCCAAGCAGCATGTTGCTGGCGGGCACCCGCACGTTGTCGAATTCAATCTCGGGTTCGCCACCCGGCGCGTCGTTGTAACCCAGTGTCAGTACATGGCGCAGTATCTTGATGCCCGGCGTATCACGTGGCACCAAAATCATTGACTGCTGTTTGTGCCGGTTCGGATTATCCGGGTCGGTTTTACCCATTAGAATGAAAATCTCGCAGTTGTCGCGCATGCCGCCGGTGGTGAACCACTTGCGGCCGTTGATGACGTATTCGTCGCCATCACGTTCAATACGGCAGGAGATATTGGTGGCATCGGAAGAGGCTTCGTGCGGCTCTGTCATCGCAAACCCCGAACGGATTTCACCCTCCAGCAACGGTGTGAGCCAACGAGCCTTTTGCTCTTCGGTGCCATAGAGAATCAGGGTTTCCATATTGCCGGTATCCGGCGCACTGCAGTTGAATACCTCTGGCGCCCAGATAACCCGACCCATGACCTCCGCCAAGGGCGCATATTCCAGGTTGGACAGTGCGTCACCGTCCCAGTGTGCTTTGGGCAGAAACAGGTTCCACAAACCGGCATCTTTTGCTTTCTGTTTCAGATCCTGCAGTATCGGCGGCGTTGTCCAGGGGTTCTCGGTGCTGTTCAGACTTTCTTCGAATTCCTTTTCCACCGGATAGACATGCTGCACCATGAACTGTTCCAGTTGCTCGATAAGCGCTTTTACTTTGTCGGTATGGTCGAAATTCATCGTAGTATCCTTTGCTGCATGCTGGGCTGGCTGCTGGTGCGGGCTTATGAGAGCGTCAAATACCCTTATTCAATACTAATAAATCGGATTGCGTGTGATCCAGGAGTTTTTCTGCAGTGTTGCCTACCGTTCTTCCCATGATCCCGGTTCTGCCGACTGTGCCGATCACAATCAAGTCAGCCGAAAGCTGATCGGCCACTTTACTAATAACTTCATCGGCCCAACCTTCCCAGATGTGAACCTGCTCCTCAGGCACGCCGCATAGAGCAGACAGTTCATCAGGTTCGGGCTTATGCGTTCGACCCTGATAAGCAGTCACATAGTGAACTTTGGAGCCGTACGCGTCGGCCAGGCTGTTGGTAAAGCCAATAATCGCTTTGTTCAAAACAGCGTGCTGCGTGTCCCCGGGTACGGGTTTTATAGCGGCCAACACCTGACGGTGAGACCAGTCGCGATGTTCCTTGATCAGCAGAACTGGGCAAGGACACTCACGCAGCAGCAGATAATCGGAGGTCTCCCGGGTTGCCCGGTCCAGCAGGCCATGGTCGAAGGAGGTTTTGAAGACCATGTCACATTGCTTTTCTTCGGCAGTACGGACAATTGCCCTCGGCCAGTCCTGCTGATGATCGAGCATCGTGTTTACCGCAATGTTTTTCTCTTTGGCATCAGTGCTGAGTTGCTGGATCAGTGCCCGAGCGGCTTGATCATCGCCTTCAGCCTTGACGCTTTGTTCATCCAGGCAGGCAAACAGCGTCATGGCCGCTCCGGTAGCCAGGCAGGTTTCCGCGCCTCGTATGTAGGCACTCTGTTGCTCACGAGTGGGGTCGACCACTACCAGAATATTGCGCACACTCATCATGGGCTCCTGTTCATTATTTACGACCATATACCGAGCAGGTTACGTCCGCATCATATAACTATTCCTGGGTGGATTTAATAATAAATGACCAAGCCGAAATGAACGGCTGGCCGTAAATGAGTCTGTTCGGCCGTATGGGCTGCCGGTATACTTTCCGTCATGCCGATCCACAACGCGAACTCAGAGAGCCGGCGCAGGTTTCTCCAGGGCGCTGCGGCTTTTGTTGCCTCGCTAGTCTCGCCAGCTTTACTGCCAGCCTGGGCACGCGCCGGAACATTGAATGATGTTTCTGGTGAGCCCGCGCTGCAGGGGCGGCATTTTAATCTGCGGGTAAGTCACCGCACACATCGCATTGATGGCCGGCAAGGTCATGCCCTGTTGGTTAACGGTCAGCTTCCGGCGCCCCTGCTGCGTTGGCGGGAGGGTGATACGGTAACCATTCATGTCACCAACCACCTGCAGGAAGACACTTCTATTCATTGGCACGGTTTACTGCTTCCCTATCAAATGGACGGCGTGCCGGGGGTGAGCTTTCCCGGTATTCGGCCAGGTGAGACGTTCACCTATGAGTTTCCGCTGTTGCAATCAGGAACATATTGGTACCACAGTCACTCAGGCTTGCAGGAGCAGCAAGGGCATTATGGCCCGATCATCATTGAGCCCAAAGACCCAGACCCGGTTAAGTTTGACCGGGAGTTTGTTCTGGTACTGTCCGACTGGACCTTTGAACATCCACACCGGCTGTTTGCGAAGCTTAAAAAGATGAGCCACATTTACAACCTGCAACAGCGCACGATGAAGGATTTTTTTGCAGATGTGCGGGCGCATGGTTTTACGCAAGCGTTGACCGAGCGTAAACACTGGGGTGCGATGCGCATGAACCCCACTGACATTGCAGATGTCACGGCGACCACCTACACCTATCTGATCAATGGGCACTCTCCGGCAGCCAATTGGAAGGGCTTGTTTATGCCTGGGGAACGCCTGCGGTTGCGCTTTATCAATGCTTCCGCCATGAGCATCTTTAATGTCCGTATTCCGGGCTTGCCACTGACCGTTATTCAGGCGGACGGCTTGAATGTTCAACCGGTCGAGACCGACGAGTTTCAAATCGGCGTGGCCGAGACCTTTGATGTTCTGGTATCGCCTGCAGAGGGCGCTTATACGATTATGGCCGAAAGCAATGACCGCAGCGGCTACGCGCGGGCTACACTGAGCACGCAGGCCGGCCTGACCGCTGAAGTGCCCGCGCTGCGGCCACGGCCAACGCTTACCATGAAAGACATGGCCATGGATCATGCAGCCATGGCTCACTCCGCTATGAATCATGCCGATGTGCATCACGCCGGCCATCGAGTGCAGCAGAGTCATGATCACGCCAAGGGTCCGGGGGTGGTCGGGCTGGCGCAGTACCCGGTAAACCGCCTTGATGAGCGGCCGCTTGGTCTGGAAGACGAACCACACCGGGTGCTGGTTTACACTGATCTCAAAAGCCTTGTACGAAACCCTGATACGCGCGTGCCACAACGCGAGCTGGAGCTGCATCTCACCAGCAACATGGAGCGTTATATGTGGTCTTTCGATGGAGTGAAGTTTTCGGAGGTGCGCGAACCCATAGTTTTTCAAGAGGGCGAGCGCCTGCGTCTGACCATGGTCAACGACACTATGATGCCACATCCAATCCACCTGCATGGCATGTTTTTTGATGTTGTAAATGGCGCCGATGACTTCAAGCCACGCAAGCATACAGTTGTTATCAAGCCGGGTGAAAAAATGGCGGTCGACATTACGGCTGATGCGGTCGGCGACTGGGCTTTTCATTGCCACCTGTTGTACCACATGCATGCTGGAATGATGCGCATCGTCTCGGTCAGGTCGTCGGAATGATCCGTTTGGTCGCTATTTTTGCTCTTCTAAGTGTGGCCGCCAACCTCAAGGCGGGTACAGACCAGCAAACTCAGGCGATGGAGGCGGCTCGCGATGCCCTGTACTCATCTCATGGAGGGACGATTGTCAGCAAGCTGCTGATTGAGCGCTTTGAACACCTACACAACGAAGGCGACTCGGTGTCGATACTGGAAGCACAGGGTTGGATCGGCGGTGATCTCCATAAGCTGTGGCTGAAAACCGAAGGTGAATACTTCTGGGACGAAAGCGAGCTGGAAGAGTTCGAAATACAGGCGTTGTACAGCCGCGCCGTTCATCCTTTCTGGGATTTTCAGGTGGGCCTTCGCCACGACGTTCGCCCGCAACTCAGCCGCAATTATGCCGTTGTTGGTTTCCAGGGCACGGCGCCTTACTGGTTTGAGCTTGATGCGTCTCTGTTTATCAGTGATGAAGGCGATGCGTCTGCTCGTGTAGAAACAGAGTACGAATTATTGTTGACCCAACGGTTGGTGTTGCAGCCCAGGTTGGAAATCAATGTGGCGCTTTCGGATGATGCACCAACAGGTATTGGCTCCGGTCTGTCCACTGCACAGGCGGGGCTTAGATTGCGCTATGAATTCACTCGCCAGATAGCTCTTTATACCGGCGTATCGCGGAAACGAGCATTCGGTGACACGGTGGGCTTATTAGGAGAGGAAGGCGATGCAGCTTTCTTTTTGATTGGCGTATCGGCTTGGTTCTAGGGCATATCTGTTAAATCACGATGCTTCATAGTCATGAGCGTAATGGTCGATTATGAGCAGTTAGTTTCCAGCCGGTGAAACTAATGCTGCAATATGATGACGATCTGATGGCATTGCTCGACTGATTCTCAACCGTCAGTGCCATGTTGCCCGCTGCGCCAGAAAGCCGCTTAATGCCGTTAAAAAACCTTTGCAGCGGAAGCGTCTTTCAATGTAATCCCTCGTCTCACGTTGAGGTTTCGTAAGTTCTTCTTTAGGCGATCGATAAGCCTGTCCTGTCGCCTCAGAATTTAGGCTTGATTCTGTAAAGAAACCCGACAAACTCTGTAAAAAATAGCTAAGCGGTTACCGACTGCGTTGGCGAAACTGAAATAATTGCTGTGCAGTGTGTCGTTTGGCAATGTTTAACAGTGACAGAGAATTAGCAATTGGGCAATCGATTCTTAAGTAGCGCGGGTTTTTACGGCTCGGCATCTTTATACACCGCCGTTCTGGGGCTGGTGTCTTTTCCGATTATGACTCGCCTATTTGAGGTGGCCGAATATGGCCTGCTGGGTTTGGTGTCAGCCACCATCCCCGTACTCGTAGGAATCGGCAAGCTGGGCCTGCAGCACGCCTCGATTCGTTTTTATTCAGAGCTGAACGCGGGCGGCTCGCACTGGCGATTGCCGCAATACTACTCGACTCTGTTTCTGTCGATGGCGCTATGTGCCCTCTTGCTGTGGCTGCTCATGCAGGGTTTTCTGGAGCTTTTCAGTGCTCACTTTATTGAGGACCGGGAATTACGCGTTCTTTTCTCGATCGCTACCTACCTGATCGTCACCAGAGTGCTTGAAAGCGGTATGTTGAATCTGCTCAAGGCGCGCGAACAGGCCTTCAGCCATTCCCTGTATCTTATGGTGAAGCGCACTCTCGTCCTTCTGGTCACTATCGGAGTGATGCTGCTGGTCGAAGTTGACCTGGCTTTGTATTTCCTGACTCTGACCGCGGTGGAGATGGTGTTGCTGGCTGTGTTCAGCGTTTTCCACGTGCCATTGACCCGGTTGCGCCCGCGGTACTTCAGCAAGCCTTTGCTCTCGGCGATGCTGCTGTTCGGTATACCAATGTTTGGCATTGAGTTTAGTACAACCCTGATCACCATTACCGACCGTTACATCATCAATGCGATCCTCGGCGCCGAGGCATTGGGCTGGTATACCTCGGCATTTACTCTGGTGGAATATGCCCAGGGCATAGTCACTATGGCGCTGGCGACGGCCGCATTGCCAATATTTTTGCGCCTTTACGCGGAGGAGGGCGACCAGGCGGCGCATGGCTTTATTGATGATGCGCTTAGACTTTACTACGTGGCAGCGATTCCGGTTGTACTGATTGTTGCCAGCGCCGGAGAAGCGATCATTACCTTGCTGGCCGGCGAAAAGTACGCCGCTGGAGCGGCGGTAATGCCCTGGGTGGCAGCTGGCGTAGGCATGCACGGTGCTTTTGTCCTGGTGGCCTGTGGTCTTTATCTCAAAAAGAAAACCGGGCAGATGTTTGCGATACTGGCGTTTACTGCGGTATCGAACCTGCTGTTGAACCTGTGGGCGGTACCAAATTATGGAATTGTCGGAGCAGCGGTAGCGAGCCTGGTGTGTTATACCGTCTGTAGTATGGTCGCCTACCTGCTAAGCCGCCGACACTTTGCACTGCGTTTGCCCTGGCTATCGATTGCCAGGGCTGCCGGTGCCGCACTGCTGACATATATTGTTCTGGAGCAGTACACTCCACCACTGCTCTTCCTTGAACTGGTGTACAAGGGCTTGGTGGGCGGCATTCTATATCTTGCCTTGATGTGTGGTTTCGATTCTGAGTTACGCCAACGCTTGCTAAAGTTGTTCATGGCTTTGCCGAGCCACTAGGCAAGGCATGACCACTGCGAAACAGTTTTTCCCGACATCAAAATCAAGATACATTCCTCGCTGCCTTCCTTATTCCGGTGTTCCTTTATCTTTAGCGAGAGAGGCTTCAAAGTCTTCCATTACCTGGTACAGGGGAAAGTCCACCCAGGTATCCGGCAGATAGTTGAGCTCGGGCACTTCCTCTTTAGGGTCGACAATCAGATTGAAAATGGATGGATAGGCCATCGGTCGGATGGCATAGCTGTCCGGGTCCATTTCTTTGAGGAGAATTTTCCAGTTGCGCCATTTGGCACCGAACAACTCATTGCCAATGTAAATCATCACCGACTCCCGAGCTGACTTTTTCGCCTTGCCCATCAGAAACGCGGATTGGTCCGCGCCATCAATAATGCGATCTCTTGGCACTTTGCCCCCACTGAAGCTGGCCAGTGTGGGGAGCAGATCCACCATGTGCATGATGTCATTGGAAACCTGCCGAGCTGGGATTTTGCCGGGCCAGCGAATTAGAAACGGCACCCGCAAGGAGCCTTCCCAGGGCGAAAACATGCTGCCCCGCCACGGGCCGGTAAAGCCGAAGGAGCCAGGAATGCCTTCCCGACCATTATCAGCGGTGAATATGAAAATGGTGTTTTCGTGCAAGCCTGATTGTTCGACAGCGCGGAGTAGATCACCGACATAGTCATCTGTTTGCGCCAGTACATCGGCAAAATCGCCATGCCCGGTATGACCGCGATAATCGGGATGCGGATCAACCGGCTCATGCGTCTGAGTGTAGGACACAAAAGAGAAGAACGGCTTACCGGCCTTCGCTTTGCGTTGTATAAAGTCAATTGTTTTATCAGTGATTTCCCGGTCAATAACGCGGCGCTTTGCGCGGTCGTAAACCTCGAGTTCCCTGGGCTTTTCCGCGCGCCGGGAACTCATAACGCGTGTGAAAACCGCATTAGGATGAGCGCCTTCTGCGAAGCTGGAGCTGTCGGGCCAGAAGGCGCGGTCGGAGGAGCGGGGAATGCCGTACCACTCATCAAAGCCCTGATCAGTCGGGTAGCGGCCCTCGGTATCCCCCAGATGCCATTTACCATAAAGAGCGGTGTCGTAGCCGGCCGCTTTTAACATCTCGGCGATCGTGATTTCCCATCGGGTGATGCCGTACCAAACGCCCCGTTTACTGCCATCGGTTTTGAGCCGAGTACGCACACCATAGCGACCGGTCATCAACGCCGAGCGTGATGGCGTGCATTCGGCCTCTACGTTGAAATTGGTCAGCTTAAAGCCATCTGCGGCAAGGCTGTCGATATGAGGCGTTGGTGCACCGCGCAGGGCGCCACCGCCGTAGGCACCAATTTCACCCCAGCCAAAATTGTCCATGAGCACCAGAATGATGTTGGGTTTCTCGCCAGTATGTCCGGTGGCGGGAGCCATCTGCAAAGCGAATGTGAGCATCAGTATAAACAGGGTCGGCATGAGTCGCGCTTGAAATTTGCTCATTACGATTTCGCCTGGAATTGAGTCATCGACAATCGTGAATGTTCAGCGCAATGGTGTGTGCTGTCAAGAAAGCTGGCGCGAGGGTAGAACAGCTGTTGATGCTTCTGCGGACAGCCGCTCGGCTCAGTGTTTCACCCAATGCGCATCCGAAACCAGGCAAATGCCGCCGGATGTCGATAACATCGGCCGAATACCTTCAATAATTTCTTTGACCAGACTCTCGTCATCACAAGCGATGATAAAAACACTGTTTGCGGATACACCGGTTAACTCGTCGGCGCGGCGCGTGCCACGATCACCGGCACCACTGGCCCCATCAATCATGGTGTAGCCCGGTACACCCAGGTCAGACAATAGCTTGGCCAACCTCGGCGCCAGAGGGTGTTCAATCACAATCTCTATCCGTTTGCACGCTTTCATAATGCGTCCTTACGCCAGCCAGGCAAGCAACTGATGGTACAAGGGTATACCAATAATAAGATTAAATGGAAAAGTAATTCCCAACGACATGGACAAATAGATGCTTGGGTTGGCTTCGGGAAGCGCCAGGCGCATGGCTGCAGGAACCGCTATATAGGAAGCGCTTGCCGCAAGCACCACCAATAGCACCCCATCGCCTACCGAGATGTTCAATGCTGTGACCAGTGCCAGCGCAAGGGCTGCATTGATCACCGGCAGCAACAGGCCCCATAACAAAAGCCTGCCAATCATCTGTCGGCCACCGCTGATATCCTGCACGCGCCGCGCCGCGACCAGGCCCATGTCCAACAGAAACAAACATAAAACACCTACGAACAGTTCCTGCACAAACACTTTCACCTGGGCATAACCCTGTGGGCCAACCAGCCAACCGATAATCAGGCTGCCGACGATCAGAAACACCGACCCGTTGGTGGTTGATTCATGCAATATTTCGCGGAGGTTGGTATCACGCCCGGTATCGCCTGCTGATGCCGTACGGTAGTAGACAATCAGGCCGACGATAATCGCTGGTGATTCCATCAGTGCCATGGAGGCGACCATGTAGCCGCTCCAGCTGACTTGAACGGCATCCAGGTAGCTGGTGGCAGTAACAAAGGTAACAGCACTGATCGAACCATAAGTCGCCGCGGCGGCGGCCGCGTCAGCCACACTGAAATGTTTGCGCAGTAGCTGGAAGACATACAAGGGCATTAGTGCAGAGAGCGCAGTGGCCAGAAGCAGGTCGCGTGCGACGATCAGGTTCAGGTCGCTCTCGGCGATAGCAACGCCACCTTTAAAACCGATTGCGAACAGCAAATACAGAGATAGAAACTTGGCCACCTGATCCGGAATATCCAGGTCGGACCGAACCAGCACGGCTGCTACCCCAAGCAGGAAAAACAGCAGCGGGGGTGAAGTCAGATTGGTAAGGAAAAGGGAGTCCATCTAGCGCTTTAGCTTTTCCGCCTTCTGTCTAACGGTTTCAGCCATGGCCTGTTTGAATGCGCCAATTCTTTTGCGAACCTCCGGATCAGCGGTGCCGAGTATTTGCGCGGCGAGGATGCCGGCATTGCGGCCGTTGTCGATGGCAACACAGGCAACAGGCACTCCAGCCGGCATTTGCACGATCGACAGCAGGGCATCCTCGCCGGCCATTTTGGTGGCGCTGATGGGTACGCCAATAACTGGCAGGCTGCTGATTGCAGCAATCATGCCTGGCAAATGCGCGGCGCCACCGGCGCCGGCAATAATGACATCAAAGCCATCCGTTTCAGCACTGGCGGCGAACTCATACAGACGCGCCGGCGTGCGATGCGCACTGACAATGTCAACGTAGCTTGGAATCTCAAGCTCTTTCAAGACATCTACAGCGGCTTGCATGATCGGCAGGTCGGAATCACTGCCCATGACAATTGCGATACGCGGTGATTCGTTCATGCGGCGTGCACCCTATTAATGTACGACCAGCCATCCACTGCTTTTAAGTGCTGTAAGGCCGCGTCGGCGGTAGTTGCTGTTGCTGTTAAGTGGCCCATTTTTCTCAGTGGTTTGGCGTTGCGTTTGCCGTACCAATGCAACCAAAGCTCACGGTCGAGCTCATAGCGCTGAAAGGGGTGCTCATACGTGCGGCTGCTTTGTTCATCATACAGCAGGTTTCTGCAGACAGCGGGTTTATCCTGCTGGGTAGTCCCCAGGCCCAGCCCACATACAGCGCGAAGATGTTGTTCGAACTGCGACGTACGATTGGCCTCAAGTGTTAGATGACCAGTGTTGTGCACTCTCGGTGAAATTTCATTAACCAGCAGTTCTTTATCCTGGGTGACGAACATTTCGATGGCAAACAGGCCTACGCCATTCAGCTTGGCGACAATCTCGGTCCCGAGGCGCTCGGCCTTATCAAGCAAATCGGCTGGTAGTCGTGCAGGCGCCAGAGCGTAATCCATGAGTTGTTCGCCAGGTTTGGCGGCCACTTCAATCACTGGATAGCTGATCTCGGCGCCTGAAGCATCTCGAGCTGCCAGCACGGCTATCTCCTGAGAAAAGTGTACCCGACGTTCCGCAATGCTGCCCTGTGGCCAGTAGTTTTCCAGGTTCTCCTGGTCGACAAGTTGCACGCCACGGCCATCGAACCCGCCACGCTTGGCTTTCTGAATAAGCGGCAGACCCAGTGTGTTAATCACCTGCTGGCGGTCAAGTTGGTCGCAATCGAGGAATTCAGCCGTTGGGAAGCCGCTTTGCACCAGCCAGCTTTTTTGCTCGCCTTTGTCCTGTACCAAACGCATGATGGATGGTGCCGGGTGCACGGCCAGCTGCTGTCGATCAGCCAGCTCCTCGAGGTACTGCAAAACTTCTCTGCTGACGTCTTCACGTTCAAAGGTAATAAGCTCGGTGCGCTCACACAGCTGCTTCACTGCTGGCAGGTCACTGCAGCTTCCCAGCACAACCGACGTGGCCAGTGGTACGGCTGGATCGTCTTCAGATTCTGCAAGAACATGCGCGCTAAGCCCCAGCCGCTCTGCGCTTTCACACAAAAACGCGCCCAATTGCCCGGCGCCTAAAATACCAACATTCACGGTAGTCATCGAACCCAGTCTAAGAAGCGCATATTGTCGCACAATTCGTAGATATGGATGGCATTATCAATTTTATTCGAATAATGCTTGCTTAACTATTCGCTAAAAATTGACGTATAGTATGTTTTCGAAATCTGGTTTCCTGGAGAAAAAATGATGATTCATCGTGAACGTAGACTTGCGGTTTCCCGGCGGCCCAGGGCAGCGGTGGCCGTGTCCCAGCCGGCAGTGGGCGTCAAGCCAAGCACCTTAGTCAGCTGCCTGCTGGTGCTGGCGCTGCTGGTTGCTGCGACTCTGGCTGTGGCCGCTGAAGATGGGGCCAAAGCGAACGGTTGTGAGGGCTTTGGGCCGCAGACACCGCGCGATATCGACCAGTTGGGGGGAAGCAACCCGGTG
>JAUIHW010000017.1 GCA_030431775.1 Gammaproteobacteria bacterium
GCTGTCCGTTGCCTGCACGGTACCGCTGAATAACTGCTTTCCGCCGCTGATGTCATTAATTCGCTGAATGGTTTCTGCGAGTGTCGTTGTGCGGTCGTTCAGTGCGCGGCCGATTTCCAGCGCCAGCGTCAGGCTGTTGTCCACCAGCTTGCCGCGCAATTCTCCAGCCGTAAGCGCGTGGTCGGCAGCTGCAATATCATTACAGCTCACCATGGCGAAAGAACGGGCTATTTCCTCGGCACGCAAATCATCCGCGATGCCCTGACAAAGCAGAGTTTCCCCAAAACGACTGGCAATAGTAAGCGGCGCCGGGTCCAGACCATGCAAGGCGTAAGTGGAATGGGTGATTTCAGGCACCGCCCGACCGGCGGCATCACCATCGACCAACACGCCGTCGAGCATGGCCGCGCAGTAGGCCGCCACGGCGGTGTTTTCTCCACCAAGTTCGCAGGCAACCGTGCCGGCAAAACGACCACCAACATGCTGTTGCAGCGCTTCCACGGCGCTGAGCACTGGCATCTGCTGTGATTGTGGCAGCCGGCGCTGGTGTTCAGCCACTGGCGTCGGTACCGTGCTACCGAGCGCATACGGAGTGCACAACAGCTCATCATCGCGCAGTTCGCTCAGTGGAGCGAGGCGAAAACGTTTTCCTTGTTTGTAGGCCAACTCAGCATAAGTCATTCCGGCAGAAAGCTCACCGCCGCCGCCGGTGCCCAAGAACGTACAACCCAGCAACAATTGTTGGGCCTCGTTGAAACTCAGTTCTTTCATTTATCTCGATTCAGTCGCATTAGTAATAGGTAGGTGGTAAAGGCGATCAGAAACGACTCCAGCGCCTCCAGGTTAAACAATGTGATGCCGGCGTGTTGCGACAGCAATGCGCTGCCAATTCCGCTGGCCCAGGCGATGATGGCAAGCCAATTCAATGGTGTGCCGCCAGGACTATCGTAGGCCCGCTGGCGTTGAACCAGGTAAAAGTCCGCCACATACACGCCGGCAAGCGGCGCGAATACCACGGCCAACGCAAATAGAAAATCGGTAAAACTCGTTAGCAGGTTCAGCGATGCGGCCAAAGTTCCGAATACACCAGCCACCAGCGTTACCCTCAGGGTACTGGTCCCAGGCAGGGCGGCACTGATTCCAAGCCCGGCACTGTACAGATTGACGACATTGGTCAGCCAGGCTGACACAAACACCAAGGCGAGTGCTGAACTGCCCATGCCGATTTGGCCCAACACCTTGATCACATCGGTACTGGCAACCAGGGTACCGGCGAAGGCCGCCACCACGTAAACGAAGCTGGACAAACACAGGTAGGGAATCACTGATGCGGAGATGACATCGCCCTGGCTGCGAGCAAACCGGGTAAAGTCCGGCATCAGTACAACGCCAACAATAAAACTGCCAACCACAATGGACACACCGTCACCAAAGCTGAGTGAACCGGCCGATGGAGCAGTTGCCGTGGGACTCAAGCTCAGGCTCTGATAAGCCATATACAGCACCACCAAGACCATCAATGGCACCAACCAGGCCGACAGCCCGGCCATCAATCGAATTCCGAACAGCGTGGTAGCCACCATCAGCAGGCCGGCGACAGATTCGATGACAAGCGCATTGCAAGAGAGCTCGAACCACTTCAGCCCCAATTCAAGCAGAACGGCGGATAATAAGTCCATATTGACTCCATACCAGCCCAGCAGCGATAAAGCCACCAGCGCGCTGATCAGCCGTGCGCCCAGGTGGCCGAAGACAGAGTGCAAGGTAAGACAGGTGGTCAGCCGGTTGACTCGGCCCACCCAGCCGGTCACGACACCCAGCACGGTCAGTATTACGCCGCCCAGCGCAAACGCGGCCAGGCTAGTGGTAAAGCCCAGTCCGGCGCCAACTTCCAAACCGGTGATAATGCCGGGTACACCGAAGGCCAGCGCGCCGTTGACCAGGCCAATGCGCACACCACTGACATGAATGGATTCTGGCACTGGCCCGCTGGCATAGCCTTCTAAGATTTCTTCGTTCATACTGCCTGCAGGCTGGTCGCGACCGGTGGTACGCAGTTTTTCTTATGGCTGTTGGCAGGGAGTATACAGCGCTCAATGATTTCCCGTTTACAGGATTTGCTTGTGCAGCAGGCAGAAAGCCGCAGCGACGCGCCGGCGCTTTGGTTTGATGGAGTCTGGAGCAGCTACGCGCTTTTGGCCAAGCGCAGCCGGCAGCTGGCACGACGGCTGGCTGCTCATGGCCAACCTGGCGACCGGGTGGCGGTTTTGGCCTGGAACTGCCCGGCCTATATCGAGCTGATTTACGCGGCCGCGTCCAGCGGTCGCATACTGGTTTTGCTGAATGCCAGGCTGGCGCCTGCTGAGCTGGCCGACCAGCTGAATCGTGCCGGAGTAAGCTTGTTGTTTGCTGATCAAGACCTGCTGGCGCCTCTGCAGGAGTTAAGCCAACTGCCGCAGGCTGTTCGCGCAATCTCTCTTCAGCAGGACTACGAAGATTGGTTAGCCAACGGTGAGCAGGCAGAATTACCCGTGGTGAACTGTACAGATCCGGCCTGGATACTGTTCACCTCCGGAACAACCGGCCAGCCCAAAGGGGCCACACTCAGCCACCATTCACTGTTGGCGGCGCTGGACTCGGCCAGCCACGCGCGCAAAGTGCGCCCGGACGACCGCTACCTGTACCCATTCCCCCTGTTTCATGTGTCTGCACATAACGTTTTACTACAACACCGCTATGGAGCGGCAGTGGCACTGGTGCGCTCCTTTTCAGCCCCGTTGGTACTGCGCTTGTGTGAGGAGCTGGCAATCACCACCTTATCGCTGGCGCCGACCATGCTGGCCATGCTGTTGGAACACGACGCCTATTCGCCAGAGAAGCTGGCCAGTGTGCGGACCATCGGTTACGGCGCTTCGGCAATCCCGCTGCCGCTGTTGCAGCGCGCGCTGAAAGAAACCGCGGCTGGATTCAGCCAGGGTTATGGCATGACCGAGCTGTCCGGTACCGTAGCCTTTTTGCACCCTCAGGATCACCGCCGTGGCTTAGCTGAAAATCCACAATTATTGCGCTCGGTTGGTAAGCCAGTACCCACGGTTGAGCTGACTATCTGCGCTGCGGATGGCAGCGCTTGCGCGCCTAGTGAGGCCGGCGAGATCCGTGTCAAAGGCGAACAATGCATGCTCGGTTACTGGGGTGCTCCCGATGCTACGGCAGACGTGTTTCGTGATGGCTGGCTGCATACCGGTGACGTTGGCCGTCTGGATGATGAAGGTTACCTGTATATTGTTGACCGCCTGAAAGACATGATTATCAGCGGTGGTGAAAACGTTGCCTCGCGCGAAGTAGAAGACATCGTTTTGCAACACCGTGCCGTCAGCGAATGCGCGGTAATCGGTCTGCCGCACCCAACCTGGGGGGAGGCTGTGTGCGCCTGCGTGGTGTTGTCAGACGAAACATCTGACGAAGATCTGGATCGGCATTGTCGAAACTATCTGGCCGCCTATAAAACTCCCAAGGCCTGGATAAGGCTCACAGAACTCCCAGTGAATGCAACTGGCAAGGTTAACAAGGCACAACTGCGTGGTGAGTTGACGCTGTAAATACCTCCCTGTTGAAGACTTTCTTGCCAGGCAGCTCAGACAGCACGTCCCGGTGCTATTCCTCTGAGCTGGTGAGCACTATAAAGCGGTGAGTCAAAATCTGGCGCTCTGTTATCCCGTTTAAAGGAACGTATCCTCGTTCTCCAAGCCCATCATTGTTCCTCCCAGATTCCGACCAAACTTGCCGATGTTATTCGCCACGTGGGTGCGTCCGGCGTTAATGTCCAGCCAGGCTCGATTGAGCGGGTGGTCGCGGAATATACCTTGTGCACCGGAAAACTGGAACAGCTCGTTGATGCAGTCGCCGCAGCGCGTAGCGACCTGTGCCGCGTCAAAGCGCATTTTCAGACGATCATCAATGTCGAGCACTTCGCCATTGGCGGCGTGTTCGAGCATGATGTCAAAGTTGCGATACATGATGGTGATGCACTCGTCAATGGTGGCGCGGGTTTTGGCCACCGCAAATTGGGCGCCGGGGTCCATAGAGACTTTTTTTCCGTCATTCAGGCCAACGCGCTCGCGGTTTATTTTTACGTACTCGTTGACCGCAGCCTGCAGTGCGCCAATAGACGAGGAGCAAACAGCGCGCACAAATATCTGTCCGAATGGAATGTGATACAGCGGGGCGGAGTTTTCCACATTGCCAGGGCTGTTGCAGTTGAAGCCGTCCAGGGCCCGATGCGTGCGATGTTCGGGCACGAACTTTGAGTCAACCACTATGTCATGGCTGCCAGTACCTTCCAGGCCGCTAACGTCCCAATTGTCGACGATGTCATAGTCGCTGCGCGGCACCAGAAACGTACGGTAGTCTGGTGCTTCGCCTTCTTTGGCTGGGGGCACCATACCGCCCAGGAATGCCCATTTACAATGTTTGCTACCGCTGGAAAACTGCCAGTGCCCTGACAATTGATAGCCGCCTTCAACCGGAGTCACTTTACCGACCGGCATATAGGATGAGGAGATGAGAGTGCTGTCATCCTCACCCCAGACGTCCTGCTGCGCCTGTTCGGGGTACAGCGCCAACTGCCAGTTATGAATGGCCACAACGCCCAACACCCAGGCCGTGGACATACAACCTTCAGCCAACTTGATCTGTACGTCAAAAAAATCTTTCGGTGCCATTTCCAGGCCGCCGTAGCGCTTCGGCTGCAAAATCTTGAAAAACCCGGCGGCCTGCATTTCCTGTATCGTCTCGTCCGGTAGTCGCTGCAAAGCGGCAGCTTCGCCAATGCGTTCACGCAGGCGGGGTACCATTTTCTCTGCAGCATCCAAAAGCTGCGCGCGTTTTTCGTGGTGTTGCATTTCTGCTTCTGCAATTGAGTGAATCTGTGCCATGTGCTTGTCTCCTCGTAAATACCGTTCAGTTCGTGCCAGTTGTGTGTAGAGTTGTCGTCATTCGTTTTCACCCCAATGGTGGCCCCATAGGCTGGGTTTGGCGCTGCGAGTCGGGGTAAAGGTAGTCCAGTCCAGTTGTAAGCCGCCGTAACCGACTTCCAGCGCAAAGCCGGCGGGGGTCTGTACATAGGTTGATATCATGCGGTCGTTGGTGTGCCGCCCCAATGGGGTATCCACCTTAACGCCGTGGTGCTTGACCCGGTCCATGAAATAGCCCAGCTCATCCACGTCTTCCACTTCAACCATCATGTGAACCAGGTTGCCGGG
The DNA here is from genome assembly GCA_030431775.1 of Gammaproteobacteria bacterium. Taxonomy (GTDB): domain Bacteria; phylum Pseudomonadota; class Gammaproteobacteria; order Pseudomonadales; family JAUIET01; genus JAUIET01. Next base: position 5,262 of record JAUIHW010000017.1, read on the forward strand.
CATTGGCTCGGCTGACTGAAACAGGGCAACACTATGGTGGCGCGGGTTGTTGCAGTGCAAAAAATGCAGGCCCTGGCCGGGGTCCCCCGGTTCAGGGTTGAAATGGAAATGCATATAGTCTGTCTGGCCAAAGCCCAATACCTGGGTAAAAAAGGCGTGACTCGCCTCCAAATCCGGGGTGGCGACAGCAATATGACCGAGCCCCATGCTACCGAATTCCCCGGTGACGAAACGTTTCACGCCCACCGGCGAGACCAGTGGCTCGTAATCCAGGTTGGCGTCGTAGCAGAGCTCCAGCTCGATACCGCCTGGCGCGGTCAGGGCTGCGAATGCGGCAACATGGCGTTTCGTGGCCGCCTCTTGAGCCCCAAGAGTAAAATTCATACCGGCCTGATCCAGCTCGGCAAGTGCCTGCTCAAAGCCGGGCTTGTCCGGCAGCTGCCAGCCACTGCGCACAAAGCGATCCTGTTCGCCTTTTTGAATCAAAAAGCGGTACGGGTACTCATCCATCTTCAGGTAAAGGTTTTGCGGGTCACCGCCGAAATCAGCTTCCATCATGCCAACCACCTGAGTGGCAAAATGCCGCCACTGATCAATATCAGTAGACTCGATGATCACATAAGCCAGGGCGCGAATATCCATAGTCAATATTACTCGATCGTTACGTGCTCTCTATGGCCCTTAAACTCCTGGTGCTTATCGGCTTTGCCATTGGGCGTCACGGCCACATTCATTGTCGGCTCCTCTGATTTGTGCTGGGATCCAGATGGGCTTACAGAACTAATACTAGAAGCCGGCGCGGAATAGGCGCTTGATCTAGGTCAAAACGACACTTGCCTAAAAGATTGGCAATGATAAACGGAGAACCAGGTCCGTTTAGAAGGAATACTTAACGTCTATGCCCCATGTGAGAGGGTCGTCAATGCTGGTGTGTGCAGCACCCAGAGTGTCTGCCACAAACCCTCCTGGATTGCTGGCGTATTCGTTATCCAACAGATTGTTGCCCCAGAGGGCCAATTCCCAGGAGCTATCACTGTTTTTCCACGCTATGCGGGCGCTTAACAGCTTCTTATTCTGCAAATACCAAGGGCCACGGAAGAAAATGGCGCCGGTCTCGGCGAATGTATCATTATTTTCATCATACACATAGTCGACGTGGACCAGCAGATGCCCAACTGGAACCTCTGGCGACCAATCGACGCGGATTGTGTAGTCAGTGTCTGCGCGACTTGATTCAGTCACTCCACCCGCGGGCTCGCCAGCACTATCAAAATACGTTTCAAATACCGAATCAGTTTCCCTATACGTACCCATGGCGGTCAGGCGCAGCTGGTCCATTATGCTGAAAGAGGCAATCAGTTCTATTCCAGTGGCCTCTTCGTCACCGCTGATAACTGTGGGTTGGGCGGTCGGGTCATCCGGACTTTCTTTGGTATCCACCGAGCGTTGCCGGTTATCCAGCTCCTGGCGATATACGGAGCCCTCAATACGCAGCCGATTGTCAAAGAAGTCACCTTTCAAGCCCAGTTCAACATTTAGCATTTCTTCAGGCGCAAAAGGCCCTGAAATCAGTGGTGTGAAAACCTGGCCATCGAACCCGCCGGATTTGTAGCCGGTGGCAACCGACAGAAAGGCCATGGCGTTTTCAGTGAACTGCCAGTCGACGACTGCACGACCTGTTACCTTACTCCATGACTTGGACGCGGTATAGAGATCGAAATCGTTGCTGGGGTCATCGTCCAAAACACCAGGGTCGTAGGCGACTCGCAATGGCGCGAATGGCCAGTCAACATCGGTGGGAGGTGTTTGCCAGGTGTATTCCTTTTTATCGCGGCTATAGCGCAGGCCGGCGGCTATTCGCACGGTATCCGTCAGCTGATAAGTGGCATCGGCGAAAACACCAAAATTGGTGAAGTCCCCGGTATTGTCCATGGTTTCGGTTTGCAGGCGGCCAGCGAAACTGGGTGGCAGTAAGGCAACATCATTCGCGGCAGACAGGTTAAGGTAGAGATCTTCATTGGCAGGGAGTGCATCCCAGATGTGGTCCGTGATGGGCAGGCCCACCTCAACGATGGAAACAAACTGCATCCAGGAATCGGCCGTTAAATGCAGATCAGTGCGTTGGAACAAATCCTCTTGGCTGTAATTGGCACCGAAAATGACGTCCCATTTGTCCTCAGTAAAATTGAAGCGGACTTCGTTATAGAAAATATCGGAATCTTCAATATTATTGGTGTCCAGATAACGCCGTGGGTCCGCAGTGCCATCTTCTTCCTGAAGATTGGTGGTTTCCCAGGTGCGGTAGCTAGTGATTGCAAAAACCGACCAGGAGTCATTGAATTCGTGATCGAGCTTGATGGAATAGCCCTGCATTTCTCGGGTTTCTTCGGCGCCTTCGACATCGTGCGCGGTCTGCCCGGAGAATGGGTTTTCGTTTTGCATAAAGGCAAATTGGCCAACTCCGATTGCGATACGAGGTGATTCGTCGCGGTCTTCCATGTCGGCGCTGAATTGCAGGCGGGTGCGGTTGCTGACATCCCACAACGCCGAGAGTCTGGCAGTGAGCACACCTTCATCCCCGGGGTCTGGGCCTATGCCGACATTATCGACAATGCCATCTCGTTGCGAACTCAGAATGTTTCCACGAATGGCCAAGGTGTCGCTGACCGGTACATTCAGGGTTCCTTCAAAGCGCAGCAGATCGTAATTGCCAACCCTGAGCTTAAGCTCACCACCGAACTCCTGAGTGGGCTTGTTAGGCACTATGTTGATCACGCCTGCGGTAGCATTGCGGCCGAACAGAGTGCCTTGCGGACCTTTCAATACCTCAATTCGTTCGACATCACCAAACGGAACAGTGGTGGCGGCACGCGGCAAATACGCATCATCGTAAAATGTTGCCGTCGAGGGGTCTCCGCCACTGCTGATATTCGGACTGGATACGCCTCGAATGGTTATTCCCGTTTGTGTGCTGGAACCATCGCCAATCTCCACACCCGGCATAAAATCATCCATGTCCTGGATGTCCAGCGCACCGACATTCACAATATCCTGCGCGGTAAAGGCATTGACCGTCACCGGTGTGGACATCAGGCTTTCCTCGCGGCGTTGGGCAGTCACGATGATCTCTTCTAACACCAAATTATAGCCGCCAGGATTGGTGTTTTGAGCCTGAGCTGGAAAACACACAGCCAGTGCTAACAGGGAGGGCAGCGAATAATGCAGAGGTTTATTGTTATTCATTGGCAAGCCTTTCTATGCGAACCGGAATATTGCTCATGCGAGGCATCCCGGTGTATTTTTCATAATCATTTTCCACCGAGCTCAGTCGGCCGGTATTCGAACCGAGCTCAGCGCAGCGTTCGTCCAGTTCCGGCACATTGCCCCAGCAATGGGTCATGGATACCGTGCCTGGGCGCAGATTGTAATCGATGTCAACGATTGCTGGTATGCTGGCGTGCTCGCCGACCAGCTGAATTCGATCACCGGTGGATACTGCAAGCTTCTGGGCATCGTCTGGGTTCAGGTAGGCGGGGTTATAGGGCTTACCGCGCAGCTGGCCTTCTATGTTGATGCCGGTGGAATTCAGCACGTTCATTTGTCGGCGACACAGCAGTTTCAAGGGGTATTGTTCATTGCTATCAGCGTCTGCCTCCCAATCGGCAAGATCGGCCATCATCTGGGTATTGCCAACGTCCAAACGGCCGGTCCATTGTGGGTCTTTATCAGCCACGAATACGGTCGGGTCGGGGTAGGTGGCGCCACCCTTGTGCTTGCGCACTTCGCTGAGCGCAATGCGGCTGCCGTGCGTCAGGAGGTCCAGCAAGTGCTCGGAATCCGGTTTGTTCTGCATGTCGAGCTGATGGCCGGGTACCCGCACTACACCGCTGAAAGAGATTGGTTTCATGGTGAGTTGCAAGCCCATGCGTTGGGCCAGCCCGTAAAAGAATTCCCAGTCCTCGATTAGCTCAGAGCCCGGTGGGGCCTCGACAATTGCCGGCGTGTACTGCGCGTAGGCTTCGGTGGTGCCGAAACCGACGGCATACTCGCTGAGATACTCCTGAGCGAGGGTGGTGCCCGGACATTCCAGGGGGTGCTTGACAGCAATCACATAGTCAGCACGTTGCGCGGTGGCTGATTTAGCCACATCGATTTGCACGGATAGTTCCAGAGTATCAAAGGCTTGCTGGGTTTTCAGCTGGTCTGGCCAGGCCGAAAGGGGATTGCCGCCGTGACTTATCAGAGCACGAACCTGGCCCTCTCCGGGGGTAATAATTTCATCGGCCAGCGCGGCAGTGGGCATCCCGGCGGCCGTATTGCTCAAGCCGCGCACCCGAATGTTTTCTCCGAAGCCGTAGGCAAACTCCGGGTATGGCGGCAGTGCTTGCGCTTTGGCCAGCGTGGGCTGGCCCAATGATGCTGGTTCAAAGACCTTCTCGCCGGCGCGTTGCCAACGCCCACATAATGTGTTCATGCACAACACCAGGTACTCGAGCAGGGTCGTGTTGCCGGCCATATTCGGCCCGGTACCGGCCGTCACAACGCCTTTGCTTGCAGTTGCAAATGTTCGTGCAGCGCCAATCAAATCGTCTGCTGCTACACCTGCTTGCTGTGCGACATCAGCGGGTGCGAAGCCTGTCACGGCCGCGCGCAAGGCGTCCAAGCCGTCAACATTCGCAGCGACAAAGCCCTGGTCGTACAGCTCCTCAGTAATGATAATATTCAGCATAGCGGCCAGCAGTGCTACATCATGGCCTGGCTTCACTTGCAAAAACAGTTTGGCGCGACGCGCTGTTTCTGACCGTCGTGGATCGATAACAATCAGCTTAAGGCCGCGCGTCAGCGCATCTGTCAGGTGGCGGCCAGGATTGGTATGCGGTACGCCACCAGACATTGCGATCAATGGATTGACACCAATCAGCAAAAGTACCTGTGCCTCGGAAAAATTGTTCGCAGGTGCCATCCATTTGCCATGGAATGCCTGCGCCACCATTTTTCCGGGTTGGTCTATCGTGTTTGAATTAAAGCCCATTCGTGAGCCAATGGCTTTCAACCAAGATGACAGCAGCGCTGAGTTGATTGCACTGGAGTTCGCGGCCATCGTTCCTGAATAGCTTGCCACACTGCGTGGCCCGTGTTCCGCAATCAGTGCCTGCAGCTTTGCTGCGATTTCATCCATGGCCTGCGCTACCGGAATATCCTGGTAGCTGCCGTCAGACCGACGTTTTTGCGAACACAAAAGGCGCTCAGGGCTGTTTCGCGTGGCGTGGAAGTTCTGCCCTTTTATGCAACAGAAGCCTTTGTACAGGGGATTGTCGGGGTCGCCCGACACCGTAACCGGTTTGCCATTGTCAACATCAACGATAACACCGCAGCCGGCATGACAGGCGCGACAAATTGTGTGGTGGCGAGTGATGCTCATAATATGCTTTTGGGCGCGTGTCTTCGAATAGTAGCTGCTTGGTCGTCGCGAGGGGCTTACTTTTTAGTATGGTTGTGCATCGCGGCCGTTGACCTTCCGCTACAATACGCGCCTGAGCGGTGGTGGAAATTGACATGTCTGATTCGAGAGAACTGGTAAGAAACCTGGTGGCACGGGCGCGTAGCGCGCAAGAATGCGTCAGCCAGTATTCGCAGCAGCAAATTGACGAGGTGGTGACAGCTTCCGCGTGGGCGCTTATGAACCCGGTCAATAATGAACGCCTGGCGCGCCTGGCAGTAGAGGAGACCGGGCTTGGCAATGTTGACGACAAAATCATCAAGAATCACAGAAAGACTCTGGGCTTGTTGCGAGATTTGCGTGACGCAAAAACCGTTGGCGTGATTCGCGAGTTGGAAGATTTGGGCATTACCGAGATTGCCCGCCCGGTGGGTGTAGTAGGCGTCATCGTGCCCTCCACTAATCCGATAGCCACTCCGATGAATAATATTCTGAATGCGCTTAAATGCCGCAATGCGATAATTCTCTCGCCGTCGCCCAAAGGTCAGCCGAGTTGTGCCCGTTTGCTTGAGCTGGTGCATGCTGAGCTGACCCGGGTTGGTGCGCCGGTGGACCTGGTACAACAGCTGCCGGCACCGGTGAACAAAGAGCTGAGCCAGGAGATGTTGCGCCAGGTCGATCTGGTGGTGGCGACCGGTTCGCAGAATAATGTCCGCTCGGCCTATACCAGCGGCACGCCAGCGTATGGCGTAGGGGCCGGTAATGTCACCGTAATTGTGGATGAGACCGCATCCGTAGGTGACGCTGCACAAAAGATTGCCGCTTCCAAAACGTTCGATAATGCAACCAGCTGCTCGTCAGAAAACAGTTTGGTAGTGGTGGATAGTGTGTACGATGCCATGTTGTCTGCGCTCGAAGAGCAGGGTGGTGATCTGCTGATGTCATCTGAGAAAGCGTCTTTGCAGGCGGCGATGTGGCAGGAAAATCGCTTGAACCTGCAGCTGATTGCCAAGCCCTGTCGGAGGATTGCGGAACTGGCCGATCTACCACGCCCGGAAAGCCGCCAGGCTGCGTTTCTGATGGTCGAGGAAACGGAGGCCGGCCCGCAGGCGCCATTTTCCGGTGAGAAAATGGCTCTGGTGCTGAGCGTTTACCGGGCACGTGATTTCCAACACGCCAAACAGATTAGTCGGGAGATTCTAAACTTCCAGGGTGCCGGTCATTCCCTGGGCCTGCACAGTCGGCTTGATCAACGGGCGGTGGAGCTTGGCCATGAGCTTCCGGTGAGCCGGGTGATTGTCAATCAGGCGCATTGTTTTGCCACAGGTGGCAGTTTCGACAATGGCTTGCCGTTTTCCTTATCGATGGGCTGTGGTACCTGGGGTGGCAATGTGACTGACGAAAACGTCCACTATAAACACTTCATGAATATCACCCGCGTGGCACGCACTATTACGCCACGCGAGCTGGATGCAGAGGCGTATTTTCTGGAGTATCGCCAGAAGTTCGGGCTTTAGTTGCCCTGGTTTCTAGAACTTATTCATTACGCCGGAAAACAGTTCTTCATCCGGCGGAAGTACTTTTGGCTCCGCCAGTGGTCTGGAAACCCAGGTTTCATTAATCAGGTCGCGCCAGGTAATATTATTGTTCGTTGCGTTTCCGCCCCACGAACCACAGCCCAATGAGAAAGTCTGACGCAGCCCATTCCACAGGTTGCCACTGTTGGATGGCGCTTGCGGCTGGTTAACCAGCACGCGGGACGTTTTTGTTTGCTCAGCAAAGCTCATGATATTGGCATCGTTGTTTGAGTAGATGCCGCAGGAATGCCCTTGTCCCTGATAGGCCTGAATTCGATTGGTGGTGTCGATGGCGTCCTGAATATCCTTAACTTTGTACAAGGCCATAATGGAAGACAGCTTCTCACCTGAAAACGGGTGATCGGGGCCTGCCCCGGTTTCCGGGACCATGATGAACTTTGCATCGGCAGGCAATTCGACGCCCGCCATACCGGCAATTTTGGCGATCGGCTGCGCGACAATCGCCGTGTTCAGCCGCCCGTCTTCCCACATGGTGGCCTGTAGTTTGGCTTTCTCATCGCTATTAACCAGGTAACCACCTTCCGCTTGCAGTCGCTTGATAAACTCGTCATAGATAGACTCAAACACCAATACTGAATTGTCCGCTGAGCAGGAGGCGGCGAGGTCCAGGGTCTTGGAGAAGCGGATCTTTTCCGCGGCATCATCCAGGTCAGCGCTGTCGTCCACCGTTATGCAGGCATTGCCGACACCGACGCCCAATGCTGGTGTGCCGCTTGAGTAGGCGGCCGTTACCATGGCGCCTCCGCCAGTTGCCAAAATGCGGTCACACTGACGCATCAACTCATTGGTGGTCTCCAGAGAAGGTGTTTCAATGTACTGCACCAGATCGGCGGGCGCACCGCACAACTCGATGGCTTCACGCATATAGTCGCAAATGCGCTTGTTCGTCAGTTTGCCGCGTGGGTGCGGAGCAATAATGATGGCGTTTCGGCCCTTTACAGCGGAGATCGCTTTAATGACTGGTGTGGCTTCCGGGTTCGTCGAAGGTACAAGTGCGCCGATAACACCCACCGGCTTCGCAATCTTCACAATATTGCGTTCAGGCAGCTCCTCGATAACACCAACGGATTTGTCGTCGATGATGTCAAACAGGGTGGCTCGTGTTTTCACGTGAATTTTCGCAAATTTGCCGTCGTAATTGCCCAGTTGAGTCTCGTCCACCGCCAACTGCGCAATCTCTTCAGAGCGGTCCTGCCGGGCGATAGAATAGACCATGGCCTTAATGAGCTCGTTGACCTGATCCTGGCTGTAATTATTGATCTGAGCCTGTGCTGCTCGTGCTCGAGCCATTTTCTCGGCAATAAAATCCTGGTCGTTTTTGTCCGCTGACATGATGTTGAGCTCCACGCAGTTTGCTGTTTATAACCGCGTATCGTAGCAGTCAGTCAGGGCGGCCCATATTGACAAAGTTGTGAATATTATGGACTATCTTGCGGTATGAGTACTCCTTCCAAATGGCCGCTCCCTGCTGCGGGAGAGCGCTTTCTTACACCGGCATTTATGCGCAGCCAGCTGGCCGAACACCCTTTGACAAGGGAGTGTTATCCCACTGCCATGGGGTATTACCCAGTGGCCGCAGGGCACAAAATGCAGCGCAGCACCCATGATGACAACCTGTTGCTGTATTGTGCCGTGGGGCAAGGCTATTTGGACACTCCAGGCTGGCGTGGCGCGGTCATGCCTGGGCAGCTAATCCTGTTGCCTAAGGGCTTGCGCCATGCCTACCAGGCGGATGAAGGCACCCCGTGGACACTTTACTGGGTGCATTTTCTGGGAGATCGAGCGGAACTGTTTCTCGAGCACATCGGTTACGATGCCGGCAAGCCCATTGTTGAACTTGGTTTGTCGCCGGCTTTGATACGGGCGTTTAATAGTCTTATGGATGTGCGACGCACGGGCTATTCTTCCCATGCATTCATTAATGGCGCCAATCAGTTGCGACATTTGTTGACGGAGATTGCGTTACAGCTGAATGCGCAGCGAGCGCTGCAACACAACGGCTTTGAGCTGGGGCGGGTACAGAAGCTGATGCAGGAGAGTCTCTACGGTAGCCTGAGTCTTGACGCATTGGCGCAATGCGCCAGCATGTCCAAGTATCATTTTTCGAAACGTTATAAAGAACTGACGGGATACTCGCCGATCCGGCATTTTCTAAATATGAAAATGGAACACGCCTGTTTATTACTGGACACCACGGACCTTGGAGTAGGCCGAATTGCGTTGCAGCTTGGCTATGATGACGCTTTGTATTTTTCGCGCTTGTTTCGCCGAACCATTGGTTTATCGCCCAGGGCGTATCGTGCCTCCATCAGGCGGTAGCTGCCAACAAAGCTCGGGCTTTCCGCGCGGCTATAATGGCGGCCTCGTTTAAGCTGATACAGGAGCTTTATCCCTTGACCACGCTCTATTTGACCCATTCCGATTGTGGACGCCACATGATGAGTGCTTCGCATCCAGAATCCCCCCAGCGGCTGGCGGCTATCAATGCTGCTGTGAAAAAAGCGCCTTGGAGCGAAGGTGTTTGTTTTGAAGAAGCACCACTGCTTTCCCTTGCTGGCCTGGCCACAGCACACCCGCAGCATTACGTTGATTCGATTGTAGAGAAATCACCCGCCGAAGGTGTGGTGGCTTTAGACGGCGATACGCTGATGAACCCGCACAGTCTGACCGCGGCATGCAGGGCTGCGGGTGCGGCAATACACGCAACGGACGAGATTTTGGCTGGAACGGTGAGCAATGCGTTCTGCGCGGTTCGCCCGCCAGGGCATCATGCCGAGTCGACCATTGCCATGGGTTTTTGTTTTTTCAACTCGATCGCACTCGCGGTGGAACGAGCATTGGCCGCTGGCCTTGAGCGGGTGGCCGTTCTGGATTTTGATGTGCACCACGGCAATGGCACAGTTGAGATTTTTCAGGACCGGCCCGAGGTACTGGTGTGTTCGAGTTTTCAGTATCCGTTTTATCCAGGTCGCTTTGATAAGGTAAATAAAGAGAATATTTGTCTTACGCCGCTGCCGGCCGGGACCGGCTCGGGCCAGTTTCGCCAGGCAATTGAGCGTGATTGGCAAGAGGCGCTGGGCCAACATCGACCGGATATGATCCTGGTTTCCGCGGGCTTTGACGCGCATCGCGATGATCCATTGGCGCAATTACAGCTCGACGACCTTGACTACCGCTGGTTGGGAGAGCAGTGCGCAAGCTGGGCACAGCGGTGGAGCGATGGCAGACTGATGGCCATATTGGAAGGCGGGTACAATCTTCCTGCGCTGGCTCGCTCCAGCGTACAGTTCATTTCTGCACTTGTTGAAGAGTAATGGCAGGCTGCTAGATTTCTTCGACTGCAGTAGCAGCCTGTGCGAACGCATTAAACAGTTGTTGCATATCGGCTTCTGTCAGTGCCAGGCTTGGGTAAATCTTCCCTGGGGATTTAAACACACCCTGTTGACGCAATACGGCGTTGTAGTGTGCGGCTTTATGGCTGTCGGCATTCAGCACATCACGATAGTTTTGCACGTCGGACTGGGTGAACACTACTTCAAACAAGGTTGGGTGCCCAACAATTTGGTGAGCAATACCCGACTGGTTGAGGTTTTTGCTGATGCTGCTCATCAAACGCTCGCCTAAGCTAAACAAGCGTGCGTACTCTCCGGGGCGGCGCAGAATCTCAAGAGTTTTTAGCCCCGCGGCGGCCGCCAGCGGATTGCCGCTGAGTGTGCCGATCTGCATTAACCAGGCTTCGCTATCGACCTGCTTTTTGTCGAAATGACGCAGGATGTCCTCGCGACCTGCAATGGCTGCCAGCGGCAAGCCACCTCCAATGACTTTTCCCAATGTGCACAGGTCCGGTGTTACGCCGTAGAACGTCTGAGCTCCGCCATAGTCAAAGCGGTAGCCAGTGACTACCTCGTCGAACACCAGCACACTGCCGTGTGTGCTGCACAATTCACGCAGACATTTCAAGAAACCGGATTGCGGAGGCACTATACGTTGTAAGGGTTCAACGATTACCGCAGCGATTTCTGAGCCGAACTGATCGAACAGGCTTCGAGTATAGTCCGCGTCATTGAACGGAGCGATCAGCATATGATCGCGAACCGACGCGGGAATGCCGGCAGAATCCGGAATAGGCTGCGGAAAGTTCGCCTCAGTTGTCGGCATCAGACTCATCTGCGCCTCGGCCGACATGCCGTGGTAACCGCCCTCATATTTGAGTATTTTGTCACGCCCGGTTGCTGCACGTGCCAGGCGTATGGCGTACATGTCAGCCTCGCCACCGGTGGAAACGTAGCGCAGCTGCTCGGCGCACGGTACCGAGAGGCAGATCTCTTCGGCCAGTTCGATTGCACGCGCGTTATTGGCAAAAAAAGTCATGCCAAGCGCAAGTTGCTCCTGCACCGCTTCAAGCACTTCCGGGTGGCCATGCCCCAATAGCATGGGGCCGGAGCCGATCAGTAAATCGATGTATTCGCGACCGTCTTCGTCCCAGACGTGGGCACCGTCGCCGCGCTGAATGATTACCCCAGGGTCGAAGTTACCGAACCCTCCGGCCGGCAATACCTGGTGGGCGCGATGTATCCAATGCTGCTGGCTGAGTGCCATCAGCTGAATTCACCCAGATCGGCGCGAACCCAATTGTGCAGGGCCGCAATAGAATGCTCAGACTCTATGCCCTGCTCCGGGTTGAGAACCAGAGGGCCGGGCCGGTAGCCGCGCGAGTTTAGCCCACGCTGCACGTTTTTTACCAGCTCGGCGTCTTCGGCAACCGTTGTTTGGCGGTCAAGAGTGATCACCCGGTTGATCACTTCGTCTATCTGGCCGCTGTTGGAGTACCAGCCGCGATGTACTTCAGTGCGGTCAACAGCGAGCGGGCGCCAATGATAGGAATTTACTACGCCAGATGGGTATATCTGCAAGCTGAACGCCGGCCATAGGTAGAATGAACCATAGTCCGAACCTGAGGTGTCGTACCAGGCTTCCTGACTGGTTTGGGCTTTGGCAGCATGGCGCAGGCAACGAACGGCTGTGCCATCAGATTGCACAAAAGGGTAAATGTTATAGCTGCCCGGGTCGATCACACCGGATGCAAATGTTGGGTGTACGTGCTTGCAGTGATAACACTCATTATAGTTTTCGACAGCCACCAGCCAATTGGCCTGCTTTTCAATGGCTACGGAATTAGCATGCTTGCGCTCAGCGATGTCCGGGCACAAAGCTAGAATATCTTCGGCAACGCCGGGGAAGGTGGTGGCAAGCGAGGCAGGCGCAGGGTTCATATTAATAAAAACGAAGCCGAACAGTGTGTCCAGCGCGACCTCAGTGAGGCAGATTCCACTGAGGTCCAGCCCCGCAAGTCCCTTGGTTCCGGGTGCGCCGCGCAGCTCCCCGGACAACTCGTATGTCCAGGCGTGGTAAGGGCAGACCACAACGCGCTTGTTTCCGCTGCCTTCCACCAGGGTGTGACCACGATGCTTGCAGACATTGTAAAAACAGCGCAGTTGGTTGTCTTTACCGCGAGCAATGAACAGGTCCTGGTCGAACAAGCTGAAAGCCCAGTAATCCCCTACCGCGGCGACCTGACTTTCGTGGCAAACGAATTGCCAGCTATTGAAGAAAACTTTCTCGCGCGCGGCCGCGAATATCTCAGTGCTTGTGTAGTAGCGCGCATCTAGTGTTGTCAGACCTGTGGGAAACTGGCCCTCTGTTGCTTGCTTCATGCCGTTGCTCCGGCTAATAGTTGTTCTTCTTCGTACAAACCAATGTCCATCCGCCGTTGGTGGAATTCGTCGATTCTGTCCCGCACAGCGCTGGGTGCCTGGGCGACCAGAATCGCGATCAGACACTCCAGTAGCGCGGTTACCGCAGCGTTCGACGAAAAGAAGTGCGGCGTGTGGGTGGGGCAGACCAGTGGAATGTCTGCTTCACGAGCCAGAGGCGAGGAGGCGCTGTCAGTAACGCCCACGATGGATACGCCCCGTTCGCGTGCAAAGCGCACAGCGGCCATGGTATCGCTGCGGTAAGGCTGAAAGGTTAACGCCAGCAGCATGTCTGCCTCGTCAATGGCGTGCAGATCATCCAGGGGGTGTGAGGCCGGACCGGGAAGCAATTTAATGTGATCGAAGGCCATACGTGCTACATACCAGAATTGCTGCGCCAGACAATGTGCTGCGCCGGTGCCAAGAACATAAACCGAGTTGGAATTCTGGACCCATTCACACACCATGCTGAGCTGGTTGATGTCTTGTTTAGCCAGACCGCGCTGCAGGTTGTCGCTGGTCGCTTCAAACAGTTGGGCAACCAGAGTGGCAGCACCGCCTTCCGCCTGCAGATCATGCAACCAGTCACTGCGGGCCCCAAAGCTGGCGAACTCGTCACCCACGCGAAAATCGCGAAACCGTTCGCGCAATTCTTCGTAACCGCTGAACCCCAGCTCGCGCGCAAGGCGCACAAAAGCATTTGGGTGCACGTTGGCCCGAGCAGCCAGTTTGCGCATGGAGTAAAGGCTGACATCACGCGGGTGATCGACCAACAGGCGCGCCGCCACCTGCAGGGCCGGTGGAAACTGGTCGAAGTGCTCAGCCAGTGCGGTAAGAACCTCTGCTGCAGACTGCGGCGTGTTCGGCATGGATTGCCCTCGGCAGGAAGATCTGCCAGTGTGACTTGAATATATACAAATGTATCAAAATAACTATAGTTGATACGAATGTATCCATAGTGTAATCTTAGCTCTTGCGAGATGCAATACATTTTGTGCTGAGAAATAACATGCAAAGTACTGCGAGTGTGGTGATTATCGGTGGTGGGGTCATGGGGTGTTCCCTGGCTTACCACTTGTGCAAAGAGGGCTGGACGGATGTATTGCTGCTGGAAAAAGCGGAACTGACCTCTGGTTCCACATGGCACGCTGCAGGGCAGATCACCCATTCGGTATCGCATTATGGTCTGGCTAAGATGGCGGCTTATGGCACGGAGCTTTATCCGGCCCTGGAAGTGGAGACCGGACAGTCCACCAGCTGGCACGGCTGTGGCAGTTTGCGGGTCGCCTACGACGATGCCGAAGTGGACTGGCTGCACTACACTCTTTCGGTTGGCCTGGGCCTGGGGCATGAGATGGAGATAGTTGGTCCGGATCGTATTCGCGAGCTGCACCCTTACTATAATCTCGAAGGCATCAAGGCGGCTCTGCACACACCACATGATGGTCACGTGGACCCGGCCGGAGTCAGCTTCGCGATGGCAGCTGGCGCGAAAAAGATGGGTGCCAAGATAATCCGCCGCAACCGAGTAACCGGTCTTACCCGGCAAAGAGACGACAGCTGGCTGGTGCATACCGAGCAGGGTGATTTTCATGCCGGCATAGTGGTCAACGCCGGCGGTACATATGCACGCCAGATCGGACTCTGGGCCGGGGTTGACCTGCCGATTGCCAACTTATTGCATCATTACCTCATTACCGACACCGTTCCGGAGTTTCAGCGGATTGATATCGAGTTACCGGTGATTCGCGATGACAAGCTCGTATCCGGCTACATTCGCATGGAGCAGAGGAGCGGCTTGATTGGTATCTATGAAAAGGCCAATGCCGCGACGGTTTGGGACGATGAGACCCCTTGGGAAGAAGAGAACACCTTGTTCAGCCCGGACTATGACCGCATCATGCCCTGGCTGGAAAATGCCATGGGCCGTATGCCTATATTCGCTGAATTAGGTATCAAGCAGGTGATTCATGGCGCAATTACTCATCCTCCCGACGGCAATATGTTGCTGGGCCCAAGCGGGGTGCGCAATTTCTGGTGTTGTTGCGGCTCCCAGGTGGGGATTGCCTGGGGCCCGGGTGCCGGCAAGTACCTGGCTCAGTGGATGGTGCATGGTGCAGCCGACATTTCCATGGCGAGCTTCGACCCTCGTCGCTTCGGTGCCAATATAGACCGTGAGTACCGCCTTGAAAAAGCCAAGGAAGATTACCTGCTGCGTCACGAAATCCCGTTTCCAGCCCTTGACAGGCCCGCCTGCCGGCCGGGGCATTCCAAGCGTTCGCCCCTTTACCAGCTGTTGTTGAGTAAAGGGGCGGTCTACCAGGATGTGTATGGCTGGGAGCGGCCATTCTGGTATGCACGTGGTGGCATTGAGCAGGCACATATACACAGCTTCCGTCGCTCGGCTCTGCATGCAGTGGTGAGGCATGAAGTGAACAGCCTGCGCGCTGCTGCGGGTATTGCTGATTTGACTGCCTTTGCCAAAGTCGATATCTGCGGCCCGGATGCAGAGCAATTCCTG
Source organism: Gammaproteobacteria bacterium (assembly GCA_030431775.1). Lineage (GTDB taxonomy): Bacteria > Pseudomonadota > Gammaproteobacteria > Pseudomonadales > JAUIET01 > JAUIET01. Next base: position 20,574 of record JAUIHW010000017.1, read on the forward strand.
GCTCGAGTGTGCTCCAACAGAGTTCCACAGCATGTCGGTTCGACCGTGCTCAGTTATCTGGTAAACCCTAACGGTCGGCTGGAAGGGGAAATTACTCTACTGAAGCTGAATGAGCACCATTATTACGCCGTGTACGCTGCAGCAAAAGAGGCGGCTTTGCTGAACTGGCTGCACGAGCAACAGCAAGGGGAGCAGCTGGTCTTCAACAATCTGTCGGAAGACTACGGCGTGATCGCGATTGCAGGGCCAAAGTCGCGGGATATTTTGAGCCTATGCACCAATGCTGATTTGGACAACGCTAGCTTTCGCTGGTTGGCCGGGCGCATCATACAGGTTGCCGGGGTCGAGGGCGTCCGAGCAATCCGCGTATCGTACACCGGGGAGCTGGGATGGGAATTGCACGTGCCCATGAGCGGCATGCTGCCCGTTTACCAGGCGGTGTGGGCAGCCGGTGAGCCTTTGGGCCTGGTGCCTGTAGGCTCAGCTGCACTGAATGCCACACGCATGGAAAAGGCTTATCTGTCGGGCCATGAAATCACTAACGAAGTTACCCTTGCGGAAGCCGGGTTGGAACGATTCTCACGCGGTGAGTCGTTCCAGGGCCGCAAGTACAGCCTGACACCGGCGCACCGCTGGAAACTCGGATTGCTGCAACTTGATGAGGGTGATGATAATGCCGATCCGTTGGGCTCGGAATCAGTCTGGCTGGGGAATACCTGTGTAGGCGCGATCACTTCAGGCGCGTTTGGTGTCGCGGTAAATGCATACTTGGCCTGGGCCTATTTGCGACCGGCGCTGGTGTCCGCCGGCCAGGAACTGGACGTAATGGTTCTGGGTAATCGGCGGCGCGCCGTAGTGCTGGATCAGCCGCCCTGGGACCCGGATAATAGACGTCCACGGGCAGATGCCTGATTACTGACTGGAGATGCATCATGGCAAAAGACTACTTCGAAACCGGCCTGGCAAAGCGTAAAGCTACTCTGGGGGCCAGCTATGTAGAGAAAAACTTGGCGGCGGCCGATGCCTTAACCCGGGAGTTCCAGGAAGCCATGACCGGCTGGTGCTGGGGTTTCGGCTGGGGTGACGAAACGCTCGACCCGAAAACCCGCAGCCTGATGAACCTCTCCATGATAGGAGCTTTGGGTAAGATGCACGAGTGGGAGATTCACTGCCGCGGGGCCATCACCAATGGCTGCAGCTTCGAGGAAATCCGCGCCACAGTGCATGTGATCGGAATATACTGCGGAGTGCCCCAGGCACTGGAGTGCTTTCGAGTGGCCCGTAAAGTACTGCAAGAGCATGATATGATTCCGGCTGATTGCAGGTGAGCATTGTCAGATGGCGCCGATTTTTTTCGTTGTCATGACCCTGCTTACGTCGTATTTGCCTGCGACACCTCCCGGCTGAATGAGGCGATGGCGGATGCATGGACGCTTTTCGGGACGACGGTTACCTTAAAGCGCTTCCTTGGCTTACCTGGATAATCCGCTGCATGAAATACGGTGTGAGTTCGGTGTCGTGCCATTGACAGTGCCGTAGAGGCTTGCCGGTCGCTTGGCATTTTGCCAGCGGTGGTTTTTCGCGATGCCCGTACTTACCAGGCAAAAACCTCCCCAACCAATTCCTCGCTAGCCTGCCACAAGGCATCGGCCTTGTCCGTATCCAGGGCGTAGTCCATATAACCACCCCGTTTGCCCTCGATCGCGGGTTCGCCAATGTGACAATCTTCCAGGTAAAGGCCACCAAGTCCGTTCAGGCTAGGGCTGGTGGAGGCCCAGACGCTGGTCGCGGCACCCGCTTCCACGGTCTTAAAGCTCATCGGCTCGCCGCTATTGCGTTCCTGAAGAGTGGCGATGTCGCTGTGGTCCAGGTGGCGGCCGAGTTCGGTCAGGATGGCGCCCGGATGTACGGCGAAGCTGCGCACCCCGTGGCTTTGCAGGCGTTTGTCCAGACCCACCGTAAACTGCACATTGGCAGTTTTGGCCTGCCCGTAGGCTTCCCACTTATCGTAGGGGCGGTTGAGGTAATTCAGGTCATTCAGTATCGGTTGGCCGAATTTGTGGCCTTCGGATGACAGGTTCACTACCCGTGCAGCAGCGGTTTTGATCAGTACCGGCGCTACCCGGTTAGTGAATAGGAAATGGCCGACGTGGTTGGTGCCAAATTGTAACTCGAAGCCGTCTGTTGTTCGGCTCAGCGGGCAGGCCATTACGCCGGCGTTATTGATCAAAATGTCGATGGTTGGGTAGTTGGCAACTATGTTGTCCGCAGCGGCGCGCACGCTGCCAAGATCAGAAAGATCCAGCTGCAGCGGTGCCAGAAACTGTTCCTCCAGGCCTTCACGGGCCTCGCTGATGGCCGCTTCAAGCTTGTTCAGGTCACGGGCGGCAGGGATTACGGCAGCCCCTGCACTGGCCAGAGCACGGCAGGTTTCCACACCGAGGCCGGCCGATGCGCCGGTGACAATCGCGGTTTTACCGCTGAGGTTAATGCCCTCTAACACCTCGTTGGTTGTGCTGTTCGCGCCAAATGCTGTTTGCTTTTCAATCATGGGATCAGTACCAGTTTGCCGGGGTAGATTTTTGCGTTAAAGTCCTGTTGCGCCTGGACGATGTCTGCCAACGGGTAGGTTTTGGACACTACCGGGCGAATGCTGTTGGTCTCAATCGCGCGTATCACGTTGTCGAACACCGAATCTTCCTGAAATGTGCTCCCTATCAGGCTGAGGTCTTTGAGGTACAGCGTGCGCAGATCCAGTTCGACGATCGGCCCGGCAATTGCGCCGGATGTGACGTAGCGACCACCGCGTCGTAACACTTGCAGTAGCTCGACCCAGGCTGGTCCGCCAACGACATCCACCACCACATCCACACTGTCTTCACCCAGTGCTTCTACAATCGAAACGTCGCGTTCCAGGATACGATCCGCTCCGAGGTCGCGGACGAAACCGGCCTTGCTTGCGGCCGTGACCGCGACAACTTTCGCACCACGGTACTTTGCCAGTTGCACGGCTGCGGAGCCGACGCCACCCGATGCGCCGGTTACCAGTACATTTTCAGCAACTACCTGAGCCCGTTGAAGCATGCCTTCCGCAGTTGAGTATGCGCACGGGACTGAAGCCAGTTCTGCGTCGCTCCAATCGCAGTTAACGTGGAATGCTTCGCTGGCGATGATCTTCGCGTATTGCGCAAAGCCGCCATCAAATTCAGAGCCAAAGGTGGATGTCATAAAAGGTTGATAACCATTATAAGCTCGGGACATTGTGCGTACGATTACGCGCTCACCCAGGCGTCGCGGGTCCACCCCAGGGCCGACGTTAACAATGTGGCCGCAAGCATCCGCTCCCTGAATGCGCGGAAACTGCAATGCGCTGCCGGACCAGGAACCGTCGTCGCCTGCGGCTTGTGCGAAGCCCTCTGCGCCTCCACTCGCCGTCCCACTGGTAACCGACTTGGAATACCAGGCAGTGCGGGTATTAATGTCAGTATTATTGACGCCAGCTGCAGCAACTTTGATCAGTACCTCTCCGTCATCGGGAACGGGTACGGGGACGTCAGTATGAAATTCCAGCTTATCGTAACCACCGTGGCCGGTGAGCAGCACGGCGCTCATGGTTTCAGGTATCGCTTCTTGCATGTCGCCCCTCGGTATCGGTTGGCCAGGAATGACGCGCGCTATGGTAAGCTGCTCATCCGACCGGCAGTCTACTTGCGTGTAGATTGCTTGCGCAACAGCTAGGCACAAAGTAAAACCAAACTGACTGAGTACAAGGATTCAAAACTGTTATGAACGACACTGTAAGCTACCAATTTTCTGAATCAGTTGCCGTCATCACGCTCGATGACGGCAAAGCGAATGCGCTGGACCTGGCAGTGATAGAAGCGATCAACAATGCTATCGATCGCGCTACCGCCGACGACGCAAGGGCCATTGTCATCAATGGTCGAGCGGGCAAGTTTTGCGCCGGTTTCAACCTGAAAGTAATGACCGAGAGCCAGGCTTCGGCGTTGGAAGTTCTGAATGCTGGCGGCGAGCTTGCCTTGCGTCTGTATGAACTGCCGGTGTCCTTGGTGCTTGGCGTGACCGGGCACGCTTTGGCTATGGGAGCGATACTGCTGTTCACCGCGGACTACCGCATTGGCGCACAGGGAGACTTCAAGATCGGTATGAATGAGGTCGCCATCGGGATGGCCTTGCCGGGCATGGCGCTGCAGTTAGCTGAAGATCGCCTGGGGCGGCAGTATTACCACAGGGCGGTATCCGGCGCAGAAGTATTCAGCCCCGACGGCGCAGTCGCGGCGGGTTTCCTGGACAGCGTTGTCGATGCCGACTCGGTTGTTGAGGCCGCGCAGGCCAAAGCACTGGAAATGGTCAACACGCTGAACCCGGACTCCCTCGCGGAAACCAAGCTGCGTGCGCGCTCATTACGCGCGGCTGCGTTACGCCGGGTGCTCAGCGAAAGTCGCGGAATCTGAGAAAATTCGCAGGGTACGCTGATTATTTGTCTCGTCCCTGCGGCATTTTTGAAGCCGGATCGGCTAAGCGCTTCTGAATTCGTCCATCGCCGGTTCCTTAGTCCAGCCCCAGAAGTCAATCAGCCGCCACGGTGATGTGGTGGTGACTTTGCCCGCTTTGTTCTTGTACCAGTTGTCCATAGCCGGGTGCGCCCACACCGTTCGCGCTGCCGCTTCTGAAAACTTTTCCCAGTAGGCGCGGCTGGCTTCCTCGGTGCATTCCAGCTCCTGCAGATTATTCTCCAACATGTGTTTCAGGCAGCCCAGAATATAGCGAACCTGACACTCGGAGTAGAATATCAGGCTGCCACCGTGGCCGAGATTGTTGCCAGGTCCATAAATGCAATACAGGTTAGGGAAATTGGGTGTGGTGATGCCCAGGTTAGTCACCGGGTCATCGCCCCACCACTCCTGCAGGCTAATACCCCCCTTGCCGCGGATGTCCATAGGCCAGAGAAATCGCGTGGCGTAGAAGCCGGTCGCGAACACGATGATGTCAAAGTCGTGTTCGTCGCCAGCGGAGTCGGTCAAGCCCTGCTCGGTGAGCTCAACCACGCTTTCGGTAACCAGTTCCACATTGGGCTTGCGCAGTGCGCCAATCCAGCTGCCATTATCCTGTAATGTGCGTTTGCCCATCGGCGGGTAGTCAGGCAGCACTTTAGCCAGTAACTCTTTATCATCGCCGCATTGCGCGGTAATGTGCTCGGTGAACATCTGCCGGGTAAATTCATTGGCCTCGCTGATGGAACGCCGAGGTTCTTTCCAGTCCGGGTCCTGAAACAACAGCGCGTGGGCCTGGTCGGCCATCATCCAGAAATGCAGAAAGCGGTACCAGCGTGCGTAGTAGGGCAGGTGTTTCAAGCACCAGACCTTGCCGTCTTCAACAGTAGCGTGATAGCGCTCATTGGAAAACATCCACGGCGGCGAGCGCTGAAAGACTTTAACCTTGCAGCCCTGGTCGGCAATGGCCGGTACAATTTGAAACGCGCTGGCGCCGGTGCCGACAATGGCGATTTTTTTGCCCTCGAGGTCGATGCTGTGGTCCCAGTTGGCGGAGTGAAACCAGCGGCCCTGAAAACGTTCGTAGCCCTCTAACTCGGGGAGTTTGGGGCGATTCAGCTGGCCGGCACCGCTGATGATAACGGCGTAGCTTTCCTGAACTTCGCGGCCGTCGGCTTGGCGCAGGCGTGCATCCCAGCACTGAGCCTGCTCATTCCAGTGCGCGGCAAGCAGCTCGGTTTCGAACCGGATAGAGTCTTTGACATGGTATTTTTCCGCGACTCGGTCAAAGTAGGCGGCCAGCTCTGGCTGCGTGGAATAGTGCTCTGGCCAGTCGTGGTGTGGCTCAAAGGAATAGGAGTAGAAATGGTTGGCCACATCTACGCGAGCACCCGGGTAGTCATTTTCCCACCAGGTACCGCCGATGCCGTTGTTTTTCTCGATTATGCTGTGGGCGATACCGGCTTCCCGCAGGCGAATACCGCAGAGTACACCGGACTGCCCGGCGCCAACCACAAGAACCTTGAAGTTGTTCAGCGTTTCGTCATCGGGGCGATCGTCCCAGTGAAAAGCGCGCCGGTCATCGCCATAAAGATTGGTTTCTTCAATAATCAGGTCAATGTATTCTTCTCCCACCTCGTCACCGACAATGAATTTCATCATCGCATGGACGGTTTCACGATCGGGTGGAGCGGGAAGTGTGCAACCGCGGTCGCGGTAGTCGGCAATCATTTTCAAAGCCTGCTCGCGAATGGCCGCCTGCTGCTCTGGTGGCATAAAGCCCTGGATTTCACCCATGAAGGCGGTATTGGGGCGGATATCGCCCTGTAACAGGCTGGCATCGCCACTCATATGTATCATTGACATCATTAGCGCCGGAACGCTGCAATGCTCAAGTGCAGCGCGGATCTCCGAATCGCTTTCTGTTATGTTTTCTTCACAGGGTTTGAGGTGTTGTGTCATTACGTGGTCCGGCGGATTAAAACAGCAATGAACATAACAGTACACTTTGGAAATACAACAGGGCACGCGTTAAAATGGTGTCATAAACAGGCAGTTTCAACCGATGACAAAAGCCCAAGTTGCTCAGGCTTATGTACACGCTAAAGTACTTCGTGGAATGCTGGATGTTGCGCAGGCCTGCAGGCTCAACCGGCGAGAACTACTGCAGGCTATTGAGCTTGATCCTCGAGTTCTGGACGCACCGGACAGTGCGGTGGCTATTGAGTTTTATTATGCACTAACAGCCGCAATCAGTAGCTACGAACGCGAGCCCGATATTGGCCTGTATATTGGCCGCCTCACCTATCTGGAAAATATTCATCTGAATATTTACATGGCCTCCGCCAGTGAAACTCTGCGTGACTGGCTGAACCTGATGCCCAGTGTGCGCCAGTTGTTTGGTGATATTGGTGAGGTTCGGGTACGCAGCGCTGCCGACAGCTTTGCGCTGGAGTGGCACCCAAACAAGCCAGCCGGTGAGGGTCGCTGCTTAACCAGTGACAGCCTGGCCAGTGCCACGGTGTTGCAAATGAACAGTTTTTGCCTGTTACCATTGCGTCCATTGCGGGTTGACCTGTGTTATTCGAAACCAGCGAGCCTACAGGGCTTGCACCAGTTCCTCGGTGATAACCTGCATTTTGATCAGGGGCTTACTGCTGTGCATTACCCGCGGTCGGCTCTGGATTATCCACTGGCACGTGTGAATACCCGTATTTACGACGGAGCAGCGGAAGAATTTGCCCGACTGTATGAACTCAACAGTACTGAGCCGGACAGTTTTCTGCTGGGTTTGCATGCGGCTATTCGAGCGCAGTTGCCACGGGGCGAGTGTTCCATTGAAAATATTGCCCGGTCATTGCATGTTTCTCGCAGAACACTGCAAAGACGCCTGCATGAACGTGATACCAACTTTCAACAGTTGTTGCAGGAAATCAAGGCCGGCCTAGCCCGCAAGTATTTGCGGGATGCCCGGCTCAGTATCATCCAGATCGCGTTGCTACTGGGCTATGCAGACCACTCCACGTTTTCTGCTGCGTTCAAAACTTGGGAAGGCATGACGCCCAGCGAATTTCGTAACCGCTCGACACCTTAAGTTGGTGCGCTGATGAAGTCGGCTTTCTTGGGGCCAATTCGCTCCGCGATTGGTAGCAGCCGGTCTCGATCCAGACCGTAAAAACTAACCGCGTTTTCGCCCAGCATCATGCCCACATCCTGCTCCGGAAAACCACCGAAGGCGCGCGTCATTTGCTCATGGCTATGAGGCCAGGAGCCTTCTGGGTGTGGGAAATCGCTGCCCCACATGATTTGCTCCAGGCCAAGTTCGTGGCGAATCTCGGCGTCTGCTCTGGCGGTACAGCTGGCGCCGATGGCTATGTTGCGGCGGAAATATTCTGACGGTGACATGGAAAGATGGGCTGTGAAGTCGCCCATTTTTGCGGAGAATTGCTTGTCATGGTAATGATGGTCCATTAAACGCAGCCAGGGTGGAATCATCCATGCGGTACCCGCTTCGGTCAGTGCCACTTTCAGCTTGGGAAACTGCTCGAATACCCCGCCCCAGATCAGGAAAGTGGCCGGTCGAAACGTCCACCACGACACTTCCGAGACATAAGCACCCACCGCACCTGGGTTGTCGACATCGGCCGGAGTGTTAGGCCAGTCATTGCCGAAATACTGTTCCATCGGTGCTGCTCCAGAGTGGAAATGCGCGATCAGGCCAAGGCTTTCACAAGCTTCCCAGAAAGGATGATAACGGCGGTGGTTATAGCCGGCGTGATGGCGGGTCATATTGGGCAGTACCACGCCTTTAAGGCCATTCTCCGCGGCCCAGCGGGCTTCAGCCACGGCCTGGTCGACATCCCAAACAATGGGTACGATGGCAAGGCCAATGTGGCGCTCGGGTGTAGCAGATACGAACTCAGCCAGCCATCGATTGTGTGCCCGGGCACCCGCCCATTGCAGTTCGGGCACGATCTCTTCACTGGTACCCAGGCTGATGCCAGCACCAAAAGGAGGCGTGTTCACCTCGGTAATTCCGTCAGGAAAAATCACCTCTGCAGCAATGCCATCGGCATCCAGCATCTGTAGGCGTTGCTCATGCACCCAGGCCCCTGTTAATACGTCCTCATTTCCCGCGCGCCATTGCTCATTGATCTCTTTGATCAGAAAAGACTCGGAAGCCTTACCCGCCATCTCAATCTCGATTGGCGCCGCCTGATCCAGAATCTCGCGATACTGCGGGTCGAGATAGGGGCGGTATTCTTTAATGGGCAGGCCGGCGTGGCAGTCAGAGGATACAACCAGAAATCGGTCCATGTGAGGTGCTCTAAAATATTGCAATTGGCAAGAGCATATAGGCCGCTTATGAAGCTGGTCAACGTCCGGGGATTACACGTCGGTCAGGCAGGGGAACCGGGGGCAGGCTATGCCTCATGACGTGCGTCCAACAATAAAGCGGCCAGGCGCTTGCGGTGGTGCGCTGCATCGCCAAACATGGCCTGCGACCATTGAGCCCGCCGGATGGCCAGCTGCGCGTCGCATTCGTAGGTGAAGCCCATTGCTCCATGAAATTGCACGGCCCGGTCGGCGGCGTTTACCAGAGTGTCGCTGGCCAGTGCCTTGGCCATTCGGCAGGCTACTTCAGCGTCGTTATTTAAGCTTTGTTGATTGCACAGAGTGGCCGCGTGATACAGCAGGCTACGGCAATGATTCAGGTCATTGAGAATATCCACCACCGGGTGTTTCAGCGCCTGAAAGCTGCCAATCAAGCGGCCAAACTGCTTGCGTGTTTTCAGATACTCAACCGTGGTATCGAGTGTGAATGCAGCCGAGCCGGTTGCTTCGGCTGCCGTAAACAGGGCACCCAGCAGGTGCAGCTCCTGGAGGACGCCAGCCAGCTCCGAATGCGAGATGATTTGCGCGGTGGATACGTCGGTGCCGGTAAACTCTAAACTTGCGCTACGCTTGGTCTGGTCGATCAGTGTATCCGGTGCGAATTGCCCGTCATCAAGCTGGGATCGCTCCAGAATAACGAAGCGGGCCTCGCCATTATGCTGGGCGAGCACAAACAATAGCCGGGCCAGTGGTGCGTCCATTACCAGCGGTTTGCTGCCATGCAGTCGCCACTGATCATCAGCCTTTATGAGTTGGGTGACAATTTCCTCAGCGCCCCAATCATGGTTGTCCAGCAGCGCCAGACAGGCAGCTTCGCCGCTCGCCAGACGTGGCAAATAGCTCTTTTTTTGCTGTTTGCTGCCACAGCGAGTCAGCAGGTGGGCTGCTAATGCCGTGGAGGCCAATGGCGAGGACAGCATGACTTTTCCACACGCTTCCAGCACTGGAACCAAGGAGCCTATTCCCAGGCCCGAGCCACCGAATTCCTCGGCAATGGATACGCCGGACCAGCCCAGTTCCACCATTTGTTGCCAGACCTCACCCGGGTATGGCTGCTCAGCCAGCAAACAGTCGCGCACGACGCCGCTACTGCGAATGTCTGCGCAGAACTGTTGGGCCGACTCCAGCAACATGGCTTGCTCGTCATTGAACTCAAGGCCAAGATTGTTCAAAAAGCTGTTGCTCATGATTTGGGCAGTCCTAGAATGTGTTCGCCCACGATATTGGCCTGAATCTGGCTCGTGCCGCCGCCGATGGTGACCGAAAAGTTATTCAGATAAGCGCGTTGCCAGAAGCCGCCCTCAATGGCCCGGGCGTCGCCGACATAGCGGCTGCCCGCATTGCCCTGCAAGGAGACGGCGTATTGGCGCATCCGGCGCGACCATTCTGAAGTTCGCAGTTTGTTCGACAGCGGCAGCGAGAACGGATAGTCAGTGCACAGCGCTGGAATGTCGGCGCGAGCGTCACTGAGCCTGATGGCTTTCTCTTCGATCATCAGCTGTACGAGTTGATCACGGCTGCTGGGGTCTTGTAAAACGGGCTGGCCATCGCGTTGCTGGTCAGCCGCCATAGCGAGCAGGTCCTGCGTGGAAATTGGGATAATGGCGATCCCGCCGGCGGCGCCGGCTTCGGCACCACGTTCGTACTGTAATGTACGCATTGCGATTTTCCAGCCCTGGCCTTCCTCGCCCATGCGGCAGGCGGCGGGTATCCTGGCATCGGTGAAAAAGGTTTCGGTAAAGCCGTATTCTCCGGTGATCTTCTGAATTGGCCGGGTCTCGATTCCGGGAACCGTCATTGGCGCCAGAAAATAGGACAGGCCGTCGTAGCGGCGCTCTGCATTGGGGTCGGTACGCGCGAGCAGAATCATATACTTGGCGAAATTCCCCAGCGTTGTCCAGATTTTGGTGCCGTTGACCAGGTAGTCGTCGCCATCGCGGACGGCGCGGGTCTGGGCGCTGCCCAGGTCGGAACCGTGGTCGGGTTCTGAGAAGCCCTGGCACCAGATGTCCTCGGCACTGAGAATTCCTTTTAGGTAGCGGGCCTTTTCTTCCTCAGAACCGATGTCGATGATCAGTGGACCGGCCCAGCCCAAACCAATGGTATTGAAACAAATGGGCACCCGTGCCTTGCGCATTTCCGCGTCAGCAATGGTCTGATAAACAGCTGGGCGGCCACCACCGCCGTACTCGCGCGGCCAGGCCATACCAAGATAGCCAGCGGACCAAAGCTTGTATTGCCATTCCCGCAGAAAATCCAGAACCTGTTCGGAGCCGACTTCCATAAAGCTCTGTGGTAATAAAAACCCGGGATCCTCTGGCTTGTTGGCGGCCAGCCAGTCGGCGACCTCGCGGCGAAACTCCTGAAGTTCCCTGGTTTCTGTGTCAGCTGTCGTCATCATCCACCTCTTGGGCAGTGTATCGGGGTAAGCAGCCCGCAGGCTGCGGCAAGAATGCCATAAAACGCCTTTATGACGCCAAAATAGTCGGCTTTTGTGCCACTGCACTGGTCAGCCACCCAGCGAGGAATTACTCTTCAGGCTTGAATCGTGGAGAGTATCAACTGTGGCGCTGGATTTTGACGGTAGCTGTCTGCCCAACCCTTATCTGACCGAGCAACATCATGAGTGGCGGGCCCAGCTGCGCCGGTTTATAGATCAGGAAATCATGCCCTATGCGGATGACTGGGACGAGGCCGGCAAAATGCCCGATGAACTGTGGCCAAAAGCCGGCTCCATGGGCCTGCTCGGCTTGGGGTATCCGGAACAGTATGGCGGGACACAGGAAGGAATTGATATCTGGCATTCGATCATTGTTAGCGAGGAATTCGCGCGTATTGGTGCCGGCGGAGTCAATGCGAGCCTGCTGGTGCATGGAATCGGCTTACCACCAATAGTCAATTTCGCGTCTGAGGCGATCAAGCAGCAGGTTGTACCGGCCGTGTTGGCCGGTGACAAACGCATATCCTTGTGTATTACTGAGCCCAGTGGCGGTTCAGACGTGGCGCAGCTGAAAACCACGGCGCGGCGTGACGGAGACTACTTCGTCATCAATGGCTCGAAGACTTTTATTACCGGCGGCATGGGTGCTAACTGGTTCACCACAGCGGTACGCACTGGTGGTCAAGGTGCGGGCGGTGTGTCGGTTGTGTTGATTCCGGCCGACGCGCGGGGGGTCAGCCGCACCGAGCTGGATCGTAAGCAGGATTGGTGGGCTTCTGATACGGCAACGATCTACTTCGAAGACGTGCGCATTCCCGTGGGTAACCTGATCGGTAAGGAGAACCAGGGCTTCCTGGTCATCATGAATAATTTTAATGCCGAGCGCATGGCCATGTCCGCCTCCATGGAAGCCTACGCTCGAGTATGCCTGGAGGACGCGGTGTGCTGGGCACGTGACCGCCACACTTTTGGCAAACGTCTTGCTGACCATCAAGTAATCCGCCACAAGATTGCGGAAATGAAACAACGCATCAACGCTACCCAGGCATACTTGCAACACTGTGGACGTCAGGTTCAGCTCGAGCAGGCTGATCCCGGGGATATTGCTTTGCTCAAAGTGCAGTGCAGTGAAACCATGGAGTTTTGTGCGCGCGAAGCGATGCAGATCATCGGGGGTGCAAGTTATATGCGAGGCAGCCGCGTGGAACGCATATACCGGGAAGTTCGGGTCAATGCTATCGGCGGTGGTTCGGAAGAAATCATGCGCGACCTGGCGACTCGACAAATGGGTTTGTAGAATGGCCTGGAATGATTGTGCCGGACCGGGCTGTGAAAGAGGTAATAACAATAATGTTGAAGTTCATTTCCTTGATTCCGCGTCGGGCGGATGTCAGCCGAGAGTATTTCCGCGGGTATTATGAAAGCCGGCACGCGCCGCTGGCCCTGACTTTTTTCCGTGGCTTCCACAAATATCTGCGCAACCACGTGGCCATTGAAATTGCCGGAGCTGAACCGGCATTCGATGTGCTGTCTGAGTTCTGGTACGAGTCAGTGGGTGAGCTCATCAAAACCGGCAAATTTCTTCAGTCTGATCAGGCGCCATTGATCCGCGCCGATGAGCAGCAGTTTATGAACCAGCCGGCACTGGAATCGCTGACGGTGGAGGAGGAAGTTTGCTTTGGCCCACCCCGCTGCTTTGAAGCACAGGTGAGCAAGTTGGTCGTTATGGCAAAACGGCTTGCGGGCATGGAGCTGGAGGATTTCCATGAAAAAATGCGCGGCGTTGCAGAACAATTACCGACGGCCTGGAATCTGCACCGGCTGAGCTACTTCACAGTGCGCCACGGCGACGCTGAGAGCAGTTGGGACGCCCTGCTATTTGCCTGGCCCACAGGCGCGCCACAGGGCAGTGAGCTTGCACCCGCGGGTCTTGCTGATTGTTGCCAGACCTTCACTGTCTTGGCAGTGGACAGTTACGAGACCGACCTGGCCTCGGCATACCAGAATACACCGGCTGCAACAGGATCAACTGATGAACTCAGTGTTTAGTAGCAACCCGATTGATACACCCGAGCAGCGTGCGGTCGAGCAGCGCGCACTTGAACTGTTCGCACACCCGGACTTTCGTGCCGCTCAGCAGGCAGTCACCGAATTTTGGCTGAATGAGGTGAATCCGGGTGACGATGCACGAAGCTGTTTTGAGCGCGCCTTTGAAGAAGTCAGTTTTGGTGCGATCGTCTGGTCCTTAAACCAGGACCCGCTGAATCCGCAAGTAATCACCATTTCGCGGGTGGCCCACGAGCTTGCGGGGCAACGCGTTCCCGGTTCGCGGTGGGGAATAGATAACCCGGACTCGGTGTATCGGGTCATTCCTATCAGTGGTGAACAGAAGTACCGAATCCATGGTCGGGTGGGGGAGCAGCGGCTGACCGAAAATTACTTTACGCTGTGGGATGAACACATGGGCACGGTGGATGTCCTGTCAGGTAAGGACCTGGTGTTGGACAACGATGGGCGTTTCACCATTACTGTGGACCACGAGCCTGCGGCAGGGCGCAGCAATCATATTCAATCCTCGAACGCCGCGCGCCAGTTCTATATTCGCGACGTATTGCAGGATTGGAGCCGGGAACAGATTAACGAACTGTCCATTGAACGCCTGGGCGAGCCCGCGATCGGTCTAGATCCTGAGGGTGATCTGCAAAGGGCCATCGATATGCTGTGGATGAATGCGCGTAATACCGCACGCTGGAACCGCCAGGCCACCGACAAACCGGCAAATGCTTTCGAGTTCAAGATAGACCGAGACGTGGACGGCGCATTGCGCAACCAGATCTACCTGTTAGGGGAGTTCAAACTGCAGCGCGGCCAGGCAATGATCATCGACATCGATCTGGGTGGTGCCGAGTATTTTATTGCGCCCATCACTAATTTGTGGGGCACGACTAACGAGATTGTGAAGCAAACAGGCAGCCTCAACCTGTCTCAGCTAGAGCGTATTTGTGAATCCCGTTTGCAACTGGTGTTGTCGGTGTCTGACCCGGGAGTGTATAACTGGCTCGATCCTGATGGTCTGCACGAAGGCATACTGACCTTGCGCTGGGCCGAGTTTGCCAACGGTCGGCCAGAGGATACGCTCAGTGCCACGGCCAGACTGGTGGACTTGAAATCGCTGCAGCACGAACTGGCGCCGGAAACTGGCTGGGTGGATGCGACAGCGCGTGCGAGTCAATTGCAGCAACGCGCGGCCAGTTACGCCTGGCGCCTGCTGGAACGGGAGGTCTGACCGTGAGCACAACGGATAGCGCTGTTTGGCTGGTTACGGGATGCTCCACTGGGATCGGCAGGGAAATAGCCCTGGCTGCGCTGCGGCAAGGGTATAAAGTGGGGGTGTCTGCGCGGCGGCTGGATAGCGTTGCAGACATTGTGGCAGAGTTCCCTGAGTCCGCTATTGCATTGCAGCTGGACGTCACAGTGGAAGCGCAGCGTGCAACCGCGGTCAACAAAATGCTGGCGCAATTTGGACGGTTTGACGTGTTGGTCAATAACGCAGGATACGGTTATCTATCCTCGATTGAAGAAGGCGACGAACAGCAGATTCGAGCCATGTTCGAAACCAATTTTTTTGGATTGCTGGCGCTGACTCAGGCGGTTTTGCCGCACCTGCGCAGGCAACGCAGTGGGCACATCGTTAACATCTCCTCGCAGGCTGGCGTGATGGCGAATCCGGGCACCGGTTTTTACAGCAGCAGCAAATACGCTGTCGAGGGCCTTACCGAAGCACTGTACAAGGAGCTCGCGCCGCTGGGTATTAAGGTAACTGCCGTGCAGCCCGGGCCATTTCGTACTGATTGGGCTGGCCGGTCCATGCAACTGGGCGACAACAGCATTGCCGATTACGCTGAGCATGTTGGTAGCCGGGTATCCATGATCAGCCAGATCGACGGCCAGCAACCGGGTGATCCCGTGCGGGCGGCAAACGCTGTATTGCAATTGGTAGCGATGGAGCAACCACCGGCCAAACTGCTGCTGGGCAGTGTCGTGCTGGATTCCTATCGTGAGAAGCTGCAGGAGCTTGCCGAGTCCATAGACCGCTGGGAAGCGCTGACCCGCTCGGCGGACTATCCCCAGTAGCGGGCACTCTGGCGTACGCCGGATCAATCAGTCTCTGAAAACGCTTTGCGGCTAACTGAGTGAAAGCGTCGCCGGTACTCCTTAGGGGTGACCTGGACCAGCCGCATGAATACTCGTCGAAATGCACTCTCATCGCTGTAGCCCACTCGATACACAATGCTTGAGAGAGGTAAGCTGGTGCTTTCCAGCAGAATTTTGCTTTTTTCGATGCGCATTTTTTGCGTGAGTGTCACAGGGCTTTCGCCGATGGCGTCGCGCATCCGCCGCAGCAGGGTTCGTTGACTGGTGCCAAGAGCAGATGCGATATCCTCAACGCAGAAATCGTCCTGGATATGTTGTTGAATCCAGGCTTGAGCCGCCGTGATCAGCTCATCATCTGCGGCCATTCTGCCAAGAATGCAAAAGGGACTTTGCTGCTGACGTTGATTGTCGAGCAGCAGGAATTTGGCCACCAGACGGGCATTATGGCGGCCTCCGTGGTGTTCGATCAGGTGCAGCAGCACGTCGTTATAGGCGCTGCCTGCACCGGCGGTAATGCAGTGTCGACTGTTAATCAGCATGGCTTCTGTGCGCCATTTGACTTCGGGAAACAAGTGCTTACAGGCATCCGCCAGGTACCAGGCTGTGGTGGCTTGCTGGCCGTTCAGCAAGCCGCACTGGGCGAGCACTGCGGCTCCCGCACAATGAGTCGCGATGAATTCACATCGGGAGGCGTTGTCGGCAAGCCAGGCAATAGCGCCTTGATTGCGTTCCAGAAACGATTGGAGCTCTGCTGCATTGCCGGCCGGTGGCGCGGGCAGAAAAACCGTTGCATCGGCGGGAATTGAGCTTGCTGGAGCCGCCGGCAGTGGAAGACCGCTGCTGGTATGGGCGACTGAGTTGATGGCGTAAAGCCTGACCTCAAATAGCGCCTGCTGGTCCGGGTGCTGCCGGCTCAGTCGATTGGCAGCTGTGAAACAATCCAATGCCACCAGAGGGGCTGCATTGGCCACTCCATCCAAACAAAAAATGGCTATTGATTTGCTCATTTGGCCATAATGACAGCTGGCGGGCAAAACGCGCCAGTGGGTTTAAGGTGGCATTTTGCCGCTTTGGCTGTTTTGGCTGCTCGCTTGCTGTTTTGGCCGCATTCTCAGGACTACGATGTGAACAAGTCGAGCATGCGTTCATCGATCCAGGTATGGAAGCGACTGTTTTTGAGGAATCCGCAATGCCCTCCGTGGCGGGTCAACTCGATCTGGAGATTCGAAGAGGCTGAGGCTTTCTGCAGGTCCTGCACATCCACGACCGGGTCATCCTGACTGTGGATAATGTGAGTGGGAACGGCCAGGTTCGCGAGCATGTCTCCGCCTACTGAATAGGCTGCGAAATAGTCTTCCAGGCTTTCATACGGCGTGTGGCGGGGCACAAAAAAGGAGTTCAGATCGTTCAGAGTGCGGGCGGCTGTTAATTCCGCGCTGAAATCATGCTCCGGGTAGTGCCTGAGCTTGTTTTGTAAAGACCGTTTCCAGCGCTTGACGAAATACCAGTGATACACCCACAGTCCATCGGTAATTCGCTGCATTGTGGTGGCCGGGTCAATCACCGGGCAGACGGTAACGACGCGATCCAGCCGTGTTGTTGCAGAGTCATGCAGCGCAGCAACCCGCAGCGCGAAATTGCCGCCCAGGGAATAACCCGCAAGATAACAGCGCGGATGGGGAAATTGTCGCTGAATCTCAGCGATCGCGTTAAGCACTTCCTGAATGCGCGCCGAATGAAACAGCTCCCGGTTCAGATGATGGCTTTCGCCATGGTCGCGCAGGTTGAGCCTGAAAACGCTGAAGCCCGCCTGATGCAAGCTGGCTGCAGCCGACAACAGGTAAGACGACGTTGCACACCCGAGCCAGCCATGCAGCAGCACAACCAGCTTCTGTGCTTGGGCGCCAGGGGTGTAGTAGCCTTGCAAGCGCACGTCGTCGCCGGCATCCAGAATGATCTCCCGGCTGTTATCCAGCAGCGTTCGCGCACGCTGCCGGGCCAGTATCCGCCGCGGGCCGGCGCTGGCGAGAATGGATTGAACATGTTCGTTGCGAAGCCAGGTTGGTGGGGCGAACATCAGTGAGTCTTGACCAGCAAGCTCCCAAGTTTTCCTGGCTCGTAATCCTGCCAGTTGTCTTCCGCCTGTTGCAAACGGTCCAACAGCAGCGAGTAGACCAGCGGACTAAAGGCCATACCGACATGGCTTACCGGTAAGTGCACGCTTTGTTGCTGTCTGCCCGCAGCCCCGACAGAAATCTGCCAGGCCACGATGCTATCCGTTTTGCTGTACACCGAGGTACAAGGTACTGGCAAAGGTTTTTGTACCAGGGCCAGCCGCTCACGGTTTTCTTTGGCTTGAACGCTCATGTCGGAAACCATTTCATACAATCGCCAGGCGTTCGTGTATTTTGGGTGCCCGGCAATGGGGCTGCCCAGAGTAATGACCTGGCGGATTTTTTCCGGCATTAGATGGGCGGCAAATCGGGCATACAGACCACCCAGGCTCCAGCCCACAAGGCTGATAGGCCGCTGCCCCTGCTGTTGGTAAATCCCGTCAATCAGCTCGGCTAAGTCTTGCTGCAGATCGTCTGCCTGCGATGGACCAGTATTGACGCCGCGGCGCCAGCCAGAGCAATAGTAGCCGGCGTCGCGCAAGAAATGGCGCAGGGTTCGGGTTGTGCGATCTGAGGCAAACAGCCCCGGTAACACCAATACTGGATGGCCGTCGGCCTCGGCGGCTTGCTTCAGCAATAATTGCCGGCTTACCCCTAAGGCCAGCGCTTCGGCTGCGAAGCGACCGGCTTCAAACCCGGTCAACCACAGTGGTGGCGGCGCGTGCGGCTCACTTGATCGAAAATAGTGCACGGTCTTTAGCATGGGGCAAGCTTAGGAGGTATCCGGCCATTCGAACAGGTCATAACTGGCCACGGCGACGTGTTACAATGCGCTGCTTTTTCAGCAGGCCGTTATTTTTTTAGACAGAGAATTGGAGAAACAATGATTAAACCGCATGGCTCTGAGCAACTGAACCCCTTATACGTGTCCGACTCTGCAGCGCGGGCTGCGCTGGCAGAAGAGGCAGAAAAGCTGCCTTCGATGTTGCTGAATACCGCCGCGGCCGCCAATGCCGTGATGTTGGGGGCCGGTTATTTCAACCCCTTGGACGGCTTCATGAACCTTGCAAACGCAATGAGCACCGCGGAAAAAATGCAAACAGTAGATGGGCTGTTCTGGCCGGTACCCATCCTGAACCGCACCGACGATATAGAGGCGATCCAAGGTGCAGAGAGAATTGCCCTGCGTGACCCGAATGTTGAAGGGCAGCCGGTGCTGGCTGTTCAGACCGTCGTTGCCATTGAAGAGGTCAGCGATGAGCAACTCAACGCCATGACTGAGCAGGTGTTTGGCACTCTGGATCCTGAGCATCCGGGGGTTGCCACTTTTGGGGCCCGTGGGCAATACATTGTTTCAGGCCCGATTCAGGTGCTCAATTACAGTTATTTCCGCAATGAGTTTCCGGATACTTTTCGAACAGCCGGTGAAATTCGCGATGAGATTGCACAGCGTGGCTGGGAAACCGTGGTGGCCTTCCAGACCCGCAACCCCATGCATCGAGCCCATGAAGAACTGTGCAAGATGGCCAAAGAGGCAGTCGATGCCGACGGCGTACTGATCCACATGCTGCTTGGCAAGCTCAAGCCGGGCGATATCCCGGCCGACGTGCGCGACGCCGCTATTCGAAAAATGGTGGAATTGTATTTTCCGGAAAATACCGTGATGGTCACGGGCTACGGCTTTGACATGTTGTACGCTGGCCCGCGCGAGGCGGTCCTGCATGCGGTGTTTCGGCAAAACTGTGGTTGCACGCACCTGATTGTTGGACGCGACCACGCCGGTGTCGGTGACTATTATGGCGCTTTTGATGCCCAGACCATTTTCCACAATGAGGTGCCGGACGGCTCACTGGACATCGCGATTTTTGAGGCGGATCACACCGCCTATTCCAGGAAGCTGAATAAAGTGGTCATGATGCGAGATGCGCCGGACCATGATAAAGACGATTTCGTGCTGCTGTCGGGCACCAAGGTGCGCGAAATGCTTGCCGCCGGACAGGACCTGCCGCCGGAATTCGCTCGCCCTGAAGTGGCTAAAATTTTGATGGAACATTATCAAAACGCCTGAGCGTGGTATGCTTGATCGGCTGGTGATGACAACACTGGCCATTACAACAACAGTGGAGACAAGCCATGGGATTGTTCGATTTCGTTAAAGAGGCCGGGGATACTTTTTTCGGCAAGGATGATGAAGAGGAAGCGGTTGCAAAAGAGCGGGTGGAAGTATCGCAAGAGCGGATTGAAGCGGTACGCGCCGAGCGTATTGCAAAACGAATTCAGGATTCTGGAATTGAAGTCAGCGGCTTGAATGTCAGCGTTGCCGGCGACAAGGCTACCCTCACCGGTACCGTGGCCACGCAGGAAGACAGTGAAAAAGCGACGCTGTGCGCGGGTAATCAGTTTGGGGTTGCGTCCGTCGACTGTCAGCTTGAAGTGGATAGCCCGGAGCCGGAAGCCGTGTTCTATACGGTGCAATCAGGGGATTCACTCTCTAAAATCGCCAAGGAACACTATGGCGATGCAATGAAATATCCGGTGATTTTTGAGGCGAATAAGCCGATGTTGACCGACCCAGATAAAATTTATCCGGGTCAGGTATTGCGCATACCGGCCCAATAAGCGCGCAGCAAGGCGGTGCTGTGCGCCGCCGTTAGCCACCCGCCAGTTTGACCTTGTGGCCGGCAGCTTCGAGCAGGTTTTTTATGGTTTGTCGCTGATCGCCCTGAATTTCGATCACGCCATCTTTAACCGAACCGCCGACACCGCATTTCTTTTTGAGCTGTTTGGCCAGCGCTTTCAACTCGTTTTCTGGCAGACCGAGCTCGCAGACCAGGGTCACTCCGGCCCCCTTGCGGCCTTTGGTTTCGCGCCGCAGGTAAACGTACTCACCCGTCGACGCCGCGCGTTTTTTTGCCTGTCCGCACTGGCATTGGGCTATTGCCCGTAAGCACTCCGGGCATAATTTGCCGTGGTCAGTAGAGAAAACGAGGCGGCTGTTCTTTCCCATTTGAATCACCTGCGCTGGGATGGCATCTGGCGGGTTTTGCCAGGCATTCTAATGATACCAGTACGTTGTACCAGGGCTCCGCTTTGCGGCAAATTGCCGGAAAAACGGCTCTTGCAGAGAGCGGGCTTGCGGTAGACTCGGGTTAAGTGATGGGAATGCTCTCATCCAGGTTATGTTGTAAAGGAACTGACTCAGGGCTTGTTCCGAGCGTGCCAGTCGGCCATTGGTAGCGCTCGTCGCACGCCCTGCTTTGTTTCAGGCGGGTGAATGATCGTGGACGCAGACACACAGCAAAAAATAGAGGCAAGGGTATTTCGTCGTTTGCTGGAGCATCTTGATGAACGCAAGGATGTTCAGAATATTGACATCATGAACCTGGCCGGCTTTTGTCGAAACTGCTTGGCCAAGTGGTATATGGATGCCGCGGAAGATGCCGATGAGCCGGTCGATTACGAACAGGCCAGAGAATTGATATACGGCATGCCATACAGCGAGTGGAAAAAGAAATATCAGACGCCGACGTAAGGCCCGTGGCTACAATATCGGTCCATTGGGTAGGTAACGGTTCCGGGAATTCTTTTTAATCCACAAAACCTCATCTCTGGTTAAAGGCTCACCTCGCTGCTTCAGCAGCTTGTTCAGGGTTATCACCGGTGACAGCTCGCCGGCTTCCCAGCCAGAGAACGTCATTTCAGCAAGTACCAGAAAGCGAACCAACTGACGGATGTCGGCTGAGCTGCAGTCGGCTACCGCCGCTACCCAGCTTTCCGGCGGGAGGCGCATAATAAGCGCCTGCTGGCTGCGCGTGGTTTCATCAATTTCCAGCTCAAGCCTGTTCAGGCCCTGGTCGCTGCCCAGAGCGATACACTGGCGCAGAAAGTCAGGATCAATATTGGCGTCCGTGGTCGTGGTGTCGGGTGGTTGCCAGGTTCCTACGCTCATACAATAGCCGGTGTGATAGGGTGCGCAAAGTGTAGCGCCCGGTGAGTACAGCGTCCACCGGAGTGGCGAATAACAGGAGTTTCATTCTGAGAAAAATCGCGCACTGTGATTGCGATTGTTTTTACGCGTCGATTGAGGTTCGTGACAACCCTGCCTTGCGTGGCAAGCCGGTTGCTGTTGGTGGTAACGCCGAGCGGCGAGGGGTGCTGACCACCTGTAATTATGAGGCACGCCCATTTGGTGTGCACTCGGCAATGCCCACAGCACAGGCTTTGCGCCTCTGCCCGGAGCTGATTGTATTGCCCGTCGATATGCCGAAATATCGTCAGGCCTCGACTGAAATTCGCAACATCATGCTCGACTACAGTGACCAACTGGAGCCCTTATCACTGGACGAGGCTTATCTCGACCTCAGCGACTCCCCGCACTTCTCCGGCAGTGCAACCCGCATCGCCGAGCGTATTCGTCAGCGCGTTTATAAAGAAGTGGGGATTACGATCTCAGCAGGCGTTGCACCCAATAAGTTCCTGGCCAAGGTTGCCAGCGACTGGCAGAAGCCGGATGGTCTGACGGTTATTCGGCCCGAGCAAGTTGCCACTTTTGTTAAACAACTGCCGGTTAAGCGGATACCCGGGGTTGGCCCGGTAACAGCGGCAAAATTGCAGCGCATGGGGGTGCAGGACTGTGCCGATTTACAACAGTGCAGTATGACGGAGTTGAGCCATAGTTTCGGCCGTTTTGGGGCGCGCCTTTATGAGCTCTGCCGTGGTCTGGATGACCGGCCGGTCAGCAGCAGTCGAGAACGGAAATCACTTAGCGTTGAGCACACTCTGAGCGAGGATTTGCCCGATCTGAGCGCCTGCGAAGCCTATTTACCGGCGCTCACGGAGGAGCTCGTTCAGCGCCTGGCACGGCAAAAAAGCTGGGCGCCTATCCACAAGCTGTTTGTAAAACTGCGCTTCAACGACTTCAGCCGAACCACCGCGGAGTGTCTTTCGGATTCGGTGGATAACGCAAAAGCCAGTGAATTGCTGCTGACCGCCTGGCAGCGTAAGTCCCGACCGGTGCGCTTACTTGGGGTTGGCGTGCGTTTTCGTTCGCAAGAGCTGGAGCAGCTGGATTTGTTTGCCCATGGCAGCGGGTTGCACAGTGAATTGTGAGAAATGTATGTTGTTGTAAACTGCATTGATATCTTCAATTGATTGGCATAGTCTCTCTGGCAACCTGGGGCCATGCTGAAGCTGATTATTGAAACATGCATGGTTCTTGACCCATTCCGTGGACATGGCAGCGCCCAACCACGGTCAGAGACTGATCGCAGAGGCAGAGAATGATTTTCCATATACGTCGACTATTTGTACAACTTACCGCCATACCGATGCTGGCCGCGTTATTGCTGTCGGCGACTGTGCACGCTGCGGATCCGCAAATTGAATCCACGCTGCTGGACCCGGTGCTTAAGCGTTTGAATGCAGCTGCAACGGCGCGCATGAATATTATGGTGCCGGACAGCTATGAGCGGGCTGAGCGTTACTACCAGAGGGCCAAGGAGAAACTTGAAAAGGGCCGAACCCTGAAATCGGTGGAGGATGACTTGGCGGTTGCTGCCGAGGCGCTCACTCGTTTGGAAAGCAAGGCTGCACAGGCCGAATTAACCCTGGCCAAAGGTATGAAAGCCAGAGATGACGCTTTGCAGGTGAAGGGTAATCAGGTTGACCCTAAAAGCTGGGATCGGGCCGAATCCCGGTTTCGAAAAGCGGCCTCTGTGCTGGAAGATGGCAACATTAAATCGGCAGAATCGCGCTTGAAAGATGCCATCGAAATGTACCGTAGCATCGAACTGGCCGCGATTAAATCCAATTATCTGGCTGGGACTGCCAAGATGATCGTCAGTGCGAAAGATGATGATGTTGACCGCTATGCTCCCCGCACGGTGGCGAAAGCAGAAGCGCTGATCACGCAAGCGTCCAATTCCTTGACGGAGGATCGCTACGATACCGATCGGCCGCGCAGCCTGGCTAGAGACGCCGAGTATGAAGCGCGCCACGCGCGCTATATTGCCGAACAGGCAAGTGCTGTATCAGGCCGTGATAAAACGGTGGAAGACGTACTGCTGGAATGGGAGCAGCCATTTCGGACAATCGCGGGTGAATTGAACATTGTTCTCGATCAGTCCAAGGGGCCGGCTAAACCAACCGAGGACATTGTGACGGCGATCCGCTATTTGAAGGACGAAATTAGGGACCTTGGTGCCCAACTGGATGACAAGAACCAGCAGATCGTTCTGCTGCAGGGTAAAGCCGAAGAGCGCGCTGCGCTGGCTGAACAAATTAAAAAGCAGGAAGAGCGGCGGGCGCGCTTTGCCAAGGTAGAGCAGATGTTTGCACCGGCAGAAGCACGCGTCAGTCGGCAGGGCGACAACATCACATTGCGCCTTATCGGCCTGTCGTTTGATAGCGGCAAAGCGGTGATCAAACCGGAAGCATTCTCTCTATTGAGCAAAGTCCAGCAAGCGATGGCACAGTTTCCGAACAGCACAATCGACATTGAAGGGCATACCGACTCCTTCGGCGGTGATGACGCCAACCTGGTTTTGTCACAGGAACGTGCCGAAGCCGTGCGGGCCTACCTGCTCGCGAACATGGGTTCACTGAACCCGCTGACTGTCAAAGCCTATGGTTACGGTGAAGGTCGGCCCATCGCCAACAATGAAAGCCAGGAAGGCCGCGCACGTAACCGCCGAATTGACCTGGTCATTAAGCCGTCGCTTTAGTGCTTACTGCACGTCATAGTCAATAGCCAGCACCACGTAATAACGGGGCTGCTGGCTGACCTCGACGCGTATTTCATCGCCCACCGATTTTCCAATCAGTGCCCTGGCCAGCGGAGAGTCCATGCTCAGCTTGCCTGCGCGCAAGTCAAATTCATCCGGTCCGACAATTCGTAAACGTTGCTCGTTGCCGTCATCTGACTCCAGCGTGACCCAGGCTCCGAAGTAAATTCTGTTGCGATTTGAAGGCAAGTCTCGAACGACTTCCAACTCATCCAGGCGTTTGGATAAATAGCGTACCCGTCGATCAATTTCGGCGAGCCGACGCTTGCCATAGATATAGTCGCCGTTTTCTGAACGATCACCCTGTTTGGCCGCTTCAGAGACCGCTGCGGTCACCTTGGGGCGCTCAACTTTCCACAGTTGATGCAACTCCTGCCGCAGGGCGTGCTCGCCCTGGGGCGTGATATAGCGCGAGCCTCGAGGCATCGGTTTGCGGTAGCGTCCCATGCGGCTATTATAGCGGCTGGGTGGTTTGGCTCGGAGCGAAAGGCTTGCAAGCAGAAAAATTGATGTCACGTATTGCTATTGCACTGATCTTACCGTTGTTTTTATTGGGGGCTGCTGGCGGTGATCTGCCATTGCGCGGTGAATTGATTCCGGGTGGCGTTTTGCTTGGCCAGCTAAAACCCGGTGAATCGGTCTTTTATGATGGAGAGGAATTGCCGCTTGGCAGAGAGCGACACTTTGTCATTGGCCTGGATCGTGACCATGCCGGGCCGCTGAAACTGACCGTCGTCAACTCGGCGGGAGAGCACATTGCATATGAGCTCGCCATCGCTAAACGCGACTATCGTATTCAAAGAGTCGAAGGCATTGCCAAAAAAATCATGAATCCTGCAGAGGATGACCTCAAGCGGATCCGCGAAGAGGCCAAACAGGTGCGTAAGGCCCGTGCGGGGCTCTCTTCTCGAGAGGATTTTCTGGAGCCATTTATATGGCCTATTGAAGGTCCTATTACAGGTGTGTATGGCAGCCAACGGGTTTATAATGGAGTGCCCGGTCGCCCGCATTACGGTGTCGATGTGGCCGCACCGGTGGGTGCGCCCGTGCGAGCACCAGCCGCCGGCAAGGTCGTATTGGCGCACAGCAATATGTTTTACTCCGGCGGGACGTTGATCCTCGATCATGGCCACGGCCTAAGCTCCAGTTTTCTGCACCTCAGCAAAATTCATGTGAAGCCAGGCGATGAAGTGCAGGGTGGCGAGTTGATTGCCGAAGTGGGTGCGACCGGTCGCGCGACCGGACCGCACCTGGACTGGCGTATGAACTGGCGTGGTCATCGCGTTGACCCACAACTGCTGGTTCCACCGATGCCCGCAGATGCGACTGATAGATGGTGAATAGCATGATTGACAAGAAACTGCTGAGTATTTTGGTGTGTCCGGTTAGCAAAGCGCCGCTGCACTATGACAAGGAAAAACAGGAATTGGTTTGTAAGGCCAGTGGTTTGGCCTATCCGATTCGTGATGGCATTCCGGTGATGCTGGAAGATGAAGCGCGCCCGCTGACAACGGACGAGAAACTGGCCAAGTAGAGTAGTAAAGGCGACTGACTGACATGATGACGAGTGCGGATATTCGCGAAGCGTTCCTGGCCTACTTTGAAAAACAGAGCCATCAGCGGGTGGCCTCAAGTTCCCTGGTGCCGGGCAACGACCCAACCCTGTTATTCACCAATGCTGGTATGGTTCAGTTCAAGGATGTGTTCCTGGGCACAGAAACGCGCGGCTATTCCCGAGCTGCAACCGCACAGCGCTGCGTTCGAGCCGGTGGCAAGCACAATGATCTGGAAAATGTAGGCTACACCGCGCGTCATCACACCTTCTTCGAAATGTTGGGCAACTTCAGTTTTGGCGACTACTTCAAACGTGAAGCCATACAGTTCGCCTGGCAGTTCCTGACCGAAGAGCTTGGTCTGCCCGCGGAAAAGCTTTGGGTGACGGTTTTTCATGAAGATCAGGAAGCCGAGGATATTTGGCTGAAGGACATTGGTGTGAATCCGGAGCGCTTTTCACGTCTGGGCGAAAAAGACAATTTTTGGTCAATGGGCGACACAGGTCCTTGCGGCCCCTGCAGCGAACTGTTTTATGACCACGGCCCTGACGTTGAAGGTGGCCCTCCGGGCAGTCCAGGTGAAGATGGTGATCGTTACATCGAGATCTGGAACTTGGTGTTCATGCAATTTAACCGAGCAGCTGACGGCAGTATGACGCCTTTGCCCAAACCTTCCGTCGATACCGGGATGGGGTTGGAGAGGATTGCCGCCGTTATGCAGGGCGTACACAGCAATTACGAGATCGATCTTTTTCGGCAGTTAATTGCGAATGCCGCTCGTCTGTGCTCGGTCGATGACGTTGATCATAACTCGCTGAAAGTAATTGCGGACCATATACGCTCGTGCAGCTTCCTGGTGCTTGACGGAGTGCTTCCGAGCAACGAAGGGCGGGGCTATGTGCTGCGGCGCATTATTCGTCGCGCGATCCGCCATGGCAACAAGCTGGGAGTCGTTGATCCGTTTTTCAATAAATTGGTGGAGCCGCTCAGCAAGCTGATGGGTGAAGCCTATCCTGAATTGGTGGAACAGGCAGACCGAATACAGCGCGTCCTGCTGGGAGAAGAGCAGCAGTTTGCAAAAACTCTCGACCAGGGTATGCGCATTCTTGAACAGGACCTGGAATCCCTTCAGGGTACTACACTGTCCGGCGAAACCGCATTCAGGCTGTATGACACCTATGGCTTCCCGGTGGATTTGACCGCTGATGTTGCCCGCGAACGCGGCCTTTCAGTCGACCTGGAAGGCTTTGAGCAATGTATGGCCGAGCAGCGCAATCGAGCTCGCGCCGCTGGCCAGTTTGCGGCGGATTACCAGACCGAGCTTGAAATCGAGGGCGCCACTGCATTTACCGGCTATGAAAAGGTGGAAGACCGTGTGCAGGTTGCTGAATTGCTATTGCAGGGTGAGCGGGTAGCAGGCTTGACGGCCGGTAGTCGGGCGACTGTTGTGCTGCAGTCGACGCCATTTTACGCGGAAAGCGGGGGCCAGGTAGGCGATATCGGCTACTTGCTTGCCGACGGTGTGGAGTTTCGGGTAGATGACACAGTAAAGTTGGCGGCGCATCATGCGCATCATGGCGAACTGTTATCTGGCGAGCTCAAGTTGGGCGACCGCTTGCTGGCCAGGGTGGATCATACGAGACGCGATGCCACTGCACAGAATCACTCGGGTACTCACTTGCTGCACGCCGCTCTGCGCAATGAATTGGGCTCGCACGTGCAGCAAAAAGGTTCCCTGGTTGATGCTCAGCGATTGCGTTTCGATTTCTCTCATAACCAGCCGCTCAGTGAAGACGAGTTACGGCGCATTGAAGATGCGGTTAATGAGCAGATCAGGGCTAACAGTCCGGTTATTGTGGCAGAAATGTCGATGGAACAGGCGTTGCAGCGTGGAGCCATGGCACTGTTTGGCGAAAAGTATGGAGAAGAAGTCAGGGTATTGACCATGGGCGGGGATTATTCCGTGGAACTCTGCGGTGGCACGCATGTGCAGCGCACCGGTGATATCGGTTTGTTACGTATCGTTTCTGAAACCGGTATTTCCGCCGGGGTTCGCCGCATAGAAGCCGTCACTGGCGCGGCCGCATTTAACGCATTACGTGCTGCGCAGCGGGAGTTGAGTCACGTTGCGCAGTTGCTCAAAACCGACGTGGACAAGGTGCCTGATCGAATACGCCAGCTCCTTGAAGAACAGAAGCGCCAGGCAAAGCAAATAGACAGTCTGCAGGCGAAGCTAGCAACCCAGTCTGGTGGTGACCTGCTCAGCCAGGCGGTGGACATTGGCGGAGTCAAGGTGCTGGCCACAGAGGTGCCAGGGGTGGATGCGAAAGCACTGCGCAGTACCCTGGACCAACTCAAATCCCGCCTTGGCAGTGGCGTTTTGTTTTTGGCAAGCCCCGCAGATGACAAGGTTGCCCTGATCAGCGGCGTTACCGCTGACTTGAGCGGGCAGTATTCTGCTGGAGATTTGATGCGTGCCGTAGCGCCCATCGTCAAGGGAAAAGGGGGCGGGCGTAACGATATGGCGCAGGGTTCGGGCAGCGAACCTTCCCAATTGAACCAGGCGCTGGCGGCGGTGTCTGATTGGGTGGCAGCGCAAAGTACCTGAAAGCCTTAGCGCAGCAGGCTTTAATTTGCAGCAGATTTAGTGTTTAATTGCGCGCTTTTTTAAAGAGCGAAGAGCCCAGCTTGGCATTGATAGTTCAAAAGTACGGCGGCACCTCGGTTGGCAGCGTTGAGCGAATCCAGGCCGTTGCTGCGCGTGTGCAACGCTGGCGCAATGACGGGCACGATGTTGTTGTAGTGGTGTCGGCAATGAGCGGAGAAACCAACCGCCTGATTGCGCTGGCCGAAGAAATCCAGCCTGAGCCAACCGCCAGGGAACTGGATGTTCTGCTGTCCACCGGTGAGCAGGTTACCACTGCATTGTTGAGCATGGCTCTACACAGCCTTGGTTGCTCGGCTGTGTCATTGAATGGCGGCCAGGTGCGCGTGCTGACCGACACTGCTCACACCAAGGCGCGAATCAAAAGCATCGACAAAGAGAGAATTCAGTCTCATTTGCAGCAAGGCGCTGTGGTAGTGGTTGCCGGTTTCCAGGGCGTAGATCAGGACAACAATATCACGACTTTGGGGCGCGGCGGCTCTGACACAACTGCGGTTGCGCTGGCCGCTGCCCTGTCAGCGTCTGAGTGCCAAATTTATACAGATGTGGATGGCGTTTACACAACAGACCCGCGAGTCGTTGGCAATGCGCGGCGGCTGGACAAGATCACCTTTGAAGAAATGCTGGAAATGTCCAGCCTGGGTTCCAAGGTTTTGCAAATCCGGGCGGTGGAATTTGCCGGTAAATACGCCGTTCCATTGCGGGTTCTGTCGAGTTTTGAAGAAGGCCCCGGTACCCTGATTACTCTGGAGGATGAGTCGACTGTGGAAGCACCAGTTATATCCGGAATAGCATTTAATCGCGATGAAGCCAAACTGACAGTGGTTGGTATACCTGATATTCCGGGAGTGGCGTATCGTATTCTCGGGCCGATCAGCGATGCAAACATTGAGGTGGATGTGATTGTGCAGAATGTTGCCGAAGACAACACCACCGACCTTACATTTACTGTGCATCGAAATGACATGGCGCGCGCTGCCGAGATTCTGCAAAACACGGCAGAGCAGTTAGGTGCGTCGGAAGTCAGAACAGATGACAAAATTGCCAAATTGTCCATTGTCGGTGTTGGCATGCGTTCGCATGCCGGTGTGGCAAGCAAGATGTTCGGTGCGTTGGCACAGGATAACGTTAATATTCAGTTAATCACGACATCGGAAATTAAGATATCGGTTGTTGTCGATGAGAAATTCCTGGAACTCGCTGTGCGTTCGCTACATGAGGCTTTTGAATTGGACCAGGCTGTCTAGGGTTTTTGGCATAATTATGTCGAGTTTCCGATGAAAAGCTGAACAATTGTTGAGCATCACCAATAAATTTATGCGAGAATACGCGCCTCAAATTGGAGAGACCTTATGCTAATTCTAACCCGTCGAATTGGTGAGACTTTAATGGTGGGTGATGATGTCACCGTGACCGTTCTTGGTGTGAAAGGAAACCAAGTACGACTCGGTGTGAATGCTCCGAAAGAGGTCGCTGTTCATCGAGAAGAGATATACCAGCGCATTCAAAAAGAAAAACGCGAGGAGCCCAGTTCGTAGTTAAGCTGCGGCATTTTCAGGAAGCAGAACAGGCTAATCTTGTGCTATTATGCCGCCCGATTTTGGAGAGGTGGCCGAGTGGCTGAAGGCGCTCCCCTGCTAAGGGAGTATGGGCTTTAACTCCCATCGAGGGTTCGAATCCCTCCTTCTCCGCCAAAACCAAAAAACCCCGCCAAAGCGGGGTTTTTTGGTTTTGGCGGAGAAGGATGACCTGATGAAAACCCTGCGGTTCGACAAATCGGCAGGACTGCCGATTTGGACGTGTGAGCAACGCGAGCGCGCCCGCAGGGCGAGGGCCAAGGATGGCCCGAGTCAATCCCGCACGCATTGGCTTTAATTATGCCAAAGGCTTAAGACCAGCGGGGTTTTTTGGTTTTGGCGGAGAAGGATGACCTGATGACAACCCTGCGGTTCAATCAGCTACACAAAACTCAACATTGACTTAAACCCCGCGCTAAAATATAGTACGCGGCCTTCAAAGAACGCGCTTTCAAGCATCCGTAGCTCAGCTGGATTAGAGTATCGGTCTACGAAACCGAGGGTCGCAGGTTCGAATCCTGCCGGATGCGCCATCCATAAAAAAGCCGCCCCCTGGGGCGGTTCTTTTATTACCTCATCGACTATTTAACCGCTCAAAGATCCGGGGCACAATGTTCTGAAGACAATGCTGACCGCGAGACTATAAACGTGCTTGAAGAACGTCGCTCCCTGTGCCGTATATGCACAGCGCAATGCCCGATACTGGTAGGGGTGGATGAACAGGGCCGGCCGGTTACGGCACGCGGCGATAAGAGCAACCCGTCCTCGGAGGGCTTTTTCTGTGCCAAGGGCAAGCACTTTCCGGAGATGCACACCTATGGCGCGCGCTTTTTGGCGCCGCAGCGACGCAATAAAGCGGGTGAGTTCGAGAGAATCAGCCCACAAACCGCCATTACTGAGGTTGCGGCCAGGCTGAGCGATATCATGCAACGTCATGGACCTCGCTCGGTTGCGGTTTACTGCGGCACCTTGTTCTACCAGTTGCCGTCGACGGCCGCCTTCGCAACCGCCTGGATGGACGCGGCGGGCATCAAAATGCGCTTCAGCAGCGGTACCATCGACCAACCAGGCAAGCAGGTGGCAGCGGCGGCGCATGGCCACTGGTTGGGTGGCAGTTTCCCTTTTGATGAATGTGACACCTGGATGCTGGTGGGTACGAATCCCCTGGTCTCCATATCCGGTGGTATTCCGCATGCTAACCCGGGCCGGCGTTTAAAGCGGGCCCTGGCACGCGGCATGGATTTGATTGTGATCGACCCGCGCCGCACCGAATCCGCTCGCCAGGCCCGGCTGCATTTGCAGCCTCGGCCCAGCACCGACCCGGCGGTATTGGCCGGAATTATTCGGGAAATCTTCGAAAGCGACTTGGTTGACCGGGAGTTTCTGGCCGGCCACGCTGCTGGGCTGGATGCACTGCGAGCGGCGGTTGAACCGTTCACGCCGGCTGTTGTGAATG
Source organism: Gammaproteobacteria bacterium (assembly GCA_030431775.1). Taxonomy (GTDB): domain Bacteria; phylum Pseudomonadota; class Gammaproteobacteria; order Pseudomonadales; family JAUIET01; genus JAUIET01. Next base: position 52,225 of record JAUIHW010000017.1, read on the forward strand.
ACATTGCCGATGTTCCGTCCGAGCAGCTGCGTGAGGCTGCCCACTTGTTTGCCGCACCACTTGACCCGGCCAGGCCTGGCGGGCGGCGGCGTAAAGGCGCCTGCACGGCCGGCACGGGCGCGAACATGTCGGGCTGGAGCAATATCAACGAGTACCTGGTCCTGTGCCTGAACACCATTTGTGGCAAGTACCGCCAAGCCGGTGACCGGGTGAGCAACCCGGGGGTGCTGACGGTCAGGCGCGACTACAAAGGCCAGGCGATTCCACCCTACCCAATTGACGGCTACGGCAAACCGCTGCGCGTGCGGGGCTTTTCTCCAGCGGTTTGTGGGCTGCCCACCTCCGCACTGGCCGATGAAATATTGCAGCCCGGAGATGGTCAGATCAGAGCACTGATTACCATTGGCGGTAATCCGCTGATGGCTTGGCCGGATCAGCAAAAAACGCTTGCGGCACTTGAAAGCCTGGAATTGAATGTAGTGTTCGAACCACGACGCACCGCAACGACAGAATTGGCCGACTACGTGCTGCCACCGAAACTACCACTGGAAACGCCGGGCACCAGTCTGTCCACTGAAAATCTGTCGGTGGTATCGCCAGCGCTGGGTTATACCGAACAGTACGGGCAGTACGTTCCGGCAATTGTCGAACCACCGGCCGGTGCCGATTTGGTGGAGGACTGGGAATACTTCTATGGCATCGCAAAAGCGATGGGGCTGGCATTGACTGTGCGCTCTGGTGTGTTTCCAATCATGGGAGCGCCACAGCCGTTCACAGAAGTTGATATGCAAACCAAGCCCAGCTCCGAGGCCGTGCTGGACATGTTGTGCAAGAATTCCTGGGTGCCTTTGCAACAATTGCGCGACCAGCCCGAACAAGTCCTGTTTAGCGGCATAGAAGCGACTGTGTTGGACGCTGATCCGGACAACTCCGCCAGGCTCGATCTGGGTAACCCTGAAATGCTGGCCGAACTGGCGGAATTTGCCAGCGGTAAAGACTATCTGCGCAGCGCCTACCCCTTACAACTGATCAGCCGGCGATTACCGAACACTTTCAATTCTGTGGGCATGGACATCAGTGGCCTGCGTGAGCGTTATCCGGGCAACCCCTTGTTTATGCACCCCGAGGACATGCAGCTCAGTGGTCTTGGCAATGGCGAGGAAGTGTGTCTGGAGTCTGCGCACGGCAGCGTGCAGGCCATTATCCGGGCTGATAAAAGCCTGCGCAAAGGCTGTGTGGCATTAACCCATTGCTGGGGGGGAATGCCGCAGCACAGTAATGATTGCCGTACGGACGGCAGCGCCATCAGCCGGCTCATCAGTGTTGAGGAAGACTTTGCACGCTATTCCGGAATTCCGTTGATGAGTGGTATTCCGGTGCGTGTCACGACTGCAAGTGGAGAACCCGCATGACGCTTAAAGTGATTCAATGGACTACCGGTAACGTTGGCCGGCAGACGGCGCTGGCCGTGTTGGCCAACCCAGGCCTTGAACTGGTGGGTTGCTACGCCTGGAGCAACAGCAAGTCCGGCAAGGATGTTGGTGAGCTACTGGGTATGGAGCCGATAGGGCTTGCTGCCAGCAACGATATTGATCAGCTGTTAGCGCTGCAGCCTGATTGCGTTTGTTACACCCCTTTGTGGGGGGATGTCGACGAACTCTGTCATATTCTGGAAGCGGGCGTTAACGTGGTCACCAGCGCACATTTCATCACTGGCAGTCGCGTCTATGGCGAGTCGAATCAGGGCCGCCTGCAGGAGGCCTGCCAGCGCGGCAATGCCAGCCTGTTCGGTAGCGGCATGCACCCGGGCTTCTCCAATCTGATGGCATTGGCCACCACCGCCGCCTGCTCCCAAGTAGAGAAAATCACCATTTTGGAATCGCAGGACGCCTCAGGATACGCCTCGGCCGAGACTCAGCGCAGTGTTGGCTTTGATCACCCCATGGATGCTGACTACCTGCTCGAGCTGTCCCGCAAGGGCAGTGTGGTGTTTGCGGAAGGTATCGAGCTGATGGCCAGTGCTCTGCGGGTGGAGTTGGATGATATTCGTTTTGAGGCTCGTTACGCGGCCGCAACAGCCGATAATGAGCTTGGCTTCATGACCATCCGCAAAGGGCATGTTGCCGGAATAGAAGGGCATTGGCTGGGACTTGTCGGCGAGCGAACTGTATTTGACGTCGGCTACAAATGGAAAATGGGCCAGCATGTTGAACAACCCTGGCCCATTGATCATGCTTATCTGTTGGAAGTGCAGGGCATGCCGACCATGAAGCTACGCATGGAAATCCATCCTCCCAAAGATTTTGTGGCCAACAGCCTGCAGGACTACATGCAACTCGGCATGGTGATTACCGGCTTGCCGGTCGTTAATGCAATACCAGCAGTGGTTGCAGCAACAGCGGGGATCAAAAATTATGCTGATCTGCCTATAACACCGGCGGCGGGTTTTGTTTTCTAAGGAATAAAAAACCGCTTGCAATAGCTACAAATAATATTCGAACACTTCCCGGCCATGCTCGGCTTCAAATTGATTGCTGACGGTGTTTGCTTGTGCTTCGCCGGGGCCAAGCCGGCACTTTAGCAATTCCAGAACCAGTGAAGTGACTGGGGCTGTCTTTAGCTCGTCAATACGAGCCAGTTCCACCCAGCGCAAGTCCTCAAGTTCACCGTTACCGCGCAGGTGCCCATGTGCAAAGCTTGCGTCCACCAGGAAAAAGCGCGCGTCAAAGCGGCGCTTGCTGCCCGGCGGTGTGATTGCACGGGCGAAGTAGCTAAGCTGGTCAACGGCCGGCTCAAACCCGCCCCGATGAAAGCTTGTCCAGCCATCCACATCGGTCTGCGCGTTTGGTGTGCGATGGGCGATTCGTAAGCCGGTTTCTTCGAAAGTTTCCCGAATGGCTGTCAATGCCAGCGCCTGAGCGGTCGCTGAATCGACGCTGTTACCCAGTCGGGCCAGGTCAAGATCGGGCAGTTTATGTCGCACTTGCAGCTGTCTATCGGCGGCGTCCAATCGACCGCCTGGGAACACATACACATGCGGCATAAACACATGATGGTGGCTGCGCAAACCCAATAAAATCTGGTTGCCACGGTGCACAATTAAGGTGGCCGCCGGATATGGCGTGGCCTCAGTTGCCCTCAAAGTGCTTCGTCAGCCGGGATGGGCGACAAGCTGTGCAGGGCATGTACGCTGCCATCAGGGTTCAGTGTGACGTAGTGTGATCCACGCCGATAGATCGAGCCACATCGCTCGCGCCCAACCAGGCTTTCCATTCCGGACTCAATCAGCACGCAGCGTTTATTATCGCGGGCGCTCCAGCGGCCGCTATTGGTGCCAGAGTCATTGGCATTTTGCCAGTGGTTGATGAAACGACCATCCGCGTACCAGTGGTTTACTGCGGTGCTGCCGGCCGAATCCTGTATGGCTGCGTCGTCGCGCACATCGGCGAAAGTGTTGAGAATCTGCTCGGTGTTAAGAGCCTGCTCATCCGCTGAGGGTGCGCTCTGGTCAATGCTGACGCTTACCTCCGGAATTTCATCGGCAAACACCGTTTTCAAAAACTCGCAGTTGGCATCAGCAATGTCCTTCTGGTCCGCAAAATGACATTGCAGAAAGCTGCTGACCGCCAGGGTATTAAGCTGGTGTTGGCGCAGTGGGTTCATGGCCGCGGGGATTGGGTTCATACGACACATGCGAGGTGCGTCGGCCTCTATTACGCCGTCTTCAGGAGAACCGATTTTGTGGTACCAGGTTTGGTCGGAAGAAAGATCGATATTCTCCATCAACGCGTCGCAACCCAGAGAATCTGGATTAGAAAACCAGCGTAACCACTTGGCTTGGCTGCCAAAACCAGCATGTGACCCGTTTTCGATTGTGACCAGTACGGCGCCGGGTATTTTATTCTGTATGTTAGCCGCGTTGTCTGCGTAGGGCACCATTGCGTCAATTGGCGTGGCGACCATCATGAACGGGATTGAGCGCTCGGCAAAAAAGCGCCGCGTAAAGGTATAAGTTGGGCCGGCAATGGAAATCGCCGCAACAATACGTTGGTCCGCGCGGCGCGGATGGTAGGCGACCAGCTCCGTAGTCATCCCGCCCAGTGATAGGCCGGCTGCAGCGATGCGCGTGGGGTCGATGCTGTTGTACAGAGCATCCTCCTGATCGGCGTTGCGTGCCAACAAGCTGTCGATTACAAAACGCACATCGTCGATTTGGTTGACCACATCAGCCGGGTTTGGCCCACCGGGAGCGTTGAAGTTGGTGAGCGGGTAGGTTGGCGCCGCAACGGTGTAGCCGAGGCTGGCCAGGTGCTTTCCAAGATAGTCTCCGCCACGTCCGGTCGACATGAATCCGTGGCTATAGATGAGCAGCGGGCCACCCTGTACACCATCGCCACGCCACAGGTCAACTGTGAAAGTTCGCTCATTAGCCCCTTCGTAATCGCCGTTTTTATCAATGCCACGGCTGCGGTCGGTGAGCAGCAGTTCTTCGTGTATGACCGCCAGGTCACCGGGCTTTAGTAGCTGATGGCTTTGTGAGTTTTGTTCCAAAGCGGGCGGCTGTTTGCCGAATGCCAGGTAGAGCCCGCCAAGTATCAACACGGCAACAATGAATAACAGTGCTCTTTTCATAGAAGCGTTCCCCGCAAAAGCCTCATTCTAGCCGGTTTGCCCGCTCAGCTGCTTACCGTAGGGCAATGTGAGGTGCGCCGGGATGGTTTGTGAATCTTTAGGTTAACGGTTTTGCACGTTTCTGATCTGGTGGAAGCAGCGCAAAGCGTTTATCTTGCCGACTGGCAAAAAAACAAAAAATGGGGGCGCCGTAATGGGTAGTGGAAAATACCAGCATTTACTGTCCAGTGGGCAGATAGCTGGCCTTAAGCTGAAAAACCGTTTCGTTTTAGCCGCTATGGGTTCACAGTTTGCCGAGGAAAACGGGCACTGTGCCGATCGACTTTGGGACTACTACGAGGCACGGGCCAAAGGCGGAACCGGCTTATTGATTCTGGAAACAAGCTCTGTCGCCTACCCCGCGGCTTGCAGCATGCCGCGTATGGTGGCGTTTTCTTCGGAGGAGTATCTGCCTGGTTTGCAGGAATTAACGCGCCGGGTACATCGGCATGGCGCGAAAATAGCCGCGCAGCTTAATCACAGCGGCAAGGTTGCACAGGAAGACGTCGTTGCAGGTCGACCGGTTTGGGTGCCATCGATTCCAAAACGCACCGGCAACGATATGTTTCGTGCGCTCACCAATGAGGAGATCGGCACGTTTATTAAAGCGGCAGGCCCTGACGGTAAAGGCCCTCGCTATCATCCGATGACTGTTGATGATATTGAGCAGCTCGTTCAGCAGTTTGTCAATGCGGCCCAGTTAGCGGTCAAGGCTGGTTTTGACGCCGTCGAGATTCACGCAGGACATGGTTATGTACTGTCGTCCTTCCTGTCTCCCTACGCGAATCAAAGAACCGATGAATACGGCGGAAGTCTGGAAAACCGGGCTCGGCTGCTGACTGAAGTGCTCTCTGCAGTACGCCAGGCTGTTGGCGAGGAGTTTCCGATTCTGGTTCGTCTCGACGCCAAGGAGTTTCGCCTGGAAGAGGGCATTACCCCCGCCGCCGCCGTAAAAACTGCACAGCTGGCCGAGGCCGCTGGCGCTTCGGCCATCGACGTCAGTGCCTATGCGAAATCGGGTGTGGGCATTGCGTTCACTGAGGCGCCACTGGTGCATGCTGAAAACGGTTTTCTGGCCTTTGCTGAAAGTGTCAGGCAGGCTGTCTCGATTCCAGTGATCGCCGTAGGCCGCCTTGATCTTGAGCTGGCTGACCGGAAGATCGCCGCGAACCGAATTGACTTTGTTGCGCTTGGCCGTCCACTGCTGGCTGAGCCTGAACTGGTGAATAAGCTGGCCGCGGGACGGGAGAGGGATGTTCGGCCGTGCATTTACTGTTATGTCTGCGTGAGCAATATCTTTCTTAACCAGCCTATGTGCTGTGCGGCCAACCCAGGTACCGGGCGCGAATCAACGCTGGGGAGTATCAGCAAGGTTGCATCAGCGCAGCGTATTGCCGTTGTTGGCGGTGGCCCGGCGGGTCTGGAGGCTGCCAGGGTGCTTGCAGAGCGTGGGCATGAAGTGGTTTTATGGGAGCGGGAAAAAGACCTGGGCGGCACTGCACGAATTGCCGCGTTACCGTATAAACCCAACGGCGATATGGTGAACTATCTGACCGAAGCTGTACAGCAACTACCAATTGAGATTCGTCTTGGTGAGCAGGTCGATGCCGATCGCTTGCTGCAGCACAAACCGGCCCACGTCGTGGTGGCCACTGGTGCCTTGCGTGCGGCACCAGATTTACCCGGCAATGACCTCGATCATGTCTTTGACAGTGACCGCCTGCGCGGCGTGCTGTTGGGGGGAGATTCCGAGTGCATGCGCGGCTTTCCCTGGCACAAGCGCCTGATGGTGTCGGCAGCGCGTCTCACAGGCATTACCCGGAATATTGACTGGTTGCGAACCTTAAGTCATGTGTGGATGCCGCTGGGCAAACGCATAGTCCTGGTCGGCGGAGGCCTGGTGGGTGTTGAGCTTGCCGAATACCTGGCTCACCGAGGCCGCCAGGTGACCGTGATTGAACCGGGAGAAAAATTTGGTATTGAGTTGAGTGTTGTTCGGCGCTGGCGAGTTCTGCATGACCTTGAATCCCTTGGTGTTCAGTTGATCAAGAGCGCGACCATCAATGAAATTACCCGGGCCGGCGTGCGCTGTGATGTCGACGGCGAAAGCCAAACAGTAGCCGCAGATCAGGTTATTATTGCCATGGGTGCGCAAGCTGACCTCAGACTGCAACAGGCACTTGTCGAGCGGGGGCTTGCAGCTTCGGCGGTGGGTGATTGCCAGAATGTCGGGTATATTGAAGGAGCGCTGAAGAGTGCCAGAGAACTGGCAGTACGATTGTAATTTGATAGAGGTTATATGACGGATTTATTCAGCCCAGCAAAACTGGGCACAATTGAATTGGCCAACCGGGTGCTGATGGCGCCGATGACTCGCAGCCGGGCCGCGGATGACGGTACTCCAACCCCAATGATGCTCGATTATTATCGGCAGCGGGCCAGTGCCGGCTTGATCATTGCTGAAGGAACCTATCCGTCTGAGAACGGTAAGGGGTACTGCCGTACCCCTGGCATCGTCAACCAGAAACAAATCGATGCTTGGGGCGATATTACCGAGGCGGTTCATCGTGAAGGGGGAAAAATTGTTCTGCAAATCATGCACTGCGGTCGTTGCTCTCACGCTGACAATAAGAGCCCGACGGCCGAAACGGTTGCGCCGTCGGCGATTGCTGCTGACGGTGAGGTGTACACCGAGCAGGGTATGAAGCCGTTTAGTATGCCCCGGGCATTACGCGGAGAGGAAATTGCCCAGGTCATAGAGGAGTACCGTCAGGCCACTGAAAATTCCTTTGCCGCCAATTTTGATGGCGTGGAATTACATGGCACCAGTGGTTATTTGCCGGCCCAGTTTCTATCGCCTGGCAGTAATCAGAGAGAAGATGGCTATGGCGGCAGTCTGGAAAACCGTATTCGTTTTGTCGATGAGGTTCTGCGGGCGATGAGTGGCGTGCAAGGCTCGGACAAAGTAGGTTTGAGAATTTGTCCGGGCTTTCCATTCAATGATGTGAAAGACCCCAATCCCCAGGAAACCTTCGAAGCATTGCTTGAGCGAATACAGCCCATGGGGCTGGCTTACCTGCATTTGATGCGAGCGAGTCCGCTTGATGTGTACGCACTTGGGCATGAGTTCTTTAAAGGCCCTTTGGTGCTTAATGGGGGGTATGATCTTCGCAGTGCGAATAAGGCTATTCAGGAACGCGGTGCTACGGCGGTGTCTTTTGCAACGTCCTATATCGCTAATCCTGATCTGGTGAATCGTCTGGCAAAAGAGCTGCCTCTGAACGATGTCAGAGAGGAGCTTCTGTATACCAATACCGTGGAAGGCTACAGCGATTATCCCGTCTATGACGGCTGAAAGCTGTTCCGCGGTGCTGCAGTCTTGCTGTACTTGGGGCTATTTGGGTGTAAATGCGCTGGCGCTGTCGCTGTCACGATACGCTTTAGGCGTCATACCCATCCACTTACGGAATGATCTGACGAAAGAGCTTGTCTCGGCAAAGCCGAGCATTTCGCTGATATCGTGAATTTTTAGATTCTTGCGATGTAAATACTCGATTGCCAGTGTGCGCCGGCGTTCGTCCTTAATTCGTTGATAGCTGGTGTTTTCTTCGATCAGGCGCCGCCGTAATGTCGATGCTGACATATTCAATCGGGCCGCAATTTCATCAAAATGCGGAAGGTTCCCATTCGGCAATTGGCCGATAATCGACTTTATCGCATCCGACGTTGTGGCAGGTGACTGCTCGTCCAGCCAGAAAGGGTACAGTACGAAACCAAGAAAGTGTTGTAGAGACTGGTTATCCTGCACGATGCGCTGTTGGAGCTCCGGCGCCGCCAATACCATTTCTGTGCGCGGCGCATCGAAAATTACCGGGCACTGAAAGGTTCTGCTTAATACGCGGGTGTATTTGTCGTTTATAGGGGAGCTGGCGATGTTCGCCGATTGGAGTTCAAGTGACCGACCGATCAGCCAGCCGCCTAAGGAACAGATAGCCCGCAAACCAGAGGAAAGCACCACCGGTTCGAAGTATTCCGATCGCGACCACGTCACTGGCGCAAAGCGACTTTGATATTGAGTGCAATCAAACTGATAGACCAGGCGCACCAGGCCGCTACTTGGCTCTGTCGAAATGCCTAACTGATGGCCACCAAGCGGCCGGGTATAGGCCCAGAACTCCGCCGCCCGTTGCAGGGCTTCGCCTAAGGTATCGCTGGCTATCATGTTGAAGCACATCAGGCGAAAGGATGTGCCGCCCATTCCTGCGGCCCAGGGTACGGTGCCGCATGTTTGCTGCATGTATCTTGCACTGGCCAAATAAAGGTTGGAATAGTGAATTGCAGGTACCGTCTGCTTTGCTTGAAGCGCCCGCAGGGCCTTAAAATCCAAGCCAATTTCGGTGCACAATTGCTTGGCGTCGGCCTGGATAGCTTCCAGATAGTCGAGCAGCTGTTGAAATTTGTAGGCTGGCAGAAAATAATCTTTCACGCCTTATACTCACTTATCGCCTAGCAGGCAAAGCCAAGGCCGAGCTTATCAAGAAGCTTAAGCCAAAGACCCCGTCGGCCACCGTTTCTGTCGGCCCGCTGCAACTCGTACTGGGTGAACTTTACGCCCAACCAACGAAGCGGCTCAGGTGCCCAGGGCAGTGCCTTGTGCGCAATAAACTTAAGTTGCAATGCTGAGCTTGGTTGGTAGCCGAGCAATTCCAGTGCGATCCGGGCGCCGAATCTGGATGCGCACACACCGAGGCCGGTATAGCCGACGGTCCAGGCAACCCGGCCATCATAGGCGGTATCCGGAACCATGCAAAAACGGGTGGAGCTACCAATAATGCCGCCCCAACGGTGAGTAAACTCAATCTCGCCTTCCAGCTGAGGGAAGAATTCAAAGAACTCCTTGGCCAGCCTTTCGTGACGGTCTTGAGCATCCATAAGTGAGTCGTGAGTGCCGCGATTGAAATAGTAACGGACATCGCCTCCGCCACCCCAGGTAATCCGGCCGTCCTGGGTAAGGCGAAAGTAGTGAAACATATTGACGTAGTCTTCCAGGGCGTGCCGCGAATTCTGGGTGCCCCAGGCAATCTGCTCGAATTGCGCGTCAGTCAACGCTTGGGTGGCAATTTGATAATCCCAGATAGGAATAGTACTGCGGTTCACTTTCTTGATCGGCGACGTATAGCCATTGGTCGCGATCAGCACCTTGTCGCTGGTTACCACGCCGTTGGTGCAGCGGGTCCGCATACCGCCCCCGCTGACGGGCTCAGTGGCCAGCATTGCGGTTCCTTCGTAGATTCGCACATTGTATTGTTCTTTGAGGACTGCTTTCAGCCCCCAGCACAGTCGTGCCGGGTCGAGTACGCCATCGTAGCCACCGCGATACCAGCAGGCTGCTTCCACCCTCGGTGAATTCACTTGCAGACGCGCGGCGTCGCGGTCATACCACACGGCGTCCTCACCAGCAGCCCTGGCTTCAAGGTATTCTTGATGCAAACGCTCAGCAGAATGGGCATTCATGGCAAGCGAGGTCATGCCGGTTTTTTCGTAGCGAGCGTCAATATTGTAGCGTTCAATTGTCGCCAGCAATTCGCGAATATTTTGCTCCGCCAGGGAAGCCAGCTGATCGGCTTCATCAGCAAAACGCAAGGCAATATTGGCTTCACCATGGGCGAGACTGGCATCGAGAAAGCCACCATTGCGGCCTGACGCACCGTCAGCAATAAAGCTCTTTTCTATTAGCACGATGTCGGCGTCGGCTTGCTGCTCCTTCAGCTGCAGTGCGGCCCACAAGCCAGTAAAGCCGCCGCCGACGATCAACAATTCGCACCGTTCATCCCCGTCCAGCGGTGGCTCCTGGGCTGGCCTAGCATCACAATCGTGCCATAGCGACATGAGTTTGGCATTCGCCAGAGCGCGCTGGTGGGCTTGCATTGCTGTCAGGAGCCCTCCGGTGCCCAGTTGACGCCGTTGACATGCGCGCCGCCATCGACAAACAAGGTATTACCGTTGATGTAGCCGGCGTCATCCGTTGCCAGAAGCATAGCCGCACCGCCTATATCGGCCTCAGGGTCCCCCATACGGCCCGCGGGGTTCTGCTTTAACATTTCCTTGATCATTGCCGGTTCATTCTCTTCGAATCTTTTGTAGGCCTCGGTGGCGGCTGCCGGACAAATGATATTCGTAGTGATGCCATATTGCATCCATTCAACAGCGGCGGTGCGAGAAAAAGCCCGGACCGCTTCCTTAGCGCTGTTGTAGTCCGAGGTCCACTTGTGAGCGTTTACACCGTTCAGTGAGCAGATGTTTATGACGCGCCCAAATTGTTGCTGCTGCATGCTTGGGAACGCTTCTTTCATCAGGCTGACTACGGCAAGGTAGCCAGCCAGGGTGATCCGTTCGTAATGGTCCATGCTTTGCAGTTCGATCGGTTTTGGTCCGCTGACGCCTGTAGGGTAGGCATTATTGACCAGAATATCGAGGCGACCATACTTCTCGACTGTACGCCTGATCAGCTCGCTGCCGCTTGGCAGATCGAACAGGTCATAAGGCATGAACTCACCTTGCCCTCCCAATGCAGCCAGCGAAGCGGCGGTTTCCTGGCCGGCCTGGTTGTTGAAGTCGGCAACAATGATGGTGGCGCCTTCGCGGGCAAAGCGGCGGGCAATGCCCTTGCCAACCCCCATTGCAGCACCGGTAACAATTGCAACCTTGTTTCGCAGATTTCCCATTGCTTACTCCTATGATTAGGTAACTATTCGCTCAATACATCCGGATCGTTGCGAATTTCCCGGCGCGCCATGGCTTCCCACAAAAACGGAAAGCCATTGTCGTCTGCACGGGACACATCGGGTATCGACGCGTCCGGCAGCAGCTTGCCGCCGCCGGCCAGTTCAACCTCATAGGCCCGACGACTGCGCCATTCCAGGGTGCACACCCGCAAATGAGCTTGCCGGAGATGCTTGCCAACGACCAGGGAACCATGGTTCAACAGCAGGGCCCATTTGGCGTCGCCCAGAGCCTTTGCCGCCGCCAGGGTTCGGTCGTCATCGTCAAACGTTCCCTCGTATTCGTCAAATAAAGGCAGCTCACCGGCTACATAGGCGCTTGATTGGTCGTAAATGCCGGGAACTCGTCCCATGCAGGCCCATTTGCCGCTCCACTCGGGATGGTTATGCATCACCACATTAATGTCAGGCCGCAGAGCATGAAGCTGCAAATGCAGGCCGATGGCCGGGGTCACATTCCAGTCGCTGTCCAATACTTCGCCCTGCGCACTAATGGTCACAATGTCGCCGGCGGTCAACTCGTCCCAGGCCAGTTCCCAAGGATTGGTGAGAATGCTGCCGTCATCCTGACGCATGGTAATGTGGCCGGCGATATGGTCATTCCAGCCTTCGCGGAAACACATGCGGCACATCAGTGCAACCTGGGCTTTCGCCGACAGTTGAGGCAGCAGGTCACGCTTGCCAGGGTTTGGAATCACCGCTTTTACCAACTGGGTATTCAGGTGTTCGAAGCGTTTCATAGGCGAGTCTCGGTTGATCCAGTCCGCCCCGATAATAGCGGATGACCCATGGTATAACAGCTGGATTAATGGCAGGTAATGTGCCGGCTGTATGCTGGATTCGGATTTTTCCAGGATACTGGTAAACTTGGGCAACGATTAACCCGATGAGTCACGTTATGAAGCTGAGCCCGTCAGATGTACAAGAAAAAATCCTCGAGATCACCGCGGATGGACAGTTCTTTGAGCTTCAGGAAACAAACCTCGGCGGGCAGACGTACACGGCTTACAAGCACGCACCGGGGAGTTTGTTGGATGCCATACAAGCCGGGCGGAACTACGCCGATCTTGATTTCATGGTCTATGAAGGCCGGCGTTATTCGTTTACCGAGTTTTTTCGTCAGGCCGACGCCCTCGCAGCGGCCATGCAATCCGATTATGGTGTGAGCAAAGGCGATCGGATTGCGATCGCGATGCGCAATCGACCGGAATGGGGCATCGCTTTCGTTGCGGCTGTGTTGATTGGTGCCATTGCAGTACCCATCAATAGCTGGGGTAAGACGGAGGAGCTCAGTTATGCAGCCGCCGACTGTGGTGCGAAGGTGTTGTTCTGCGACCTGGAGCGTCATGCCTTAATTGAGCCGAAGCTCGGTGAGCTTGGCGTGTCGGCTATTGTGGTCGCGGATACTGAACTGCCCAACGGATTGACAGGTTTCGCGGCGCTCGTTGAACAGTTCAGTGGTGCTGAGTATCGAATTGATACTCCGGCGGCTGAGGATATCTGCCTGATTCTGTATACCTCGGGCAGCACAGGTTTTCCCAAAGGTGTGGCCCACCGCCAGGCGGCAGTCGGCCAATCCCTGATGAATATGATGTTTATCGGCTACCTGACGATGTCGCTTGAAGGTGAACGACCGATGAGAGGCGGGGCAGAGCGGGAGGCACCCATGCTGACGGTGCCGCTGTTTCATGGCACTGGCCTGCTCAGCGGCCTGTTGATACCACTGCAGGTCGGACACAAGGTGGTCATGATGTACAAATGGGACACCCAGAAGGCCCTGCATCTGATTCAGGATGAGAAAGTTACCTCACTGACCAGTGTGCCGGCTATTTTGCAGTCGCTGTTTTCGGCAGCCAATTATGATGACTTCCAGACCGAGTCACTGATGCGCGTGGGGGCAGCGGGTGCGGCCATGCCGGCCGGCCTGCCCGCACTGATGGAGTCGAAAATCGACCAGCCCAGTCGGTCGGCCGGCTGGGCGATGACTGAAACTCTGGCGATCGGCAGTACGGCGAGTGGCTGTGTATACGATTTGGCGCCCGATTCGGCCGGGGTCCGTTCCCCCATTTGTGAAATTCGTGTCGTCGATGAACAGGACCGGGTATTGCCCTATGGCTCGGAAGGTGAGCTTGAGTTTCGTGGGGTCACCATGACCCCCGGATATTGGGAAAAACCCGAAGCGAATGCGGCGGTGTTTCATGATGGTTGGCTGAAGACCGGCGATATCGGCCGCTTTGCAGAGAACAACTATTTGTATATTACTGGCCGCAAAAAAGAAATTGTCATTCGCGGTGGTGAAAACATATTTCCCGGCGAGATCGAGGATGTCGCCTACAGATTACCCGCAGTGCACGAGGCCGTAGTGTTTGGCGTGCCGGATGACGCGATGGGTGAAGAGTTGGTGATGGTCGCTTTCGGTGAAAAGCTGGATGAAGGCGAATTACGCCAGCATCTCGCGGATAACCTGGCCGCTTACAAAGTACCGAAAACCATTAGGGTGCAGGAGCAGCCGCTGCCCAAGGGGGCAACAGGGAAACTGTTCAAGCGTCAGCTGAAAGACGATTATTTGCAGGCTGTATAGCAGGCTTCAAGGCTCTGTCAGAGCTCGTCGAAGTTGCCGGCAATGTCACGTTTCAAAAGTTCTTTATTAACACGGTTTTTGTCGCTTTGTACCAGCGGCAGCGACTTACGATACACCACCTTGGCGGGAATCATATACGACGCCAGGTGCTTCTTAAGTTCGAACAGAATTTCTTTCTCGGTAATCTCGCTGGGTGCTGAGTAAACCAGTACGATTTCCTCTTCAATAAGTTCGTTTTCCAGGGCTATAACAGCACACTGCTCGATTTGCGGAAGGTTTTCTGCAACAACCGATTCGATTTCATACGGAGAAACCCGAAACCCCCGGGTTTTTATCATGTCATCTTTTCTGGACACAAAATAGAAATAGCCTTCTTCGTCTTTGTATACGTAATCGCCCGAGGCAACCACAATTTCGTCACACAGTTGGCCTTCGAGCTCAATGACATCTTTCAGAATATTGATGGATTTGAATCGCAGGGCATTCTGCTCCGGTGCATTCCAGAAACCGCGATAGATGTACCCGCCACGATGAATCAGTTCGCCAACCTCACGCGGGGCACATTCCTTGCCATTCTCATTCAGGACATACAGTTCTACGTCCGGAATGGGCTTGCCAATTGACTTTGGCCTGATCTTTACCTGCGAAGGGTCGAGGTAGGTCGAGCGAAAGGCTTCGGTGAGGCCGTGCATTGAGTAAAAGTCGGCATTGCGGAAAGTGCGTTTACAGTCGGCAATCATCTTCGCGGTCACATTGCCGCCCGAAGAGGTGATAGTTTTCAGGCCATCAAACAGCTCTGGGCTTGGAATGCGCTGTAAATCCTCGTCAAACATTTGCGAAATGTTGACCGGCATTAGTGGTAGCACTGTCACCTGGTCATCGATCAGGTGGTTGAAGAAATCCTCCGGAAGAATGAAACGGTGGAGCGCCAGCGTTGCCCCTTTATACAGCGTGCAGAAGATCTGATTAAGCCCATAGTCCAGGTTGAAAATGAGGATGCCGGAAATAACATCATTCTCCGCGAGCTGTAGGTATTGCGCCACCACACGAGCCGAGTCGATCAGGTTGCGGTGGGAGATAACGATTCCTTTGGGTGTTCCACTCAAGCCGAAGGAATAGGTAATGACCGCATTGTTATGTCCGCTGATATCACAACAATAGGGCCGGTTGTAGTACTTGTAAATTTCATCAAAAGAGGCGATGTCTTTGCCCGGTGTTTCGTAAGAAATTATATGTCCGTCAAATTCAATCTCTTCGATACTTTCAAGTTTCAGTTTATCGGTAATAATGCAACGGATACCACAGTCATTAATAATGTATTCGACTTGCTCCGGCTGCAGTAGTTTGGTGAGAGGAACCAGAATGTAGTCGGTAGACAGGATCGCGAGGATTGCAATTACCTGATCAATGCCTTTGCTGGAATAAACACCAATACGGGAGTTTTTTGGCAGACCCAGTTCGCTCAAATAGCAAGCAACCTGATCGACCCTGCTTATCAGGTCAGCATAACTCATGCGTTTGTCTTCGAAGATCAGTGCAGTTTTATCCGCATGACGGCTTGCTGCGTCTTCCAGTAAGGTGCGAATACAGTTTATTGACATGATGTTTCCCCTTGCGAGCCGAGGGTCCAGATATCGTAGTTAAGGTCCAGAATTGTCGTGGGACGGTGCTCGGAATTGAGTATTTTTCTGTAGAAAAAAGCGATGATCAAATCAATATCCTCATCCGTCAGAACCTTGGTAATACCGCCGGTGAGTACAATCGAATTGATGGCCAGTAATTTCAGATTAATATAGGCCTTACGGAAGTGCGACATTTTGCAAAGCACCAGAAATATTGCCAACTGCATGAGCACCTTCGTGGCCCGCTCACTGTGTTCAGACAAGATATTTTCCGTCACGTTCAGGGTGGCCAACAATTCGTAGACGAATTCATTGCTTTGAGCCGCCAACACCAGTGATTGTCGAGATCGGTAGACGCCCAATCTCTTGAACACCAGACGGTCGTATTCGTTCTCAGTGACCATGTTGTCTTCAACGAGGTCCTTGGAATAATGAATGTCCGTGGTGGCACCACCAATATCCAGTAAAATGAAGGGGCTGGCCACTGCAAAGCGGTCTCCGATCTGTGGTAAAGCGCGATTGACAATGTAGGGTGTTGAAAATATCTGGTTTGACGTAATCTGGTACAGGTTTTTGATGTCCTCTTTCCCTTCGATGTCCTGTTGATACAGGTTGACCAGGTATTCTCTAAGGTGCGCTTCAACAATATGTAAGCGATTGTCGATTACATTTGGCAGAGTCACGAGCCTGGGTATGCGTTGCTGTAGCAGTGCGGCGTTCTTGCTGCCTCCAGCGAACACGATGTTGGAGTAATCAAGATTGTCGATATAGTTGAACAGCTTGTCCGAGAAAGCCTGGTTGCGGCTGTCGATACCGCCCACGATAATAACAACGTCAACCCGGTCACTGGGAACCGAATAGTCGGCGATGTCCTGATACAGCACCGTATCGATTATATTGATGCCGGAATTGAACGCGATATTGGTAGCGTACCTCAACGAAAAATTATGGCTCAAACCAATGATCAGCGCGCTGAGTCCGCCATTTGCCGAAGAGCATATATGGATATCTTCCGGCTTAAATTGATTGACTGCATTACCACATTTGTCGATCAGGTCGTCGAGTATGTCCTTGTTGAAGTCTCGAAAATGCTGCTCAATTGTCGACGGGCTGCATACTTTGATGTAGGTGCTGCCGACATCGATCAACAGCTTTTCGTCAGTGGCCGTGCTCACCATTGCATGATCCCTATGTCGTGAATAATGTCATTGACGATGCTGGTTCGGTCTTTGCTTAGATCGCATTGTGCGCGTTCGTACCGATAGCAACGCTCTGGAATCGGCACCTTGCCGCGCTCCATGATCCGTATGTTCTTGTCGGCGTCCCGAATGGTAATCATTTCATTCTGGTTGATGATATGCGGAGAGAACGGTACATCAATAACACCATTTTTGATGCTATTGAATACTTTGCGCCACAGTGTGTCTGCCGGGTCACTAAAAACTGCGTCCATTATTGCGGTGACCTCCAGGCTGAGAATCTCTTCCTCCTCCTCGTCAACCACTTCAGGCAGCCCATTCAGTATGCGCAAACAATACTGGGTGTCGGCGACAGTTTTGGCGTTCGCTTCTTTGGTTGGAATCCCGGTGGCTTCTTCCCGGGTCTTGGTGATGATTTTATCGGCACCTACCATCGAAGCGATAATGGTGGAGAGGTTGATCAGCTGGTCGGCAAAATTCTGATTGCTGGGAAATGCGCCCATCCACTGGTGGTAGACCAGATGGATTGCCGCGTCAGAGTAAGCGGTGCCGGATGCATAATGCGCGGCCATTTTCCGCAGCACCCTGCCGGTGACGATGTCCTGCAGCATTGAACCCTGCTGCGCGAAGGATACTGAGAACGATTTGACGCCTTCCTCCAGGGCAAGCAGCATTTCCAGCAGCTGAATGACGATGGTGATGGATGGGGGCACCAATGTAGCCGTGAGCGGGCCAAAGGACTCGCGGTTAATGGCTTCGTTCAATTCGGAATAGCGTGCGCAGACCCGCTCGACATATTTCCAGTACAGAAACGCCTTGTCCAGCGGGAAGTTCTTGGAGTAGGGCAGCAGATAGGTGATGGGCCCGCCCTCTATTTCAAAAATGCCGGACGCAATTGCCGTTTCAATCAGCAGGCGTGCATCCGGAGTGCCGTGGCGCAGGCTGACAGGTTTATTAAAATGGGTAATCATCCGCCGCGTCGTCCGGTAGCCGTGGGTAACCAGTGGGTAACCGTTCAGCATGTCCTTGTCGTTTTCTTCGCTCAGGCGCAACATTTTCTGGGCGGTGGCGTAATCATTCAGGCGGGTATTGGAATCGATGGTCAGGGGCAGAACGTCGACCTGCGCGTCGACAAAAAACTCATACAAGGCGTATTGTTGTTTGTAGGTTGGAAACCCGCCTCTCGGCTGGACAAGCATTTTCTCGTTGCGCTTGAAGTGGTGCGAGATAAAGAGTTCTCGGCTGGCATTGCGGACAAATTCCTCAACTTCAGCGAAATCAAATGAATCAAGGTATTCATTGTTGAGAATGACTTCGCGTTCTTCCTGCAGCAAGCTCATGATCCGCTCCGTTCAGCAATGAACTGCTGCAGCATGTCCAAACCGGTATTCAAATCGATTTGGTGACAAACCAGGTCGAATCCGTAGCCTTTATAGCGACTGACAATGTCTTCGGGGTTGCCGCTGCCGACGACGAGATTGCCACCAATCATCATGATCAGATCATCCAGGCCCTGATATTTGGATTTCAGCAGTTTGACTTCCCGGCCCCAGCCCTCGGCCTCGCCGTTCAATGAGGATATCATCAGTACCTCGGCCCCCGTTTCCACCACCGCATCGAAAAACTCATCGAGGTGCGTGTTGACGCCAAGATTGAATACCTCGTAGCCGCGTGCTTGTAGCGACAGATCAATAAGTCGATTGGCGACCACGTGGATATCGTTACCCACTACGCCGGTAACTACTTTCATAGAGTCAGGGGTCCGGAATCAGTGTGGGGCAGGGCCCCAGAAAAATAGCGGCAAGGATATCAGCTGTTCATGTGAAAATCGCTATTGCGATGCTAAAATTCTGCTCCTTCCTTACCTGGCTGGCAGCACAATGACTTTCTACACCGCTGATATTTGCGATGAGCACTCCGACAAAGTTGCCGTGCTGGGCGCAGCGTACAAAAATTATGGCGGAGTCGACAAATGCGAGGGCGATGTTATTACCGTCCGCCTTGATAAAAACAACAGTACGCTGATTGAGCTGCTGCGCGACTGTGATGGTGCGGGAAAAGTAGTCGTGGTCGATGTAGACAAGGCCTTTTACGCCGTGGTTGGTGAGAACCTGATGAATTTTGCTGCGCAAAACCGCTATGCCGGCATTGTGGTGAATGGCTACGTCAGGGACACGGCGCAAATCCGCGATATTCCAGTTGCCCTGTTTGCGCTTGGAACCTGCCCACGCAAGTACATACCGGTTACCGAAGGCGTGTTGAATTGTCCATTACAGATCGACGGCGTCGAGCTGAAGCCGGGCGATTACCTGTACGCGGATTGCGACGGAATTGTGGTTGCCAGGACAGCGCTGCAGGTCACAGCACTGTAGCGATTGACTCTGCCAGGTAGTCGACATTGGTCGGCGTGATGGCAGCCACATTGATACGGCTGGAGCCCACCATATAGATGCTGAATTCGTCCTGCAGTTGTTGTACTTGATTTGCGTCGATACCGAGGAATGAAAACATGCCATTCTGTCTGGTGATGAAACTGAAATCGCGATCGACTCCGGCGGCCTGCAATTTGTCAACCAGCAACTGACGCATACCGGCGATGCGTTCGCGCATCAAGCGCAGCTCTTGCTGCCATTGCCCGGTCAGCTCAGCAGACGTTAATATCGCTTCAACGATAGCCGCTCCATGGGCAGGCGGCATTGAATAATTGACCCGAATGACTGGAAGTAACACTGAGTACAGAATATCGGTGGCCCGCGGACTGTCAGCAATAATCGACAAGGCGCCAATGCGATCCCGATAAAGGCCAAAGTTTTTCGAACAGGAGCTGCAATAAAGTAGCTCTTCGACGCTGTCGGCCAGCAGTCGCAGCCCATAGGCGTCCTCATCGACACCACTGCCGAAACCCTGATAGGCCATGTCGACCACGGGCAGGAAGCCAAGTCTGTTGGCGAGAGCGGCCACTTCCTGCCA
This sequence comes from Gammaproteobacteria bacterium, assembly GCA_030431775.1. Taxonomy (GTDB): domain Bacteria; phylum Pseudomonadota; class Gammaproteobacteria; order Pseudomonadales; family JAUIET01; genus JAUIET01. The sequence continues at coordinate 72,050 of JAUIHW010000017.1, forward strand.
TTGCTCCTGGCTCAAATCCATACCGCTGGGGTTGTGACAGCAGGCATGCAGCAATACGGCATCGTTTTTGGATACGGCGCTCAGCGCGTTGCGCATGCCGGCAAAGTCTAGACACTTATTATCATAGTCATAATACGGGTAGGTTTTTACCTGCAGGCCTGCCGCCGTAAACACGCCGGCGTGGTTGGCCCAGGTCGGATTGCTGACCCAGATTGTCGCCCCGGGACGGCTGGCGTTGATTAGCTCACCGGCAATTCGAAGAGCGCCGGTGCCACCGGGTGTTGATACCGTGCGTACCCGGTTTTCATGAATAACCCGATGCTCGCCGAGATTCAGCTGGGTGATCTTTTCGTTGAATAAAGCGGAGCCTGAGGAACCCAGGTAAGCTTTGCTTTGCTCGGCTTCAAACCGTTGTTGCTCCGCGGCCTTCACACAGCCGAGAATCGGGGTGTGGCCACGCTCATCCTTGTAAATGCCCGGTCCCATATCGATTTTATTTGGGTTACTGTCCTCGCGGTACTTGATGGACAGACCCAGGATCGGGTCGGCTGGCTGCGCTTTTAATTCACTGAACATCGATCTATAAACATGTCTAAACCTGCCCTATTGTAACTAATTAACGAGCTCGCGGCGTACTGACGGGGCTATGGGTAGCCTGTCGGCGAAGCGTCAGTATCCGAATAACGCGATAAAATAAGTTCCCGGATCCAATTGTGCAACGGCGAGTTCAGGCTGCGTTGGTGTTGGATCAGTACCGCGTCCACCTGCAGCAAAGATTTGAATTCACTGTCTTCCAAAGGCCGGGACACGATTGAGGCACTGGCGAGGCGGGAGTCCGACAAGTTCTGTGGCCCAAGCATAAAGGCCCCCTGGCGACAAATCACCTCCATGGCAATTAGCAACTGGGTGGTGCGCAAAATATTGTGGACCTGTATCCCGTGTGAGGCAAAAAGAGTTTGCATGCCGCTGATTTCCAGCGGGGCGATGCCCGGCAGGAAAACACTCACGTAAGGCATGTCGATCAGGTCGCTGATGCTGAGAGATGGTTGCTCGGCAAGTTCATGGTCGGCGGGCAGCCAAATGCTGGGTGAGCCGGTATATAAAGGGAAAGTCGCGTATTCATCACCAAGCTGCTGGTCGAGGTAGATCGCGAAGTCCAGCGTACCATTGGCCAGCATATCGGCATAATCGTCCAGCAGGTTGCGTGATTTCAAATGCACGCCGGGCGCCTCGTTAAACAGATAGCTCGCCAGGTCCGGCAAGCTGGTCATCACAAACATCTCCGGTGCACAGATATGAATTTCGCCCTTGGCAGTGGCCGGATGGAATTCTGAGCCGAACAGGCTCGATTCCATAAACTCCAGTACTTGCAGCAGCGGCTGTTCAAGCTCGAGTGTTTTCGGAGTGGGTACCAGACCTTTGGATGAGCGGGTAAACAGCTCGTCTTCGAACAGCTCTCGAAGCCTCTGTAATGTTTTGCTCATCGCCGGCTGGGTTATATAGAGGCGCTCTGCGGCTTTCGTAACGCTGCGCTCTTCGAGCAGTGTTCTGAGCGCGACCAGAAGGTTTAAATCAATCTGGGCTAGAGGCTTGTTCATTAAGATGACTCCAAGCTGTTGATAAGCATGGTAAAAACATATTAACATGAATTGTATTCATATTCGACATAATCTAAATATATTTGAGTTATTTGCTAGGCATCCTTATATTAGTGTCTCGACGAAACCGAAGACCTAAAGGAGGACTTGTAATGACATCAGTAGTTATGACTGCCATGTTGATTGTTTCTCTCGGCCTTTTGGGCGCTATCGCTGTTAACGACCTTAGCAAATAAGGTGTATCCAGCGTAGGAGTCTGTTTCGCACGAAACACTCCCTGTCCAGGCCGACAGAAACTACCCTTTCTAAGCCCACCTCGTGTGGGCTTTTTTATGTCTTTCTTTCTCGAAAGTCGGGAGCAGAAGGCTTAGAAAAACCTCCCTTCGTCAGCGCGGGCGTGGTAAATTGCCCGCCATGTCGGACGCATCACTGATTGAACAAGGTCTCAGCCTCATGCTGTATGGTATGGGCGTGGTATTTGTTTTTCTCAGCTTTCTGGTAGCGGCTACCGGAATAATGTCAGCATTCGCACGGCGCTATCCCGTTGCCCCGGTGATGCCCTCTGACAAAAAGCCTGACCCACGACACGTAGCTGCAATCACGGCAGCTTTACACCAGCACAGAAACAAATGAGTGAGAACAATCCTTTAGGCATCACCGACGTGGTGCTTCGCGATGCGCATCAGAGTTTATTGGCCACCCGCTTTCGTCTCGATGACATGCTGCCCATTGCTGCTGAGCTAGACAAGATTGGTTTTTGGTCCCTGGAATCCTGGGGAGGCGCGACTTTTGATGCCTGTATCCGCTATTTGGGGGAAGATCCCTGGGATCGCATTCGCGAACTGAAAAAAGCCATGCCTAACACACCGCAACAAATGTTGCTGCGTGGGCAGAACCTGCTTGGCTATCGGCACTATGCCGACGACGTGGTCGAGAAATTTGTCGAGCGCGCTGCGGTTAATGGTGTGGATGTATTTCGGGTGTTCGATGCGATGAACGACCCGCGCAACCTGCGCACAGCCGTTAAAGCCGTGCTGGCAAATGGCAAACATGCCCAGGGCACGATCTCTTACACGGTCAGCCCGGTTCATACCTTGCAAACCTGGCTTGACCTGGCGCGCGAAATCGAAGACCTGGGGGCGGAAAGTCTGGCCATCAAGGACATGGCGGGCCTGCTGAAACCCTATACAGCCTATGAACTGGTCGGTGAATTGAAGAAGGCGCTCGATATACCGATTCATATGCACTGTCATGCGACAACCGGCCTGTCGACGGCCACCATACTCAAGGCGGTTGAGGCTGGGATCGATAATGTTGATACCTCGATTTCCTCAATGAGCATGACCTACGGCCACACACCGACGGAAACGGTGGTCGCGATTTTGGAAGGTACTGGTCGCGACACTGGGCTGGATATCAACAAGCTGGAAAGCATTGCTGCCTACTTCCGCGAAGTGCGGAAGAAATACGCGAAATTCGAGGGCTCACTGCGGGGCATAGACGCACGTATTCTGGTTGCCCAGGTGCCTGGAGGCATGCTGACAAATATGGAAAACCAGTTGCGAGAGCAGGGTGCCGAGCAGCGGCTTGGCGAAGTGCTTGAGGAAATTCCAAAGGTTCGGGTAGACCTCGGCTACATTCCTCTGGTGACACCGACATCGCAAATTGTTGGCACCCAGGCGGTGTTGAACGTACTGAGTGGCAAGCGCTACCAGACCATCGCCCGGGAAACGGCTGGCGTATTAAAAGGAGAGTACGGGGCGACAGCCGCCCCGGTCAATGCCGAGTTACAGGCCCGCGTGCTGGAAGGCGGTGAGCCCATATCTTGCCGGCCGGCCGATGTGCTCGGTGCTGAGCTGCAGAGTCTGACGGACGAATTACAAACTCTGGCCAGCGAGCAGCAGATAACGCTGTCTGACCCGCTCGTGGATGACGTGATGATCTATGCATTGTTCCAGCAGATCGGGCTGAAGTTTTTGAAAAATCGCGGTGATTTGACGGCGTTTGAGCCGCACCCGGGCGACGAAGCCGCAGCATCGGCACCGGCCGCTGCGCCAGTCGCGGCGTCTCCTTCCGGTTCTGCTGAGGGTGCGGGCCCCGCCAGCTACACAGTCACCGTCGATGGTCATGCTTATCAGGTGGTCGTGGCCGAAGGCGGTCGCATTGAGACCATCGAAGCCGCGCAGCCCGCCCCTGCAGCGCCCGCGCCGCCGCCGGCAGCGTCCGCTCCAGGCAGTGTGCTGCCTGCACCACTGGCCGGGAACATTGTGCGGGTGAATATCAGCGCGGGTGATGCCGTGCAGGCGGGTGATGTGCTGTTGATTCTCGAAGCCATGAAAATGGAGACCGAAGTCAGAGCGCATGAGGCGGGCCACGTG